>NZ_RQSP01000021.1:0-10240 GCF_009078285.1 Bifidobacterium jacchi
CTTGCGCTACAAGGCCTGTTAGTGCAAAGATTCTACGAACTCAACGCAAATCCCGAAAAATCCTTGCGCAACTGCCCAACGCAGCGCAAGAGAATCTCGAAATGGCCGATGATTCCGAGAAAAACTTGCGCCAATGGAGGAG
The DNA here is from genome assembly GCF_009078285.1 of Bifidobacterium jacchi. Classification (GTDB taxonomy): domain Bacteria; phylum Actinomycetota; class Actinomycetes; order Actinomycetales; family Bifidobacteriaceae; genus Bifidobacterium; species Bifidobacterium jacchi. The sequence goes on from NZ_RQSP01000021.1 coordinate 143, forward strand.
TCTCAGCCGCAACTGCCGACCGCTGGGCACGCATCGCACTGGCTCGACTGCCATCGAGCACGTTGCCTACGAACGGCGCCGCCGTTCGCTTCGCGGCAGCCCGGGCAACAGGCATCGCGAGAACCGACTGCCACGACAAGGGCTATGATGGGGCGATATGAGCAGGAAATCCAAGAACGACAAGGGCAAGGGCTCGACGCCGGCGACCGTGCAGCTTGAACAGGCAGGCGTGCCGTTCGAGACCTATGAATACGAGCATTCCAACGACCACATGGACGACGGCTACGGCGTAGAAGCGGCCAGAAAACTCGGGTTTGACGAGCATCAGGTGTTCAAGACGCTGATGGCGGACACTGGTTCCGAGCGCGTGGTGGGCGTGGTGCCGGTCAGCGGGCACATGGATCTGAAGGCGCTGGCTGCCGCGGTCGGCGCGAAGAAGGCCGTGATGGCAGATCCGAAGGTCGCCATGCGCGAATCCGGCTATGTGGTCGGCGGCATCTCGCCGCTCGGTCAGAAGGTGCATCATAAGACCGTGCTTGATGAGTCTGCGATGCAATACGATCGCATTCTGCTCTCCGGAGGCAAACGCGGCTTTTCGATCGGCATCGCACCATCAGATCTTCTTCAGGTGCTTGGCGCCGTAGCCGCTCCCATCGGCACCTGGTGAATGCCGACCGCGAAGCTCCGCGGGCTGAGCCGTCACACAGAGAGTCCAGCGGACTCTCTGTAGGCGAAGTGAGCGAGCCTGGTCAGGCTCGCGAAGGCTTCCGGCGGAGTTCCGCGGGCTAAGCCGTCACACAGAGAGTCCAGCGGACTCTCTGTAGGCGAAGTGAGCGAGCCTGGTCAGGCTCGCGAAGGCTTCCGGCGGAGTTCCGCCGGAAGCACAAAATGCATATTCTCCTTGATCGTCTCAACCGTGGACACGTCGGTGAATCCCAACCCGCGCAACCGTTCGATCACACCGGCGACAAGCTCGTCGGGCACGGAAGCACCTGAAGAGACACCGACCGCGCTCACTGCATCGAACCACGCCGGGTCCATCTCCCCCGCATCATCGACGCGATGCGCGAACCCACGCCCATCGAGCGCGTCCTGCGCAACCTCCATCAGACGCACCGAATTCGAGGAATTCGCCGAGCCGACGATCACCACGCAATCGGACTGCTCGGCGATCAGCTTGACCGCAGCCTGCCGATTCGAGGTCGCGTAGCAGATATCCGAGCTGGGCGGCTCCTTGATCCAAGGAAAGCGCGCCTTCAATGCGGCGATCGTACCGGCCGTCTCATCAATGCTCAATGTGGTCTGACTGAGCAGCACGAGTTTCGTCTCCGGCGCAAAATCCAGTGCATCCACATCGTCGGCATGCTCGATCAGATGCACATGCTCAGGGCTCTCCCCTACCACACCGACCGCCTCGTCGTGGCCTCGATGCCCGATGTAGACGATCTCGTAGCCTTCGCGTACGAATCGCAGCACCTCGCGATGCACCTTGCTCACCAGCGGGCAGGTGGCGTCCACGACATGCATGCCTCGCGCGGCGGCCTCCGCTTTGACGGACGGCGAGACGCCGTGAGCGGAGAACACGATCGGGATGCCGGCCTGGGCCGCAGCATCCGGAATCTCGGCGAGCTCCTGCACAAATACGGCACCAGCCGAGGCGAGTTCCTCGACGACATGCCTATTGTGGACGATCTGACGACGCACGTACACCGGCGGTAATCCGTCCTCGCGAGGCGCTCCGGCAGCCTTGAGGATCGTCTGCACCGTCAGGATCGCCCGATCCACACCGGCGCAGAAGCCGCGCGGATCAGCCAGTACGATTCGTTTCGCCGCCATCAGACCACCTTTCGTAGCGTATTCATCATCCATCCGTTCAACGACTGCCGGTCGCTCAGCGACTGCCGATCGTTCAGCGACTGCCGATCGCTCAACGACTGCCGATCGCTCAACGACTGTGCATATCAGTGCATGGCACCGTGGTGCCGCCGCAATCGTCAGCAGCACGGCAGCGATCGTCGCCGATGCCGCCTCCACCGATGCACACATGCGGGAACGGTCCCATTCACGGCACCGCAGCGGAGGCAACGCAGCGGAGGCAACGCATCCCACTTTAGCGTCGGCACGGACGCATCCGGCCAAGCGGACGACATCCTTGCGCCAAACGTGCACGACATGCGGCGCGCATCATGACAACGACCGTCACTGCGACTACACTAACGTGTGACCGGTGACAGCCGTTGCCGGGCCGCGGAGCACAGGCGGCAACGACATTAAGCTGCGCGCATTGCAGCGACAGCATGGAGAGATGAGCATATGACGACAAGACAGCCGCGAACCGGCAACCAGTATTCGATCCACTATGGCGACTTCAGCGCCGTCGTCTGCGAGCTGGGAGCGAAGATTCGCCGTTTCGACTACGGCGACGACGAGATCTTCTGCCCATTCGGCCCCGACGATCTGACCCCCACGTGCAACGGCTACATTCTCGCACCGTGGCCGAATCGCATCAAGGACGGCGAATACGACTTCAATGGCCGCCACTACTGCGCCCCGGTCAATGAATGCCACCCGGCACCCCGCCACAACGCGAACCACGGCTACGCCTACCACTATATGTGGCGTCTCGAATCACTCACCGAGCATGCGGTCACCCAGTCGCTGCGTTTCCCGAATCTCGACGGATATCCTTTCGATGTGACGCTGACCGCCACCTATGAGCTCGGCGAGAAGGGCATGACCGTGACCGTGAGCGCGTTCAACGGCGGCGACGAGCCTGCGCCGTGGGCGCTTGGCCTGCATCCGTGGCTGGCGAACGGCCGGCATGGCGCGACGAGCGAGGAACGCGACGCCGATTCGGCCGCCTGCCATCTGAAGATCGATGCGAACCAGCATGTCGTCGTCGATGCCGGACTGATTCCGACCGGCGTCGAACCGGTATCGGGACCGACTGATCTGCGCGAGGGGCCGACGCTGCAGGGGCGTTCCTTCGATGATGCGTGGCTCGACGTCAACCGGGCCGCCGACGGCACCACGACCACCGTGTTCACGCGCCCGGACGGCATCGAGGTGCGACTGATCGGCGACGAGACGATCAACGCATGGCAGTGCTACACCGCGACCGGAGCACCGCTGGCGGAGCACCCGTATGGCATCGCAGTGGAGCCGATGACCGCCCCAGCCAACGCCTTCCGCACCGGCGACCACCTGGTGTCGATAGCCCCGGGCGAAACGGTCACCAGCGTGGTGCGCTACGAGGTGACGCGCCGCTGACATGGCACGGCGCCGGCCGCATGCCGCCGGCAGTGCATCCGCGCAACCTTACGACGGGCAGCGTGTTGCCATCGTCATGAGGTTGTGCGATAATGCCCAAGGCCTATTAATCTTCAGTAAAGGAGTCCATTATGGGCATGCGCGGACGCAAGCGCAGGGATCGTCGCAAGAAGGCCGCCAACCACGGCAAGCGCCCCAATACCTGATCCTTGCCTGATTCAGGTTGCGTGAACAACGCCAGAAAGACCCCGAGGAACATGCTTCCCCGGGGTCTTTCGCATATTCGCCTGCATTCACGCGCATGATCGCACCCGTCACATACATCCACCCCTCCACCGCGCATACCAGCCACGCACCTCCACCGCGCATACCCGCTACACGAACCAACGCCCCGACCGCGGTGCGCACTACAATGTGAGAGGGAACGCGCGCTCAATGCGCAAAACGGGCGCGCCAGGCACTGCATGTACAGGCGGGATTGCGATGCGCCAATGCGTTGCAATCCGCACAGCCAGTCACATCGAGTCGCATACCGGGGGAACGCATGACGGGATGGCAACGATTCAAACGCACAAGACGACGCCGGACAGGCGGTGAGAAGGCGACGCAGCGCCCCTCACCGGCGGGCATGCTCATCGCCGTGGGCATCGTCTACGGCGATCTGGGAACGAGCCCGATCTACGCGCCGAAGGCCCTGATGCTCGCTCAAGGCGGCTCGCTCAGCCGGTTCCAGACACTTGGCTCGCTCTCGCTGGTGTTCTGGTTCATGCTGCTGGTGGTCACCATCAAATACGTATGGGTGGCAATGAGCGCCGACAACGACGGCGAAGGCGGCGTATTCGCACTGTTCGCGGCGGTACGCCGATACTGGCGACCGGCGGCCCTGATCGCGATGATCGGCGCGGCGGCGTTTCTCGCCGACAGCGTGTTCACACCCGCGGTTTCGATCACGTCGGCCGTGGAGGGTCTGGCATCGATCCCCGCGATCGGCTCAAGCCCGCATTGGTCGCAGGAACTGGCGATCATGCTGTCGATCGCGATCATCATCATGCTGTTTCTCATCCAGCATGCGGGCACGAACCGGCTCGGCTCGCTGTTCGGCCCGATCATGACCGTCTGGTTCGTGTTCATCGGTGTGGTCGGGGCGGCGAACATCGCCTCCGACTGGACCGTGCTGGAGGCGCTCGACCCGACCGTCGGCATCCGATTCCTGTTCTCGAACGAGAACAAGGTGGGCGTGGCGCTGATGGGCAGCGTCTTCCTCTCGCTGACCGGCGCCGAAGCGCTCTATTCGGACATGGGCCATGTGGGCCGCGCGAACATCCGCGCAAGCTGGCCGCTGGTCAACGTCATGCTGATCCTCTCCTATTTCGGGCAGGGCGCATGGATGCTGCACGGCCACGCCATCCAAGCCGACGACGGCGCCCCGTTCTTCCAGATCATCCCCGAGCAGATCCGCCCGCTCGGCGTGCTGCTGGCGCTGATGGCCGGAGTGATCGCCTCGCAGGCGCTGATATCAGGCGCGTTCACGCTGACCGCCTCGGCGGACGGCCTCGGGTGGATGCCCCGGCTCAACATGCGGTATCCGGGCGTCAACAAAGGGCAGATCTACATTCCCTCCGCATGCGTCACGCTGGCGGTATGCACGGTGCTGATCGTACTGTACTTCCGCTCCTCCTCCGCGATGGAGGCCGCCTATGGTCTGGCGCTGACGATCGCCATGCTCATGGTGAGCATCCTGCTGTTCGAGTTTCTGTGGCATGTGCGCGGCCGTCGCGTGACCGCAGTGGTCATGTGCACGTTGTTCGTGGCGGTGGAGATGCTGTTTCTTTCCGCTGCGGCCGCCAAGTTCATGGAAGGCGGATACATCACCGTGCTGGTATGGACGCTGGTGTTCGCCCTGTTCATGGTCTGCTCCCGCGGCAGTCGTCTGGAGGCGGCAGAGCAGGGGCACGTTCCCGCCGACGATCTGGCGCATATCCTCGCCGTGAGCACGGCGAACAAGCGGCGCGATCTGGTCGCCGACAATCTGGTGTATCTGACCCCCGATCCGAATATGCGCGAGGTCGAGAAGGATGTGGCGGTGAGCATGATCCACCGCCGCGCGCACGTCTACTGGGTGGTCACCGTCATCCAATCGGAGCGCCCGTACGAGCGCACGTGGAAGTCGACCTCCTACGGCACCGGTCTGCACCGGATCGTCATCATCCTCGGATACAAGGAACCGCAGTTCTATCTGCAGCAGTACATGCGCACGATCATGACGGAGATGCTCGGCTCCGGCGAGATCGACCGCATCGAGCCACGATGGCCGAAGCTGGCGACGCGCAGCGAGCGCCTCGGTCTGGGCGATGTGCGCTATGTGCTCATGCATCGCGTCGTCAGCCCGGAATCCAAACTGCCCGAATCGGATCGCACGCTGCTGCGCGTCTATCAGTGGGTCAAGCGCACGATCAGCAGACCCGTCGAATGGTTCGGCCTTGAGACCAATGATCCGATCATCGACACGGTGCCGGTATGGGGAGGCGGCGAGATGCCGCTGCCGATGACCCGATCATCCGCGGCGGCGGTCAAGGCGACGGCACCCGCGCAGACGCCAATCAAGACATCGACATCAGCATCAGCCAAGATGACACGCAAGACGCCGCTCACGAACGAGACCGCGACGAACGCAACCGCGCAGACGCGCTGAACCGCCGGCATGGGTTCGGCAGAATGATCCGCCTGTCCCATGCCGCCGAACTCAGTCAGCCGTGCCGCATCCGGTCACTCACTCGTCACCGTGCCGGGAATCCCGACAGCAGTGGTCCAGAGTCTCCCGCAGCCGGCGCATCAGGCATTCCGGCGCGACCTGCGGCCGCAGATAGGCACGCATCGCCATGATGAGTGCACGCTCCCTCGCGTCGCAGCGGTCGGGATCGAAACAGGTGCCGTCCTGCTGCCGCCCCTGCATCTGCTGCCGCCCCTGCGACTGCGACTCGCAGGCGGACTGCGCCTCGACGCGCGCATCCGCCTGATGCGTCTGCATGATACCGGTCACGACCTCGACATCCGTATGCACGATGGAACCGTCAGCGGTCGTGCCTGTCACTGCGATGTGACTGTGGCGTTCCATATATCCACTCAAGACCGCTCCTTTCCCTGATTGTTCCTACCCCCATTATCGCCGGATTTCCGGCGCTTCGCGGATAGTGAACCGGATGGGCTCGATTCGGCCGCCGGCTTCGTCTCGCCATAGCCGCGCTCGCGCGCGTACGCCGCCAGATCCCGTTTGAGCTGCGTGCGGGCGCGATTGAGGCGACTCATCACCGTGCCGATCTTCACCCCCTGCTCGTCGGCCACCTGCTGGTAGGTCTTGCCGTCGATCACCGTGTCGATGAACACCTGCCGGCGCTCCGGGGACAGCCGCGCGAGCGCCTTCATGATCTCCTCGGGCGCGAACGTGTCCAGATACTCGTCCTCGGCGGATTTGAGTCCCTCCGACGAGTGCTCCGCCGCGTCGTAGATGTCCCAGTCGTCGTATTCGCCGGTCGAATCGTTGGCCCGCTGCGGGCGGCGCTTGGCCTTCGCGTACTGGTTGAAGTAGGCGTTGCGTTCGATCGTGGTCATCCACGCCTCGAAGTTCGATCCCGCCTGGAACGAGTCGAAGGCCTTGAATCCGCGTTCGAAGGTGTCCTGCACCAGATCCTGCGCGTCCTCGGTGTTGTTGGTCAGCTTCATCGCCTGACGGTAGAGCGCGTCGACCGCCGGCATGGCGAGCCGCTCGAAGCGCTCCCTCTTCGCCGCGGTGGTCTCGCCAGCCGCACCAGTCGCCGCTCCCGCCTTCTCACCCTGCGCATTCGTCACGATTCCCCATTGTAATGAGTCGAGGTACATCCGCGCCGACGAGCCTGCGCACCCCCTGGATACAGGTACAATGGCCTGCGGCAATGCTTGAGGAAAGGCTGACTCCATGACTTTGACACTTCAGAGCGCAACGCGCCTGCTCACCGATCACCATCTGCTGCGTGAGATCATCACGCCCGAACGCTGGACGCTCGACGCGACGCAGATCGAGGGCCATGACCGCCCGTTCGCCGACGTCACCTATGACACGCGCACGGTGAAGCCCGGATCGCTGCTGTTCTGCAAAGGCAACTTCCGCGCCGACTATCTCGACGGCATCGACGGGAAGGGACTGTCCGCCTACGTGGCCGAGACCGACTTCTCGCAGACGACCGGCGCGACCGGACTGATCGTCAACGATGTGCGTCGCGCGATGAGTCTGCTGTCCGCCGAATTCTTCGGCCGCCCCCAGGATGAGCTCACCGTGGTGGGCATCACCGGAACCAAGGGCAAGACCACTACATCCTACTTCACCCAGGCGGTGCTCAACGCCCATTGCGACGGCCGCTGCGCGTTGTTCTCCTCGGTCGACAACTGTCTTGACGGCCACACCTACGTCGAATCCGATCTGACCACGCCGGAAAGCCTTGACGCGTTCCGCATGATGCGGGCCGCCGTCGACAACGGCATGCGCTATCTGGTCATGGAGGTCTCCTCGCAGGCCTACAAGGTCGAGCGCGTCTACGGGCTGACCTTCGACGTGGCCGCGTTCCTCAACATCAGCCCCGACCACATCAGCGAGATCGAGCACCCCACGTTCGAAGACTACCTGTACTGCAAGCGGCAGATCATCGCCAACGCGCGTGCCCTTGTCTACGGAGCCGACATGAGCCATGTCGATCTGATCCGACAGGATGCCGCCGCGCACGGCATCACGGCGACCTCGTTCGCCCTGCACAACGCCGGCCGGAGCTCCGGCACGCCGGCAGACGTGGTCGCGTGGCCCTCGGATGCGGCCCATGAGGCCTACCATATCGCGGTCGACGGCACCGATCTGGGCGACTACCATCTTGCCATCGACGGCGACTTCAACTATCTCAACGCGGCCGCCGCCATCGCCATCGCACAGGCCGCCGGCGTGCGGCTCGACGAGACCGCCGCACTGCATGCGATGGAGCCGGTGCGCATCGCCGGCCGCATGGAGCAGTTCCGCGACCCGCAGTCGAACACCATCGCGATCGTGGACTATGCGCACAACTACGCCTCCGTGACCGCGCTGCTCGACTATGTGAACGAACGGTACGGCGCACGCGATCCGCGCATCACGCTGGTCACCGGATCGGCCGGCAACAAGGCATACGACCGCCGTCGCGAGATCGTCGAGGCGGCGCAGCAGCGCATCCACAACTTCATCTTCACCGCCGAGGACACCGACACCGAGCCGTTCATCGACATCTGCATGCAGATGCAGGGATACGTGACCGCGCCCGGCGTCACCTCCACGGTGATCTCCGACCGGCCGACCGCCGTGACCAACGCGATCTACGACGCGCGCGCCCACTCCGACCGATTCAACATCATCCTCATCATCGGCAAGGGCGACGAACGCTGGATCAAGGACCACCATCGCCACGTGCCGTTCGAGGGCGACGACCATATCGTCGAGCGCATGTTCGCCCCTGCGGCGGGCGGCGCACAGCAGCGGTCGGACTCAGCACAACCCTCAGACGCACAGCCCTCAGTCACTCAGGACTCAGCCACTCAGGCCAGCGTCGGGAAGGCCGAGTAGGGCGTATAGTCGATACGACACGAATCGTACAGGAGACGACATTGAAGATCACCCTTGAGAACACCGATTGCGAACGGCTGGAGGCCGAGGCATCCGCCGCGGGAGTCACGCTGCCCATCGAACAGACCGCCATCTGGGCGCGGTATCAGGCCGACATTCCCGGACGCCGCCCGTGGGGCGCGTACATCATCCGCCGTGACGGCAAACCGGCCGCGTTCATCTCGCTGATCGACTATCAGACCCACGGATACCACTATCTGCGGTCGCTGCATGGGCCGACCTGGATCGACAAGCCCGACGAGGCCACGGAGCAGCAGGTCGTGCAGGAGCTGCGCAAGGCCGTGCATGCAAGGGATCATGGCATCGTGTTCCTGCGCATCGACACCTGGTTCGCCGACGGGTCGTATCCGGTGCTGTCGACAGTGCCCTACGACGCCACCGTGGTGATCGACGTGACCGGAGGCGACGACGCGATCCTTGCGCGCATGAAGCGCCGTGGTCGGCGTGACGTGCGCAAATCGCTGCGCGAATGCCCGGCGGAGTGCGCGGATGAGACGAGTCGCGCACTGGCTGATTTCTCCGAATACTACGATGTGATGGTCGAGACCGGCAAACGCGACGGGTTCACGCCGGCGCCAATCGGCGACTATGCGGATATGATCAAGGCGCTGGGCGCCGACCATTGCCGCGTGTTCGCCGCGCGCATCGACGATCGTGTGGTGGCATGGTCGATCGTCACGGTCAACGGCACTCATGCGGTGCGCTACTATGCGGGCATGCGTTCCGAGGTGATGCGCATGCATGTCACCGACAAGCTGCTGTATTCCGAATGCTGCATGCTTGGCTCGCAGGGCGTCACCGAATACGATCTGATGGGCATCGGCTCGGATTTCGCGCCGTCGCTCAAGGGACTCAACGAGTTCAAGACCAAGTTCACCGAGGAGATCACGCCGGTGGCTCCCGGTCGCGACGTGCCGGTCCGGCGCGCGTTCTACGGCGCGCTGCGGCTCGCCCAGAAACTTCGTCACGCCGTGCGCAGGTAGTTGGCGAACTGGTAGTTCAGCGGACAGTACGTAGGCGGGGTGTACGTAGGCGGACTGTACGTAGGCGGGGTGTGCGGGCGCACCATCAGCGCCCGCGAAGCGCATCAGCAGCGCCACCCGACGAGCCAGACAACCGCTGCGAGACGACGGCGGTCACGCCGTCGGCACGCA
>NZ_RQSP01000021.1:10275-10405 GCF_009078285.1 Bifidobacterium jacchi
ATCGTCACCCCATAGAGCGCGTCAGCGATCGACATGGTGCGCTGCTGCCGAGCCGTGAAACGTACAGTCCAGCGGACTGTACGTAGGCGGGGTGAGCGGGCGCGCCATCAGCGCCCGCGAAGCGCATCAG
>NZ_RQSP01000021.1:10566-18592 GCF_009078285.1 Bifidobacterium jacchi
GCGAAGCGCATCAGCAGCGCCACCCGACGAGCCAGACAACCGCTGCGAGACGACGGCGGTCACGCCGTCGGCACGCATCGTCACCCCATAGAGCGCGTCAGCGATCGACATGGTGCGCTGCTGCCGAGCCGTGAAACGTACAGTCCAGCGGACTGTACGTAGGCGAGGTGAGCGGGCGCGCCATCAGCGCCCGCGAAGCGCATCAGCAGCGCCACCCGACGAACCCGACAACCGCTGCGAGACGACGGCGGTCACGCCGTCGGCACGCATCGTCACCCCATAGAGCGCGTCAGCGATCGACATGGTGCGCTGCTGATGCGTGATGACAATGAGCTGCGCATGCTCGCGCAGTTTGTTGAACGCGTTGAGCAGGCGTGTGAGATTGACGTCGTCGAGCGCGGCCTCCACCTCGTCCATCACATAGAACGGGCTTGGGCGCGCGGTGAAGATGGCGAACAGCAGCGCGAGCGCGGTCAGCGACCGCTCCCCGCCCGAAAGCAGGCTGAGCTGCTTCACGCGCTTGCCCGCGGGGCTCGCCTCGACGATCACTCCGGTGGCGAGCATGTCGTCGGGGTTCTCCAGTCGCAGACGACCGGTGCCGCCGGGGAACAGCGTGGTGAACATGGTCTCGAACGCGGCTGCGGTGTCGTCGAACGCCTTGCGGAACACGTCGATCATCGTCCGGTCGAGATCTCGGATGAGCGTCATCAGATCGTCGCGGGACTTCGCCACGTCGTCGCGCTGCTCGTTGAGGTAGCGGTTGCGCTCCTCCAATGCCTCGTATTCCTCTGCTGCCAGAGGATTGACCTTGCCGAGCGCGGCGAGATCGCGCTTGGCCTTGTCGAGTCGTTTGATCTGCTCGGCACGCACATACGGCACGCTCTGGTAGGCGTTCGCATCGTCACCATTGCCATGCCCATTGCCGGCAATCCCGCCATCGCCGTCGCCGCCATCGCCGTCGCCGCCATCGCCGCGATTGCCGTCGCCGGACGCTTCCCCATCACCATGATCAGTGCCGCGTTCCTCGATCGGCACAGGCCGGCCGTCGTCGTCAAGCACCGGCACCCTGCGATCGGGGCCGTAGTCGCGCACCGTCTCGTCGATGGTCATGCCGAGCGCATCGCTGATCTTCTGGGTGATCTGTCCGTATTCGGCGGCGAGTCGCTCGCGTTCCACGTCGAGGGCGTGTTCGCGGGAGTTCAGCTCGTTGACCTTCGGTTCGATCGCGTTGCGCTGCTCGCGAAGCTCCTTGAGTTTGAGATCGTTGCTTGAAGCCGACTGCTGCAATCGGTCGCGTCTGGTCGCGGCATCGTCCGCATAGCGTCGCACGATGGCGCAGATGGCGCGTGCGTCGGATGCAATGCGCTGCAGCCGTTCGGATTCGCGCTGCCGCTGTTCGTTGAGCTCGGCGATGCGTGCGCGGCGCTTCGTCGCCTCGTCGGCCTGATCGCGGAGCAGTCCGATCTGCCGGGTGAGGGATTCGGCTTTGCGCTTGGCCTCGTTCCACGCGACACTGGCCTTGATCTCACGCTCTCGGGCATCGCCCAGCGAGGATTCCAGTTCGCGTTGCCGTGCGGAGAGCTCGTCCGAATCGACATCGGGCCCCTGTGCCGTGTTCACGGCGTCAAGTGCCTGTTTCAGCTCGTCGGTTTTGCGCTGGTGGGTTGCCCGTTCGTCGGCTACGGCGCTGATTTTCGTGCCCATTGCGGCGATCTGCCGTTCCAATGCGGCGATGCGACCGTCGGCTGATGTGATCGCCGTCTTCGTCTGCTTGGCTTTGACGCGGATTTCCGTGCATCTGGTCGATGCCTGGTCGACGGCCAGTCTGGCCTGATCGCGTTCGCCTCGCGCACGGGCGATCCGTGATTCGAGCTGTGCGCGACCGGCGTCAAGCGTCTCCATGTCGGACAACGCCCTGTCTCGCCGTGCCGCCAACGCGAGATCGCTGGTCGCGGGAGCGGAGCCGCCCGACGCGCCGACCCGATTGACGAGTTCCCCGTCGCGGGTGACGGCGATGCGCCACCGCGATGCGGTCGTGGCGGCGGCATCGCCCTGAGTGTCGCTCATCAGGGCGACCGCCTCGGCCAGCGAATCCACTGCGGCGACATCCGCGAGCAGTGCGCGAACGGCCTCGGCCACGGCCTGCGCGTGCGGATCGGAGGATCGGCGCGGATTGACATGGACGAATGCCGATGCCGGGCGGACAGCGGCACCGGATTGCAGCACGGCAGCAGCATCCGCAGCGCCGCCGAAGGCAGCAAGCGCCACCGCGCGTCCCAGACGCTCTTCGCGCGCCTGCGTGAGCGCGCGCGTCACGTCATCGATCCCGCCCACCACGACGGCTCCGGCGAATTCGCCGAGCGCGTGGGCGACGGGCTCCTCCCATCCCTCGCTGATCTGGATGTAGTCGGCGAGACGGCCCAGCACATCGATGCCATCCGCATGTTCCAGCGCATCCGTCGCACTGCGGCTGTCCAGCGTGTCGGCGAGCGCATCAGCCTTGGCCTTGAGCGAGATGACGCGTCCATCCAGCTCTCTGAGCTTTGTTTCAAGCGCGTTGAGCGCGTCCGCCTTGCCTGCGAGCGCACTGCGGGCCGCATCCAAGGCGGCCGTGCCGTCATCGGAATCCTCCTGCCGAGCGCGGCCGACGAGTTCGTCCCGCTGCTTGATCGCCTCGTCGCGCTGTGCGATCAGTCCGTCGCGCTGTGCGGTCAGGTCCCGTTCTCGTGTTTCGGCGAGCTGCACGGAGGATTCGGCCCGCGCTATCGATTCGCGAAGCCCTGCGATCTTCGCGTCGCGTTCCTGCGTGGTGCGCCGTAGTTCGGTGAGGGTCTGGCGCACGGAGGCGAGCCGTCGCTCGTCGTCGGCGCGGCGTTCGACGGTGTGGTCGAGGGCGAGTCGCGCCTCGTCCACCGCGGCGCGCGCCTGGCGCTCCTGCGCGGCGAGTTCGTCGGCTCGCGCGTTCAGCAGCGCGGGATCGTCGCCGGTTGCGGTGACCATCTGATCGAGCGCGGAACGCGACCGTTCCCCGGCGAGCGATGCGAGCGTGTCGAATCGGTCCACAAGCCGGGATAGCTCATGCCAGGTCTGGTTGATGCGGGTGATCGCCGGACTGGATTCGGCACTGACCGCCTCGCCCTGTTCGATGCGCACGCGCACCTGGGCAAGGTCATGCTGCACCTGGGCGAGTCTGCCGCGCACTTCGGTCAGATCAGCTCGCACGGCGTCGCGACGGCCGGCGCATCGGGTGGCATCGTCGGCGAGAATGCGTGCCTGGGCGTCACGCAGCACGGTTTGGATGCCGTCCGCTCGTCTGGAGATGCGCGCCTGACGGCCGAGAGGCCCGAGCCGCCGATGCATCTCGTGCAGCAGGTCGTCGATGCGGCTGAGATTGGTTTGCGTGTTGGCGAGCTTGCGCAGCGCGCGCTCCTTGCGTTTGCGATGTTTGAGGATGCCGGCGGCCTCTTCGATGAACGCGCGGTGCCCGCTCGGATCGGCTTTGAGAATGGAGTCGAGTCGTCCCTGTCCGACGATGACGTGCATCTGCTGACCGAGGCCGGTGTCGCTCAGCAGCTCCTGGATGTCGAGCAGACGGCATGGCGTTCCGTTGATCGCATATTCCGAACCGCCGTTGCGAAAGATCGTTCGCGATATGGTGACTTCCGTGTAGTCGATGTCGAGCGTGTGGTCGGCGTTGTCGATGGTGAGCGTCACCTGCGCGCGTCCGAGCGGCGGGCGTGACGACGTTCCGGCGAAGATCACGTCCTCCATCGAGGTGCCGCGCAGGTTCTTTGCGCCCTGCTCGCCCATGACCCAGGTCAGCGCGTCGACGATGTTCGACTTGCCGGAGCCGTTCGGCCCCACGACCGCGGTGATGCCCGGCTCGAACCGCAGCGTGGTGGCCGATGCGAACGATTTGAAGCCCTTGAGCGTGAGTTCCTTGAGATACATGCCCTATCGCCGTCCGTCATCCGTCGGTCATTCGCCTGACGATGCCTGCTTCGCGGCGTCCTCCTGGTCCTGGACCTGGGACTGGGCCGTGCGGGCCAGCTGCCCAAGTCCGAAGTCGCCGAAGTCGTCCGTGTCGAAGTCGGGGTTGGCATCGGTTTCGAAATCGGCTTCGGCGGCATCGTCGGCGCTGTCGTCGTTACCGGCGTTGTCGGCGTCCGCAGTGCCGGTGTCGCCATCATTCGCGGCATTTCCGGCATTCGCGGCAAGGTCGAGGTTCGGTTCGATGCGTTCGTTCTTCGGCTTGGCCAGATCCGGATTCATCCGGGTCTTCAGCAGCATGCGCGCATCCCCTGCGGTCACGAAGCTGCCGCAGATAAGCACACCATGCCCATAGCCGATGCCCATGTCGTCGGCCTCGTCGACCATGTTCACGGCGGTCTGGATCGCATCAGGCAGATCGTCGACGCGGCTCACACGGTCGCGTCCGAACACGCGGACTGCGATCCGTTCGAGCTGTTCGGCGGGCATGACGCGTTCCCTCCACGAGTTTTCGGTCACCACCACATGGCTCAGCAATGGTTCCAGCACGCCGAGATACTCCTCGACCTGCTTGTCGGCCATCATGGCGACGACGCCGACGAGCTGCTGGAAGTCGTAGCTTTCCTCGATGGCGGCTCGCAGCGCCTGTGCGGCGTTCACGTTGTGTCCGCCGTCGATGATGATCGTCGGTGAATTGCGCACCTGCTCGATGCGACCGGGGACCTTGACGCCGCCGAGGGCCTCGGCGACCAGATCCCCGTCAAGCGGCCCGTTGACGGGAATGACGACCTCTGCGGCCGCAAGCGCGGCAAGCGCGTTGTGCGCCTGATGCTCGCCGAACTTGGCGATCGGCACGTCCTCATACGTGCCCAATGGCGTGCGCAGCGTGGCGATCTGCCCGCCGACCGCCGGCATGCGCGAGACGACCTCCATCTGCTCGCCGTCGCGAATCAGCGTCGCATGGTTGCGCCGGCAGGCGTCCTCCAGAATCGGCATGACGCGTTCCGCGTGGGGCTGTCGGCCGATGATCGCGGTGCAGTCCGGCTTGATGATGCCGGCCTTCTGTTCGGCGATCGCCTCGACCGTGTCGCCAAGCCACTGCATGTGGTCCATGTCGATCGGTCCGATGATCGCGGCATCCGCGTCAAGCACGTTGGTGGCATCCGTCAGTCCGCCCATGCCGACCTCGACGATGGCGACGTCCACGGGGGCGTCGGCGAACTTCCAGATCGCCATCGCGGTGAGCACCTCGAAGAAGCTCATGCGAGGCTTGCCCTGCTCGCTCATCTTCGCGTCGACAAGATCGACGAGATCCCTGACCTGATCCCAGATGTCGATGAAGTCGTCGTCGCTCAGCTCCTGGCCGTCGATGGCGATGCGCTCGTTGATCCGTTCCAGATGCGGCGACGTGTACAGGCCCGTGCGCATGCCGTAGGCGCGGCATATCGCCTCGGCCATGCGCGCCGTGGACCCCTTGCCGTTGGTGCCGGTGACGTGGATGACGCGGAACGAATCCTCAGGATGCCCCAACAGATCGAGCATGAGACGCATCCGGTCAAGATCCAGATTCGTGACGTTGTGCTCCGGAGGCCGGCTCATGATGTCGCGCTCGACATCACGCATGGTTTCGTTGTTCCGGTTCGGATGCTCGTATGACATGTGACCTCTTCCTGATTGTCTGCCGCCTGATCGTCTGCCGTCTAATGGCCTGCCGTCTGACTGTCTGCCGTTGCGCAGACCGTGCGCATACCGGCTGACGTCCTGGCCTCAAAAACCCTCACCATCATAGCGTGAGCCCCGTCACGATGCGTGCTGTACGCCGTCGGCTTGCATCGATTCCTCATATCGCTGGTACCTTGTGCGTCAGCGATCCGCGAATGCCCGGCGACCCGGCCCACGGAGATCTGAGGCGTGTCAGATGCGTGATCGGCTTCCGGTGGAACGCCGATCGGCACCATATGACGCCCCGTCGTGATGCCGTCGTAATGATCGTGTGCATGGAACGTACGTTGCGACGTGCCATGACATGCAGTCGGCCGCCTCATGCTACTGATCGTGTGCATGCAACGTACATAAGGCCCCGCTCGTTGTGTGCATGGAACGTACAATTACGCGATCGTGTGCATGCAACGTACATGAGACGCACAGTTCAGACCCGCATATATACGTCCCATGCACACAACGCCAAACCAACATACGTCCTATGCACACAACGCAATGCGACGATCATGCAGACGGAGCAGCGCGACCATGACGACGTGCGCATGGTCGGCTGGTGCCCCGCATGCGCGACCGAGCTGCGCGCCGACGAGCAGGAGATCGCCGGCGGCTGGATCCCATGCCCCGCATGCGGCGGCGAATACCGCATCAAGGACATCCACCAGCTGGACATGCTCAGACTGCGCGTCAGCGGCGTGAAGGGCACACCCGCCCAACTGTCACGACTCCTCGAACCGTGGGGCATCAGCATCAAGGCCGACACCATCAAGAAATGGGGACAGCGCGGCATCATCACCCCCATCGGCCACGACGGGAACGCGCCCGTCTACCTGATCTGGGACATATGGGAGGCGCACACGCGCCGCGCCGGATACGACAAGGCGCGGCGCAGCCGATAGCGCGCCTGTGACGGAGTGATGCAGATTGATGCAGGCAAGCCGATTTGACAAAACCCGCAACTGTCGTCGATACTGTTACTAGATTGGTCATTACCATGCAACGGGAATGATCGAACAACGACCGCAACCACACCCCATCGGCGTGACGCGGTCGTTTCTCCATGGGCGGCTCCCCGATCGGGCGCAACCGGGTCCAAACCAGTCGCGAATGTGCTCCGCCCGCCACGGCTTGCGTGCCTGAGAGGACTAAAGGACCCCGCCGAGATGGCGCGGTGACCAGCAAACAGCATCTAGACACTGGCCCGCGGGCTCGAATCCCGCCCAAGCCACTACTGGTCGTGTTTCCTGCGCGGCCTTCCACCATGTCCGGGCCGGTTGGCGTTCCACTCGTCGATCGTCGAGGGAAGCCAACCGCGGGCGTTCCCCACGGTCACATCCGGGGGTGGCAGACGGTAGCGGGCGAGAGCGCCTTTGGTGACACCTATGCGTTTGGCCACATCGGTCATGCTCAGGTATCGCACGGTCATTCCTCGTCGCCCCCGCCGTTGATGATCCCTGCCGCTAGACCGAACAGTCCCGCGGCCAGACCGAAGCCCCCGGCGGTGATGGCATTGTGTCCGATGGCGGCCGTGAGGGAGACGATTCCGAACAAGGTGGAGACGATGCCGAATATCAGTGATGTTCTCATGTGCTGCACGCGCCGGTGATGTAGGATTGGCTGGAAGGTTCCGGCTAATAGGTCTAGCCGGAACCGTTTTTTACTTCTTGTGCCTTGGTCCTCGCCCTTATCGCGATGATGATTGCGATAAGGGCGAGGACGTTGGCGATGACATCGTTGATGACATCGAACCAATCCTTTTCGTTCATCGGCGCACCTCCTTTCTGCTGATATTTATATACTAACATAGTATGTAGATATATGCAACTCGAAACATCTCGACACGCCGGAAATCCCAACGAAAACAACGAGGTGACAGGCATGCCCAAACGCCGATGCCCATGGCCCCTGTGCCCACGCCTCATACCCGAGGGACAACGCTACTGCGCCGAACACGCCGCCGCCCACGAGACCGCCCGCGGCACCCCCACCCAACGCGGCTACGACACCACGCACCGACGACTACGAGAACAATGGCAACACCTCATCAGCCACGGCCTCGCACCAATCTGCCCCAGATGCCACCAACCCGTCACCGCCACCCAACAATGGGACCTCGGACACAACGACCGACGCGACGCATACAACGGCCCCGAACACGCCCACTGCAACCGCCGGGCCGGAGCCATCAACAGCAACCGCATGCGCGAACACTGGAACCAACCAAGACGCTGACCCAGCCCCACGCCGACGCGACACCACGACAGGGGTGGGGGGTGACCCCACAGGCACCCGAGGAACACCGCCGGTGAGGCGGCTC
>NZ_RQSP01000021.1:18697-23585 GCF_009078285.1 Bifidobacterium jacchi
CGCAGGTTTTCGCGTTTCAAACATTTCAGGAGGCGCAGTTGGGGCGTGCCGACCGGATGCGTTCGATGGGCGCGTGCAATCTCGCCCTGCTCGACGGTCTGGAATTGTGCGGCGAGTGGGACATGCCCATGCTGGAGCCGTGCGATGTGGTTCCGGATGATCTGATCGGCTTCAACTACGCGCTCACCCGTTCCTCTGACGGCTTGGTGGATGCGGGCGTGCATTTCTTCCTCGAGGACTACCAGTTCGAGCGGGTATGGAGGGAGCCGGCCCGCTACGGGCGCATGCTCGCCCCGTTCCGATGCACACTCACCCCGGATTTCAGCCTGTACCGGGACATGCCGATCGTCCAGCAGGCGTACAACGTGTACCGGTCACGCCTGGTGGGCGCCCACTGGCAACGGCATGGCATCAGCGTGATCCCGACGCTGCAGTGGAGCACGCCGGAATCGTATTCGTTCGCGTTCGACGGGCTGCCGGCTCACTCGGTCGTGGCCGCGAGCACGATCGGGGCGATCACGGACCGTACTGCATCACTGTTGTGGCGACATGGCATGAGAGCGGCGCTGGAACGACTGGAACCGTCCCTCGTGCTCCTGTACGGCCGGCCGATGCCCGGCTTCGACTGGCGCGGCACGCCGCTGATCCGCTACGACAACCACGTCACCGAAAGGATGAAGACATGGGAGGCAGGGGCGCGGCGAGCGGCGTAGGCAACAACGGCAAGCCGTACGGCAGCGAATACCGCACCCTCCTCCAAGTGGACAACATCAAATTCGTGGAACGACGGGACGGCAGGAGCACGACCGCGCCAATCGAGACCAGAAGCGAGAACCGCATCTACGCGACCATACGCAAGGACAACGGCCAGATGCATTCCATATCGATCATGCGAGACGGCAAAGTGCGTACGCAGATTGACTATCAGGACCATTATGGGCTCGGGCCGCATACGCATGAATGGACATACCCCGGGACGAAAGTGGTTCGCGGCAAGCCCCGTCCCATGACCGCAGAAGAGCGTAACCTTTTCGACAAGGTCAACGAGGAATACCGTAGATTCAGGAGCGGATCATGACAGGCAGGACGTATCCGTATCGCACGGATGACTGGGAATGGTTTTCGCAAGTGTGCCACGGCAACTGTGAGGCACTGTTCGACTATGGGGGCCACGAGTATTTCGTCACCATGATCACCGGCGACGGCCACGACGGATGGTTCGCATGCAATTTGGAACCGTTCAAGCACGGTTTCGCCTATGATCCGATCAGTCACGACCACGACACGTTCGAGCAGCTTGCGGACGAGAAGATCTTCGACGACCATACAAGATCCATACGCGACTGCTATCGAGAATTCGACCTGTGGCAGAGCTAGGCGGGGCTACACAAGACGATCACGCCCCTCGCAAAGACTCACCGAGGAGGTGACGCCATGCCGAGCGGAGGAGCACGAACCAAGGCCGGTCGCATGCCGGACCCCGCGTCCGAGGCGTTCCAGCAGCGCGCCGGCGGCCTGTTCGCCCTGCCCGCGAACGGGTACAGGCGGCCTCACCCGAAGTTCCCTCTCCCTCCGTACGCCGTGAAGGACGACCCGTCGCAGGAGGAGCGATGGAACAGGCGCGAACGCGAGGTGTGGAACGAGCT
This sequence comes from Bifidobacterium jacchi, assembly GCF_009078285.1. GTDB lineage: Bacteria > Actinomycetota > Actinomycetes > Actinomycetales > Bifidobacteriaceae > Bifidobacterium > Bifidobacterium jacchi. Next base: position 20,344 of record NZ_RQSP01000021.1, read on the forward strand.
GTGGCGCTACCCGCAGGGGTATGCCTGGTCCCGCCCCCAATACAAGTATCTGCAGCATATCGTCGCCCTGTACGTGCGCCAGTACGTGCTGTGCGAATCACCGGACGCGAAGGCCGCGGACCGGGCCACCCTGTGCCGGTACGCGGACTCCATCGGCCTGACCCCGCAGGGGCTGCGGCTCAACGGGTGGCGGATCGTCGCGGATGAGCCGAAACCAGCGCGCGCCCGGAAAAGCGCGAAGGTGGTGCCGTTCCCGGATCCACGCGACGAATGGGCCGACATGCAGTGACCGGGAAGGAGGGAGGTCTGGCATGGCGAAGTGTTCCCCGACGCCGGCCTCGCTCGGATTCCTCATGGCCGCCGGGACTGCGGCGCACTCAAGGACGTGGCCGGCATGGCCCTGAACCTGCCAGACGACGAACTATCGAGAACACCCCGGTATGGGCCCCCACCCGCGAGGTGTCGGACGCGGCGCGCGCCGACTACTACGCGAAGATCGCCGGCGTCAACGCCGACTTCGCCGACAGCGACGTGGGACTCATGAAGGCCGGGCTGACCTTTAACGAGATCCAGTCGCTGCGCGCCCACCAGCAGCGCATGAAGGCCCAACGGAATATCGAGGCGCTCAAGGCCCGCGTCCTGCAATCCCAACAACAGCAACCGGAGGAGGCCGCGAATGACGACGGCGATGAACGGCCGGCCGGCCAGCCGGGACCTCAAACGGCTGCTGGAACAGGCGCAGAGGGACTATCAGGACAACCTGAATAACCTGACCGACGCGGCCACCGACGAGATCGAGACCGCCATCGCCCGCGGCGACCTCGACCTCAAGGAGCTCGTCAACGAGTACGCGCGCGACGCCTCGCAGCTCGCGAACGACTACTACGACCAACTGCGCACCCTATGGGCCGAACAGTCCAGCGAACCGATGCCCGAGTTCCTGCACGGCAAGCTCGTCGACCCCGAGCGCGTGCTCTGGCAGGTCGAGCACGGGTTCAACAACACCGACTACGCGGGACTCACCTACAAGCAGGTCATGGAAGGCCGCGCCCGGTCCGGCGTGACCATCGACGACCTATGACCGGACCTGTCGAACGTGGATGATGCGCAGCAGTTCATCGCCGACATGATCTCGTCGGCCGGCCGTCTCACCATGCAGCGCAACATCGCCATCGACCCCACGAAACCGAAGTGGGCGCGCGTATGCGGGTCCGCGAAACCGTGCGCGTTCTGCATAATGCTCGCATCCCGCGGCTTCGTGTACTCCAGCGCCGAAGCAGCCGGCGGCGACATGAACGACTACCACAACGACTGCGACTGCGAACCGATCCCCAGCTGGGATGGCAAGAACCCCAAGATCGAAGGCTACGATCCCGACAGGCTCTATGAGCGATACAGCGCATGCCGTGCCACCATAGAGAACCTGCTCACCGAGGAACGATACCGGAAAACATACAAGGACGTGTTCGCGCCCCGATACGAGAACGACGAGCCGAAGACCTTCGACCAGTGGATGGCACGGCAGATCGCCGCCGAAATGGATACGCGTGACCGTCAATGGCTTCTGGATGGCAAGCGTGTACCGGCGTCCTATGCCAGCATCCGGGCCAAACGTGAACTGAAATCCCACGAGCTAAAGACACGGGACGTGCTTGCCGAGAACGGCTTCTCTCTGTGGTTCCCAGAGAGAAGCAACAAGGAAGGCGTCAAAACCGCAGATTGTGTCATCAATGGCGTCGATATTGACTTCAAATCCCCGAAGGAAGGCATATCGTTCAACAGCATCGACAGGCTTTTGCGCGACGCCAGCAAACAGGCTCAAGCCTGCGCATTGCATCTTATCCCCGGTAGGAGCCATATCGATACAGACGAATGCGAACAGTACATCCAGCAGGCCTTATATCGCCGGAAACTGAAATGGGTGCTGTTCATCGATTACGACGGGAACCTTCGCAGGATAGTGCCGGATGGGAAATAGTAATGGCTTCTCACTCTTTGAACCAATATGGGCTCGCATAGAGAAGCCTAGACATGTATATTTTAGCAAATTTTTCGACCATCCGCATGGGTGGTTTTCTCATTTAAGGAGCCGATCATGGATGAACTTGAATCCGTCGAGCCTGCATCCGTCACGGTGAAGGTCAAACCCGACCTGAGCGAGCTGCGCGCGTTCCTTTCGGACATGCTCGCCGTCATCGACCGGCACGATGCGGCCTCAGCCGATTAGACCTTATAACCATTTTTGTTCGCAGCCACCCGCACGGGTGGCTTTTTCATGCCCGAAACGGGCCCCGTATCAACCATTAGGAGGAATCATGGCCGAGGACGCCAACAACAGCACCGATCAGTCGCAGGATGTGCAGGAGCCGCACGGCGAACCGCAGACCGACTGGGAGGCCAAATACCGCGAGGCCGTATCCCATTCGCGCGAGTGGGAGAAGCGCGCCAAGGACAACAAGGCCGCCGCCGACGAGCTGCAACAGCTCAAGGAAAGCCAGATGAGCGAGGCGCAGAAGGCCGAGGCGCGCACCGCGAAGCTCCAGAAGGAGCTCGACGCCCTGAAGGCCGAGAAACAGGCCGGCGAATGGCGTGCGCAGGTCGCCGAGGAATCGGGCCTGCCCGCGAACCTCATCGTCGGCGACAGCCTCGAGGCCATGCAGGCGCACGCGAAGGCCATCAGCGAGTACGTGGAGTCCCGGATGCCGAAAAACGGCATCCCCAAGCCGACGGACGGCAGCGTGCAGCCCGAGGACCCGCGCTCCAAGGGCGCGAACGACCTGCGCCACGCGTTCGAACGCATCAACTTCTGAGATCCCCCGCAGCATAACCCAATCATTCCAACCAAGCTCGAAAGGAGCACTCATCATGGCAGATCCGACCATGAACCGCCAGTCCGGCGGACTGGACCTGACCCCGGAAACCCAGGCGGAGATCTGGCAGACCGCAACCTATCAGAGCGCGTTCATGCAGCTCGTACCGCAGATCAACCTGCCGGGCAAGGGCGTGCGCGTGCCCATCATCACCGGCGACCCCGAGGCCGACTGGGTGCAGGAGGGAGCCGAGAAGCCCAAGAGCGGCGTCGGCTTCTCCAAGAAGGACATGGTGCCCTACACCATCGCGGTCATCCTCCCGTTCTCCAACCAGTTCCGCCGCGCGGGGCACCCCGCAGGGATTGCAGACCAGCGTGTCCGACCAGTCGACCATCACGATCGACGGCAAGCCGGTCAACCTGTGGGAGAAGA
>NZ_RQSP01000021.1:23687-31327 GCF_009078285.1 Bifidobacterium jacchi
ACATGTTCGCCGTGCGCATCGAGATGGAGTTCGGCTTCCGCGTGCGCGACATCAATCAAGCGTATCCGGTCGGAGGCAGAGGCGTGACCAGAAACACCGCTCGGGGTAAGATCGACGTACCGCCTAGCGGCGCCAAACAGTGGAGGAGTCGTGGCAATGACGATCGAGACACTAACTGAATTAGCCGAGAAGTGCCTGCTACTGATCAAGGGGCTGGATCTAGATGCCGAAGAAGACGCCCGTGACATGATTCATGTCGGCGAGCCTGATCTTGCTATCGCGGCCGCTTTGGACGTCGCCTATTCGCATCCGGAACTATACGCTCGATTCCCGGATGAGGTCTATGAGCTCGCCGAAGATCCGGACTATACCGCCATCCACCGCTACCTCGATCTGCTGGAGGCGCATCGCCGATAGGCCAGTCCCAAGCAATATCAGTTTTCAATACGCCACCTGAAAAGATAAAATATCGAAAGGGAATCGGTGCCTTTCACCCTTAAAACCGTTTGCTCGGACATGGTGGAAGGTTCCCGATTCTTTTTCTTTCAGCCCACTGTGGAAGTTCCATGGTGGGTTTTCTTATGCCCGCAGGACGGGCGGAAAGGAACCATCATGGCCGACGAGAATCTCGAAGACCAGAACCAGAACGCCGGTGCCGCCGGAGAAAAAACGCCGCCTGACGCGGACGGCGGACAAAAGCCTCCGTGGGAGCGCGACGGCGAGGAGCCCATCCCCGAAGGCGTGGAAGCTCATCGAGAACCTGCGCACCGACAACCTCAAACTCAAGACCACGAACGAGTCGAACACGGCCCGCCTGCGCGAGATCGAGAAACGGTCACGCGTCCTGCAGAGCGCTGACGCGCTGGGGGCTGATGCCGATAACCGTGGCCACGTCACGCACGGTCAACCCCTCACCGCGCAGTGCGGCGACGGTGGCGCGAGCGAGCTTCGAGGCCTCGTCCTGGGCCCTGCGCGCCTCTTCGCGTTTGATGAACAGGCTATCGACCATGCGCTGTGTGCCCTCGTCCAGCCGGGGGTCGATGACCACTGCCCCGACCTGTGCGCCGAGCATTTCGGCCGCGTTGCGCACCATGGCCTCCACTTGGTCGAGACGGCGGGCTTGCGTGAACAGGCCGGGAATTTCAGGGACTTCGACGGCCCACCAGCCGCCGCTGCGCGTGCACACTGCGGCGGCGTCCACTGATCCGCTCATTTCATATTCCTTTCGATATACCTCAGAATTCCCCTAGCGGTGAGTTCGCTGACCTCACCGTGGCGCGGCACCATAGTCTGGGCGTTGCCGACGGTGACCTTGCTGTGGTTGCCGCCCTCGGTCCAGATGTCCTCGAGGCCGTTGTCTTAGGCGAGTCCATGGATCCGTTTCTCCAGTTCCTTACGCTTCATGGCTAAAGTTCATACTTATTTACTTATCAAGTCAAGTGATATTTACTAAGATTGTGCGGACATGCCGACGACCACGCCGACGACCACGCCGCAGGGCTCCGAAAAAAGACACGGCGACAGACCGCCCCGGCGCTCACGGACGATCTCCCAAGGCGATCCCCCATGCGGACGGAGTCACGCGGCGAGCCCCACGTCGCCCGCTCCTCTAATTCGAAGAGGGGATGACGGTCACCCCGTAGTTGCGACAGAACGCGATAGGGCCCGATGGGGGGGGAAAAGGAATCCGGTTCAGGAGCCCGTCGGCTTGCATGCAATGCGCACAATGCGTATAGTTATGGTATGAGGTTCAAGGAAATCGAGAGGATACTGCTCCTGGACGGATGGCGGCTCTACTCGCAGAGCGGAAGCCACTGCCAGTACACGCACCCCGACAAGCCCGGAAGGGTCACCGTCCCGAAGCACAACGGGGACCTTGCGCCGTTCACCGTCAAATCGATATGGAAGCAAGCCGGAATCAACGAAAGAAGGATCAAATGAAACTCGTCTACCCGGTCGTTCTCTACCCATCCGGGGTGCCCGGCGGATACACCGTGCTCTGCCCGGACATGCCCGGCCTAGTCACCGAGGGCCGCGACCTGCCGGAGGCGCTGGACATGGCCGTGGATGCGGCCAGCGGATGGGTGCTCGGCGAGCTCGAGGAAGGCCGACGCGCCCCGCACGCCACCAACATCGCAGACGTGAAGCCGGAGGAGCCGAGCGGCATCGTCACACTCATCAGGCTGGACATGGACGAATACGCCGCCAAATACGGCAAGCGCAGCGTCCGCAAGAACGTGACCATCCCCGCATGGCTCGACACGTTCGGCGAACAACACGGCATCAACTACAGCGAGGTGCTGCGCGAGGGCCTCGAACACCGGTACCGCGCCCTGCAACAGGCATGAAGCCCGGCGGCGGGCTTGACTAAACCTTGTCACGCCGGGCAGCCACGGCGTATACCTGGAGCCATTCACCCGGCATCCCGGAGAGCATGAGGTGCTGCTGGCGCGGGGGAAGATGCTTCAGTTCGAGGGGCTTGGTAAGCTTCCCGATGGCTCGCCGCTGGTCTATCTAAGGATGGTGTGACATGCCGATCGCCCCCGACAGACTGGACAAGTTCACGTTCATGGCCAGCCAAGGCCACTTCAATGACGACCCTGAGGTAATCAAGCGAAACTGCAAACTCATCGGAGTGGAGCCGCCGACGCCGGAAGAGCAAGCGTACATCGCCGAGCAATGGGAAAAACGTTTCGACGTGGAAGACGATCTCTCTACGGACAAGCTCCGTGCCGAGTATGCACGCAAGAAGGCATTGGGCGAACTGTAGCCCATGGTCATATTCATCTGATCTTTAGCCACCCGCACGGGTGGTTTTTTTATGCCCGGAACGGGCACCATCATCAACCATTAGGAGGAATCATATGGCCGAGGAAGCCAACAACAACAACACCGATCGGTAGCAGGACGCGCAGCAGCCGCACGGCGAAGCGCAGCAGACCGACTGGGAGGCGCAGGTGGCCAAGGACACCGGCGCGCCCGCGGACCTGCTACATGACGACAGCCATTCGAAGCCATGACCGGGTACGCGAAACGGCTCGACCAGTGGGCGCATCCCAAGCCCAAGGGCACGTCCGACCAGGGCGGCAAGCCAAACCATCCGGCCAAGGGCCAGGCGAACCGCGTCTTCGTCAACCGCATGTTCTCCGACTGACATCCTCCCGCAGCAACCACATCCCAACCCATTCCCGAAAGAAGACGAACCATCATGGCAATGACATTGGAGGATCCCCGGCGTGTCCAAGAGTCGCGCCGACGGCTGGCGGCGCGTGTCGGACGGGGACCCGTGCGCGTTCTGTGCGATGCTCGTCACCCGTGGCCCCGTGTACACCAGCCGCGACAAGGCCCTGCACACCACGAACCCGGCACCGGGCATCCCCTCCGGCACATTGCACAAATACCACCCCCCACTGCGGATGCACCGTCGAGATCGTCTACGACGACTGGCAGCCCACCGCACAGGAACAGCAATGGATCGACGACTACTATCGCGCCGCCGAAAGCCTGCCCGACAAAACGCCGCGCACCGCCAAAACCGTACTGCCCATCCTGCGCAGAAACGGAAGCTTCCGCGACTCCGCGACGCGCAGAGGCACACCCGAAGCATTGGCCGCGCGGCGTAAGGCGTATGCGGAGAGGAAAACCCGAGAACACGCCGAACGACGCAGACAGCGATCACATAAGGCGGTGATCGGGGCTGCGGAACAGGATCATCGTGGTACGTCCGAGAGCGGGGAACCGCCAATCATTCCGGCCGGCGCACAGTCGGGGAGCCCAAGCCCATGGCCTCACGACCCGAACGAGAACAGGATCCTCTCCATGAGCAACGATCTGAACGTCTCGGACGAGGAATGGGCGCGTCGGCAGATAGCGGCCGGAGGCCCGCCGTTGGACTCCGAACGAATGTACCCGCAGGAGATCGTGTTTCTCGAACGAGCACAGAAGCGGGGGGAGATCATGGAGTGGATACCCACGGGGAAGGACGGAGTGCCCAGAAATGATTTCAAGTGGATAAGCCGGAATGGAATTCCGGCGGAGCTTAAATCCCCTGCCGGGACCAAATACAAGAACATCGCGAAACGAATCAGCGACGCCGTTGCGACCGCAAAAGAGCATGGCGTGACCAAGAACGTTTTCGTCGTTGATTTTGGCGATGCGAAGATCCCGGACAAGCTGATTCGCCAACTGTCCCGATACAACGAGAACCATGCCAACAAAATCACTGAACTGTGGATATGGGATTCCGCGGGACTACGCCAGTTGAAACTGTGACGGAAATGAGCGGGGATACCACTCGACTTGTCCCCAGTCCTACGGCTGGTCGCGCAAGGTCCCCGCTCATCACCAATTCTACCATTCCTTGGCGGGTTGCCGGAGCGGTCGATCGGAGCCGCCTGTAAAGCGGCCGCAGCATGCCACGCAGGTTCGAATCCTGTGCCCGCCACGCCAGCCCACTGTGGAAGTTCCATGGTGGGTTTCTTATGCCCGCAGGACGGGCGGGAAGGAGCCATCATGGCCGACGAAGCCAACATCGAAGATCAGAATCAGAACGCCGGCGATACCGGTGGGCAGACACCACCTGACGCGGACGGCGGTCAGAAGCCGCCGTGGGAGCGTGACGGCGAGGAGTTCAGCCCCGAGAAGGCGTGGAACCTCATCCAGCACCTGCGCGACGACAACCTGAAACTCAAGACCGCGAACGAGTCAAGCAACGCCAAGCTGCGCGAATTCGAGGACACCAGGCTCACAGGGGGACAGGCGGAAAACCACGGAAAAACGAAAAGCCGCTCCGCCCTACTGCCGTAAGGCGAAACGGCCGTTTCGCAAGGTTCCGTCAGCCCAATGCGTCCTTGAGGCGGGAGAAGAAGCCCTTGCGTGCCGCCTGCGTGACCGGCTTGGGGCTTTGCGACGCGTGAGCGGCGTCACCGTCGTGCAGGGCGGCGAATTCCTCGATGAGTTCACGCTCGCGCTCGGTGATCCTGGTGGGGATGTCGACCGCGATGTGCACGACAAGGTCGCCGCGCTCGTCGCTGCGACGCAGCCGGGTAACGCCCAGCCCCTTGAGGGTGACGACATCGTCCTGCTGACATCCGGCGGGAACCTCGACGGTCTTGGGACCATCGAAGGTGTCGATTTCGATCTCGTGGCCGAGCACCGCCCACGTCATCGGCACCTTCGACCAGCAGTGCAGATCGTCGCCATCACGGGTGAAGCGTTTGTCGGAGCGCACGTGAATGTCCACGTACAGGTCGCCGGCGGCTCCTCCGCCTTCGCCCACCTCGCCCTGATCGGCCAATCGAAGTCGCGCACCGTCGTCAATGCCGGCCGGAATCCTCACACCAACCATTCGGGCGGCCTTGACACGGCCGTGCCCCATGCAAGTCTGGCATGGATGCTCGATGATCGTGCCATGACCTTCGCATCGATCGCAGGGAGCGGACGTCATCATCTGTCCGAGCATGGTGCGCACCACGCGCTGGGTGGAGCCGCGTCCATGGCATTGGGGGCACGTGACCGTGTCGGACCCCTTCTGTGCTCCGGTTCCGCCGCATTCCTGGCACAGACCGAATGTGCTGATCCTGACCTGTTCGGTGCCGCCGAACACCGCCGTCTTCAGATCGATGGTCAGGGATGCGAGCGCATCTCGCCCCGGCTGACTGCGCGGGGTGGGCCCCTGCGCGCCACCGAACGCGCCGCCGAAGAACTGACCGAAGATGTCGCCCATATCCGCCATGCCGGAGAACCCAGCACCGGGGAATCCGGAGCCGGCATTCGGATCATTGGGATCGACGCCGGAATCGTACATGCGTCGTTTGTCGGGGTCGGAAAGCACCTCGTAGGCGGCGTTGACCTCCTTGAACTTGTCCTCGAATTCAGGACCCGCGATGTCGGGATGATACTTGCGGCTCATCTTGCGATACGCCTTCTTGATCTCGTCGTCGCTGGCACCACGTTCGATTCCCAGCACCTCGTAGTAGTCTGCCACTATCCGTCCTTATGGTTCTGATGTATGTCTGTCCGTTAACTATGTCTTATTGATGTCTGCTCGTGGTCATGTCAGCAGTCGCATCCAGCCGCATGCATGGTATCGCGCCGCTTGGCCATCCGCCCGAGCCGGCGGCGAACCACGCATGCCATTGTGCCATACGGTTCAGTCAGATCGTTGCACCGATTCGCCATCACGCGTACACACCGGCATCGTCCGGATTCTCGTTCGTAAGCAGATCGGTCAGATATCTCGCGACCGCACGCACCGCGGCGATGGTTGCCGCGTAGTCCATGTGGGTCGGCCCGATGGAACCGACGAAGGCGACCGGCTCACGTTCGGTCCCGTCGCCCGCCCGACGCTGCGATGCCGTCGCCTCGCCGTCCCCGACGTCCGGTGAAAGCCCTCGTTCGGGATGGGCCAATCCATGGGTGAATCCGCCATATCCGCCGGTCACCACCGATGCATGGAGCAGTCCGGGCGTGTGTGTTTCCGATCCAATCGCGACACCGACGCCATCGGCACCGGATTCCTCGCTGAGCGCGCTCATGAGCCGCATGATCACCACCTGCTCCTCAAGCGCATCCAGCATCGGCGCAAGATCGTCGCTGCGCCGATGGGCGAGACTCGACGCCCCGGCCATATACATCTCTCCGGCGCGATCGTCGTCAACCATATCGTCAAGAACCCCCGCCAGGCACTCGGCAAGCGCATGCAGTCCGGCGAACGGCCCCATGCCCAGCGCTCGGACCGCATCGGCCGCCGACCGCAGGGGCAGACCGGCGCACCGATCATTGACGACCGTCATCAGCCGGGTCAGCTCGTCGGACGCCGGCGGGTCGACGCGCAGCGTATGCTGGGCGACCCTGCCGGTGTCGGTGATGATGACCGCAAGCAGCACATTCGCCGCCACCGGAACGATCTCGATATGCCGAAGCACCGATTTCGACAGCGCCGGCGACGCGACCACCGCTATCTGCCCGGTGATGCCGGCAAGCAGCCTCGCCGCGCGCTGCAGCGTGTCCTGAAGACTGACGGAACCGGCGAGAAACGCGTCGATCGCATTGCGCTGGGCGTGGGACAACGGCACGACCTTCGCGAGACGATCCACGAAGTAGCGATACCCCTTCTCCGTGGGAATCCGCCCCGCCGACGTATGCGGCTGGATCAGGTAGCCCTCATCCTCCAATGCCGACATGTCGTTGCGTATGGTGGCAGAGCTGACGCCGAGTTCGTGGCCTCTGGCCAGCGACGCCGACCCCACCGGCTCCTGAGATCTGATATAGTCCTCGACGACGGCCCGCAATACCAGCATGCGTCTCGACTGCATCATCACACGCTCCCTTCGGCCGCTTTCGCGGGCTTCGGCGCCACGCCCCGTTCGCCGGTCGCGAACGAATCGCAGGCGCAACCTGTTCATATATGTGCATATGCGACGTTCCCGGCACGCCGCGCACAGGCGATGCATGCCGCCTTCGCCTTTCCATTATTAGCACTCGACATTGCCGAGTGCCAGCATGTTCGTTCCCAGTGATACCACGCCGGCCCCGGTCCAGATCACGATCGCAAACAACGTAGCGGACCTTCTCCGACTTCGCGCGACAGCGCCGAACGCACCGACGATGGCAACGCAAACAACGACGGCAACGATATC
>NZ_RQSP01000021.1:31360-43439 GCF_009078285.1 Bifidobacterium jacchi
GCAACGATATCGGGACCGACGAAAAAGTAAACAATGGAACAACAGTGAACATACAGTCACAAAACGTGAACGTTAACATAACAAAATCTACCAAAACACGCCAAAAAAGCAAACATTCGTCACCGACGAAAGCTAGTATGTAAGAGCAATGTGAGGACATATGCGGCACGACACAAGCCGTGGGCGCGGTGTCCGAAGTATTGGAAGGAAAGCACACATGACCGAATTCAAGGAGACCGAACTGGACGAGCGCGCCATCAAGATGGCCAAGGTCCTTTCGGCCGACGCGGTTGAGAAGGCGGGCTCCGGACACCCTGGCTCCCCCATCTCCCTGGCGCCTGTCGCCTACACGCTGTACCAGCATTTCATCAAGCACGATCCGAACGATCCCAACTGGGAAGGCCGCGATCGCTTCATCCTTTCCGGCGGCCACGCCTCCCTCACCCAGTACGTCCAGCTGTACTTCTCCGGCTACGGCGTGACTCTCGATGATCTCAAGCACTTCCGCGGCGGCGCCGACACCCGTACGCCGGGCCACCCCGAGTACGGCCTGACCCCGGGCATCGAAATGACCACCGGCCCGCTGGGCCAGGGCTTCGCCTCCGCCATCGGCTTCGCCTACGGCGAGCGTTTCCAGCGCGGTCTGCTCGATCCGAACACCCCGAAGGAAGAGTCCCCGTTCTACCACAAGATCTGGGCCATCTGCGGCGAAGGCGACATCGAAGAGGGCATCTCCGGCGAGGCCGCCTCGCTGGCCGCCAACCAGAAGCTCGGCAACCTGACCGTGATCTTCGACGCCAACCGCATCCAGATCGAGGGCGACACCAACCTGGTGCTGGCCGAGGACGTGCTCAAGCGCTTCCAGGCCTACGGCTGGTACACCGACGAGTTCAGCTTCATCCAGCCCGACGGCTCCTACAAGGAGGACATCGAAGGCCTGGCCGACGTGATCGCCAAGGCCGAGGCCGCCGCTCCGGACCAGCCGAAGCTCATCAAGGTCCACTCCCTGATCGCATGGCCGACCCCGGGCAAGACCAACGATCCGTCCTCGCACGGCTCCAAGCTGGGCGCCGAGGCCGTCGCCGGCCTCAAGAAGCTCCTCGGCTACGATCCGGAGGAGTCCTTCCACATCGACGAGGAGGCCCTCGCCCACGCCCGCAAGGTCGCCGAGCGCGGCCTCGAGGCCCACAAGGCATGGGACGAGAAGTTCGATGCCTGGCGCAAGGCCAACCCGGACAAGGCCGCCCTGTACGACCGCATCAAGGCCGGCAAGCTGCCCGAGGACTTCGACAAGGCCATCGACGACCTTGAGGCCACCTTCGAGGTCGGCAAGGGCGTCGCCACCCGTGGCGCCTCCGGCTCCGTTCTCAACGCTATCGCCGCCGTCATGCCCGAGCTGTGGGGTGGCTCCGCCGACCTCGGCGGCTCCAACAAGACCGATCTCAAGGGTGCCGCCACCTTCGCTCCGGCCGAGTGCGCCACCAAGCAGTGGCCGAACTGCAACGAGTTCGGTCGCCAGCTGCACTTCGGCGTGCGCGAGTTCACCATGGGCTGCATCACCAACGGCATCCTGCTGGGCTCCCACACCCGTCCGTTCGGCGGCACGTTCTTCATGTTCTCCGATTACGAGCGCTCCGCCGTCCGTCTGGCCGCGCTCATGGAGATCCCGAACCTGTACGTGTGGACGCATGACTCCGTCGCCGTCGGCGAGGACGGCCCGACCCACCAGCCGGTCGAGCATCTCGCCTCCTTCCGCGCCATCCCGCAGCTCGAGGTCATCCGCCCGGCGGACGCCTTCGAGACCGCCGAGGCCTACCGCTACTTCTTCGAGAAGAAGAACACGCTGCCGGGCGCCATGGTGCTGACCCGTCAGGGCGTGCCGACTCTCGCCGAGACCGCCGCCAAGGCCAAGGAAGGCGTGCGCAAGGGCGCCTACGTGCTCGTCGACACCGAGGGCACTCCGGATGTCATCCTCATGGCCTCCGGTTCCGAGGTCCAGTGGGCCGTCGCCGCCGCCAAGACCCTGGCCGAGAAGAACATCAAGGCCCGCGTGGTCTCCGTTCCTTCGATGGAATGGTTCGAGGAGCAGGATGCCGAGTACAAGGAGGCCGTGCTTCCGGCCGCCGTCAAGGCCCGCGTCTCCGTCGAGGCCGGTGTGGCGATGCCGTGGTACAAGTACCTCGGCTCCTACGGCAAGCCCGTCTCCATCGAGCAGTTCGGTCTGCAGGGCAACGGTGCGCAGAACATGATCGACCTCGGCATCACCGCCGAGCATGTGGTCGAGGCCGCCGAGGCGTCGCTGGCCGAAGTCGCCGCCGCCAAGTGATCATCACCAGATAATTCAATAAACTGTTGGCTCCCCTCGATCTGAGGGGAGCCTCAAACAAGGAGAAACACAACTATGACTGAAGCAACTCAGCGTACGTCCGACAACGGCGTTTCCATCTGGCTGGACGATCTGTCCCGCTCCCGCATCGAGTCCGGCTCCCTGCAGGACCTCATCGCCAACAAGAACGTCGTCGGTGTGACCACCAACCCGTCGATCTTCCAGAAGGCTCTGAGCCAGGTCGGCCCGTACGACGCTCAGCTCAAGGAGCTCGGCAAGGTTGACGTCGAGACCGCCGTGCGCGAGCTGACCACCACCGATGTGCGCAACGCCACCGACATCTTCCGCGAGATCGCCGAGGCCACCGACTTCGTCGACGGCCGTGTCTCCATCGAGGTCGACCCGCGTCTGGCCCACGAGACCGAAGCCACCGAGAAGCAGGCCGTCGAGCTGTGGGAGAAGGTCAACCGTCCGAACGCCATGATCAAGATCCCGGCGACCCTCGAAGGCCTGCCGGCCATCACCGCCACTCTGGCCAAGGGCATCTCCGTGAACGTCACCCTGATCTTCTCGCTCGAGCGCTACGAGCAGGTCATCGACGCCTACATCGAGGGCATCGCCCAGGCTGCCGCCAACGGCCACGACCTCAAGCACATCGGCTCCGTCGCCTCCTTCTTCGTCTCCCGCGTGGACACCGCGGTTGACAAGCTGCTGGAAGCCAACGGCTCCGACGAGGCCAAGGCTCTGGAGGGCAAGGCCGCCGTCGCCAATGCTCGCCTCGCTTACGAGCTGTTCGAGAAGAAGTTCGCCGAGGATCCGCGTTGGGCCGACCTGGCTGCCAAGGGCGCCAAGGTCCAGCGTCCGCTGTGGGCTTCCACCGGCACCAAGAACCCGGCCTACTCCGACTGCAAGTACGTTGACGAGCTGGTTGCCAAGCACATCGTCAACACCATGCCGGAGAAGACTCTGAACGCTCTGGCCGACCACGGCAATGGCGCTCCGTCCATCGAGGGCACCTACGAGGAGTCCCACGCCATCATCAACAAGCTGGCTGAGCTGGGCATCAACCTCAAGGACGTCACCGACAAGCTGGAGGCCGACGGCGTCGCCGCCTTCATCAAGTCCTGGGATTCCGTGCTGGCCGACGTGCAGTCCGGCATCGACCGCGTGAACGCCTGATTGCGGATCGTCTGATCGTCTGACTTGGCGATAGCCTGAATTGGGGTGTCAACCGACGCTGATCGGTTGGTGCCCCAATTCCTATATCATGTGCACCGCGTGCACGTGTGCGGCACCTCCTCACGTTGACAATGGTGCCATCTATGCGTGTGGGCCTCCCGATCATCACGACCGGGAGGCCCACACGCATATGCACTGCATGATATGGATTACCGCTTATGGCTTATGGCTTACAGCTGGCGACAAGGCGATCGGACGAATCATTCGCACTACCCGATCAGAATGCCCTCGGCAAAATGCCCTCGGCAGAATGCCCTCGGCCACCGAATCGTGAATCGCCAATGTCCGCTCGACACGTCACGGCCATTGCTTCATGGTCAACGCTTCATGGCGATCAGCAGACCCGTACCGGTCGGCGTCATCGCCGTATCGAATGCCTCATCGGATTCCACATCATCGATGAATCCACGCATCATGACGGCTTTCTCGCCTCGATCCGCCGGATTGAGCAAACCACCGTTCTCATGCTCTCCAGCCAGAGCGAACACGTCAGTGAATACGATCAGGCCATGCGACCTGAGCAGACGCGGCGCCTGCGCGAACGTGGCGGCATAATTGGCCGCATCGCCGGCCACTACGATCAAATCGTAGTCATCGCCGTTAAGACGAGGCAAAAACACCCCTGCCTGTGCGTTCACCGCACGAAGCCGCGTCTGCGTGCGATCCGCCAGATCGGTGAACAGCGACCGAATGAGCACGATGCCCTGAGCCGACGAATCGACCGCAGTCAGCTGACCGCCATTGTCAAGCCCTCGAATAAGCTCCAACGTCTCAACGATCGACCCAGTGCCAACCATGATGACCGACGAGGAACGTGTCATGCGCACCAGCAACGCCAGCAGCGCCGCCTGCGCGCTGGAACCCTGCGGAAGTCCGCTCTCCTCGGCACGCGTTCGCGCATCGACGAGTCCTTTGGGCTGCCTCGAAAACGCGTGGTCCTCAGCGAATTCCCATCCCTTGGCGAGATTCGTGTATGACGTCTTGTTCATGAACACCTACTGTAGCCGACAACGATCACATTGGCCCATCCGCCGGTCGCGACCGGCATCCGTGGCTTGGAAAAACAAGGCAGCCGCCGAGCATGGCAACGAAACGGCACCCGGCACTGCCCGTGGCGTCATCGTTCCTTGACCTTGGCGACGATCTGCCACATCTCCTCACCCACGTCTATGCCGCGAGGGCACTGCCTGGAACAGGCGCGCACCGACTGGCACGCCGCCACGCCGTCGGCGGTATCGATCATCTCCAACCGTCGGTCGGTGGCCGCGTCACGGGAGTCATTGACGAATCGGGATGCGGCGATCAAGGCGGCGGGCCCTATGAACGCGTCTCCGCCCGCGAACACCGGACAGCTGCCTTCGCATACCCCGCATGCGATGCAGTTCGACAGCATCTCATATTTCGCCAGCTGCTCGGGATTCTGCAGATATTCGAACACATCGATCTTGCCTTCGCTCGTCCTGGCAAGCGCGCCATCAGCCTGCAGATACGGTTCCAGCCGACGAATCTGGTCAAGCATCGGATCGATGTCGATGATGAGATCACGCTGTACGGGGAATCCCGGGAGCGGCGACAGTTCGATGACGCCCAGATCGCCGTCATCCAGCCGATCGTCGTCATCGCGACGATCCTCACCATCTACAAGCCCGGCATCGGTACGACGGAATCCGTCGTCATCAGTCAACGTCGTTCGGTCTGCTTTCGCCCACTCCTTCACACTCGCCGTGCACAGCAGCGTAGGCGTGCCGTTGATGGCGACGGCATCGGAGCCGCACATGCCATGCCCGCAGGAGTAGCGGAATGCAAGCGTTGGGTCCATCGTGCGTTTGACGGCCAGGAGGCAGTCGAGAACCGTGGCATCAGGCGCGACCGTCAGCACATAGTCCTGCGTCCATGACTTGCCGCGAGCACGGCGCACGCGCGATGCCGATGATGCGGCGAACGGCGAACCGCCTCGCTTGCCGAAGGGACTGCCGCCGCGTCCGGCACGGGAACCGCGATCGCCGCGATCGCGCTCCGGACGCGGTGTGAATCTGTTCACCCTCAACGTCACCGTGATCGCCGTCTCGTCACTGCCGCTCATGCCTCAAGCCTCCTCAACTCGAATCGACATCATATTGTGCCATAAGGCGTGGCCGTCACCGCCACTGCCGCCACTGGCGTCATGTGCAACCAGCGGCCGTCAGTAGGTTCTGGCCTGCGGCGGATAGTCGACGATATGCACCGGCTGCCAGGCGATCGCATCGCTGTCGGTCATGGAGTGCGCCAGGAACCGTTCATCATCACGTTTCGGGAAATCCCGTCGATAGAGCGATCCGCGCGATTCGTGCCGTTGATCGCAGGCGCGAAGCATGGCATCGGCGAGCTCGATCAGATGACGAATCTCCCAGATGGCGGTGATCTCCTGATTGAAGACGGTGCCAGCGTCGTGCGCACGCAGCGCGTTTGCGCGTGGGCACAGCTCGTCGTGCAGCGTCGCACGCGCCGATGTGATGGTCGCCGCATCGCATCGTACCGCCACGGCCTGTTCCATGACCCTTCCAAGATCCAGGAACAGGCGGTACGGATTGTCGCCATCGCCCGATTCGGCGGCATCGGCGGCATCAGCGGCATCGTTCGCAGCGTCCGCGTTGTCCGCTGAGCCGTCTGGCAGCAGCCTGGCAAGGTCGCGGGCGCGTGATGCGCTTGCCTGACGAAGGGCAGCCGACAACGGATCATCCCCAGCCGCAGAATCAGGTGATTCCGCCGAATCCACGGAATCAACCATGGCCTGCGCGGCATCGGCGGCATACTCCGCGTTGGATTCGACAGCAGCCGGATTGCGTTCGATGCGATCGGCGATCGCCATGCCGGCGCGTTCGCCGAACAGACAGGCGTCGAGCAGCGAATTGCCTCCCAGACGGTTCGCCCCATGCACCGATACGCATGAGCATTCGCCGGCGGCGAACAGGCCTTCGACAAGCTGCCGTCCCATGGAGTCGGCCTGCCCGTCATGCGTCCATCGATACACCTCGCCATCAATGGTCACAGGAAGCCCGCCCATCGTGTAATGCGCGGTCGGCTTGATCGGCACCCAGTCGGTCACCGGATCGATGCCGGCATAGGTGCGGATCGTCTCGACGACCTGAGGAAGCACCGACTCCATGTGCTCCGGGTCGATGCCGGTCATGTCGAGCCATACGCAGTCCTTCGGCCCCTGCGGGTCGCGGGGGTCGGCCACGCCGCGACCGGCGTCGATCTCCGCCATGATCGAGCGGCTTACGACATCTCGCGCGGCGAGATCGCGATGCTCAGGCGCATAGTGCTCCATGAACGCCTCTCCGAGTGCGTTGCGCAGCACGCCTCCCTCGGCTCGGGCCGCCTCCGACAGAAGAATGCCGGTGTGTGCCAGCCCGGTCGGATGGAACTGCACGAATTCGATGTCCTCCAGCTGCAGTCCGGCGGCGAGGGCGAGCGCCATGCCGTCGCCGGTGAGATCCCACGAATTCGACGTGGTGTGGAACAGCCGTCCGGCACCGCCCGTGGCCATCATCACGGCACGGCTCGCAATGGCATGAACCGCACCGGTGCGCATGTCGTAGGCGATGACGCCCGCCACGCGCCGACCATCCTCGGACAGGACAAGGTCGGTTACGTACCATTCCTCCGCAAACGTCACACCCGCCGCGACGCACTGCTGCCACAGCGAGTGGAGGATCTGATGCCCGATGCGATCGGCGGCGTAGGCGGCACGTCGAACCGGCTCTCCTCCGAAGTGCTTCGTATGCCCGCCGAATCGTCGCTGCGCGATATGCCCGTCGTCGGTGCGGGAGAACGCCACGCCGTCATGCTCCAGGGAGACCACCGTGCGCGGGGCGTCCTTCGCGAGGATACGGACCGCGTCCTGATCGCAGAGCCAGTCGCCTCCCTTGATGGTGTCGTAGTAGTGCCACTGCCAATCATCGGGCTCCATGTTGCCCAGACTCGCAGCGATGCCCCCTTCCGCGGAACCGGTATGCGAGCGCAGCGGCTGGAGCTTGGAGATCACCAGAATGCGCGGCTCGACTCCGGACGCACGCAGCCGCGCCACGGGTTCGGAGCGCAGTATGCCAAGCGCCGCCGAAAGACCGGCCGCTCCCGCGCCGACGATCACCGCATCGTACATGTCTTCGATATGCTTCGGACTCATACCCTCGATTGTCAACAGATGCCGGGACGTAGGCGGGCATGGCGCGGATATGACACGTCGTGCACGGCGGCGATAATGCCAGTATGGCATCGCCCCATACGACGGCAGCAGCGTCAACCGCAACGTCATCAGCGTCATCAGCGTCATCAGCGTCATCCGCATCCGCATCCGCATCCGCATCGCAAACGGCTGCATCATCCGCAGCCGCAGCCGCAGCCACTGCCACAGCCACTGCCACATCATCATCGGCATCGTTCAGCCAACGAGTGTATGCCGTGGTGCGCAGCATTCCCCGCGGCAAGGTCGCCACCTACGGTCAGGTCGCCGCGCTGGCCGGAAACCCGAGGAACGCGCGCTTCGTCGGCTTCGCACTGCATGCCAATCCGGACCCGGAGCGCATACCCTGCCATCGCGTCGTGTTCCGCGACGGTTCTCTTGCACCCGGATTCGCATTCGGCGGTCCCGATGAGCAGCGTCGCCGTCTTGAGCAAGAAGGCGTGCGATTCATCCCGCCAATCGACGTCCCCGATCACCAATCCCTGACGCACGATCACGCATCCGGAGCGCATCGCCACCATGACCACGAGTGGCGCGTGGATCTCATCCGGTGTCAATGGCGGGCGTGATCACACCACCCGTCATGGTGATCGTTCCGGCTAGTTCCATTTCGCCGATCGTCTCCAACACATCCCATACAGGTCGATCCGCGTCCTTCGATGCCATCATCTGTCTGATGCGTTCAAACGTCGGCGGCTCGTGACGACGCATGCATAAGCGCACCGCGTCCATGACCATGCGGGCTCTGGCGTCGCGCTCCGTACCGACATCGCCGCCGTTCCCCGCTACGTCCTCGCCGCAATCGCGCCCTTCGGCGGCATCGCCGGTCTCATTGACAACCACCCGAGGCGGATGACGCTCATGGCACATGTCCTCGGCATGCGTCGAACACACGATCATGGCCTTGCCGTCGTGAATGAGACTATTGCACCCGGCGTTGCCGGCCTTGTTGATATCGCCGGGAACCGCGTAGACCTCCCGGCTGATATCGGCGGCATAGGTGGCCGTGCTGAGCGCACCCGACCGCAGTCTCGCCTGCGCGACGATCACCGACGAGGCGAGCGCCGCGATGATGCGGTTGCGCATGAGGAACCGCCTCGCCTCAGGTATGGTTCCCGGACATAATTCGCTGATCAATGCGCCTCCCGATGCCACCATGGCGTCGAACAGGCGATCATTGCACCGTGGACCGATATGATTGAGACCTCCCGCGAACACCGCCACGGTTCGTCCAGCCATGCCCTGTTCCACGCCACGCATCGCGTCGATGGCACCCCAATGCGCTGCGGCATCCGCTCCCATCGCGCCGCCGGAAACGACAAGATGCCCCTGCGAGGCGACGTGTTCGGCGATGTCATGTGCAACAGCCCGACCATAGTCGTCCACGCCTCGCGAACCGACGATCGCAATGGGCCGCTCACAGCTGACCAGCGCCCCGGGATCTCCTCGTCCCCACAGGCATAGCGGTACGGCCCATTCCTGTCTGGTCGCCAGATCGGACAGCTGCGTCGGCCAGTACGGACTGTCCGGCGAGATGATCCATTGCGCTCCTCCCATGGTGAACCAGTCGCCCAACGATGCGAAATCCAACGTCGGAAGCTGCGCGACGCGATGATGCCATCGTTCAAGCGCACGGCGGAATACGGCCTTGTTCTGCGGGGTATTGGGCTTGTCCCAGCGAGTCAATCCCGTGGAGAACATGCGCTCCAATGCCGTCCTTGCGGGCACCGCGGTCTGCTTGGCGACGCCCGGCCGGCTGTCTATGATGAGGGCAAGCGCTTCGGTGGCGCTCGGCGCGCCCTTGAGCAGGGCATGCATGACCGCATCGGCGCTGTCCAAGCAAAACGTGAGCGTCGCCCGTGCCAATGTCTCGGTATCGATGGCCGGCGCTGCGGCCCCATGCGCGACCGCGGCCCCATGCGCGACTGCGGTGCCATGCGCGGGTACTCGACGGCCGCCGGATTCGGCATCGCTGTTCATGTTGGTCTCCTGTTCTGGTCCTGTTTCGTTCGAACGAGCATCGGCATGGACGGCCATCGGCCGCATGCCTGCATCTGGTGTGCTTCCTGACGGGCACGGGCAATCATAGATACTTCCTCAGGTGATTCTGGTGCGCATGGCGATGCCACGGATCATCTCCTCCCTGCGCGGCGAACATACTCCGGCGAGATCGGCCAGAGTCCAAGCCAGCCGCATGGCCCGGTCCGCCCCTCGCAAACTGAGGCGCTTGGTCTCCAGGGCACGGTTGATCAGCGCCAATGCGGACAGCGACGTGTTTCTGCGCAGCCACTCCCCCGAAGCCTGCGCATTGCACGACCATCCGTATTCGCCAAATCGCTCCCGTGCTGCACTGCGAGCCGCGATGACGCGGGATCGCATGGTTCTGCTGTCCTCGCAAATCTGCCCGTCGGAGGCATGGAGGCGTTCCACCGGCAGCACTTCGGTCTGGATGTCGATACGGTCGAGAATGGGACCCGACAGACGATTGAAGTAGCGTACTCGGTCACGCTCGCGACACGTGCATCGCTCCCCGTTGCCGTAGGCGAACCCGCACGGGCATGGGTTGGCGGCCATGATCAGCTGGAAGCGCGCCGGATAGTACGCCGTGCCTTTGGCTCGTGACAATGCGATGTATCCGGATTCCAACGGCTCGCGGAGCGATTGCAGCACGCGAGGGGCGAATTCCGGTGCCTCATCCATGAACAGAATCCCTCGATGGGAGCGCGTGATGGCTCCAGGTCCGGCCAGTCCGGAGCCTCCTCCCACCAGCGAGGCGTGGGATGCCGTGTGGTGGGGTGCCTCAAACGGTGGAACATCCGTGATGCCGTAGCGATGAAGCGTGCCGCAGATGGAGCGAATGGATGCGACCTCCAGCTGCTCCGTCTCGATGAGGGGACACATGATGCCCGGCATGCGCGATGCGAGCATCGTCTTTCCCGATCCGGGCGGACCGGTCATCAGCATATGATGGCCGCCAGCAGCCGCGACCTGCATGGCCCATTTCGTCATCTCCTGACCGACGACCTCGTTCATGTCCCCGATGCCGGGAACGGCGATGGCATCCTCCGCACCGGACGACAGCGACATCATCGCAGCGCAGGACGCTTCGGAAAGCGTGTATCGGGCATTGCCGCCCATGAGCTCTATCAGCTCACCCACATGGCGTAGCGCCGCAACCTTGAGCCCGGGCACCAGCGCCGCCTCCTCCTCGTTGCCCTTGGGCACGATCACGTTGTGGATTCCCAGCTCTCTGACATGCAGCAGGATGGGCAGCAGCCCGTTGATCGGCAGTATGGTGCCGTCAAGATTCAGCTCTCCCAGCACCACGGTATGCGACAGCGCGTCATGCGGTATCGTCCCAGCTGCTCCCAGCACGCTGGCCGCGATCGCAAGATCATGCGATGAACCGCGCTTGGGCATGGACGCCGGTGACAGGTTCACGGTGACGCGTGTGTCGGGCCATCGAAATCCGGTGGCCTGACACGCGGATTTGACTCGTTCACGAGCCTCGCTCAGCGAGGCATCAGGTAATCCGATGATGGAGAAATACGGCAGGCCCTGCGAAATAAACGCCTGTATCTGTATGATGAATGCCTTCAGTCCGACAAGACCGACGGACATGGCTTCTCCGATGGCCATCAGAACGCTCCTTCAATGCAGTTGATCGACGCCGAGTCGGCGGCGTCTAGAGTGATGGCGATCACGTCGAACCGGGTGCCACGATGCGGCACGCGATGATCGGGATCGATGAGCCATTGCACCGCGGCTCGACGCAAATGCGTTCGTTTCGCCGCGGTCACCGATTCCTGGGGCAGCCCGTAGCGCGTCGAGCGACGCGTCTTGACCTCGACGAAGACGATCACGCCCTGTGGGTCCACGGCGACGATATCCAGCTCGCCGTAGCGCGTGCGCCAATTGCGATCGAGTATCCTGCATCCCCGTGATTCGAGCCATTCGGCGGCGACCCGTTCGCCGAACGCCCCAAGGGATCTGGTATCAGACGCCTGCGGCGTGCAATGAGATGTACTGGCAATGGTGGTGTTCATCTGCCCTATGCAACAGCAGATTCGCCCGTTGCACAACGTCCACGGGCAATTGTGGACGCAGAGCCCGGCCTTCGGCGTGTTGTGGAAAACTTCCGCGAAAACCAAGCGAAAAACCGTGCCGGTTTTCGCACGCGAGGTGCCTCATTTGAAAATGAGCGCGAAATCCGGAGTGGTGCCTCACTTGGGGTGAGCGCGAAATCCTAGTCCTTGTCGGCTTGTGGGGTTTCTGTGTCTTCCGGTTCG
>NZ_RQSP01000022.1 GCF_009078285.1 Bifidobacterium jacchi
AAGGCGACAAATGGAACCCATGCTGTGTGGATCGGCCTGTGTCGTTCGCGGATATCGTTTGCAGGTGCCGTTTGCAGATGCCGTTCGCAGATATTGTTCGCGAGCAGCATCGCTCGCGAACGGGAGAGGGGAAAACTCGCGCAATAAAACATACGCAATGCGGCTCACATGCAAGGGGCCGGCGTGATGCTTGATATAACTCGCAGTGAGCACTCCATCAAGCATCACGCCGGCCCCGTCCTCTGACCGTATAGGCGTTTAGGCGTTTAGCGCTTAGCGCGTGGCAAGCGCGGCGTTGACGGCCGGATCGTTGAGCTGACCGAGCCATTCGAGCAGCTCGGGGTAGGTGCTGGGGTTGCGCGCGAGGCACGGACGCAGCTCCGGCGCGTACTGGGCGATGTAGGCCAGCGTGGTGGCGTCGGTGTTCGGATCAAGAGCCTGCTCCGCAGTGTAGCCGTACTGGTTGGTCGCCACCGGAACCTCGAATCCGGATGCGGCGGGCTGCGCGGCGGCGGGCTGGACGGCCGCCGACTGTGCGGCCGCGGGCTGCGGCTCGGCCGCATACGCCGCGGCATACGCGCTCTGCGAAGCGTCGGCGTAGTTGGCAGGCTGATAGGTCTGCTGTACGTTCTGCGGTTGTGCGGCGGCGTAGGCTGCATCGGACACAGGCTGCGCCGCGTAATCGGCGGCGGCATATGCCGGCTGAGCGGTCGGCTCCACAGCGGCTTGAGCGGCCGGCTGCGCATAGTCATAGGTTGCCGCCACAGGCTGTGCGGCCGGCTCCGTAGTCGCCGGTGCCGCAGCCGGCGTTGCGGCAGGCTCGGTCACAGCAGCCGGAGTTGCGGCTGCAGCAGTGGCCGGAGCCTGCTGATCGACGACCGGACCAGCTTGGGCGACGATGCCCAGAGAAGCCAGATACTGGCGGGCGCGTTCGTCGCCGAATTCGGCGATCCAGCGCTTGAGTCCGGCATACGCACGCGGATTGGCGGCGACATTGGCACCGAAATCGGGATTCTCGTAGGCGATTTTCGCGAGCAGCACGGGATCGGCGTTCGGATCCTGCACCGTTGCAACGGCGAGTTCGTAATCAACCATGGTTACCTCTTTCTTTATTGTTCCTGGGCATGGTCGAACGTGGTCTGGATGCGCAGGGCATCAAGGGTCTCGTCCGAAACGGATTCAAGATCCTCTCCCTCGGCTAGTTTACTTGCATGCCATGGAAGAAGGGTCGAATCGTCTTCATTGGTGATATCGGCGACGATGACGGTCACGTTGTCGGTGCCTCCGGCATCCAAGGCGGCCGCGATCAACGCGTCGACGGCATCCTGCGGTTCACGGTTCGCGGCCGCGATCGAGGCGATCGTATCGTCGTCCACCTCGCCGTGCAGCCCATCGGAGCAGATGATGAACCGGCCATCCGGCTCGACGGCGTAGAAGTCAGGGCGAATGCCCTCGGGATCGCCGATGCACTGGGTGATGATATTGCGCGGAATCGTCGCCTCGGCCACCTCGGGCAGCATGGTGCCCGAGTCGATGGCCTCCTGCCTCTTGGAGTGATCCTTGGTGACGTGCGAGATCGTCGAAGCGTCCCACGCCCCGTTTTCGTCGCGATCAAGATGATAGGTGCGTGAATCCCCGATATTGATGACGTACCACATGCCGGGCTCCCGCTCGGCACCTTCGGTCAGGGCATGCGGGCTGATCATGCCGGTGACCGTGGTCCCGGACACGCCGTGCAGCTCGTCGCCGATGGCCAGCACATCATGCTGCGCCTGTGCGAGCACGTTCTCGATGTCGGCGCGTGAGCGGAACGGCATCGCGGCGAGATCGCGCAGTCTGGCCACTGCCGAGGCGCTCGCACGCTGCCCGCCGACACCTCCGCCCATGCCGTCGCAGACGAGATACACGCCGTTCTCCGCCATGCCGCTGTCCTGGTTGTTTTTGCGCCGAAGCCCGATATTGCTGGCTATGGCGGCTTGAATATGCCGTTCGGTCATATCACCGGCCCTTTCGTTTCCTGATATGTGACAGTATAGGTCCGTTGAACGCGTTTCGCAGAGAGAGCCTCGTGCGGATGCGCCGAAGACGGGGCTGGCTGGCGAGCATGGTGCGACGCGTGCGCATCACGTCACGCCAGTAGTCGTGCGCCTGGGCATCGTCGATCGGCTCTGCTGAGAACGCCGCATAGTCGGCTTCGCGGCCAAGCGTGATCAATGGCATCGCGTCGATGTTGAGCTGCCGGGCGATGGCGACGGCCTGTTCGCGTCGTGTTCCCGATGCCGCGATGCCGCTTTGCCGTGCGAGCGCGTGGATCGCATGCCATCCTGCGGCAACGCGCTGCCCGGCATTGCCGCGACGGCGAGAGCGAGCCAGTGCGATGGCTTTGATCAGCAGAATCAGCAGCGCGATGAGCAGCGGAATCCACAGGGGTGAGGACCAGATCAGCACGGTGATGACGATGCGTCGAATCCGCGCCCACGCCAGATCGTCGGCGTTGCCGCCTTCGGCATCGGTTCCGGCGAGCGCCGACTGCCCGCGGGCCTGCGTCTCGTCGCGCAGCGGATCGGTGAGCGGGACTGGAGGCTGTCGGACCAGCGTCTGCGGGTTCGGGGGCGTCAGATCCTGATTGTCGTCGGGAATCTTCGATTCCTTGGGCGTCGGATAGAACGCGACCCAGCCGTACCCCTCCAGTTTGATCTCGACCCATGCTTCGATGTCGTTGCCCTTGAACTCGGTGAGCGTGGAGCCGTCCGGTTGCTTGACGGTACGTTTGTCGCTGATGCCGCCCTCGTCGTCCTTCGGGAGGAATCCGAGCACCACGCGCGAGGGGAGTCCCAGTTCACGGGCCATCAGCGCCATGGCCGAGGCGTACTGTTCGCTGTCGCCCACCATCTGCGTGCCGGCCAGCAGCAGATTCACGCGATAGCTGCCGTGCCCGGGAAGCGACTGGAAATCGCCGGTCAGACCATGCGAGAACCATCCGGAATCCCTGAGCTTGGTGGCGAGCGTCAGGGCAGTCGAACCGGCATGGCCTTGCCCGCCGGCCGCGGCGGTGGCGAACTTGCCGACGGAATCGGGCACGTCCTTGGCCTGAGGCTGAAGCACCTGCGCGGCGTCGGCGTCGGCGATCTGCCGGTCCGTCGGCGTCGCCGGTATGACGCCCTCCTCGGTATAGGTGACGCCCCCGCCGACTTTGTCTTTGACGATCGCGGAATCGGTGTCGGTGTTGTAGTAGAAGCGATCGGTGAGGGACTGGTCGCCGAATCGCACCGACGTGGCCTCGCCGGCCAGCGGAAGCCAGTATTCGGAAAAGCCCTTTTCGATGGTGAACGTACTGTTGATCGCGGTGCCTGCCGTCTTGCGGCTGCCGTTGCTGCCGTTGCTGTTGTTGCTGTTGTTGTCGCTGGCATCGTCCGCGTCGCCGGCGCGCTGGATGCGCGTGCCGACGCGGCGGTAGTCGGATGATCCCGATGCCTCGCGCGAGTCGGACAGATTCCACACGCTGCCGTCGAATGAATCCATGACGGCGAGACGCAGCGGCGTGCCCTGGGGCAGATCGGTGACGCGCACCAGCGTATCGTCCTTGTGGTCCTTGATATAGGCGCGCATGCCGCTTAGCGGGCTCGTATAGTCGTAGGGACTCAGCGGCGGATCGTACATGTCGCGCAGCGTCATGCGCTGCTGACCGATCAGGATGCAGCCGCCGATGCCGATCGCGGCGGCGAGCGTCACGATGATCGTCGCGCTGATCCAACGGCCCAATTCGAGCAGTCCCATGCGCCACGACATCCATATGACGGCGATGATCGCGGCGGCGACACCCGAGGCGATGCGATGGAATCCGGATGATGTGCCCAGCAGTGCGCATGCCACCAGCGCGACGGCCTGCGGCAGCGGGCACAGCAGTACTGCCCAGCGCGGTTCGGCCACGGCGAGCGCGGCGGTGAGGAAGGCGATCCACAGGCCTATCGTCCATACGGCCATCAGCGAGCCGCCATCGGCGCCGATGGGCGGCTGAATGGAGATCAGGTATTTGAACGATCCGAACGTCGCCGACCATCCACGGCTCAGCGTGTCGAGCGTCGGCACGACATGTCCGATGGTTGTCTCGTTGAGCGCGAGGATCGGGCCGATCACCCACTGCGCCGCCGCCAGAAACACCAGCTGCCACCATAGCCGCAGCGCCGAGGAAACGCCGGCCAGACCGATCAGCGCGCCGATCAGCGATGCCGTCAGCGCGGCCGGCACCCATAGGAGGAACGAGCCGTAGATGTCGATGAGGTTCGACGTGGCGATCAACGTCAGTGCCGCCGCGACCAGAGCGCTGACGCAGGATGCGCCCCAATGGCGTTCGTCGTACGCCACCGGGTGCCTAGGGCGGCCGCCACGCGTCATCCAGATCACCGAACGGGTCGAATCCGCCCACGAACCGGTGGTCGACGCGGTGGCCGAGGCGGTTGCGTCGAGACGAGGACCGTGCTGCGGGTTCGGCAGTGCGCCGGGTTGCGCGCCGGGTTGCGCGCCGGGTTGCATGCCTGGCTGAGCGGCCGCTGTCGACCATGCGGTCGGGGCGACCGGAGCAGCCGGGGAACCGGGGGAAGCCGGCCGTGGATTGAAATGGCGGGGAGCCGCGTTGCCGGAGGAAACGTTCATGACAGTGCCTCCATGACCAATGGCAGATCGTCGAGCGAGGCGACGGTGGCCAGCGTGAAGCCTTCGAATCGGCGGATGGATTTGTTGGCTCCGGGAACGGTCTGGATGACCAGTCGGCGAGCGGATGCGGGCAGTGCCAGCAGCATGCGCTTGACCTGGTCGATGCTTTTGATCGAGCCGACCACGAAGTAGTAGAAGGATGCATCCGGCGTGTGGGCGAGTGTGGACCGGACGAGATTCGGATCGTCGCCGCGATCGGGGACGATCGCGCTGCACGAGTCGAGGAACGCCATCGCCAGCTTCGGCGTGGCATGCGCGTTCGCGGCATGCGAGGCCAGCGGCCTGTTGAGCGCCAGACACTGCACGCCGATCGACGCGTAGACCGAGATCGCCAGCTCGAACTCGTCCTGACTGATGTAGTCCTCGGGATTGACGCTGATCGTCAGCGACGTGTCGGTGCGTCGGGTCGCCTCGTACTGCCGGATCATCAGTGTGCCGGTCTTCGACGAGCTCAGCCAGTGCACGTTGCGCACATCATCGCCGGGACGGTATTCGCGAAGACCATAGAAATCAAGATCATCGTCGACGATCTGCCCGCTTGGCTGCCCCTCGAGGTCACGCGCCACGCCGGCGTCGAGATTCGGCAGATGCACGATGCGTGGATGGATGAATATGGTGACGCGTTCGGCCAGATCCTTTTCATGGCGGGCCAGCCCGAACGGATCGCCCTTGCGCACGCGAAGAGGGCCAATGCCAAGCACCGCGCGGGACATCGCCGTGAACTGCACGACCGTCCGTTTCGACTGCGAGGGGGCGAGCATGGGGATGGAGAACCGCTCGTGCATCGTGCCGATGGGCAGATCGCCGCGAGCGGTCGTGGTGGCGGTGCGCCCCGGATTGTCGATGTCGACGTTGACGCAAACCTCGTCGCCGACCGCCACCCGCTTGTTCGACACATCGATCGACGCGCGGAATCCGGTGTTGCCCAACGACATCAGCAGCGCGGCGAGCATCATCGTCGTCATGATGGCACCGATCGCCAGCAGCTCATGCCAGCCGAACCGGGCGAACGCGGCGAAGGAGAGCGCGCCGATGCCGATCGTCACCCAGCCGAGCGTCGAGACGTAGCCGGTTAGCACGTGACGCAGCGCGCGCATGATGCGGCGAATGCGCCGTTGCGCAACGGAACGGCGGTCAGCGCGCTTATCGGAGCGCTGATCAGCGCGCTTCGCACTGCGCTTCTCGACACGCCTGCCGGAGCGCCTGTCGGAGCGCCTGTCGGCGGAATCCCGCCGGATGCGTTGTCGCGCGGCCTGTGGATGTGCCATGGATGCTCCTTGTGTTGCTTCTCTACGCTCCTCGCGTTCCACGGTCTGACATGGGTTCTGTGCGGTCTGTGCGATTTGTGCGGTTCCGTGCGATCCTACGCGCCGAATGCCGCGCCGACCGTCGGCACGGGGACATCCTCCAGCAGTCGGGTGATCACGCTTTGCGCGTCGTCGCCGGCGAACGTCGCCTCGGGGGTGAGTGCGATGCGGTGGGCGAGCACCGGAACCGCCAGCTCCTTGACGTCGTCGGGAACCACGTATCCGCGTCCGTCCGCCGCAGCCCAGATGCGCGCGCAGCGGGTGAGCGCCAACGCGCCTCGCATCGATGAGCCGACGGCGATCTTCTCGCTGCGTCGGGTCGCTTCGACGATGCGCACGATGTATTCGAGGAGCGCGTCGTCGATGTGGATGCCTTCGGCGACGCCGCGCAGTCGCATCACATCATCGCCGGTGAGCACGGGGGAGACCGTATCGGCGCGATCGGTCACGTCCACCTGGCGGAGAATGCCCACGCTCACATCATGACCCGGATACCCGATCGAGGTCTTGATGAGGAATCGGTCCATCTGCGCTTCCGGCAGTTTGTAGGTGCCGAGCTGCTCGATCGGATTCTGCGTCGCGATCACGATGAACGGCTGCGGCACCTCGTGCGTGACGCCGTCAACGGTGACCTTGCGCTCCTCCATGACCTCCAGCAGTGCCGACTGGGTCTTCGGCGAGGCGCGGTTGATCTCGTCCGCCAACACGATGGAGGCGAAGATGGGTCCTTCTCGGAATGTGAATTCGCCGGTCTTCTGGTTGTAGAACGTGACGCCGACCACGTCGGACGGCAGCAGATCCGGCGTGAACTGGATGCGTTTGAACGGTGCCTGGATGGAGTGCGCGATGCCTCGGGCAAGCTGCGTCTTGCCGGTGCCAGGGTTGTCTTCCAGCAGGATGTGGCCGCCGACCATGAGCGCCGTCAGACACAGGCGGATCGCGCGCTCCTTGCCGACCACCACGCGGGAGACGTTGGTGAGCAGCGCGTTGAACGCATGCTGGAATTCGCTCACCTGCGCGCTTGGCGTGGCGGCAAGTACGGGCGACGATGCGGCGCGCGCGGTGGCTGTGGTGGCTGTGGCTGCGGTGGCTGTGGCTGCGGGATTCGTTGCCGCGGGGCTGAACGACGTGGCGGCTCCGGTGATCGGCGCTGCCGCGGCGGTCGCGTTCGGCTGAACGGTGGCTGCCGAGGCCGGTATGGCCGGTGCCGTCGGGGTCGCTGCCGCAGTGGGCATGACCGGCGATGCGGCCGGATATGGCTGATTCGCTCCTGCGGCGGGTGATGCTGCCGTTCCTTCCCGCGAGCCGCCGAACTGTTGGGCAATCGCGGCGGAGACCGCAGCCGCGCGTCCTGTTGCCGTGATCACGCGCGTCTTGTCGTCGAGCGACACCGGAGCCGTCGGCAGCGACGGAGTCGAGACTGGCGTTGCGCTGACCGCTGACGCCGCGGATGTGGACGACCTCGCAGGCGCCGGCCGAGTCGGCATGGCGGGCGATGCGACCGCGGTTGCAGCAACGGCAGCTGCCGCCGGCGATTGCATGATCGGCGCGCGGGTGATCGTGTCGTCGAAGGTGGCTGCGGCACCGACCAGCGTCGCGCTGGTGCCGGTGGAGACCGCACGGCTGTTGGACGTGATATGCGTGGCGTCGGAGAGCTGCGTGGCATCATCCAGTGGCGAAGCGCCGGAGACATTCGTCGGATCGGTGATGTGCGTGGCATCCGACATATGCGTCGGATCGGTGATGTTGGTGGGATCGTCCAGCGGCGGGATGCTCGGTGTGCTCATGGGTTCCCTTCCTGTGGTTGAGAATGGCGATGTTCTCGATGATGGCAATGTGGGTGATGACGATGGCGGAGTGATGGACTATGGATGCATGGATGATGCCTGTCGCGTCATAGTCCTCCTTCGCGCAGTGCGTTGAGCGCGAGAGCCGCGAAACCGGGATACCGGACACGTTCCTGACGCGCGGCGCGGATCATGTCGGGCAGCGACGTCGGTTGCGTTGATGATGTCGGTTCCGTCGGCTCGGTCGGTTCGGTCGGTTCCGTCGGCTTGTCCGGTTCGACCGGCGTGGTGACCGGCGCGCGCTTGCGCTCGACGTCATGCTTGTCGCTGACGGTGTCCAGCGCACTGTCCGTGCCCTTCACCAGAACCGTCCACTGGTACGTGTCGGCATCGGGAATGCCCTTGGCATCGATCGTATGTTCCTTCGATGCGCCGAATTCATAGGACTTGCCGTCTACGGTGATGACGTAGCGCAGTTCGTTCGGCTGCCCCCAGCTTTCGTAGACGGGCGGCGTGACATGGATGAGATCATGCTCCTTCTCATCCCAGCTCAGCGAGCCCGTGTCGCTGATCTGAGCCGCGCGCTTGTACGTGTGGCTGCCGGTTCCGGTGACGCCTTGGCCGTCGCGCCCGTTGAGCTTCGCGGTCACCTTCGGCTCGGTGCAGGTGGTCCACGGCTTGAGGGTGAACGATGCGCTCGTCGCATTGGTGGTCGTCGTGCCGCCGCCGTTCACGCTGACGGTGAAGGAGTCCCAGTGCCCTGAATCGCCGGGCGCCCACGTCACCACGCATTGATCGGATGAGCTGTCGCCGGCCTTGATGGCCACATCCTTCGGCTTGCTGATGTCGCCCTTCAGCTCGATCTCCTTCGTATCCGAGGAGGAGCGGGCACTCGCCTGCAGAGGTTTAAGCGTCGCGGTGATCCGCTTCTTGCTGAACAGATCCTGCTGTGGAATGTCCTTGGTATCTGTCGGATCATCGCAGGGGAGGACTCCTGTGGCGTATCCGGAAATGTCGATCGACGCGCATCCCGCGTTGCGCAGCTGTCCGAGCGCAACGCTGATGCGCATCCTGTCGCCGTCCTGCGTGAGCGTCAGCGTCGGCTTGTCCGGGTCTCCGTAGACGACCGCCCCGTCGCTCGGCTTGCTCGGCTGGCCGTCGCCGGTGACGTTATGCGCCTTGACGGTGGCCGAGAACGTCTCGCCGTCCACGATCGCCTCATTGGGCACCGTGAACTGCGAGCGGGTCGCCCCGTCGGTGGTCTGCGTCGCGGTCCACCCCTTGCTGCCGGTGAGCGTCACCGTGTAGCCGTCCGGAGCCGTGCCCTCGTAGTTCGGCCGATCCCAGCTGACGGTGGCGACGTTGTGTCCGCCCTCCACCCGCACGTTGCCGGGCGCCGACGGCACCTTGTCCGGCTTGCCGGTCACGGGGGCGGAGGGCTCGGACCAGCCGACCTCGTTGCGCGCCCTGACGGTGAACGAATACGTTTTGCCGTTGGTCAGGGAATCGATATGACAGGTGGTGACCGCTCCGCAGGATTTCTTCCCCTCGTCCCAGGAGACCTCGTAGTCGGTGATCGGGCTGCCGTTGGCGGCACCGGGCGTCCAGCTCAGATCGACCGCGCCGTCCGCGGGCTTGCCGGAGATAGGCGACAGCAGCGGTGCCGCGGGCCGATCGATCACGGAGACCGTGATCGAAGCCGTCACCTGACGCGCCTGCGTCTTCGTTCCGTCCTGGATGGTGGCGAGCACCGTGTTCGTCGACGCGCCGATGTCGGACGCGGCCCTGATGGTCACGTTGCCGTTTGCCGGGCATTCCACGGAGAGTTTGGCGGCGTCGTCGGACGTGCAGCCGATCACGCTCAGCGGCGTTTCCGGGAACGGATTGTAGGCCCCCTCCAGCAGATCCACGCTTGTCGTCGAACCAGCCTTGAGCTTGGCCTCCTTCGCACTGACACGCGCCAGCGGTCTGGTGGATTGGACGACCTGAACGGTCACGCCGGCGTTCACCGTGCCCTTGGCATACGAGATGGCGATCGGCACGCTCACCGTGGTTCCGGGGTTCGCGTCCTTCGGCGCGCTGACGGTGAGCAGTCCGGCCGCGCTGACCTTCGCCTCGATCGGTCCGGACACGGGGGACGCCGCATAGGTGTATGCCTTCTCGTCCTCGTAAAGTCCTTCGGGCGCATGGGTGAGCGCGGTCAGATCGATGGTCTTCGCCTCTTCACCGGCCACGACGTCGATCGTCGAGGAGGAGAACGTGGGCGGGGGCACGTCACGGCCGATCACCGTGATCGGCAGGGTCAGCACCGCGGAATTGACGATCTTCGCCTTGTCGGTGTCCTTGGCGTCCACTGCGGTGAACGTGATGGACGCGGGTCCCGCATAATCCTTGGGAGCGGTGAATTTGAGCGTCTGATCATCGACATACAGGTCGCCGTCCGCCGCCTTGGTGGCGCTCACCGAGTCGGGGGACGCCACATACGGCTCCTTGCCGACGCCGACGCGCACATAGTCGGCGATGTTGATGGTGATGCTTTCCCTCGCGTTGACGCGCAGCGCCGGCGCCTTCGGGCGCAGCGTCGGCGGGAACACGCCGTATGCGGGCACCTGGATGAACGCCGTGGAGGTGATGTGGTACTTCGTGTTCGTCACCGTATAGGGCACGGCGCGGGCCTCCTCGGTCAGATCCACCGAGATCACGGTCGAACGCTGCCCGCCCTTGAGTCGCGCATGGGCCTTGGCCGAGGCGTCCACATCGACGCTGAGCTCGTCGATGGGGCCGGACGGATTGGCGATCCATGGGGAGACGTCCACCTCGACGGTCTTCTTGTCGATGGTCGCCGCCGCCGGCACGCGATAGTCGTATGCGGTGGGCGGCTCGATCGGCGCGTTCGGATCGACGTGCACGGTCAGCGTCGCCGTGTCGCTCAGCCCTGCCTTGTCGGCCGCGGTGTACACGATGTACCCGGTCGTCGCCGCGTTCGGCGTGGTGAACGCGATCATGTCGTCGCTCACCTTGGCTCCCTGGATCCCCTGCATATCGAGTTTGGGTTCGATATGCAGATCGGTGTTGTCGCCGGAGATGTCGTTGAGCAGCACCGGCACCGTGGCCGCCGTGTTCGGGCGCAGCGTGATCTCGTCGTCCCGTGCGTAGACGCCCGAATCGGATGCCCCTTGGAATACGCCGACTCGGATCTGCGCCTGGGCGCGTTGTCCGGTCCAATCCTCGACGGCGTAGGAGAACGTGTCGGTGCCGGAGGAATCGGCGTACGCCTCATAGACCATGTAGTTCGCGCCGACTTCGCTGATGCGTCCCAGCTTCGGTGCCTTGTTGCCCAATCCGAGCAGCTGGTCGTCGTCGCCATCGACGTCGATGCCGGTGAGCGTGATGGGGATGCGGACCTTCTGCCCTGCCGCCACCTGCGCCTCGACGTCGGCGGGGGTGGGTGCGGCCTTGCCGGAGGCGTTCTTCTCGTGCACGGTGATGGTGATCGTGCCGGATGCCGCATTGCCGCGGTCGTCCTTGACCGTGTACGTGATCGGGAACACGCCGGTCTTGTCGGACGCCTGATAGCGCACGGTGTCGCCGGACACGAAGGCCAGTCCGCTGAAGGTGGCCTTGTCGGTCTTCAGATCGTTCTGCAGCGTGACGCCGACGCCGTCCGCGTGGGAGACGTGATCGAGGACGTTGACCGAGACGATGCCGCCTGCGCGCACCTGCGCGTTGATGTTCGACGCCTTGGGTGCGCTGTCGGAGCCGGTCAGCGCCGGAGGCTGCAGCACGATCACGCCCTGCGACGAACCGGCGGCGTTGGCAACCGTGTAGGTGATCTCCACCGGGCTGGTGGGCACCTGACGCGCGGTCATATACACCCTGCGATGGCTGACCAGACCGGTTTTGACGCCGAGCGACGGGTCGGCCGTGACCGATGTGACGGACAGCACGCCGCCCATGGGATCGACGTCGTTGGCGAGCGGCTCCACGATCGCCGTGTTGTCGGAGTCGAGCAGCGCCACGTCGTTGGCGGCGACCGGCTTCGCGTTCTGGCCGTCGGCGGGAGCCACCTCCATGCGGGCCAGTCCGGTGGCCGCGATCGTGCCCTGTGTGATCGTATACGGCACATAGTAGGTGCCCGGAGCGGATGCCTTGAACGTCAGCGTCAGATCGGCGGCGTTCACCGTCACGTTCGTGCCGGACGGCGTATCCGCCGCGGACAGCTGCGCGGGCTGCGCCGACGTGCCGTGCACATAGGGTTTGAGATCGACCGTCGTCTGCGTGCCCGGCATGGTGCGTCGCGCCACCGCGTCGATCGTCGCGGCAAGCGTGTTCGCTGGGCGAATGGAGAAATACGCCAGACCGGTGCCGGTCTTTCTGCCGTCCGAAACGGTGAGCTCCACGGCCACGCGCCCTCCTGTGGCCGAACCGGCGTCGAAGGTCAGCTGTCCGTCGGCGCGCGTGGAGACGACCACCTGATCGCTGTTGCGCACCGTTGCGCCGACGAGCGTCAGCGGGTCTCCGTCCGGGTCCGAGAAGCTGCCGAGCGCGTTCGTCGTGTAGGTGGCACCCTGTTCGACATCGTATTCGGGAGGCGTGTCGGTCTGCTTGGGGGCGCCGTTGCCGGTGGCGGAGACGATGGTCAGCGTGACCGTGGCCGAGGACGTCTGGCCGCGTCCGTCGCTGATGTCGTAGCTGAACGTCACCGTGCCGGCCGTGGCCTTGGATGCGTCGAGCTGCAGGAACCGGCCGTCATAGATCGGCGAGACGGCGATGCTTGCTCCGTCCGGCGCGCCGACCTTGGTGATGGTCAGGACCGAGCAGTCGGTCTGCTGGTCGTTGCGCAGCACGTCGAGGATCTGATGCCCGCCGGCGCGTGCCTGAAGCTGATCGTCCTGCGCCTTGATCTGGCCGGACTGGGCGGAGCAGGTCCGGCTGAACCGACGCTGGTTGTTGGCGGACTGGTCGTTGCTGTTCTTCGTCGAGGTCTGCTCCGTCTGGATCTTGTTCCATTGGATTTTGATCAGATCGGTGTTGACGTCGGGATTCCAGACGTTGCCGTTGGCGCGGTCGTTGAGAATGACCAGACGATGGTTGGTGCGGAACACCAGATCGGATGTCGTGCCGACCTGGGGGAGTGATTCGAAGGCCTTCTCGCTGCTGTTGCGATCGCATGCCCTGATGTAGTTTCTGGCGCTCTGCGCCCATGCCGCGTGCACGCAGCCGTTGGCGGACACGGGCTTCGCCGCCTCGCCGTCGCCGCCCGAGGCGAGTCGGCGCGCCTGACCGGAGGCGTTGAGATCCGCCAGATACAGCGTTCCGGCGCCGGCGGCGGCGACCCATCCGCTTTGGCGTCCGTCGGTGTCGGGCGATTGCAGGACCAGCCGTTCGCCGGAGCCGGTCGATGCGGTGCCGCCGCTCCATGTGATCACGCCGTTGGCGACGATGACCGGCACGCCGGCGATGACGGTGAAGTCGTCTGCCGGGGCGGGACGTCCGTCGCTGAGCGTCAGGAGCGTGCGCGGCGAGGACGACTGCGGGTCGTCGATCACCAGCACCGAACCGTCTGAGGGGCGGTATCCGTAGACCTTGCCGTCGTGGGTGAGAGCGATCCTGCCTCCCGCGCCCAGCGTCATCCGAGGCTCTGACGATGTGGGCGAGACGGCGTCGAGCTTCGAGGCCAGTCCCGTCCACACCTTGCCGCTTTTCGAGTCGAGGAACGCGATCGTGTCGCCGCCCACCTGTGCGTCCATTGCGGAGGTGATCTGCGTTCTGCCGGCGATGGACAGCGTGGACGCGGAGAAGCCGGTGGCCTTGGTTCCCTCGGCGAGCACCATGTCGGCATCGTGCTGGGCGACGTCGAAGCGCGCCGCCGACGAGGAGACGGCGCCATCGGGCTCGGCAAGCCGGACGTTGAGCCGTGCCGCCTTGCGGTTGTTGAGCGAGGTCACCCATACGGTGCCGTCGTCGAGATGGACGTGGGGATTGGTGACCGAACTGATGATCACGGCACCGGCGATGATGCCGAGCAGCATGAGCAGGGTGACCACGGGCGTCACCCATGTGCGTCCGCTGGCGGGCAGAAGGCGTCGAAGCGCGAATCGAGATGGTCCGGAGCGTCTGTTCGTCTGTCGAATGCCCATATCCCTCTCCTTAGCAGCTCAATGCCATTATCAGCCCTGAGGGCGTACCGCGCATGCGATCGTCGGTTCGGTGGACATGTGCCGATCAGACCGCACGATGCTGATGCGGATGCAGGTCTGCGCCGCCGTGACGTCAGTGATCGTCACCGTGGGCTTGTCCACGATGCCGGTGTCCGTGCTGGAATCGACCGCGGCCCCCTCCACCAGCTGCCAGGCGTAGGTGTCGCCCTGCCGGGGATCCGGGTTGGTCCAGGTGAAGGTGACGGCGTCGCCCTGATACGAGCCAGTCGCGTTCGTGGGCGATGGCACGTTCTGTCCGGCGACCGCATCGGCGTTGGCATCGGCATCCG
Source organism: Bifidobacterium jacchi (assembly GCF_009078285.1). Taxonomy (GTDB): domain Bacteria; phylum Actinomycetota; class Actinomycetes; order Actinomycetales; family Bifidobacteriaceae; genus Bifidobacterium; species Bifidobacterium jacchi. The sequence continues at coordinate 14,298 of NZ_RQSP01000022.1, forward strand.
CATCGCTGCCGTCGCCGCCTTTGTCTGCGCCCGGATCGTCCTCGGTCAGCGGCGAGGTGCGGCTCGACTGGTCCTCGGATGGGGATGCATCCAGCCGAGGCGCGACGACGGTGACGAAGATGATGGCGATCGCCGCGATGACGGCCGCGATGCCGGCGGCTATCGCTGCGGGCCTGACCCAGTTGCGCCGCGCCGAGGCGAGCGAGGGGGCGGCAGGATTGGCAGCGTCTGGTCCGCGGCGTTCGATGAGCCGATCGGGATACTCGGGCACGCCTTCGGCTGTGACCGGCGTGACTCGCCCATAGCAGCGATACTGCGCCCGCTGCATGGCCCGCGCAAATTCAAGGGCCGACCCGTAGCGTGCGTCCGGGTCCTTGCTCATCGCGCGGCGCAGCACGCGCTCGACGTCCGCTGGCACGTCGGGCCGACGAAGATGCGGAAGCTCCCGGTTGACGATGATCTGGGCCAGCTCGTCCTGCGTGTGCACGGCATACCCGTATTCGAACGGCGAACGCCCGGTGAGAATGCCGAACAACGTTGCCGCAAGCGAATAGATGTCGGAGGCCTCGTTGCCGCCGCTGCGGCCGGTGAGCACCTCCGGTGCGGCCCACGGGTAGGAGAATCCGGTGCGCACATTCGCCTGATACACGTTCGTCGAGATGCCGAAGTCCGCCAGCACCGGCAGCCCCTGCGCGGTGATGAGGATGTTCGCCGGCTTGATGTCCCTGTGCACGATGCCGCGTCTGTGGGCGCAATACAGCGCGCCTGCGAGCTTGATGCCCAGATCGAGCATGCCCGGCGCGTCGAGCGGATGGGTGCGCATGATCTCCTTGTAGGAGCCGCCCGGCGCGAATTCGAGCACGATATAGCCAAGTCCCTCGCTGGTGACGCCGGCGTCGTAGATCGAAAGGATGTAGGGATGCGTGCTCAGCGCGGCCATGAAGTTCGCCTCGTTGCGGAAACGCGCCGCCGCACGCGGGTCCAGCGACGAGCTGGAGACCTTCACCGCCACGTCCCGCGCGGGAACGCGTTGGTGATACTCATAGACGGACGCGGTGGAGCCGGAGCCCAGCGCGCGCACGAAATCATACCCGGGCAGCTGCGGCGGCATGGGATGCGAGACCATGTCCCTGCCCTCCCTTCCTCGCGTCGGACATCGTTCCTCCTATTCCTATGTTGGAGCAAGGACAGTGTTCGGATGGCGTGCCGCGCGTCGTCTGCCGCCGATAGGATTGCCCCCACGACGTGTGTGGCCATATTGTCCGGTTGATGATGGTGAGACCCGCGAAAGCGGCAATGGAAATCAATGAGCATCGAGTCATCAGGACCGATCAAGGAATGAGGTGGCATATGCATAACCGTGACGAACGAACGGATGACGGCCGCAGGGCCCGATCCGCGGATGCTGCTGGAGCAGTGGATGCGGCCGGCGCATCGAATGCGGCCGGCGTGATGGGGGGTGGCGCCGCTTGGCCGTGCGTCGAGCCGCTCGGCTCCGACGGGCGGCCTGCGGACAATCGCCGAATCGGCGTGGATGAACTGGCATCGGGGCTACTTTCGGGCGGCGATGCCAATGTCATGCTGATCGGAGGTCCATCGCGGTCGGGCAAGACGCTGCTGTGCCGTCGCCTGCTGGTCGCTGGGCTTCGCGCGGCGGGCGACGGTGCAGGCGTGATGTGCGTCGCCGGACGTCAGGAGGCCGACCGGATCGGCGACGAGGTGATTCGCGAGCTGGGGGCCACCTCACAGGCCAGACCGGTGACCACGCTGTCCGCGGTGGCGTTTCGTCTGATCAACGCGATGCGCTCGCGCGGCGGCATGCCGTTGCCGAAGCTGCTCAACGGAGCCGAGCAGGATGCGCTGCTGCGTCAGGTCGCCGACTCGCATGTGCGCCACGTCCAGACCGGCGAACCCTGCGACGTGTGCGCGCTGCTGCGCTCGTACTTCGCATCCGACGATTGGGCGAACGTGATGTCGCGCGAACGCGACGACGATCTGCCCCGCGGCATCGACGACTCGTTCGTCATGCAGCTGCGCGACATGATCTCGCGCATGAACGAGCTTGGCATCGACGCCTCCCGCGAGCCGCGCATCCTCACGGCACTGGGTGCGGCCGCGCCGTCCGGTCCGCGCAACGCGCCGCTGTGGACCGCGCGCGTCGAACGACTGAGGATCCAATGGATGCTGGCGTTCGCGCTGCGACGCCAATATGCGGACATGATCGAACGTGCATACCCCGGCCAATTCCGCCTCGACTCGTCGCGGCTGCTTGTCGAAGGCGCACAGATCGCGCGCGATTGCCCCGACGAGCTGCTTCCCCGGTTCATTGTGGTGGACGGATATCAGGATCTGACGCTGGCCGGCCTCGCCTTCCTTGAGACGCTGCACGACCGAGGCGTCGGACTTGCGCTCGTCGGCAACCCGGACGAAGCCGTGCAGACCTTCCGCGGCTCGTTCCCCGAGTACCTGTTCGAGCAGGCCCGCACCCGCCTGTCCGCCAGGGAACTGCGCATCGTGAGTCCCGCCGACATCATTGCGGAAGACCACAGCAGTCGCGCAGACCGCCCGCGCCACGAGCGCACGTTGCGAGCGCTGCGAGACGGAGGCGGCACCTACGCCGATCTGCTGGCGTCGCGCATCTCGTTGTCGATTCATTCGACACGGCACGAGGATCGCCCCATCGCGCTGCGTGCCGGCAAGGAGCCTGCGCTTGAGGGGGCCGCGCCGATCCGCACGCTTGCCGCCGACGACCGCAGGGCGGCCGATCGCGGCGTGGAAACCGGTCTGTACCGCAGCCCCGCCGAGGAGATCGACGACGTCGTATGGCGCATCAAACGCGAGCATCTGCTCAATGGCCGCCCGTGGAGCGACATGGCGCTCATCGCCCATGACAACACGACCGTTCGCGCGTTCGGCGAGCGCCTGCGCCACGACGGCGTGCCGGTTCGCTATTCGTCGGTCACACGCCCGCTGCGTGACGAGCCGTTCGTTCAAGGGCTTTTCGCGCTGCTGGAGCTCGCCCGTCTGCGTGATCAGGCGCGGCGGGGCAATGGCGATGGCGGCGGCCCGATCGATTCGGGTGCGAGCCTGACCGCATTGGCGGCGACGGTGCGCTCGCGGGTGAGGATGCTCATGGACTGTCCGCTGATCGCCGTTGGCGCGGATCGCACGCACGAGGGGCGTCCGGCACGTCTGGACGTCATCGAATCGGCCATGAACTCGATCGGATCGCTCGCTGGAATCGTCGGCGCAGACAACGCGGATGCCGCGTCGCCGGCTGCGGCGCAGAGCGATGCGGCAGACAACGCCGCTGCCGGGGTCGGGACCGGGATTGGATCCGATGCCGGCACTAGGCTGATGGGGCTCATCCATGAGTGGGATGCGATGCTGGGCAGGGCGCGTCAGGCGCGCGGCCAAGCGGACGTGATCGTGGACGATTCGCTGGTCGCCGGGCAGTCGGCGGATTCGGCAACGTCGCCGCAAGCCGCATTGCCGCAAGCCACGTCGCCGCAAGCCGCACCGAACGCGGCACCGTTGTCGGCACAACCGACGGTGGCATCGGCGGCCGTCGACGAGCCGTCGTTCGGGCGGGATGCGCTCTATCTGCTGATCATGTTCGGCGATTGCGATGAGGTGCTCGCCTCGATTCAGGCGGTGTGCGGCTCCGATCGCAATGCGGACGCGTTCGCTCACCTGTGGAATCTGGTCGATCGCGTGCGCGGCGGGTTCGCCGGTCTGCCGTCGGACGAGCCGCAGTACGCGCTGTGGCTCGCCTGGCAGACCTGCGATGTCGCGAATCGCTGGCAGCGCGTGGCATTGGGCAATGACGACGCCGCCCGTGCCGCCAATGATCGGTTGGATGCGGCGATGCGGCTGTTCGACTATGCGTCGGGTGCCGCAGCCGCCCGTGATCTCGACGGGTTCATCGCGCAGGTGCGTTCGATGCGCATCGAGGCGGATTCGCTGGCCAAGGTCGCGCCACTCGACCAGGCGGTGACGCTCACCACGCCGGCCGGTGCGGCGGGTCGTCACTGGCCGTTGGTGTGGCTTCCCGCGATCCAGCAGGGCGTATGGCCGAATCTTGCAGAACGCAACGCCATGTTCGGCGGCGACGATCTTGCCGACGTGGTGCTTGACGGCGTGTTGTCCGATGAGCGCGACCAGGGGGGCGATCCCCATCTGGAGGCGACGCTGGCCGCCGAACAACGCGGTCTGCTGGTGGCGATCACGCGCGCCGACGAGCGACTGTCCATCAGCGCGGTGTGCAACGACGACACGACGCCCTCCGATTTCCTCTACGGCTATCTGCCGGAGCGGTATGATCGCGCGCAGCATGCCGATCCGCATCGTCGCCGATACACCGAAGTGGGGCATGACGACCGCTTCGCCGGACTCGATATGACGCCGCGTGCGCTGGTTGCCGCCGCGCGCGTGGAGCTCGCGTCGAACGCCCATGATTCGGCCGGTGCCGCGGATGCCGTCGCAGCACTGCACGAACTGGCTTCGGCCGGAATCGATGCGGCTGACCCCGAGCAATGGGCGTTTTCGCACGAGGCGGAGCGCCATGCGCAAGGCGATGCATTGCCTGCCGTGCACGAGCCGCTGCCCGGCGCGTCGGCGGCGTCGGTTGCGTCGTCTGCATCCTCTCGATCAGCCGATTCGACCGACTCGGCCGTGCGGGCGGATGCCGCACCCATCGTCGTGCTGTCGCCGTCCGCGGTCGATGGATTATGGGAGTGCCCGGTGTGCTGGCTGCTGGAGAACAGATTCTCCGGTCCGCGCATCTCAAGCGCTGCGCTCTCATTCGGCACGATCATCCATGCGGTCGCCCAGAAGGCGGCGGAACAGGGGTGGGATCTGCCGGATCATCATGCCGAACTGCCGATCGATGGGCGCATCGACGCGATTCGTGACGAGATGATGGCGGTCTATCGCGATCTGCGCGCCGATCCGCGTCTCATATCCGATCCCACGGATCGATACAAGGCGTTGCAGAAGGATGCCAAGGCCGCAGAGACGATCAGGAACATCGCCGACTATTTCGTCACCTCCAACACCGCCGATTATCCGGGCGGGAACGCCAAATACTTCTCCATCGGCACACTGCAGCAGTCCGACTGCGAGGTCGAATTCACGGCCACGATCGGGCTGAACGACATCCAGGCCCTCTACAATGCGATTCCCGGCATCGCACCGGTCGGCATCGAGGAGCTCGCCGCGATCATGGGGAGCCTGATCGGCGGCTGGCCGGACGGCTTCCGCGACGATCTGCGGGTGCGCCTGTCGGGGCGGGCGGATCGCATCGAACGGCGGCTTATGGACGACGGTTCCTCGATTCTGCATCTGATCGATTACAAGACTGGAGGCGCACCCAAGAAGGAGCGGATCTTCAACGATCTTCAGTTGGTGTGCTACCAGCTTGGCGTGCTGTTCGCCGATTCGGATTCGGCAGTGGCGCGGAGCATCGCTCACAACGGCGTGATACCGCCCATCGGCGGCTGCGCGTTGTTCCATGTGGCGCAGAAGAACGCTCCGGCGCACAGCTATTCGCCGGAGGGGCTGTTTCAGCCGCCGCTGGCCGTTGACGGGCATCTCAATGATCAGGCCTTCACCGTGCGTGACCGCTACAAGGCACTTTCTGGCCTGTCGGATGCCCCGGATCCTGCGCAGACGCCGCCAGAAGGCGTGTCGGACGAGGCATGGGCGTCGCTGGTCGGTCTGCGCGGCACGCAGACGATCTGGGCGCTGACCATGATCTCCCGCGTGTTCTACGCGGCGGCGGCCAGCAGATCCACACGAATCGAGGCCCATCATCCGAGCGAGACGCATCTTCAATATTGCCGCATGCTGCAGGTATGCCCGGCATGCGCGGGCGGCATCGAGACCATCTACGAATCGAGGACGGCATGAGCGGCGAAATCAGGAATACCGAGAACACGATCAAGGCGGGCGACATGCACAAGCCGACATTCACCGACAGTCCCGAGCAGGCGGCGGTCATCGCAGCGCCAAGCGATGCGGACGTGCTTGTGGTGGCCGGTGCGGGAAGCGGCAAAACCTACACGATGACCCGCAGAATCGTCACGCTCATCGAGCAGGGCGTGCCTGCGGAGCGCATTGTGGGACTCACCTTCACCCGCAAGGCGGCTGCGGAGCTGCTGTCGCGCGTTTCGGCCGCGGTGAACGCGAATCCGATTGCCGACGATGCGGATGCCGCGCGCTCCCGTCGCGCGTTCCTCAAGCCCGAGATCTCCACGTATGATGCGTTCTTCCAGTCGATCGTGCGCCGGTACGGTCTGCTGGTCGGCTTCGATCAGAACACCCAGCCGCTCAGCGAGGCGGGCGCGATCCAGCTTGCCGTCGAGGTTGTGGACCGTCATGCCGAGGATGTGCTCGGCGCGGATCTCGGAGCGTTCAACACCGTCGTGGAGCACGTGCGCGACCTGTCCTCCGCGATCGGCAGCGCGATGATCGGCGGTGGCGTGACCGACATGGAGGAGGCCATCGCGCGCATCAGGCGGTGGGATGCCGCGTTCATCGAACGACTCGATGTCGCGCTGCGCGATGAGATCGTGCCGATCACGGAGCCGAATCCCGGCAAGCCCAAGAAGCGGACCAAGAAGGACACCGATGAGTCGTATGCGCGCAAACGTGAGGACTACCGAGCCAAGTGGCACAGCCTGTGCGTCTGGAAGTGCGACGTGCTGCGCTCCGCCACACGCAAGCGCGAGGTGCTGCTCGATCTGGTCGAGGACTATGTGCGCACCAAGCGTCGGCAGAACATGGCGGAATTCAGCGACTTCACCATCGCCGCCAACCAGCTGGTGACGCGGTTCCCCTCAATCGCGGCCGGATACCGACGCCGATACACGCATGTGCTGCTGGACGAGTATCAGGATACGTCGACCACGCAGTCCATGCTGATCGCCGCGCTGTTCCACCCCGGCTCGGCGGTGAACGCGGTGGGCGACCCGTTCCAGTCGATCTACGCGTGGCGTGGCGCCAGCCCCGGCGCGTTCCGCATGTTCATCAGGGACTTCGGCATGGCCGCGGACACCAAGCCGTTCCCGCTGAGCGTGACCCGCCGCAATTCGCGCATCGTGCTTGAGGCGGCCAATGGGCTGACCAAGCCGCTGCGCGTGACGCAGCGTCGCGCCTCCAGCTCGCTGATGCGCGAGGTCGGCGTATCCGAACTGACCGCGCTGCCCGATGCCGATGAGGGCACGCTTGGCGTGCTTGACTTCGACACGTTCGGCCAGGAGATCGATGCCGTGGCGCGGTTCGCGAGGCACGCCATCGCCCGCTATGCGTCCGGCGACGGCACCGACGCGCATCCGCATGTGGCGGTACTGTTCCGCGGCGGCAAGGAACGCATGACGGAATTCGAACAGGGGCTCAACAGGTACGGGCTGACGACGATGATCGTCGGCTACTCGGAGCTGCTCAAACGGCCCGAGGTGCGCGATCTGCTTGCGCTGCTGCACGTCGCCGCCGATCGCACCGACTCGGGGGAGCTGATGCGGCTGCTGGCGACGCCCCGATTCGCCTTCGGCCGGCAGACGCTGTCGGCGCTGTCCAAGCTTGCTGATCGGCTGGACACCGCGCATCGCTACCGTGTGCTGGTCGAGGCGGGGCTGGTCGAGCCGGATGCCGCCGATTCCTCGGATAGCGGCGATTCGTTCGATTCGTCCGCTTCGTCCGATTCGCCGCAGTCGGCAGATTCGTCGGATGGCGGCGCATGGTCGGACGAGTGGATTCGCCGGCGGGAACGCATCGTCAGACAGTACCGTGACCGGATACCGCACGCGGTGTTCCTCGCCGACCTTCTGGTGCGCGACGATCTGGCGGAACTGCTGGCGAAGACAGACGCCATGCGTGGCGACGACGAGACCATTGCGCGACTGGTGCACGCAGGCCGCATGCTCAGGCAGGTGCGGTCGGTGATGAACAATCCTCTCGACGAGGTGATCGAGACAGCCGTCGAGGCGCTTGGACTTGACATCGACCTGGTCGTGGCCCAGTCGATCGCCTATCCGTCGCGTGCGATCAACCCCACCCGGGCGCGATCCTCGATCGACCGGTTCAAGGCGATGACGGTGACCTATGTGCAGGAGATCGCCGAAGGGCGCAAACCCACGCTTTCCGGGTTCATGGCATGGATCGACTCCCTGAAGGATGTCAACGACAAGAACGTCGAGGTGCCCGATACGCCGGTGGACGTGGTGCTGATGACCGTCCACCAGGCCAAGGGATTGGAATGGGATGCGGTCGCCGTCGTCAACATGAAGAAGGGCGGATTCCCCAGCACGCAGGGCGGATTGTCGATCACGGACGATGAGCGGCATCCCGGCGGTCTCGAACACGGCACGTGGACGCCGCCCGAATACCATGTCTCCACCAAGACGTGGCTGGACGATCCGTCTGCCGTGCCCGCTCCGGTGCGTGTGGATGCCGGCATCCTGCCGCGGTTCCCGCATGACGCCGACGTGTCGGGCGGCGTGGAGGGAGCCATTGCCGCTCTGGACGGGCTGGACGACGTCGAGGCCATCGACGATGAGATATACGGCGATCTGCGTCGTGATGACATCGGCGACGATGTGGATGCCGTCGACCCGGACGACTGGTATCTGACGCAGGGCGAGGAGTACGGTCGCCGTCTGCTTGCCGACGAGCGTCGCATCGCCTACGTGGCGCTGACCAGAGCGCGTCATGACCTGCTGATCACCTCCAGCCACTCCTCCGACAACACGCTCGTCGCATCCGATGCGACGGGCGCCGATCGCCAATCGGACAAGAGGAACCAGCCGTCCGTGTTTTGGCAGGAGGTGTACAACATGCTCGCCAAGCATCCCGGGCTGATCGATGCGTCGGCTGACGCGGCTGACAAGGCAGACTCTGCTGACTCTGCTGACTCGGCTGTCGATATGGCTGATGTGACTGCTGATGCGACCGCCGACGGCACCGTCGATAGCGCCGGCGGCGACACCGACGACGGGAATGCCGTGTCGCTGTCCGCGATCGGCGCCGCCCGCCCCACGGGATTCTTCGTGGGCGAGAACGCAGCCGACTATCTGCATACGGTGGTGGACGAGGCATGGAACGCGCCAATCGATCTGTCGCAGGAGGATACCGAGATCAGCTGGCCGGTATCGCCATCCGAGGAACTGCTCGACAGGCTGCGCGTCACCGGGCTTCGCGCGCAAGCGCCGCATGCGTGTTCTCCGGTCGCCTCCGACGACGACTCATTGCTGGTACGCGCGCGCATGCTCGTCTCGGACCCTGATCTCATGCCTCGCTCAGCCGAGGACGATGCGCGCATCGACGCGCAGGTGCATGCACAGGCCGCGCGCCTGCTGGCGAGCGGGCGGCAGAACGTCACCGCATTGCAGATGCGCGCGTCGGAACGCTCCGAGCGGGAATCCAGACTGCTGTGGCGGGGCATGATCCGTCCGATTCCGCGCGTCGTCTCGCCGGCCGCCGAAACGGGAACGCTGTTTCATGCGTGGGCGGAACGCTTCATGAACGCCTATGGCGACGATGTGATGACCGACGGCATGGCGGCACTGGATGCCACGGACGGTCTGATGACGTCACTGGCGTTTGGCACGGACGCAGCGGGCGAATCGCGCGAATCGATGATCGCTGATCTGGACCGGCGTGAACAGGAGTCCGATCGGCTCGACGCCAAACAGCGGCTACTGATGCAGTGGGAGCGCCGACTCGTCGGTTCGCGGTGGGCGCGTCGCCGACCCGCGTGGGCGGAACGGCAGATCGTCGTGTCGATGCCGCAGTTGTTCGCCAGGCATGCGGCGACGTCGGCCGATGCCGGCGGCGATGCCGCCAACGGTGCCGCCGGCGGTGCGACCGACAACGCGATTGACGAAGCGATCATCAACGGCAAGCTGGATGCGGTCTTCCACGGCGGATTGGACGAATCCGATCCGACGAAACGCTATGTGATCGTCGATTGGAAAACCGGTCGCCGACCCGCCAGGCCGGATGACGTGGAGCGCAAGCTGGTGCAGCTCGACTGGTATCGACTGCTGCTGTCGGCCATGGAGCGTGTCCCGCTGGACAGCATCGACGCCACCCTCTACTATCTGAGTGAGCCCGATGAGGGCCGGCGCGAGATTCATGCCCGCGCGAAAACGGAACAGGAGATCCTTGCCGAGTTGAGCTCCGGCATCCCTGAACAATCCGACGACGACTGACGGAACGCGGCGAAAGGGGTCGCGGCCGGACCGCAAGGAAACGCATTGCGGCAGCGTGGCGGATGGGAGCCGCGACCCTTGGACGAGATGTGTGGGCGGGCACACATCGAGGACGCAACGACAGTTAAGGAGCGATGTCATGGCTGCGATGCGCGCAACCAGCACAACCAAAGCCGCAGTCGGCGGCGAAACGACCGGGCGTACCGTCACGTACCGGCCGATCAGATGGACCGATCTCGACGCCATCACCGACGAATTCGAACGAACCTGGGGGCATTGCAGCTCGGCTGCGGGCACGGCGGCATCCGTCGTCGTCTCCAGACATTTCGTATTGCATTATCTGGAACCGGCGACAGGCGGCATCATCGCCGAGATCGACGGTCGGCCGGCCGGTACGCTCATCTATCGGGTACCCGGCGCGCCCCGCCTGTTCGCGCAGGCGCAGGAGCTGCTTGCGCAGACCGACGCGCGGCTGGAGGGCGATCCGATCGGTGCGCGCTCGTTGCATGAGACGCTGCGATGGCATCGTGTGGAGACCGACATGGAATCCGCAAACGGCATCGATGTCGCGCAGTGGGCGGAGATCGAACTGTTTCTCGTCGCCGCATCCGCGCGCGGCCACGGCATCGGCGGCGGGATGTGGCGTCGCGCGATGGATGCGCTCGCCTCGGCCGGAGTGGAGCGGTTCTTCCTGCATACCGACTCCAGCTGCGATGTCGGATTCTATGATCATCAGGGACTTGACCGCGTGGCAGAGCGCTTCGCCGCCGATCATCGCGCGGATGGCGGCGCGGCCGGCGGCGGTGCGGCCGGCGGCGGGCTGGATGATCTGTTCATCTATGCCGGCGTGCCCGGTGCCGCGGCGCGGCCGGGCACACGGGTGGGTGCGGCCCACATCGTTGCGTCGTCTGCTGCGGTTGGCGAAACGGCCGGCATGGCGGAGGTGACTCGATGAACGTCGCCGCATCGGTCGAACGCGCGAACAAAACGCGTTCGCCATACGCCCGCCTGTTCGCCATACCGGGCACCAAGGCGTTCTGCATATCCGGAGCGGTGGCTCGACTGCCGATCTCGATGATGGCGCTCGGCATCGTGCTCGCGCTCAACCATCTGTACGACAACTGGACGGTGGCCGGTTCGATGAGCGCCGCCTACATTCTGGCGGTCGCCGCGGTCACGCCGCTCTATGCGCGGCTGTTCGACCGGCTCGGCCAGCGCCGCGTGGGACGAGTGGCGCTTGGTGTGCAGGTGGTCGCCATGCTCGCGTTCGCATTTGCCGCGCTGAGCCGCGTGCCGATCCCGTTGCTGTTCGCATTGGCGATCGTGATGGGCTTTACCCAGTTCTCGTTCGGCGCGCTGGTACGTACCCGGTGGGCATACGCGCTTCGTTCGCATGCCGGCGACGATCCGCGACTGCTCAACACCGCGTATGCGCTGGAGGCGGCGATCGATGAGATCGTGTTCATCGTCGGTCCGATTCTCGCCGCGTTTCTCGCCACCTCGGTGCATCCCGTCTCGCAGCTGTTCGTGCCGACGCTGGCGTGCGGCATCGGGGGAGCGGTGTTCTTCTCGCTGCGGTCCTCGGCGCCGGTGGTCGAGCGGGTCGAGGTCGATGCCGGTGGCGCTGCCGTATCGGATTCGGGTTCCGCCGTGTCGGATTCGGGTGCGAACGGCGGGCGAGCGGATTCGTTCTCGCTGCTGGGCGGTGTCCGCGGCGGCGCTCGCGGCGGCTCGCGGCGCGCGTCGCGCAGCGTATTGCTTATGCCCGGCATTGCGCCGATTCTCGTCGTGTTCATCGTGTTCAACATGAGTTTCACGGCATTTGACGTGTCGACCACGGCCACGATGAAGGCCGCCGGCGTGGAGCAATGGCTGGGACTCCAGTTGGCGATGTTCGCGGTCGGCTCATGCGTCGGTGCGATGATCTTCGGCTCGCGTGAACTGAAGGGCTCGCATTGGCGGCATATGGTGGTGTTTTTGACGCTGCTGGCGATCGGATTCGCACTGTTTCGTCTGGCGATGGACAATTTCCTGCTGCTGGGCGCATTGGAGATCGTCGCCGGCCTGTGCGTCTCGCCGCTGTTCGCCACCGGCAGTCTGATCGTCAAATCGCTGGTTCCTGCGCGCTCGCTGACCGAAGGGCTGTCGTGGCTGACCACTGCCGGGTCGATCGGCACGTCGTTCGGCTCCACGTTCGCCGGGGCGGTGCTTGACGCGGCGGGACCGCATGCGAGCATGATGATTCCCTGGATCGCGGTCGCCTGCGCGGTGCCGCTCGCGGTGCTCGGATGGGCGCTGTCTCGATCGAGAGGCACGGGCGGCGGTCGTGATGGCGGTCGTGATGGCCGGTCGTGATTCGGATGAACGGTAATCCGGGGCGGCCAATCTGTCACGCGACGCAATTATCGACGATTTCGTCGTCGCGTGACAGACCGATTTGTCACGCGACGGCGTTTTGCCCGCTTTTCGCGCCGCGTGACACGCGAGTCTAATCCAGTCTCATCAAGAAACATTGGAATTCCGCCGTTTTGTGGTATGTGGCATGATGGCGGATTATCGCAGACTGTCGCAGTTGTGTCACGCGGCGACAAAAACATCGATTTTAACGCCGCGTGACAGACCGAAGGCGACTCGTAGACGCTCTACGCGGCAATCGGCAGCGATCCACACAGCGATCCACACGATATCCGAGGGCAATCCGCGTATTGACTGCACTGTAACTCGCCTCTCCCACGGAGTGGGATTGAGGGGGGTTGTGAATTCGTCAACGACTCATTGACTAAGGATATCGGTTGTCGTGCAATAACCCCGCCAAGTTTTTTCTGTGAGGCGTGTCGAGTGCCAAGGATGCTGAATGGCTTTGCATCTCCCGTGCATCCTTAGCCCTGTCGATTTTGGTTGTTTTGAGATGAAAACAAGCGGAAAACGCCCATATAAAAAACCCTGAAATCGGCATGATTCCAAGGGTTTTCACTAGTGACCCCGGCCGGATTCGAACCGGCGACACGGCGATTAGAAGTCACATGCTCTATCCAGCTGAGCTACGGGGCCAAACGAGGAGAAATCATACCAGCACGGCTGGGCACATGGGTCTGGGGCGTGTCTTTCCCCTTGGTGTTGCGCACCGTTCCAAAACATGAGGTCCTTCGGTTCCGGTGGCGTCCCGTTAGTTGGATGTCGAAGTTGGATGTCGAACAGCGGACGGAGGTCCGATGGGAAGCCGGCCAAGATATCAGCAGGTGCTTCATATTTTTATTCAATTAAAGAGGCTTTTTTGCAAAAAACCGCAATATTGTGATTTTCTATGATATATTTACTCATTAATAGTGGAGGAAGGGAGCCTGACATGCTTATTGACTTCAGCTTCTCGAACTACAGAAGTTTCCGTGATGAGCAGAGTTTTTCCATGACTCGTGACAAGCGCTTTTCCGAAGGGGTGTTCGCGAATCAATCCACTATTGCGGCAGTGTATGGCCCGAATGCGTCAGGGAAATCGAATTGTCTCAAAGCGTTGTGGGCGATGGCGATTATGGTGCGAACAAGCTACAGTCAGGGTGGCGCCAGAACGAACATACCGCGTGATTCCTTCCTATTGTCAGACGGGGGGAAACCTGAGGACTCGTCGTTCTTCGCGGAGTTCATCGCGGAGGACAGTCAGCGCTACCGGTATTGGTTCTGCTTCAATGATGAAGTCATCCTGCATGAGGAACTGTCCTTGTACAAGCTCATCGGCGATAGAACGTCCTCGCATCCTACGCGTTTGTTCTCGAGGGATAAGGGCGGCATCAACTTTGGCAATGCGTTTCGCGGTCCGAGGTCTCAGATCAGGAAGACGATCGAGCTGAGGCCGAACGCGTTGGTGCTGTCGGCGGCGGCTGCCGCGGGCATCGCCTGCACGCAGTCCGCGTTCGATTTCTTCATGAAGGGAATCGCGTATTGCGACGCACAGGGATATCGTGACGAGCAGCCGCACATTCTGGGGGAGTTCAATCGTAAGACGTCGTTCGCCAAGGAATTGGCTCTTCTGATTCGTTACGCGGATTTTGGAATCGTGGATGTCCGTAGCGCTCCGGTGAGCATCGACAAGACGGTGATGAATGATTTGAAGACCCAGATCGGGGAACGGCTTGGGGCCGACCCTGACAAGTTGGATCGATTGCTTGCTTTCGGTCAAGCATCCGAGCTGCAGTTTGAACATGCCGGTGCCGAAACGACCGTCGCGTTCGATGAGCGTAACGAGTCTCAGGGAACCATTGCGGCTTTGTCGTTCTTCTCACTGGCATTGCGCCAACTCGCCCGTCCCACGGTCACGCTGATTGACGAGATCGACACCAGTCTTCACCCGTCGTTGGTGGAGGAATTCATCGCGTTGTTCACCGACCCCGCGACCAATCCGCATGGTTCGCAGTTGGTGTTCACCACGCATGACGCATCTTTGATCAACGTATCAGGTTCGGCTGGTCGCCTTATCGATCCCGATCAGGTGTGGTTGGTGGAGAAGAACAAGGATGGGGCGTCCGAGCTGTATCCGGTGACTGATTTGAAGGTGCGCAAGGAGGAGAATGTCGGCCGGAACTATCTCAACGGCGTGTATGGCGCCGTTCCAAAGCCGGAGTTTCATTCCGTGTTCGCCAGAATCATCGGGGAAGGTGGTGCAGAATGAGCCGGGTGAAAAGCAAGTACGCCGTTCCGCGGCATGGGCGAAATGCGCGCCGTAGGACGCGCGCAAGGGCGAAGCGTTACCTCGTCGTCTGTGGAGGGCAGGCCACGGAGCCGGAGTATTTCGAGCACTATAGTTCGTCTATGGATTCGGGAGTCATAAGGGTGATCTCCAAGACCATGGCACCGTCTCAGCTTGCGAATTATGCGGTGAAATGCAAACGCGACGATGAGCGCAATAACGATTCGGCTGACTGCTATGCCGCGGTTTTCGTTGTCGTGGATGTGGATGATTATCACGATCATCGCCAAGCGCAGCGTATCTGCAAAGACAACGGGATTCGACTCGTCGTTTCCAACCCCTGCTTCGAAGTGTGGCTGATCGATCATGTGCGGCGATGTCCGATTTCATACACCGATACTGCGGCGGTGGAACGCTATGCAGGTGAGCTTGGGGTGGTTGCCGGCAAACGTAACAAATACATCAACTTCGAAGCCATTGATGGGCATACGCGGGACGCCGTGCGGAATGCGAAAGACCATAATTCGCAAGAGGACAAGGCGGTGGCAAGAAACCAGCTTGAGCCCAATCGGGAATCGGATTACGCACCGTGGACGGATATGCCGGGGGTGATTGAAACGCTTGGCTGACTGCTGCGCTTTGAGGCCGGCCGTGTTGTTCCGCCGCGCCCCCTCGTCACGGGCGCAGTCGCGTGCGGATTGCTGACACGATGTCGCCGACCGTCAATCCATACCGCACGTTGAGATCGTGCAGCGAGATGCGGTCGGTGAACTCCTTGCGCGCGCCGAAGTTCAGCACCTGCATCCGTTCGCGCTCGCCGTCGCATCCGTTGGTGGAGCCGATGCCGGGATGGTTGGCGTAGTAGGCGGTGATCTTCTCGCCCCATCCGCCCTCCAGCTGGCCGTCCTCCAGCGTGACCACAAGCCGATGGTCGGCGCGCAGCGATTCCAGGGTCGCGACGTCCAGCGTGGAGCATTGCCGCGGATCGATGACCGTCGCGTCGATTGTCGCTGCTGCGGCGGCTGAATCGCGGATTTCCGCATTGCCGCAGGTTGCATTGCCGCAGGCTGCGTTGCCGTTGCCTGTGTTGCCGTCGGTTACGTTGCCGTCGGTTACGTTGCAGCCGGTTGCCATGCCGCCAATCGCGTTGCGGTCGGTTGCGTCGCCGCCGGGCGCGTTGCCGGCGCCGGCGCGCAGCAGCTCCCGCGCGACCTGCTCGGCCAGTGGATGGGTGTTGCCGAGCGCGATGATCGCCACGCCGCAGCCGCGATGATTCACCCGATACGCCAGCATGTCGCGTTCGTGCGTATCGCGTATTGCGTCGCGTTCTCCCGAATCACCGCCTGTGTTGCCGCCCTCAGACCTGTCGCGCCCGGCGGCAGCGAATACCGACGTCTTGCCCGTCAGACGCAGCGCCGATGCGACGCTTGCCGGATCATGCCCGCATGCGCGCTCCCGATCAAGGATCTGCTGGCCGGGCACACGAATCACGACGGGGCCGTCCGGCGAACCGCCGACGTGCCGTGGCATCGTCGCCCATGCCAGATCATCGAGATAATCCCGCGTCGACGTGGGCACCAGCATGGTGATGCCGGGGATGTTCGCGAACATCGCCACGTCATAGGCGCCGGAATGGGTGTTGTCGGAACCGGAGAGCCCACCGAGGAAGTCGAGGATGGTCACACGTGAGCGATTGAGGCTCATCTCCTGGAAGAACTGGTCGTAGGCGCGCTGGAAGAACGATGCCGTGGTCGCCACCACCGGTGTGCCACCCGCCTTGGCTATGCCGCAGGCGAACGTCACCGCATGGGACTCGGTGATGCCGGTGTCCACATAGTGCGCTCCGGCACGTTCCCGGAAAGCATGGGTGATGCCGTTCGAACCCGGTGTGGCGGGGGAGATGACCACCAATCCCGGCTCGGTGGCGAAGCGCGGCTCCAATGCGGCCATCGCCAGTTTGCCGAACGCCTTGCGCGGATCATCAGGTCGGTTTAACGCGCTGTCCGGAGTCTGCCAGTGCGATGCCTCGCACTGCCCTTCGTGCGGTTCCGCGTCGGGCAGATCGCAATGGTCGGAATGCCACGGCTCGTCGTGGGATACGTTGCCGGTCGGCTGGATGCCGGTTGCGCTGGCTGCTGCGGCTGCATCGGCAGTGCCGTTCGTGCCACGGTTGGCGATCGCGTTGTGGCTGGCGATCGCGCTGTGGTTGGCGATCGCGCTGTGACCGATGTTCGCGCCGCCGTCGAATCCGGCTCCTTTGAGCGTATGGATATGCACGACGACCGGATGATCGATGTCTTTGACCTCGGTGAACGCCTCGATGAGCGCGTCCACGTCATTGCCATGCTCGACATAGCGATAGTCGAGTCCGAACGCGTTGAACAGGTTCGGCTGCGCGGTGCCGTTCGATGCGCGCAGCCTGGCCAGCGTACGGTACATGCCGCCGAAATCGCCGGCGATCGACATCTCGTTGTCGTTGACGATGATGATGAGATTGCCGCCCTGCTCCGCCGCGTTGTTCAACCCTTCGAAGGCGATGCCGCTGCTGAGCGAGCCGTCGCCGATCACGGCGATCACGTTGCCGATGCCCGCTCCGGTCGAATTCGCGGTCGTTTCGCCGGCCGCGCGCGCCATGTCCCGCGTCTTCGCCAATCCGCAGGCGAGCGAGATGGATGTGCCGGTGTGCCCGAGCACGAACTGGTCGTGTTCGCTTTCCTCGGGGTTCGTGAATCCGGTCACTTCGTGGAATCTGGACGGATCGCGGTATGCGGCGGATCGTCCGGTGAGCATCTTGTGGACATAGCTCTGATGCGACACGTCGAAGACGATGCGGTCGCGCGGCGAGTCGAATACGCGATGCAATGCCACCGTGGCCTCCACCATGCCGAGGTTCGAGCCGATGTGTCCGCCATGCGCGTGCCCGTAGGTGAGCAGCGTTTCCCGTATGTTGCGGCACAGTTCGTGCAGGTCGTCTCGGGAAAGTCGTTTGACGTCGGACGGTGAATGAATCGCTCCGAGAATACCGTTCGCCATGTCGTCCGCCATGCCTGTCTCCGTCCTTTCCCTGGATGCAGGTTCGCAATGGGTGCCCGCGTCTCGCCCGTTCCCGCCGGTTGCCGTATCATCAATCCGAAACGGCCATCATAGTCGTTATGCGCGCGCTGCCGGTGGCGTAGCGGCCGATGCGCTCAACTTCTCCGTATATGTCCATACAATTGCCCATATATCGCCCATGCCATGAGTCAGTCGTGAATCAGCCGCGAGTCAGCCATGTGGCGACCGTGAATCAGCCGCGAGCCGACCGACGATGCCGCAGCGCCCAATGAAGGAGCCGATGATGAAAGCCGTATACGCCACAGGAACCGATGCACAGCATCCGTTGGACATGCTTGCCGTGGGCGAGCGGCCGGAACCGACGCCGAGCGCAGGCTGGTCGCGCATCGCGGTGAGCGCCGCCACGGTCAATCACCATGATCTATGGAGTCTGAAGGGCGTCGGATTGTCCGCCGATCAGACGCCGATGATTCTCGGCACCGATGCGGCGGGCACGCTGGTCGAGGACCTTCCCGGGCGGACCGGGCTGAAGGCCGGCGACGAGGTGGTGCTCTACACCGTCGTCGGCTCGCTGGACGGACGATCCGGGGTCGGTGTCGAGCCGGGGGAGCGGCGGTCGATTCTTTCCGAGCGGTATCAGGGCACGATGGCCGAATACGTGCAGGTGCCGGATGCGAACGTCTTCGCCAAGCCGGTGAATCTGGACTTCGCCGAGGCGGCCGCGCTCGGCACCAGCTGGCTTACCGCGTATTCGCTGGTGTTTGCGGCATCCGACGTGCGCCCGGGCGACACGGTTCTCGTGCAGGGCGCGGGCGGCGGCGTGTCGAGCGCCGCGATCCAATTGGCGCATGCGGCCGGTCTGGAGGTGTTCGTCACGTCGCGCAGCGCTTCGCGGCGTGAGCGTGCGTTGGCGTTGGGCGCGGATGCTGCGTTCGAGACGGGTGCCAGACTGCCTCGCAGGGTCGATGCGGTGATCGAATCGGTCGGTGCCGCAACGTGGGGGCATTCGGTGCGATCGGTGCGCCCCGGCGGCACGATCGCGATCTGCGGGGCCACGTCCGGCGATCAGCCGGGAGCCGAGCTGACGCGCGTGTTTTTCCAGGATATCCGCGTGCAGGGCGTCACGATGGGCACGCGCGAGGATTTCGCCCGGCTGCTGCGCTTCGTCGAGCATGCCGATCTGCATCCGGTGATCGATTCCGTTGTTCCTCTTGACGATGCGAGGTCGGCGTTCGCTCGGGTGCACTCCGGCGAGGCGTTCGGCAAGGTCGCGTTGACGGTGCGTTGATGAATCGTTGATGATGCGTTGATGATGCGCTGATGGCGGATCAACTTGGATTGACGGCGGATTGATGATGATCTGGCGGCGTGCTGTAGCCGGGATTGCGTACAGTGGTGTCGGTATCCGCATTACCGTTCGTATCCATGTTCGGAGGTTCGTTATGGCAGACAGCAGGCCACAAGTGGCGGTCATCATGGGTTCGGCAAGCGATTGGGAGACGATGAAGCACGCGTGCGACATCCTCGACCAGTTCGCCGTGCCCTATCACAAGCAGGTCATTTCCGCGCACCGCACTCCTGAGCTGATGGGCGACTTCGCGCATGCCGCCCGCGCCAACGGTTTCAAGGTCATCATCGCCGGTGCCGGCGGCGCCGCGCATCTGCCCGGCATGGTCGCCGCGCAGACCACGCTGCCGGTCATCGGCGTGCCGGTGCGCTCCCATGCGCTGTCCGGCTGGGATTCGCTGCTGTCGATCGTGCAGATGCCCGGCGGCATTCCGGTCGCCACCACGGCGGTCGGCAACTCGGGTGCGACCAACGCCGGCCTGCTCGCGGTGCAGATCCTCTCCACCAATGACGAGCGGCTTGCCAACGCGCTGCAGGATTATCGTGACGGACTGAAGGAAAAGGTGGCCGAATCCAATGCCCAGCTTGTCTGAGGAAACGCACGGCGCGGTCAAGATGCTCCAGCCGGGGGCGACGATCGGTATCATCGGCGGCGGCCAGCTCGGGCGCATGATGGCTCTGTCGGCCAAATACATGGGATTCCGCATCGGCGTGCTCGACCCGACGCCGGACTGCCCGACAGCGCAGGTGGCCGATTTCCAGATCGTCGGCGAGTACGATGACAAGACCGCCATCCATGATCTGGCGGAAAAATCCGACGTACTCACCTACGAGTTCGAGAACGTCGATGCCGATTCCATCGACGAGGTGCGCCACCTGGTCGCAGCCCCGCAGGGCACCGACCTGCTGCGCGTCACCCAGGACCGCATCCATGAGAAGACGTTCATCAACCAGCATGGCATCGAAACCGCGCCGTGGCGCGAGGTCAACGACTTCGACGAGCTCGAGGCAGCCATCGACGAGCTGCACTACCCGTGCGTGCTCAAGACCCGCTCCGGCGGCTACGACGGCCATGGCCAGCACGTGCTCAAAAACGATATGGATTTGGAGAAGATCCGCGCCCGCGGCGATCGCGGCGGCGGCTTCCCGCCGAGCATTCTCGAAGGGTTCGTCGACTTCGCGTTCGAGGCGTCGATCCTCGTCTCCGGCAACGGCAAGGATTACGTCACATTCCCGATCGTGCGCAACGACCACCGCAACAACATCCTGCACATGACGATCGCCCCCGCCGAAGTCTCGCCCGAGATCGCGCGCACCGCGCACGAGATGGCGCTGGCGCTCGCGAAGGGCTTCGAGCTCGCCGGCACGCTCGCCATCGAGCTGTTCGTCACCCGCGACAATCGCGTCATCGTCAACGAGCTCGCGCCTCGTCCGCACAACTCCGGCCACTACACCATCGAGGCGTGCTCGATCGACCAGTTTGACGCGCATATCCGCGGCATCGCCGGATGGCCGCTCATCCAGCCGAAGCTCCTGAGTCCCGCCGTCATGGTCAACGTGCTCGGTCAGCATGTCGCGCCCACGCGCGCGCTCATCGCCGAACATCCGGAATGGAACGTGCACGACTACGGCAAGGCGCAGGTGCGCCACAATCGCAAGATGGGTCACATCACCGTGCTCACCGACGACACCGCCCGCACGGTCGCCGAGCTGGAGGCCACCGGTTGCTGGGATGACCTCAAATAGACCTCACATAGATCTCGAGTGGTCTGGACGATGCGGCAATTCGCTGAGAACAATCCGCTGGAGTCTGTTCGAGGCCGCCTCGCGGAGGCGCTGGGAACTGCCGTTGCATGAGGAGGGCGGTCGAATCGGTTGTGATATCGACCGGCCTCCTTGCATAGTTCCGCAGACGTTATTATCATTAGTTGATTGTTATTGATAATAACGTCGGTTGGTGCGCATACGAGAGGCATACGACATTGCCGGCGGGGCAGGGGATGTGAGCATGACCGCGGATTCACCGGCAAGACACACCAGACAGAAGGACGCCGTGCTGCGGCAGCTGCGCGAATGCGACGATTTCGTCTCCGCGCAGGATCTGCATCGCAGACTCGACGATGAGGGCGTGAAGATCGGCTTGGCGACCGTCTATAGGCAGCTCAATGCGCTCGCCGACTCCGGCGCGGCCGACACGATTCGTCTCGACGGCCAGCAGCTGTTCCGCCTGTGCGGCGACGACGGGCATCATCACCATCTGGTGTGCCGCGAGTGCGGCAAGACCGTCGAGATCGACCCTCCGAGCGAGGCGTGGCTTCGCAGGATCGCCACCAGCCACGGCTTCACCGTCGAAAGCCATACGCTCGAGGTCTTCGGTCTGTGCCCCGACTGTCAGAAAGAAACCGCGCGCTGATCGACGCTGACCGGTGATGCAGCACCGGTGATGCAGCAGTCCACATGGCGCAATCACAAGAACTGCGATCTGACGAATTATGTTGACTGGGACTTCTCAGTGAACTGTTTTCGGGAATGTAGCCCATTACTCCCGAATAATGTTCACTGGAGACCGCCCCAACAGGCCCTCACCGTGCCTTTCGCACCTATCGTGTGCATGCAACGTATGCCGCATGGACTGTCGTGCGGGCATTGTGTGCATCCCACGTATGCCGTCGGAAGCATCGTGTGCATGGAACGTATGTGTAGAGCCGTAAAACGTGCGCTTCGTGAACGTTCTATGCACACGATCGCGTAGATGTACGCCCCATGCACACGATCAGGAGCGCCTTACGTACGTGTCATGCACACGATCGACGGCACGACACGGTCAAGGTGGTCCGTCGTGCCCCCGATATGTACGCTCCATGCACACGATGATTGTTGATGGAGCAGACGGGCCCACAACGAGCAGTGGGCGCCATTTGACACCGGCCCTTACCGGCGTATACCGGCTCACGCATGGGCATGTACGTTCGCATGCCCATGCCCATGCCCATGCCCATGTACATGCTCGTGTGATGCGTGGTGACGCGACTTGCGGCTGACGTTACGTAAAGGGCCATACTGTTTGCAGCGACGCAGACCGTGCGTCGTGGACAGGAACGGATGATTGCTTGCAAAGGAGATGGATCATGAGCGAGCACGACAATACGGCGAACAATGGGACCTACATCGATGCCGATACCGATATGCTCGATGTGGAGGGTGACCTGCTGGATGTGAATCAGCTATGGCCGATAAATCAGGCTGCTCTGGTCAGCGGCGTGACGACGCGTACGTTACGTTATTACGACGAGACAAGTTTAGTCAAGCCAACCGAGACTTCCATCGGCGGCGAACGATGGTATGACTGGCCGACCTTGATCCGGCTCCAGTTCGTGATCCTGTTGCGCGATGCCGGACTGTCTATTGCGGATATCGCCGCGATAGTACAGCCGGGGGCACACGACATCCGACAGGCAATCGATGCCAAGACGGAGGATATGCACCGTCAAATCGCAGCAATGCAACACAAGCTGCAAGTGCTGCACAACCTGTCTGACCTGTGCGACGATAACGGCGATATTCCGCAGATGCGCCAGACCGCATCCAATCCGGCACTGGCTCGATATGGAATCGTTGCGGCACAGCGATGGGACAAGCTATCCGACGAGCAACGCAAACAAGTCGAACGAGCGCGGGACGATGCCGAACGCCATGCACATGAAACGATGCTCGCCGACGCCAAGCAATGGGAGCAACTGTTCAATACCGGTGTCTCCCCAGATTCGGTGGAAGCGCAGCAGCTGGCCGAACGCATCATGAACCGGAATATCCAAGCGGCTGCGCGAACGGCACTGCCGGCTGGTCAACCATCCGCCGCAACGGCGAACACTACGATGCCTGATGCCGATTCGCCGTCCCCGGCCATGCCGCTGTCGGCCATACTTGGCGCGATTCGCACCGCGTTGACCGGCGACCCGCGCTTTGCCGACCCCTGTGGTATGGCGCTTTACGACAGCAAGGCCTGCGCAGACTTCGTCAACGAGGCCACCCGCATCCACGCGCAGCATGTCGCCGAACGTTTTGCACATGATGCACGCCCGGACAATGCGATTTGGCTGTCAGATGGTTGACTCCGTTACGTTCCGTGACCATCGGCGGATTGTTTGGGACATCGTGCGGAATCGGACGACGTATCATCATGGCTCTTCGATGATGATGTGTTCGGGCTGTGGCTTTTCGATGAACATCGTCATATACCAAGGCATGTAGGTGATGGCCGGTTCATCGTCGTCGACGGATACATTGTCTGTGCACAGCACGATTGCTTGGTCCAACCCCCATTCCCTGACCGCCAGCAGGTTGTTCAAGGCCGCATGCCTCGTGTAGTCCTTGCCTGATTTCGCTTCGATGGGAATGACCTGTCCGTCTCGTTCGACGAGAAAATCCACTTCGCCAATCCGGGCGCGGTCGTAATAGTAGGGCTCGAGCCCGTGGGCGAGCAGTTCCTGGGCTATCAGATTCTCAAGAAAGCTGCCCCAGTTGATGCCGGCATCGCCGGTGAGCAGCTCGCGGCGCGCGTCCCCCATGCCGAATGCGCTCAGCAGGCCGACATCCGCCATGAACACCTTCATCAGGCTCCGGTGCTCGTTGATCTTCAGAGGGCTGACCGGTTCGGTCACGTTGCGGCAGAGAATGACCACGCCGGCGTCCGCGAGCCACATGAAATCGCTGGCGTAGCGTTCCATGCGTGCGCTTTTGGATAGGTCGGCGAGAACGAACCGCTTGTTCTTCTTGTCGAGCTGAGAGGGGATCGCGTCGAAGATGGAGCGGATGTGCATCTTGGTGGCGGCGTATTTGGCGATGTCCTGACGGTACAGATCGAGAATGCCGCGCTGCACAAATGCGTTTCAGGCGGCGAGCTCGGCTTTGAGCGCCTTGAGATTGGCCAGGATCTCCTCGTGGCACTTCTCGTTGGTGTCGAAGGCGAGGTGACAGAACGCGCACTCGTGGCCTTCGCGGTTCTCGTGGCAGGCGTGTAGGCAGGCCTTGCCCTCGCACTCCTCGTCGGTTCCGTGCGTGCAGTCGTTGTCGTCGCAGCAGTCGCCGGTGAAGCAGCAGCCGCAGCAGCCGCATGCGGCAACGCCGTGCTCGTGCTTGGTGACATCGAACTTGGCGAGGGTGTCTTTGCAGACGGCGAAAGTGCCTTCTTCGGTGACGATTTCGTAGGCGTGCTGATCGATGGTCTTGATGGTCATTGTTTTTCCTTTCAATGCGCTCATGTTTTCGATTGAAAGGGTAAGCCGCGTGTGATGCGTGCGAAAGTTAGTGAAAGTGGTTACCGGTTTCACTGCTCGTCGTTGTGGGCGCCGTTGATGGTCTTCCGCGCGCAGCGTGGACACAGGCCGTAGATTTCCAGCTCATGGGCGACGTTGGTGTAGTGCAGTTTGGCTGCTGCCTGTTCGATCCATTGTTCCAGTCCCGGAATTTCGATTTCTATGGTCTTCCCGCAATTCCGGCACATGATGTGATGGTGGTGACGGTGGTCATCGCAGGCGCGATACAGGGTTTCGCCATTGAGATGAATAACGTCGAGTCTGCCTTGATCGGCCATCATCTGCAGATTCCGGTATGCGGTAGTGGTGCCGATACGCGTGCCGCGGTTGCGCAGAATATCGGTGATCTCCTGGGCGGTGGCGAAGCGTGATAATTCTGATAGCGTCTGCTCGATCAGCATGCGTGGCCTGGTGATGCGGGGATTGGGCGACTGCGCCGTGCGCTCGTCATGGTCAGCCATTGTTCCCTCCCCCCGCTTCTTTAGCTAATGATAATTATTATCACTTGGAGGACAAGTCGGAACGACGCCACGGGCATGGCTCAGTGTGCCATGATTTCGGTGGCGATTTCCTTGCCGCTCATTGAGGCCGGGTAGTAGGTGGGCCAGTTGTCCATCTCCTTCAGGGTCTCCTCCTGTGAGGAGTCACCCATGAAGATGTGGAAGTGTGCGGTCTTGCCCGGCGCGATGCCGTGGTCGGAGAACTGCACGACCCTCGGCGCGCCCTCGGGTACATCACCGGTGGCGGTGAACAGGAAGCGCACACCGCGGTTGCCCTTCGCGTAATCGAGAACCTTGAAACCGTCGTACCTGTAGGTCGCGGTGACGGTCTTGCCGCCACGGGTGAAGCTCATCCGGTCGCCCTTAATGGAGATCTTCTCCACGTCGGTCTTGTAGCCGGTGTCGTAGTACTGCTTGTATTCGGTGGCGGTCATGTCGCCCTTCTTGGCTTTGGCCTCCATCACCGTGTCGAGCGTGCCGTCCTGAAGGTACGGGTACACCGACTGCCATTCGCCCTCATAATCGGCGAGCGTGCGGTCCTTGACGTCCTGAGTGAGGAAGAAGCCGTTCGTGGTGTCGGTCGCCAGTGCCTGCTTGGCGATCAGAGTGAGCCATCCGAGCAGTGTCTTCTGGTTTTCGGGCAGCTGTTCGGTGGCGGAGATGATCGTCTTGTTGGAGGAGACCGCAGCTTCGTTGAGCTTCTTGGCGAAGCCGCCCATTTCCTGCGGGTTGACGACGAGGATGTCCACGTCGTCGCCGGCTACGGTGTCCATCGCGCTCTTCAGATCGGCCGCAGAGGGCTCGGCCTCGCTGTTCATCGCGTTGGTGTAGGTTTCGGGGGTCTTGTCGGTCGCGCCGATGTAATCGAGCAGGTAGCTGATGATCGATTCGGTGGCCACGTAGCTGCGCTTGACTCCGGCGGAGCGGCCCTTGTTGACCAGCGCGACGAAGTCGGCATATTCGCCGTTCCACTCGTTGAAGTGACGCTGTACGGTTGCTGCGGTCTTCGAGTGCTCTCCGGCCTCGGCCACGTAGGCGTTATTGATCGCCTCGGCGGCCTTGAGCACGCCTTCGGGGCTGAACCACACATGGGGGTTCGTGGAGCCGTGGTGGTGGTGATGGCCCTCCTCGCCTTCCTCATGCTCGTGGGAGTGCTCCTCGGTGGCGGTGATGCCCATGAGGTCACCCACATTGACGATACGCTGCTTGTCCGGATTCAGCTGCGCCTTCTCGGCCCATCCGTCGTAGCCGGCACCGTTGAGCACCACGATATCGGCCTTGGCGAGCTTCGCGAGATCGGCTGCAGTGGCCTCGTAATCATGCGGGTCGGCGGAGGTCGAGTTGATCAGCGAGGTGACTTCGGCGCAGGAGCCGCCGAGCTGCTGCGCGAGCGAGCCCCACTGGTTCACCGAGGCGACCACGGTGAACGTCGTATCACAGGAGTCGGCGACGGCCTCGGTTGCCGTGGTGCTGCCGGGCTCACCGCCGGCTATCTGACCTTGTCTTGCGTAGGCGATTCCGCCGACGATTCCGCCGGAGAGCAAAGCGCCGACGCAGAATGCGGCGATGGTGGCGATAACCGGTTTACGACGGTCGCCGATGGATGCGTGAGTGCTGGGATTGGTTTCCGGTGTGGGCTGGCTAGCATTTGGGTTAGTCATGTCTGTACTTTCTACCTTGTTGTCTCCGCCCCGATCGTTCATGTCGGGAGGTTGGCCGCTATGGTTTTATATATCCTTTTCGCACGGCTGCGGCCAGATTCTGGGGAACCTGGACGACTTCGCCTTCCGGCGTGGTGACCGTGGCCAACTGCGGGACTTTCGCCTTCCAGTTGGCTCGGCGTGAATGGGTATGTGACCGTGAGGTCCGGTATTTCGGCAACGCCATCAGCCTTGCCTCGCTTTCCATCTGGGGTTCTTCTTGTTGATGACGTACAAATGCCCGCGTCTGCGCACGACGACTGAGCCGTCCTTGCGCGCCAGCGAGCGGATCGATGCCTTGACTTTCATATAAGCTCCTGTTGGGTTTATTGGATTAGTGGTTGATACGGCTATTGCCGTCCGTACCGCTCGTTGAACTTCTGCACTTGGCCAGCGGTATCGAGCACCACGTTCTTGCCCGTGTAGAAGGGGTGGCTGTAGCGGGATACCTCCACATTCACCAGCGGATAGGTGTTGCCGTCCTCCCATGTGATGGTTGGCAGGCTTTTGGCCTTGGAGGCCAGCGTGGATTTTGTGAGGATGTACTTGTCGGCCGAGCGGTCGTAGAAGACCACAGGCCCGTATTCGGGATGGATGCCTTGTTGCATGTCGTATTCTTTTCGTTGTTGTGTTGCTGGGTTCGAAGTCGACGGATGGAGCCGGCGGCGAAGAATGGAACCGAGCGCTCGCTTGTTCGTATGACGGTCACCAACTGGATTTCGTCACGCCGGGCAGTTCGCCCCGGTGCGCCTTTTCGCGCAGGTTGATGCGTGAGAGGCCGAACTTGCGGTTGAAGGCGCGAGGCCGGCCGTCGATGGAGTCCCGGTTGCGCAGACGGGTCGGACTGGCGTCGCGGGGAAGTGCGTGCAGCTTGCGCATGGCTTCGGTACGTTCTTCGGGGCTCAGGTGCGGATTGATGCTGTCTCGTTTGTATTGCGCTCGCCGTTCGGCGTATTTCGCCACGATGCGCTCGCGTTGCATTTGTCGGTTGATTTTGCTGGTTTTGGCCATGGGATTTCTTCCTGCTCAGCGCGATTCCCGGAAGATGACGCGCCTGCGCACCACTGGGTCGAACTTTGTCAGTTCGAGTCGGTCCGGCGTGTTGCGTCGGTTCTTGCGGGTCGTGTAGGTGAAGCCGGTTCCCGCCGTGGATTTGAGGGTGATGACCGGTCTGATTTCCGATGATTTGCTTGACATGACTGTCTCTTTCGTTGATGTGGTTCTGTGAGTTGCAGCGGATTCCTGTCGCGGGGTTCAGCGTCCGTGTGACGCGCGGCGTTCGATGCGTGCCAGGGCCGCTTCGATACCGATGCGGTCGATGGTCTTCATGCCCTTCGCGCTGACCGTCAATGTGACGTAGCGCCCCTGCGAGGGAACCCAATACCGCTTGGATTGCAGGTTCGGGGCAAATGTTCGTTTGGTTTTCCGATGCGAATGGGAGACGCGATTGCCTGTCGAGGCGCGCGTGCCCAGAATTTGACATTGTTTGGACATGATTGCAGACTATACACCATAATGATAACCATTATCAAAAAGAAAGGTCGTTATGGTTCATCCGGTATTGCAATCATTGGGAAACGCGGAACGCGGCGCCGGTGTGCCGGTGGTGCTGCTCACCGGTGTGGATCGGCTCAATCTTGATGCCGTGGCGTTTTCGCTGGCCGATTCCTGTCCGTCCGTATGTTCGATCGCCTATGACGTGCGTCCGAATGCCGCCATCGAGTCCGGGCTGGACATCATCCGCACGGTCGCGCGTTCCCGTGCCGACGGTCTGATGTTCGGCGAGTCGGAGTCATTCGGCTTGGAGGAGTGCTGCATGAGCTGCACGGTGAAGCATGACGTCGGGCGTGTGCTGAAAACGATATGCTCGGCATCTGCGATGGGTGTCGGGGTGGGGG
>NZ_RQSP01000023.1 GCF_009078285.1 Bifidobacterium jacchi
ATGGTTCGAACCAGGCTGAAGCCGGTTCGCAGCTGGTTCGCGTGTCACGAGACGTGAAAACCGGGCAAAATCGCGTCGCGTGACAAATCAGTCTGTCACGCGACGACGAAACCACCGGAAATCGCGTCGCGTGACAGATTTTGGTGCTTGCGAAGCGGTGCTTGTCGAGATCAACGGAAGACCTTTCAGCGTTGTATTGTGCCCCGCGGAGACGTGATCGTGTGCGGCGGGATGAAGTGCCTTACACTTGTGTCCAGCTCGCCCGTTTGCCATTGTGCGCATGGATTGTATTTGGGAAATCGATCGTGTGCATGGAACGTATATGGGAAGACCACTACAGCCCTCTTCACGTACGTTCCATGCACACGATCGTGCTCGTATACGTTGTATACACACGAATTAGTCGTGCTTATGTCCGTCCTATGCACACGATCCTTGGTAAGTGGCTCATTCTGCTCGGGCGCTGCTGCGTGCGGGTTGCTATGGGCGGGTATTGCTCCTGTGACACTGTACTGGCGATGATTCTGATGAAGATGCTGATGACGGTGATGTCGGCTTATGACATTACTGATGGGGGTGTTCGCCGCTGATGGCCTGATATCCTTCCGGCTCCAGCTGGAAGGTGGTGTGTGGCACGGATACGGGGAAATGCTGCTGTAGGCATTCCTGTAGTTGTTCGAGAATCTGTGCGCCCTGTTCCATGGTGAGACCCTTGTCCACGACGACGTGGGCCATGAGCACGGGCATTCCCGTGGAGACGGTGCTCGCGTGCAGATCGTGTACGGCGATGACATGCGGCACATGCTCCATATGCTCCCGTACCGTATCGAGATCAAGCCCCTTCGGGGTTTCCTCCAACAGCACTCGTACTGCATTGCGCAGCAGAATGAGTGCTCTCGGGATCATCAGTAAGGCGATGATGCCGCCTGCAACGGCATCGAATCCGTCCCATCCTGTTGACATCATGACCAGAGCGGACACCACGACAGCCACTGATCCGAGAGCGTCATTCATCACCTCAAGGAATGCGGCTTTCATGTTCATGTTGTCAGCTCGGCGGGACGCGAGGATCGCAATGGAACCGACGTTTGCCGATAGGCCGAGAATTCCGAAAAAGAGCAGAAGCCCGAAATCCTGCACCACGTCCGAACGCCCCGCGAATAGGCGCATTCCCGCCTCGACCAGTGCGTAGATGCCGACGAACAGCAGGACGAGTGCTCCTGCGGCGGCGGTGATCACTTCAAGTCGCGCCCAGCCCCATGTTCGGTTCTTGTTCGGCTTGCGTCGCATGAGCATTGCAGTGACGGTGGAGGCCACGAGCACCGACATGTCGGTCAGCATGTGTCCTGCATCAACAAGGAGCGCCAGCGAGCCGGTGATGATGGCACCGACGACCTCGGCGATGAACACCGTCGAAGTCAGCGTCAGCGTCAGCATCAGCCGGCGCTGGTGCGATGCGTTTGCAGCTTGATCCATTGATGAGGCGGCTGTTCCGTGCGTTTCGACGGTCCCGTGCATGTGCGGCATTGCGCTCGGTTCCTTTCTCTGATGTGATGCATCATCCTGTCATGCATGATGCCCGATCGAATGAGATCGCTTCCTACAACCATTTTCAATAGCCTGAAAACAGCGAAAGCCCCGGTTCAATCCGGGGCTTTCCATGTGATTGCCACACTACCCGCAGGCTGGTCGATGCGCAAGTGCCATGCCGTGGAGGCGCGGCACGGAGGCTGTTTCACGGAGTGGTGCCGCAGGAGTCTGCAATAGAGCTTGCACCGTGCATATTCATGCCGGCAGATGCAGGCTGCTGCCAGTTTGACCTTGATTGCCCTGACGGAATGACGCGGCGCGGTTTTTACGTTGTTGACAATGCAAGGATGTCGACTGCCAAGCGGGAAGACGCTCAGATCTTGCGTAGCACCGTCACGATTTTGCCCATGATCTGCGCATGCGTTCCATCGATGGGGGAGTATGCCGGATTATGGGGAATGAGCCACACGTGACCGTGATCCTTGCGGAATGTCTTGACCGTGGCCTCGCCGTCAAGTAGTGCGGCGACGATGTCGCCATTGACGGCTGAATGCTGCTCTCTGACCACGACGAAGTCTCCATCGCAGATCGCCGCATCGACCATGGAATCACCGTGGACCTCAAGCATGAACAGATTGCCGGTGCCGGTGAGACGTTCCGGAAGACGCATGACATCGTCGACATGCTGTTCGGCGGTAATGGGCACGCCGGCGGCAATGCGCCCCACCAGCGGGATGTCATGCGACTGCTGGATGGGATCGATGTCTGTGAACGCGGGGAACCGGATGATCACCGCCTGATTGTTCGATTCGACGATTGGCCGTCGCTCTTCGCCGACAAGCTCAATGGCGCGCCCTTTATTCGCATTCATGCGTATAAAGCCTTTGCTGGCGAGCATCTGAAGCTGATGTTTGACGGAGGACGGGCTTTTCAGCCCGGCAGCTTCGCCGATTTCTCGAAATGACGGGGCGAATCCGCAATCGTTGATATGGGTGCGGATGGCGTCGAGGACCTGGCGTTGCCGCTCCGTGAGCGTCGATGGATCGGGCGTGACCGGTGTCTGTGCATCTACTGCGGCAGATGCGGACCGTTGCGTTGGCGTATTGGGGAGCTCGGCATTATTCGCCATTCGCCTAGTTGAAGTCGTACTCATGTTCTGCTCCTTCTGTGATAGTGGCAAGCATACAGGAACCGCGCACAAAAATCAAACATCTGTTCGACACGCCGTGTTGCCTCGATCGAACGCCTGTGCAACAATGGGAACAAGCGTGCGATAGTACGCATGTTCGAGAATGGTGGTTGCGATGAATGGTCAATACATGGATTCGATGTCTGCAAATGCAGTGGCCGTGATTTCCGGGCACAACTGTGCAAGTCGGAAGGGAACACGGTGGCGTGAAATGACACGGTATCAGCTGGTGACTGTGCCTCGTCATGCAATGCCGAGGGAGGGTCTTGATCGGCATCACATGAATGGGGCCCGCATCATGACTGTGCTATGTGCGCTGGCGTTGGCACTGGTTCTCGCCGGCATTGCGATGTGGAGTAACGGAAGTGTGGCTGTGAGCTCCACGGTGAACTCCAGTGCCGGCTCCGCAGGGGCAACTACGACCTATATCGTCAGACCCGGGGACACCCTATGGGGCTATGCCAGTCAGGTGACGCCGCGTGGAGGTGATATTCGGCAGACAGTGAGCGAACTGATCGAGCTCAATGATCTGGAGACGGCATCCCTGACCGCTGGCCAGAGCATCGTGGTACCTGTGCGCTGAGTGCGTGGGTACCATATGCCGCATGTCACGCGAGGCTACGCACATTCTGGATTTCCGCGAAAGGAGCCGGCTGATGTCGCTGCATTCTGTTTCGCCATCTCGGGTCGTTTCGTATGATGTGAGTCGAGGCGTCGGCACACGCCAATCATGGCGTGTTCGTCCCCGTACGGGTTATTCTAAGGACATGCATTGTCCTTTTTGCCAGTACCCGGATACCAAGGTCATCGATACGCGTATCAGCGATGACGGATACTCGATTCGACGCAGACGCGTGTGTGCGAAATGTTCACGTCGATTCACCACGGTCGAGTCGGCCATGCTGTTGGTGCTGAAACGTTCCGGCAACATCGAGCCATTCGACAGAGACAAGGTCATCAACGGCGTTCGCAAAGCCTGCCAAGGTCGTCCCATCAGGGAGGAGGATCTCAAGGCGCTCGGGCAGCGCGTAGAGGAGGATCTTCGTTCACGAGGGCTTGCCCAGGTTCGATCGGAGGATGTCGGCAAAGCGATTCTCGCACCGCTCAAGCAGCTTGATGAAGTCGCATACCTTCGCTTTGCCAGTGTGTACCAGAACTTCGAAGGTCTTGAGGACTTCCAAAGAGCCATCGACGAACTGCGCGTCGAAAAGCAGGAATGACCTTGTCGGTATGAGTATTGTGCAGTGTGGTGAACTCTGCATTGTGGGGCGCATCCATTGCATACGTCATCATTCATGACATGAATGTGGGCCCTCCGGATTTCTCCGAAGGGCCCACATTGTTACACGGTTATACCTGCAACCATCCGCATCGTGCTGTGCAAGCAAGCAACGTCAAATCACTTATGTCAAGCTCTTGCACGGCACAGCGATGGACACTCGCCTATCAGATGTGGTAGTACAGTTCGTACTCCAGCGGGGTCGGAGCCAGACGAGCCTGATCGATCTCGCCACGCTTGAGATCAATCCAGGTCTCGATGAGGTCCGTGGTGAACACATCGCCAGCGGTGAGGAAGTCATTGTCCTCCTCAAGGGCATCGAGAGCCTCGCCGAGCGAGCTCGGCACCTGCTTGATGTTGGCATGCTCTTCCGGAGGCAGCTCGTAGAGATCCTTGTCGACCGGTGCCGGAGGCTCGATGTGGTTCAGGATACCGTCGAGGCCGGCCATCATCTGGGCGGAGAAGGCGAGGAACGGGTTGCAGGACGGGTCCGGAGCGCGGAACTCGATGCGCTTGGAAGCCGGGGAGGTGCCAGCCAGCGGGATACGGATGGCTGCGGAACGGTTACGAGCGGAGTAGACCAGCGAAACCGGAGCCTCGAAGCCAGGAACCAGACGATGGAAGGAGTTCAGCGACGGGTTCGTGAACGCGACCACAGCCGAAGAGTGCTTGATCAGACCGCCGATGTACCAGCGGGCGATGTCGGACAGTCCGCCATAGCCCTGCTCGTCGTAGAACAGCGGCTTGCCGTCCTTCCACAGCGACTGGTGGCAGTGCATGCCGGTGCCGTTGTCGCCTGCGATCGGCTTCGGCATGAAGGTCACGGACTTGCCGGCAAGGGCTGCGGTCTCGTGAACGATGTACTTGTACTTCATCAGATCATCGCCGGCGTGCTGCAGCGTGTTGAATCGGTAGTTGATCTCCTGCTGGCCGGCACCCGCCACCTCATGGTGGGAGCGCTCAAGCTGCAGGCCGACCTTCTGCAGGTTGGCGACCATATCGTCGCGCAGATCCTGATTGTGATCGATCGGAGGAACCGGGAAGTAACCGCGCTTGATGCGGTTCTTGAAGCCGATGTTCGGCGTGCCGTCCTCTTCGGTGTCCACACCGGAGTTCCACGGAGCCTCGATCGAATCGACCTCATAGAAGGAACGCTGCATGGAGTTCTCGTAGCGAACCTTGTCGAAGATGAAGAACTCGGCTTCCGGAGCGAAGGATGCGGTGTCGGCGACACCGGTGGACTTCAGATACGCCTCAGCCTTGCCGGCGACCTGACGAGGGTCGCGCGAATACGGCTCATCCGTGAGCGGGTCGACGATGGAGAAGGCGACATCCAGCGTCTTGTGCTTGCGGAACGGGTCAATGAAGGCCGTGGTCACATCCGGGACCAGCTTCATGTCGGACTCGTTGATCGCCTGGAAGCCCTGAACGGAAGAACCATCAAACGGCATGCCCTCGGTGAACGCGTTGTCCAGGAACTCGCTGACCGGCACCGTGAAGTGTTGCTGCACGCCGATCAGGTCGGTGAAGCGCACGGAGACGTATTCGACGCCTTCCTTGTTGATGAGTGCCTCGGCCTCTTCCGGCGTATGGGCGAAGATCTTGTTGCCTGCCACGATTGCTCCTTTTCGAGTTTTGGCTAGAAAACTTACAAGCTCATAGTGTATGGATGCGGATTTCGCAACCTCGCCACTTCGGTTACGAATATGTTTCCAAATCGGCAATGGCATGTTTACCGGCGATGGAACGCCGATGCACATCGATACACGCTGAACGAGTGTCGCCTGCCATGTGCAGCGCCAGCCGGTCACATTCATCCCCCCCGACGTATCGGCGCCGCATGCATATGGCAGTCATGGCAATCACATGGCACACTGACATGTAAATGGCCGGTGTTCCATGTAAATGGCCGGTGTTCGCGGTCAAAAACACCGCGAACACCGGCCATTTACATGCCTACTATCGTGTGTGCCGCTCGCTGCTCAGCAGATGGACAAGACAACTGCATTGCCGGACAGATGAGCAGCGAGTCGGCAAGCGATCACCTGCCGCGCAGCGCGCGTCGACTCACACGCTGACGTCGCATCGGATCGATGCCCTTGGGAATACCGTATCCGGATTTGCTCTGCAGCGTGTTCAGACGCTCGTTGAGCGTCGCAAGTTCGGTCTTGGTCAGCACGAAACGGCTGCGGGAATGCAGCTTCTTCATGATCGGGTTCTTGTGCGAAGTGGGACGATACGCCTTCTTCTTCATCACCGTCTTGCGCAGATCACGAAGACGAACCTGCTCCGGACCGTTGCCGACGCAGATGCGATAGACGGGAATGGAGGAGCCGGCGGTCACCGACTTGATGCTGCGCTCCTGATTGTCCATCGCCTTGCTCACACGGGCGTAGTTGCCCTCGCCGAGCAGATAGATGCCGTTGTAACCGGTGCCTCGCCATACGGCATCCTTGGTCTTCGGATCCACCCAGATCGGCTGTTCGGGGAACTGGTATCCGGCCTTGCTGATACCGCGGATCACGGCGATGGCCGCGCCGCTGCGACCTTCCATCTTGCGATAGCCCACCGCATCGGCGCGGCGGGTGAGCACGACCACGGACAGGAGCAGGCCGACCATGATGGCGAGGATCATGAGCATGACCCAGCTGACCGGGGACCAGTGCAGCAGCAGACCGAGTACGACGAACAGCACCACCGGCCCGAGGAAGGTCGCAGCCATGATCGCAGGCAGCGCCTTGTCGTCGGCATGAGTGAACTTGTAGACCTCAATGACCTGCTTGATCGTGCTTTTCTTCTTCTTGGCCGCCTTCTTGGCCGCCTTTTCGGCCTTACGCGCGGCCTTGGCCTCCAGCTTATCGTCGTTCTGTGCCATCGACTCCTCGCTTCACTTGTAAACGGAAACACACTAGCCGACCAGTCTAGCAGTAGTCCCGCCCCAAAACATGAGTCAACGCGTCAGTCACACGGCGAACCACACGGCAAGTCGCGCAACAGGTCGCGCAATAAGGCGCATACGCAAGGTGCATGCGCCCAATCACGTATCCGCCATGCGCCTA
Organism: Bifidobacterium jacchi; assembly: GCF_009078285.1. GTDB lineage: Bacteria > Actinomycetota > Actinomycetes > Actinomycetales > Bifidobacteriaceae > Bifidobacterium > Bifidobacterium jacchi. Next base: position 7,058 of record NZ_RQSP01000023.1, read on the forward strand.
TCGCGTATGCAGCGGCCTGTCGTCGGCTTTGAGCAGCGCCTCGCCGAAGCACTCGGCGAACGTGGGATGAGGATGGATGAATCGAGCCGCATCATGCAGCGGCACCTGATTGCCGACGAGCTGCTCGGCTTCGGCGATGATGTCCGAGGCGACGGGGGAGACGATGTGAACGCCCAGAACGACAGGCGTTCCGGGATTCGAGGACATTTCGCCGCTGACGATCGACATCGACCCGCCCATGCCGCTCATCAGCATGCGCGCGTTCGACATCATGGGGAAGGCCGTCTCCTTCACTTCGGTCAGATCGTCGCGGCTTTGCGCCTGATCGAGCGTCAGCCCCACGCTGGCGGCCTCCGGACAGGAGAAGACGACCTGGGGCACGGTCGCGTCGTTCACGGCGGGCGGATTCATGCCGGCGATCGACTCCGCCACGCAGATGCCCTGCTCGAACGCCCGGTGCGCAAGGGCAGGGCCTTCGGTGATGTCCCCCACGGCCCACACATGAGGCACGCAGGTGCGCCCGTGATCGTCGGTGATGACGAAGCCGGATTCGTCCCTGCTCACACCGGCCTCATCGAACCATGGCGCGTTGGTCAGCGGATAGCGTCCGATGGCCGCCAGCACGATCTCCGCGGCGATCGTCTGCTCGCCGTCGTCGCCCTGATGCGAATAGTGCACAAGTGCACCAAGATTCGCGCCGGTCTCGACTCGATTGACATGCGTGCGTGTGCGAATGTCGATGCCGCGGCGTTTGAGCTCGCGTGTCAGCGTCACCGATGCGCGCCGGTCCCATCCGCTGAGCACGCGATCCTTGCGAATCAGCATCGTCACCGAACAGCCGGCGGCGCGCCACATCGACGCGAATTCCACCGCCACCGCACCGGCGCCGATGATGATCGCATTATGCGGAAACTCGTCGAGTTCCAGCGCGGCGGTCGAATCGATCAGGCCGCCGCGGAACGCCTCACCGGGCAGCTGGCGTGGAGCCGCCCCCGTGGCGAGCACGACATCGCGGGCGACAAGGAGGGCATGATCGCCGACCTCGGTCGGCTCGCCCGCATTGACGAATCGAAGCACTGCCGCCAGACCGGGGGAGGGCGTGACGGCCACGACATGTCGGCTCGCATCGCCGCCATCGGCGTTGCCTGTGGCGTCGGCCGCGGATGCGGCATTGGCGAGGGCAGCGCCGGTGGCTGCTCTGGTGGTTGCCTCGGCGGCGGCAGCGTCGGTGCCGGCGGCGGAATCATCCAGCGCGGCGGTTCCACGGAACACCGTGATGCCGCGATGCGCTACAAGGCCGGCCAGTCCCTTGGTCATCGTGTCGACGACACGCAGCCGGTAGTCGTGCAGCGCGCCGAAATCAATGCCGTCCAGATGCGCGTTGACGCCCACTTCGGCGCTGCGCCGCACCAGATCGATCGTATGCGTGGACGTGATGAGCGCCTTTGACGGGATGCATCCGCGATTGAGGCAGGTGCCTCCCAGCGTGGCATCCCGTTCGACCAGCGCAACGCTGCGCCCAAGCTGCGCCGCGCGCAACGCCGTCGAATAGCCGCCGGGACCGGCTCCGATCACGACGACGTCGAACTGCTCGACCGGCTCGCCGCCGCCCGCATTGCCAAGCCGGACTCCAGCCACGTTGTCGTGCCGCGTGTCGGCTGATCGCCCTACGTCACCCATGTCGTCTCCTTCAACGATGCCTGATAATCTGCAATAAGCAGTACTCAGTGATGCCGCACTGCACAACAGCAGTGCAAAAACAGCCATACACAATACAAATAATGGCTCCCAACAATGGGAGCCATGAACAACGTCACTTCGGCCAGTTGCCGCGCTTGGGGCTGCGAGGCTTGGGAAGCCGCCAGCGGCGAACCTGAATGGCGCGGCTCCACGCGTACGAGCCGGAGCGGGAGCCCTTCGCCACGGATGCCTCGCCGTACTTGGCGATGAGCTTCTTCTTCAGCCCACGCCACATGATCGCCACGTCAATGACCACGGCGATCAGGTAGACGTACATCAGCACGAGCATCGGCAGCGACAGCGCCGGCATGACGGTGGTCACCAGCACCGAGCCGATCAGAATGACCACGGCGACCGGGATGAAGAACTCTCCCAGATTGCGGCGAGCGTCGACATAGTCGCGAATATAGACGCGCCACGGCAGACGCTCGGCCTTCGGCATGCGGTTGATGTCGCCGGTGCGCATCGCCTCGTATTCCTCGTCCTCCTTCTTGCGAAGACGGGCCTTGGCCTCCTTCGAGCTTGCCTTGCGATCCGTGGGTACCAGAGGACGCAGATTGCGCGCCTGCGCCTCCTTCATCTTCGGTGTGGGACGATCCTTGCCGGTGCTCGACGGACGCGTCTTGGACGGCTCCTTCACCGGCTCGCTCGCCTTATCCTTCTTGAAAGGGTTCCATGTCATAGGCATTCACAGTACGATCATGCCTCGACGCGGGCACCCGGCCGCACGGCCGCTACAATGGGCCAGATAGGTGCATCGCACATAGAAACGACAAGGAGCATCATGGCCGAAACCTCACTCGAACAGATCCGATCCCGCGTCGACGCGGACTGGAATCGCATCGTCGAACTGCTCAAGAGCAAGATCGCGCTCAGATCGGTGTCCGCCGAAGGCATCACCGGAGACCATATGAAGAGATCAGCGCAGTTCGTCGCCGACGAGCTGCGCAAGGTCGGCGTCGACGCGAAGGTCGTGCAGTCCGCCAACCCCGACGGCACTCCCGGTGCATGGGAGGTCATCGGATCGCGCATCGTCGCTCCGGGCGCGCCCACCGTGCTGCTCTACGCCCATCACGACGTGCAGCCAGTGCCGGACCCGACCGCATGGAACACCGACCCGTTCGTCGGCACCGAAATCGACGGTCGCCTCTACGGACGCGGCTCGGCTGACGACGGCGGCGGCATCGCCATCCACTCGGGCGCGCTTGCCGCGCTCGGCGATGAGCTCAACGTCAATGTCAAGGTGTTCATCGAAGGCGAGGAGGAAATGGGCTCTCCCAGTTTCATCCCGTTCATCGAGGCGCACCGCGACGAATTCAAGTCCGATGTGATCATCGTCGCCGACTCCGGCAACTGGTCCGCCGACATCCCCTCGCTGACGACCAGTCTCAGAGGCAACACCTGCGTCGACGTCCACGTCAAGGTGCTGGATCATCCGGTGCACTCCGGCCAGTATGGCGGCCCGATCCTCGATGCGAACACCATCGCCGCGATGCTCATCTCCTCCCTGTACGACGCCAACGGCGATCTGGCGGTGCCCGGCATCGAATCCCAGGAGCCGGTCGGCGGTCTGCAGCGCGATCTCGACGAATCGACCGTCCGAGCCGATGCCGGCGTGATCGACTCGTATACGCTCGCCGGAACCGGTTCGCTCGCCGCACGCATGTGGACCAAGCCAAGTCTTACGGTCATCGGCTTCGATGCGCACCCGGTCGAGGGATCGTTCAACGTCATCTCGCCCGAGACCACGTTCAGGCTCTCCCTGCGCACCGCTCCCGGTCAGCGACCGGAACAGGCGCAGGAGGCGCTCGCAGGCTTCCTTGAATCGCACGCCCCGTTCGGCGCGCAGGTGCGCGTGGACCGTCTCGAGAACGGCATGGGCTGGGCGATGGACCCGAACGCGGTCGCCACGAAGGATGCTCTGGAGGCCATGCGCGAGGCGTTCGGCATCGAGCCGATCAACAAGGGCGAGGGCGGTTCGATTCCGTTCATCCCCGAGCTGCAGCGGCTGTTCCCCGACGCGCAGGTGCTCGTCACCGGTCCGGAGGATCCGAAGGCCAACGCCCACAGCCCCAATGAGTCGATCTCGCTGTCCGGTCTGCGGCACAACGTCGAGACCGAGGCGCTTCTGCTCGCCAAGCTCGGCCGCTGACGTCGCCTATATCGCTGACGTCGCTTATCGCTTATGTTGGTGATGTTGGTGATGTCGCTGGCGCGCTGCGGAGGGCGTTTGCATGCACCTCTTGCGCATGGCGTTGCCGTGCCCTACACTCGAGGCAATGACACGGGAGCTGCCGTAGGGCGGCTGAGAGGAGATCGTGCGATCTCGACCGATGGAACGTGCCCGGGCAATGCCGGGCACGGATTTGTCGCTCTTCCCGTGCTCGTCAAAGCGCTGTCCGTCGTGTGCTCGCGCGGCGAACGCGCGCAGCCACAGGAGAGATCGGAAGAGAAAGGCATTGTGACATGGCTGAGAACATGGATGACATCATCACTGAGAAGACCGCGGCGACCAAACACTCCAACCGCTGGCGAGTCGTCGACATCGTCGTGGCCGCCATCATCGCCGTCGCCTCCGGCGTGATTTTCTGGGGCTGGGACGTGGTCTGCGAGGTTCCGCTCAATGCGTTCCGTGCGCTCACCCCTGGCTTTGAAGGCCTGCTCAACGGATTCTGGCTGTTCGCCGCTCCGCTCGCCGCGATCATCGTGCGCAAGCCGGGAGCGGCGCTGTTCGCCGAGACGCTCGCCGCGTTCCTTGAACTGACGCTGGGCAACCAGTGGGGTGTCGGAGGCTCGCTGCTCATCGGCATCATGCAGGGTCTCGGCGCCGAAATCGCGTTCGCGATCTTCATGTATCGCAAGTGGAACATCCCGGTCACCATGCTTGCCGGATCGCTCGCCGGCGTTGCCTGCGCGATCTACTACTGGCTCACCAACCCGGCATGGGGTCCGCTTCAGGTGAGCATCTATTTCATCACGTCGATCATCTCCGGTGCCGTCTTCGCGGTCGTGTGCTGCCTGCTGCAGCGCGCACTCGCCGCGACCGGCGTTCTCGATCGCTTCGAGTCCGGTCGCGCCCGCGAGCTGGTCTGATTGTCCGGTCGCGTGCCCTCGTTCGGTCTCGTGCCCTGTTGAGCGAACCATAGGGCACGCGGTGCCGCTTCGGCATGTGATGCCGTTTCATAGGTGAGGTTTACTCTGAATATGCCCGATGTCTTTGATGCTGCCGCCAGTTCTGCCACAGCCGATGCCGAGTCGGCCGGAGCTAGGCCGGTGTCCGTGCGCGCCCGCGATTGGGGTTGGCGGCACAGCACGCGCCGCGACTTCGCGCTTCGGCACATCGATTTCGACATTCGCCCCGGCGAACGGGTGCTGTTGCTCGGTGCATCCGGTGCCGGCAAATCCACGCTGATGGCCGGTCTTGCCGGCGTGCTCGGCGGCGATGACGAGGGCGAGGAGGAGGGCGGCCTGACCTTGGACGGCGTGCCGGCGCGCGATGCGCGGGGCCGTGCCGGCCTGGTGCTGCAGGACCCGGATTCGCAGATCATCCTTGAGCGCGTCGGCGACGATACGGCGTTCGGCTGCGAGAATCTGGCCGTGCCGCGCGAGGAGACATGGCGGCGCGTGCGCGAATCGCTCGCTTTGGTCGGATTGGACGAGCTTGACCAGTCGCGTTCGACCTCGCATCTGTCGGGCGGGCAGCGGCAGCGTCTTGCGCTGGCCGGCGTGCTGGCGATGCGTCCCGGCCTGCTGCTGCTCGACGAGCCGACCGCCAACCTCGACCCGGAGGGCGTGCACGAGGTGCATGATGCGGTGGCCGATGTGCTCAGACGGACCGGCGAGACGATGATCGTCGTCGAACACCATATCGACGTGTGGCTGGATCTGATCGACCGGGTCATCGTGCTCGGTCGGCCGAAGCCCGGCGAACATACCGCGGGCGTGATCGCGGACGGTAGTCCCGATCGGGTGTTTCGCGAGATGTCGGATGTGCTGGCCGCGGGCGGCGCGTGGGTGCCGGGTCGCAGGATTCCGACCGAGTACCGCCGACTCGGCTCGACGCTCGATACCGCGTCGGCGGTTTCCGCTGAGTCGGCTGCCATCGCTGCGTCCACTGCCAACGCCGGGTCGGCTCCAACAGCTGGGTCTGCGATGTCCGACATGTCGGTTCACACGACTGCGCAGACGGATCGCAGTCGTGGGAAGGCTCAATCCAGTGAGCCGCTGTTGTTCACGCAGGATCTGTCGTTCGGACGCGGCACGCCTCTCGGCGAGCATGTCGATCTTGCATTCCACGGTGGTACCGTGTATGCGCTCATGGGCCCGAACGGCGCGGGAAAATCAACGTTGGCGCTGACGCTTGCCGGTCTGCTCAAACCATTGGACGGTCATGTGCGCGTGTGCGACGCGATCGCGCCGAAGAACCCGAAGTCAGGCGATGAGCCGTTTGGCTGGCGCAGTCGCGAGCTGCTGGGACGCGTGGGCATGGTGTTTCAGGAGCCGGAACACCAGTTCGCGGCCAACACCGTGCGCGACGAGGTGGCTCTGGGACCCAAGGGCATGGGTCGCGACGACGAGGAGGCGTATCGCATCGCCGATCGCATGCTGGAACGGCTCGGTCTGGCCCGCTTCGCCCGCGCCAACCCGTACACGCTGTCGGGAGGGGAGAAGCGGCGGCTTTCGGTCGCCTCGATGCTGGCCGCCGCCCCCAGGGTGCTCATCATGGACGAGCCGACCTTCGGTCAGGATTTCGCCACATGGACCGAGATGGTCCGTCTGATCGCCATCGCGCGTGACGAGGGTTCGGCAGTCGTCATGGTCACCCACGATGAGGCGCTGGTCGAGGCGCTGGATGCGACGCGCATCGAGTTTCGCGAGGATGGCATCGTCGGCGAATCAGTCGCATCCGTCGAGAAATCATTTGCATCCGCTGAGAAATCCGCGGAAATCGAAAAGCCAGCCGCCCAGTCCACTGCCGAATCCGCTGCCGAATCAGCCGTCGAACCGGCCGCATTCGGCGCCGCCGACGCCGCCCACGTCAACCAAAGGACCGCCGATCATTCGCATGCCAGCGGCGATCGCATCGTCCACGTCTCGCCGCCGTCGCAGCGCCACGAGCCGGCCAAGCCGGCCTCGCCGTCATGGTTCGTCGCCCGCATCAACCCGGTGAGCCGCTTCATCATGGGACTCGTGCTGTGCATCCCCATGTTCTTCAGTCTTGATGTGGTCAGCGCCTCCGTGGCGCTGGGCTTGGAGCTGGCGCTGCTGTGGATCGGCGGCATCGCGCCGTGGACCGTGTGCCGCCGCACCTGGCCGGTATGGATCGCCGCATGCGGCGGGTTCCTTTCGGTGGCGCTCTACGGCAAGGCGTTCGGAGCCGTGTATTTCGATTTCGGCGTGATTCACGTCACGCAGGGGTCGGTGTATTTCGCCACGGCGACGTTCCTGCGCGTGCTGGCGATCGCCACGCCGTCCGTGGTGCTGGCGTTCGGTCTCGATCCGACCGATCTGGCCGACGGGCTCGTGCAGATTCTCCGTCTGTCGCCGCGATTCGTCTACGGCGGCTTGGCCGGCGTGCGCATGTTCACGCTCCTGACCGAGGATTGGCGCGCGCTTGGCCTGTCGCGGCGATCACGCGGTCTTGGCGACGAGAACGCGGTCCGGCGCGCGTTCTCGCAGGCGTTCGGTCTGCTGGTGCTTTCGATTCGTCGCGCCACGCGCCTCGCCACGGCGATGGAGGCGCGCGGATTCGGCGGCGACGGGCCGCGCACGAACGCGAGAATCTCGCGTCTGCACGCGGCCGACTGGGTGTCGTATGCGATCGCCGTGATCATTCCGACCGCCGCGCTGACCGCCGCCGCGCTGACCGGCTACTGGAATCAGCCGCTGTTCGCTGCGTAAAAATGGCCGGCGATGCCAGCCGATGCCAGCCGATGCCAGCCAATGCAAGGCCGAGGCGCGGCCGGAACCATCACTTGGCGCGCCGTTCGGCGTGCCGGTGTGATTCAGCCGCGCATTACCGGCGATTGCGCCGCAGCGGCGCCAGTTCGAACACCTCGTCGGAGGCTGCCGCCACCTCGGGGCTGTGCGTCACGATGATCACGCAGCGGTTCTGCTCATGGGCGAGGGAGCGGAAGATCGACATGATGTCCTCCTGCGTGGCGATGTCGAGATTGCCGGTCGGCTCGTCGGCGACGATGATGCGCGGATCGTAGCCGAGCGCCCGCGCGATCGCCACACGCTGCTGCTCGCCGCCCGACAGATGCAGGATGCGCTCGTTCGCATAGTCGGCCGGCAGATGCACCTCGGCGAGCAGATCGCTGGCGATCTGCTTCTTCGGCTTGTCGAATCGCTTGCCTGAGGCGTCCATCGACAAGGTGATGTTCTCCGCGACCGTCAGCGCGGGCAGCAGATTGAAGCTTTGAAAGATCACGCCGATGTCGTGGCTGCGGTAGCGGTAGCGATCCTGCCTGGCGAGATCGTTGCCGTCGTAGAGCACTCGCCCCTCGGTGGGCTTCGCCAGCCCGCAGATCAGCGACAGCAGCGTGGTCTTGCCCGCGCCGGACGGTCCGGTGATCGAATACACCTTGCCCGTCTCGAACGTATGGCTGATGCCGTGCAGCACCTTCTTGCCGCCTTTCGCGTAGGCGTAGCTGACGTTGTCGAGCTCAAGTATCGGCGCCGTCGCGCTGTGGGCTGCGCTGTGGGGTGCGCTGTTGGCTGCGCTGTTGGTTGACGTGTCGTTTCCTGCCGACTGAGTGGTTGGCTGTTCGGTCGGACTCTCGGTCGGACGCACGGTGTCGTCCGCAGCCGTCGTATTCGCTGTTGCCTGTGTCATGATGATCCTTTGTTGTTGCTGTTGTTCTGATTCCCGGTTGCGATTGCGATTTGCGATTATTCGCGCATTGCTCGCGATGATGGGCTGCCGCTGGTTGCAATCGGTGCCGATTGATGGCTGTGTCGTCTGCTACGAGCGGTCGGCGAGGATCTGCAGCGGCTCGTATCGCATCACGAACACGACCGCGACGAGCGCCGCCACGAGCGTCAATCCCAATCCGATGAGCAGCAGCTGGCCGACGACCTTGAGATTGACCGTCGCGTTGACCGTGGAGACGTAGTCCACGGCGCGGGTCATCATGCCGCCAGGTCCACCCTGCTGCCGCCCGTTCGCCGGTGTCTGGGCGCCGCCGTTTGCGGCATTGCCGGTGTTGCCGTCGCTGTTGGAATCGGAATTCGACGTGTCCGCCGAATCGCTGGAGGAGTCGTTCGACGATGCGCCTCCCGGTGCGCCGGGCCCCTGCATGTCGCGGCCGAACTGCGCATTCTGGCTCGATGCCTGCGATTCCTGCTGGGCGACCTGCGCCGACAGCAGCTGGTTCGACACCGGCACCGATGCGGCCGCACCGCCGGCCACGCCGATCGCAAGGCCGATCATCGTCACGACGAGCAGCTCGAATGTGAACTGGGCCGCCACCTTGACCTTCTTCACGCCGATCGCGGTGAGCACGCCGACCTCGTATTTGCGTTCGCGCACGTTGAACAGCGTGATGACCACGATCACGACCGCGCCCACGCCCAGCACGATGAGCAGCAGCGTCAATGCGAACTGCGAGAGGTTGTCGAGCGGCACGAGGCTTGACTCGTACTGTTCGACGTCGGTGGACGAGACGGTGTAGTCGTCGCTCAGTCCCGCCTTGGCCACGTCCTTGACGAACGTCTCATAGTCGTCCTTGCCGGAGAACACGTAGGTGTAGCTCAGCTGCGCCGCGGCGCGCTCGGTGGTGTCGCCGTTGGAGTCGGTCGTCTCCAGGGTCGAGTCGGAGTCGAGGCCGAGCTTGGCGAGCGTGGAGACGGACGTGTAGATGGCATTCGCCGGGTCCGACGAGGTCGATCGCATCGGGCCGCCCATCTGACCGGTCGAATCCGACGTGTTCTCGTAGATGCCGACGATGGTGAGCGTGTAGGTGGTGTCCTCGTCGGAGACGTTCTCGACGGTGAATGTGTCGCCGACCTTGAGTCCGTTGAAGTCGGCGAGCTCCTTGGAGATGATCACGTCACCGTCCGAGTCGGAGTCGTATCCGAACACCTCGCCGCTGCTCATTGTGAACGTGCCGTTGGCCGCGTTGGCGACCGCCTCGTCGGAGGAGAATCCGATCAGCGAGAAGTCGCCGCTGGACTGCATCATGCCGCCCATGCCGCCGCGGCCGCCCGCCTGATCGCCGCCCATGTCGCCACCGGGCTGCTGGCCGCCGTCGTTCGGCTGGGCGGTGTTGGAGTTGGTGTCGGTGCTGCTGGAATCGCTGTCGCTTGACGACGTTGCAGCCGACGAGCTGGAGTCCTCGACCGGCTGGAAGTCGTCGGTTTCGTTGACCGACGAGGTCTGCGTGTAGTAGGTCGATTTCACGGCCGACGACGCCTTGGCGTACTTTTCGTAGTCGGCCAGCGTCAGCTGTTTGCCCTCCAATGACTCGCGCATGGCGTCGAAGTCGGGCCGCCCGCTCGAATCGGAGTCGGATGAGCTGGAGTCGGATGTCTGGCTGCTGATCTCGCTGATCGCCTTGCTGCGGTCGAAGCTGATCTGCGCGGTGATGGTCGAGTTCTCCAGGCCGGTTTCGCGGGCGTTGTCCGCCGCCTGGCGGATGGCGAGTCCGATGGTCGCCGCCGCCGCGATGATGGCGACGATGATGGCGACGAGAATATTGCGCCCTTTGTTGCGTATGACGTTGCGCCATGCGTTCTTCACTACGAACATTGATGGTCCTTTGATGATTCGTATCGTTGTCTGACCGCTGAGACCGGTCCGATACCGTTCATGGAACCGCGGGTTCGTGGCAGGGCGCTGGGGTGACGCTTGGATGCGTCTGGTTAGGTGATGCGATGATCGTGGATAAATGCTGAATGAAAGCTTGACGTCGCACTGTGGTGGGGCGTTGTGATGGAGGGTGCTGTGCTGGGGTGCGGCTACTGCGCGATGCCGAGGGCCTTCATCAGTGAGGCGACGTGTCCTTTGGCGCGCACGTTGTAGCGGGCCAGCACGATGCGTCCATCCGGATCGATCACCATGGTCGATCGGATCGCGCCGACGTGCGTCTTGCCGTACAGCTTGCGTTCGCCCCATGCCGCATAGGCGCGATGCACGGTGAAATCCGGATCGCTCAGCAGCGGGAAGGTCAGCTGGTCGCGCTCGGCGAACCTGCGCAGCTTGTCCAGCGGGTCCTTCGATACGCCGATCACCTGGTATCCGTAGGCGGTGAGTCGTGCAAGATTGTCGCGGAAGTCGCACGCCTCGGTCGTGCATCCCGGCGTCATCGCGGCCGGATAGAAGTACAGCACGATGCGCTTGCCCTGTGACAGCGCGGTGTCCAGATCGATCGTGATCTCGCCGCCGTCGGGTGCGATGCCCGGCAGTGAGAATCGCGGTGCCACGTCGCCGATCTCCAGTCGCTTCGGCATGGGCGCGTCGTTCTGCGGTGCGTTATTGTTCGGCGTGTCGTTCTGTGCCGCATTGCTTGATGCCGCATTGCTTGATGCCGCATTGCCTGATGGTTGAATCATGCCTCCATAGTAGAGGCTTGTGTCGCCCCGGCGCAGCCACGCTGCGCATTGTGACCGATAACACCGAATCGCGTGGCTGTACTCGGGCGTTCAACACAACGGCCAGAACAAGCCCGATCAGTCCACGTCCGGAAACGGGGCGAACGATGCGCATGATACCGGTGCCGATGCTGCGGCCGGTGACACGGCACGCAGACTCTCGTCCACGGGATCATCGTCCAGCGCAGTCGCATTGATGATGGCGCTCGCGCTGCTGGCCGCCGCCGGTGCGGTCGCGGCCGTGCGTCACACGGCGCGGGGTCGTGGTGTGTCGCAGCACTTCGACTGATACGGTGGATTGCAGGGTCGCGCGTGCGGCCATGCACCGGAGGCTCCGGTGCCGACTCGCTTGAGGTGCGCATGATGCGCGTATGCATGCATGGTGTGCGCCTCAAGCGGGTGAACCGACGGTGAAACGGGGGATTGGCATGGCACTCAAGCTTGACGGATTGGCGTTTCTGCGGGATTTGCGCGCATTCAAAGCCACGTTCCAGATGGCCGTTTCGGGGAACGCCCCCGATTGGAACGAGCTGACCGATGACGGGCACGGTCAGGCGGTCACCTTCGACATGGCTGCGTTCTCGCAATGCCGAAAGGTGTTCGGAGACGGAGGCTTCACCGATGCGCTGATGCAGGCGATGATCGGTGGCGACGAGGCTTTCGTCGAGCGTTGCGCCGACCTGCTCGAGGCGGTCCGTGAGGCGGTGCGCGAATCCGGTCTGCTCGGCTGGATCGTCGCCGCGCTCATGGACGCCGATCGTTCGCTGAACTCGGGCACGGCATCGGCGTTCATGATCGACAGCGACTTCACGCCCAACGACGACTATGATGCGCTTGACGATGACGAAGCCGACGCGATGCTGAACGACATGCTTGACTTCAGCGACCAGATTCGCAGATTGGCGGCGCATCTGGTGCTTGTCTATGGCACCGACGCGGAGGACGACATCGAAACGGCCCGATTGCTGCTTGCCGACGACGATGCCGCGGGCATCCGGCGTCTGGTCGATGCGCAGGCGCGTGTGGACCAGCTCACCGACGAGACCGTGGGCAAGATCTACGATCTGTTCGGCATCGATCCCAAGGCCTGCGACAGTCAGGCGGCGCTTACGCGTGACGGTGACCGACGTGCGAACTCGGAGCGTGAGCAGGATCCCGCATATCGCATGCCGCTTGACGAGCGGGTCGTCATTGCGGGCGGCCTCGGCGACGAGGATCTGCTGGACATGCTTCCCTCGCTCGCCTTGGATGCTGGCAAGCCGGTCGAATTCGAGGATGTCGATCGTCGCTACCTGTACGATGCGCAGAAGGCGGCAGCCTCGTTGCAGGCCATCTTCGATTCCGATGATCCTGATGAGGATTTCGAGAACGGCCTGATCGACGACGATGACATCGATCCCGATTCGATCTGGGCGAATCGCGCCTATGTGTGGCATCGCGTCGAGTCGATGTTCGGACCGATGATCGCAGTGTCGATGGACAACGCCGTGCTCGACGACGATGAGGACGCGTTCTCCCGCTATCTTGCCAACATGCAGTTCGCCGTCGATCTGGTGCAGCGCGTCGGTCTGCCGATGATGCCGGTCGTGCTGCTGTCGGCGGTGTCGGGCGCCGTGGACACCGAAGACATGGAGGGCGACGAGCTGCGCTCGCATATGCAGTATTGCCGCCGTCTGGGGGCGTCGCTCGCCGTGGTGGTGCTCGAATACGTCGAGGATCCTGCTCTGGCGGCGCCGCTCGCCTGCGCGCTGATCGATGCGAATCTGAATGAATGCTCGCGGCTGCTGGCGCCGTGGTATGGCGATGACGACGACTTCGACCTTGCCGATGCCGATGATGCCGGCATCGCCGAGGCCTTTGAGGGCGACGACATCGATGCCGAGTGACGACGCCGGCCGACGCCGACCGACGCCGGCCCGAGTAAGGGGGCCGACGTCGGCAGCGGCGGCCGGCGGCTCAGCAGTGCTCGCGCATCCATTCGAGGCATAGACGCGTCTGCTGCGCGTCGGACAGAGCCCGATGCTCCTCGACGTCGGCGATGTCGAATCGCACGATGAGGTCGGCGAGCCGGTGACGTCGCTCCCCGGGGAACAGCTGGCGGCTGAGCTTCAGCGTGTCAAGTACCGGATTCGGCACGTCGTGATGCAGCAGCAGCATCGATGACGAGCGGATGAACTGCATGTCGAACGCGGCGATGTTGTGTCCGACCAGCACATCGTCGCCGCACCAGTCCAGAAACTCGGGCAGCGCCCGATCGAGCGTCGGCTCATCCGCGAGCATCGCCGGCGTGATGCCGGTCAGGCGCGTGATGAACGCACTGACCGGACGGGCCGGGTCGACCAGTTGCTGGAACGTCGCCACCGGTTTGCGATTGCGCACGCGCACCGCTCCGAATTCGATGATCGTGTCGCGCTGCCAGCTGACGCCGGTGGTCTCCAGATCGAGCGTGACATAGTCATCCGGCAGGCTCAGGGTCATCGGTCAGCTCCGTTTCCGCTATGGTTTCCTATGGTTTCCTATGGTTTCCTATGGTTTTCCGCTATGGTAGGGTCGCGAGCGCGGCCCGCGCTCGTGCGCATGCCCACGTTTACGCCTGGTGGTGCGCCTGGAATCACGCATTGGCATCACGTATGACGGCGCGCTTGGATCAGCGGTATATCATCATAGCGGCATGCCATGATGGATGCGGGCGAAGGATGCCGGCGACTGGGTGCGGATGCCGGACGCGAAACGGAACGGAGGACCATGGGTCATATCGTCGCAGGACTTGTCGCACATGTCGATGCGGGCAAGACCACGCTGTCCGAGGCGCTGCTGTATGCCACCGGAACGATACGCAGACTCGGCCGCGTCGATCACGGCGACGCGTTCCTCGATACGGATGCGATGGAACGTGCGCGCGGCATCACCATCTTCAGCGAGCCGGCCATCATCCGTGTCGGCGATCTTGACGTGACGCTGCTGGACACGCCCGGACATGTCGATTTCGCCGCCGAGACCGAACGCACGCTGAGCGTGCTCGATTACGCGATCCTGGTCGTCTCCGCCGCGGATGGCGTGCAGGGTCACACGGCGACGCTATGGCGGCTGCTGGCGCGCTACCAGGTGCCCACGTTCCTGTTCGTCAACAAGATGGATGCCCCCGGCGCCGATCGCGCGTCGTTGCTCGCCCAGCTGAGGCGGCGCTTCGGCGACGGCGTGGTCGATTTCGAGAATGCCGACATGACGCCCGAACGCTGCGAGGACATCGCGATGCAGGATGAGGCCGCGATGGATGCGCTGCTTGCCGACGGCATGATGCCGGACGACATCATCCGGCGGCTGATCGCGCAGCGGCGCGTATTCCCCTGCTACTGGGGGTCCGCGCTCTCCATGGACGGCGTGGACGCGCTGCTTGCAGGGTTTGAACGATTCGCGCGCACGCCGCAATACGATGACGCCGGCGCATTCGGCGCGCGCGTGTACAAGATTTCGCATGACGCGCAGGGCAACCGGCTGACGTGGCTCAAGGTCACCTCGGGCAGGCTGCGCGCCAAGATGATGCTGACGAATCGCCGCGACGCCGCTGACGACGGTGACGACGGTGGCATCGGTGGCGACGGTGGTCGTGCGGAACGGCGCATGCTCGGCTTCGATCAGGAGCCGAATGCGCAGCCGTGGAGCGAGAAGGCCGATCAGGTGCGCCTGTATTCCGGCGCGCGATTCGCCGTGGCGGAGGAGGCCGCCGCCGGTACGATAGCGGCGGTGACGGGACTTACGCACACGTTCCCCGGTGAGGGGCTCGGCAGCGAGGCCGATGCCGGGCAGCCGAGCCTGCAGCCGGTGCTGTCGTATACCGTGCTGACGAACGGCAACGACGTGCATCGATGCCTGACCGCACTGCGTGAGCTGGATGACGAGGACCCGCTGCTGCATGTGGAATGGGTGTCGCGTCTCGGCGAGATCCGCGTTCAGCTGATGGGCGAGGTGCAGCTGGAGATCATCCGTCAGATCCTGCATGACCGGTTCTCGCTGGACATCGGGTTCGGGCCCGGCGGCATCCTCTACCGTGAAACGGTCACGCAGGCGGTCGAGGGCGTCGGACATTTCGAGCCGCTGCGGCACTATGCCGAGGCGCATGTGCTCATCGAGCCGGGGGAGCCGGGCAGTGGCGTGCACATCGCCAGCGCGTGCGGCGAGGATGTGCTCGCGCGCGCATGGCAGCATCTGGTGCTGACCCATTTGGGCGAGCGCGAGCATCTGGGCGTGCTGATCGGCGCTCCGCTGACCGATGTGCGGCTCACGCTCGTGACCGGGCGCGGCCACGAGAAGCACACCGAGGGCGGCGATTTTCGGCAGGCGACCTATCGCGCCGTCCGACAGGGGCTGATGATGGCGCGCGCGGCCGGCGACGTCTCGCGATTCGACTCCGATTCGGACGATAATGATGGCGCGCGTGCGACCGACGTATCCGCGGATGCGCAGGAAGCCGACGCGCGCGGCGGCGGCGCAAGTGGGTTTGGCGCGCGCGGCGGCGGTGATTCGGATGCGAACGCTGCCTCCGGTGAGGGCTTCGGCCTGTTCGCCGCAGCCGATCGGGGCTGGTGCGTGCTGCTTGAACCGTGGTATCGGTTCCGATTGGAGATTCCCAGCGGCATGGTCGGACGCGCCATGTCGGACGTGCAGCGGATGAGCGGCACCTTCGAGCCGGCGCTGATCGACGGCGATGATGCGGTGCTCGTCGGGGATTGCCCGGTGTCGAGCATGCGCGACTATGCGATGGACGTCAACGCCTATACGCATGGGCTCGGGCGGCTCTCATGCTCGTTCGGCGGCTACCGGCCATGTCATGACGCCGACGAGGTGATACGTCGTGAGGCGTACGATCCGCAATCCGATCTGGACAATACGCCCGATTCGGTCTTCTGCGCCCACGGAGCCGGCTACCCGGTCAAGTGGTACCGGGTGCCCGACTTCATGCACATGCCCTACGCCACCGACTGGAACGCGCGGTGATGATCGCGCCCGCGCGCGATCGCCACATCAGGAGAGCGCGATGCGATCGATGTCGGCGAGCTCCTCGTCGCTGAACTCGGTGTTGCGCAGCGCGCCGATGTTGTCGAGGATCTGCTGGGGCTTCGACGCGCCGGCGAGCACGCTGGTCACCGCATCGTCGTGCAGCAGCCAGGCAAGGCTCATCTCGGCGAGCGTCTGACCGCGGCGCCTGGCGATCTCGTTGAGCGCGACGATTTTGCCGTGCACGCGTTCGACATCCGACTCATGCAGGAACCGAGGGTCGTGGGCGACGCGCGAGTCCGCCGGAATGCCATCCAGATAGCGGTCGGTCAGCAGTCCCTGCGCCAGCGGGCAGAACGTGATGAGTCCCTTGCCGAGCCGCTTGGCGGTGTCCTTCAGCCCGTTGCGTTCCACCGTGCGGTCGAGGATGTTGTACTTGTTCTGGTTGATGACGAACGGCACGTGCAGTTCATCGAGAATGGCCGATGCCTGCTCCAGCCGTTCGCCGTCATAGTTGGAAAGACCCACATACAGCGCCTTGCCGCTGGTCACCGCCTGCGCAAGCGCTCCCATCGTCTCCTGAAGCGGGGTTTCGGGGTCGGGACGGTGATGGTAGAACACGTCCACGTAGTCGAGTCCGAGACGGCTCAGGCTCTGGTCGAGCGAGGCGAGCAGATACTTGCGGCTTCCATGATCGCCGTAGGGGCCCGCCCACATCTCGTATCCGGCCTTGGTCGAGATGACCAGCTCGTCGCGGTGCGCGGCGAAATAGCGGTGGATGAGACGACCGGCGTTGCGTTCCGCGGCACCCGGTTCGGGACCGTAGTTGTTGGCCAGATCGAAGTGGGTGATGCCGTGGTCGAACGCGGTGAAGGCGAGCGCCTTCATCTGCTCGAATGGTGTGATGTCGCCGAAGTTGTGCCAGAAGCCAAGCGAGATCGCCGGCAGCTTCAGTCCGCTTGTGCCGCATCGGTTGTACCGCATGCCGTCGTATCGGTCCGCTGCCGGCTCATAGTGGGATGTCGCCTCGAACATGGTCGCTCCAATCCTGTGTGCCTTGCGTATCCTGTGTCTGAATGCCCGGTGCGCCGCACGGACTGCCTGCGGTGCACGCTGCCTTCGTCGCGGTCGGTTCGTTCCGGCCGACGCCGATGGCCGCCACACGTTGCCGTGCCGCGCATGATTGCGTTGCCAATGCCATCCTACGCCATGTTGGCATCATCGCGCTGCGCCCCGGGAAGTCGCGTGATTCGTCTGGCGGATGCGGCGATCGCATCGAGCGCGCCGAGCAGCGTCATCAGCGCCAACGGATAGAGATAGCGATGCTGCATGCCGTCGGCCACGTCCATCCAATCCGGCGTGTACTGAAGCCACAACGCCAGATACATCGCGGCGATGGTGGCGGCCGCCGCCGCGAACGACGCCCACCAGAACACGGCGAGCCGTCCGGTGATCGCACGCGTGGTCGTGGCGAGCGCCAGCATGATCAGCGATGCGGCGAACACGATCAGGCACATGCCGATGAGTCGCGAATCGGATGCCCGATCGAGATTCGCCCGTGCCGTCACGATCGCGCGCGCCACGTATCCGATCACCCGCATGCCAAGCCCGGGATCGGTCAGCAATGCGTGCTTGCGCGCCGTCATATGCGCATAGGTCACATTGACCGGCATCGTCGTATACCAGTCGTTGAGCCGCATCCATACGGCGAGCAGCGTCAGCGGCGCCACGGTGCCGACCGCGGCGAGCGCCGCCAGCCGGCACCGGCGCTGCCGCAGCAGCCGCACACGTCGCCATGTCGGGTTTTCCTCGAGATGCAACGCGGATTGCCGCGCGCAATCCCGCGGCTGCGTCGGCTTGCGATCGGTCGCCGACGGGCGCGGCATCGCCATCCGCGACTGCGTCCAGACTGCCAGCGGCACCATAAGGATCAGCGGCGCGTAGATGAACTTGCAGCATGCCAGCAGCATGGCGACACCGCCAAGCCCGGCGACGAAACGCAGCCGCACCGGCCGAGTGGCGACCCGCAGCAGCATCGCGGTGAGCAGTGTCACCGTGCACTGGGTGAGCGAGTCGGCGGAGATCGCGAACGCGCTGTTCGACGCCGCCGTCACCGCGGTCAGCAGCAGTGTTGCGGGAATGCGCCACCGGGGCAGCGCCGCCACCGCAAGACCGGTCATCAGCGCATAGACCGCCAGCATCAGCGTCTGCGCGAGCCGATACGTGACGGCGGTCGGCAGACCAAGCGCACGACCGGCCGCGAATCCGGCCAGTTGGGGAAGATAGGCGACGGGCGTGTAGACGGCCGTGTTGTTGTACGGTAGATCGACGGTGCGCGCATCCGAACGCGTGATCGTGTCCGGCCACGCCACCGCCGGATCATGATGATCGTATTCGCGTATCGAATAGTCAAGCCATGAACGGTCCACCGCACCCCCCACATTGCCGTGGACCATCGGATGAAGCTCGCTGCGCGAGGAGACCGGTCGGGCGATCACATCGCCGTTGAGGATGCCGCTGATGCGATAGGTGTGCGCCCAGACGTCCGACGTGTGCCCGGGCGCGGTGGAGAGCATGACCATGCCGCCGGCGAGCAGCGCGCATAGGGCCGCGATGATCGGCATCAGGCGGAGTGCGGCCGCGATCAGGCGGCTGCGGCGAGTGGCTGAGAGGATCACGACACCATTGTAGGCATCGGCGTGTCGCCATGTTTCGCGGCTGTGCGCAGTCGGCTTGCGCATGTCGGCAAACCGTGGTTTTGCAACGGTTGAGAGCGGTCTATAAGAAACGGGTATGCCGCTCGGCTTGCATAGGCGCGGCAGCGGGCGATAGCGTCGTATCAGACGCGGACTCCACCGGGGAATCCGCCCGAAACGATCCCAGGGGGTGCTTATGACGAGGTTCAATACCCAGCTGGTCCACGGACTGCCGGTCGGCGACAACACGACCGGAGCCGTGAACCCGCCTATCTACAACTCATCCACGTATGCTTTCGAATCGGTCGAGTCCATGCCCCGCTGGGACTACGCTCGCAGCGGCAACCCCACGAGGGAGTTCCTCGAACGCCAGATCGCGCAGCTCGAACACGGCACGCGCGGCTTCGCCTTCGCGTCGGGGCTCGCCGCCATCCATGCGACGCTGTCGATCTTCCGTCCCGGCGACCGGATCGTCGTCGGCCGCAACATCTACGGCGGCACGTATTCGCTGTTCAACGAGTACTTCGCCGACCGCGGGCTTCTGTTCGACGCCGTGGACACCGCCGATCCCGAGGCGCTCGACGCGGCAGTGTCCGGAAGCGGGCGCGGCAGTGGCGGCGCGGACGTGCCGCCGGCGAAGGCGGTGTACTTCGAGACGCTCACCAATCCGCTCATCGAGGTCAACAACGTGCGGGCCATCAGCGCGATCGCGCACCGTTACGGGGCGCTCTCGATCGTCGACAACACGTTCGTCACGCCGTACCTTCAGCGTCCGCTCGATCTGGGTGCCGACGTGGTCATCCATTCCGCCACCAAGTATCTCGCCGGCCACTCCGAAGTGAACGCCGGGCTGGTGGTCGTGCTGTCCGAGGACGTGGGCCGCGGCATCTACTTCGCGCAGAACCGCTTCGGCGGCGTGCTTGCGCCGACGGAGTGCAATGACGTCCGCCGCGGCATCCAGACGCTGGCGCTGCGCATGGACCGTCAGCAGTCGAACGCGCAGTCGATCGCCGAATACCTGCTGGTTCATCCGCTGGTCAGAACGGTGCACTATCCGGGCATCCGAGCCGATCGCAACCGGCTGCTCGCCGAGAACGGGCTCAAGGGCTTCGGCGGCGTGCTCTCGTTCGAGGTGGTTCCGGGCGTCGATCCGGCGGTCGTGCTCGACAATCTGCATGTGTTCCGACTCGCGGTGAGTCTGGGCG
This sequence comes from Bifidobacterium jacchi, assembly GCF_009078285.1. Classification (GTDB taxonomy): domain Bacteria; phylum Actinomycetota; class Actinomycetes; order Actinomycetales; family Bifidobacteriaceae; genus Bifidobacterium; species Bifidobacterium jacchi. The sequence continues at coordinate 27,288 of NZ_RQSP01000023.1, forward strand.
CGGTGGAGAGTCTTGCCGAGCTGCCGTGTCGCATGACGCATTTCGAGCTTCCGCGCGCCGAACGGCTCAAGGTCGGCATCACCGATCAGCTCATCCGACTTGCCATCGGCATCGAGGATGTGGTGGATCTGATCGAGGATCTCGGTCAGGCCTTCGACAAGGCGTATGATGCGCTGGATGCGGATGCGTTGCAGGCGGATGCGGATGCGCGCGATATCCGCGAGATGGCGGCCGGTCTGGTCGCCTGAATCATCGTGCGTGCACCATCTCGTGCGCATCATGGTGAATCTGCATCATCGCAATCATGTGAATCATGTGAATCATGCAAATCATGTAAATCTGCGTTATCGCGCAATCATCGATAGGGAAGAGTGATATGGCGGGATTCGGCACACAGGCCATCCATGCGGGCTACGATGCGAAGGGCAATGACGACGCGGTGAGCGTGCCGATCTACGCCTCGGCGGCGTTCGACTTGGAGAACGCGGTGCGAGGCCGCGATCTGGCCGCCGGCATCGAGAACGGCTTCGAATACTCCCGTGTGGCCAATCCCACGGTGGACGCCTTGGAACGTCGCATCGCCGCTTTGGAGGGAGGCGTTGGCGCGGTGGCGGTGTCCAGCGGCATGGCGGCGGTGACGTATGCGCTGATGTGCGCGGGGGAGGGCGGCGGCCGCATCGTCGCCTCGCGTGATCTCTATGGCGCCTCGGTCGATGCGCTGGGCGATTTTCTGCCCCAGTTCGGCATCCATTGCGATTTTGTGGACGACATCAACGATCTTGATGAGGTCGGCGCGCTCATCGGCCCGGATACGCGGGCGATCTTCGCCGAAACCGTCGCCAATCCCAGCACCCGCATCACCGACATCGAGCCGTTGGCGGCGCTCGCCCATCGCCACGGCGTCGCCCTGATCGTCGACAACACGATTCCAACGCCCTATCTGCTGCGGCCGATCGAATTCGGCGCGGACATCGTCGTGCATTCCACGACGAAGGGCATCACCGGGCACGGCAATGCGATCGGCGGCGTCATCGTCGATGCGGGTCGCTTCGACTGGGCGAACGGTCGTTTCGCGCAGTTCACCACGCCGCAGCAGGTCATCGCCGACGAGACGGGCAGGTCGGTCAGCTTCGCCGCGCGATTCGCAGATCAGGCGTTTCTTCGCCGCATCCGCATCAAGTATCTGCGTACGTTCGGCGCGGTCGCCAGCCCGTTCAACGCCTATCTGACGCTGCTCGGCCTGGAGACGCTTCCCCAGCGCGTCGCACGTCAGGTCGAGACCGCCACGCGCGTGGCGCGTCATCTGACCCGCGTCGCGCATGTCGTCAAAGTCAACTATTCGGGACTCGGCAACACGCCGCAGTTCGCTCTGGCCGCCAAGTACTTTCCGCGCGGCGTCGGTCAGGTGCTCTCGTTCCTCGTCGATGGGGACGCGAGCAACGTGCGGCGCATCCTCGACGGCACGCGGCTGTTCTCGTATGTGCCCAACATCGGCGATGCGCGATCGCTCATCGTGGACCCGGCGAACATCACGCACCGCGAGGTTCCGGCCCAGACGCGTCTGGCGGCTGGAGTGTCCGACAACCTCATACGCCTCTCGATCGGACTTGAGGATGCGGACGATCTGATCGCCGACCTCGATCAGGCCATAGCCGGCGCCTACTGAGCCGCTTGCTCCGCGCCGCTCACTCCTTGATGAACGTGCCTCCGGTGGTCGAGGTGAGCTTCTGCCTGTTGATGTCGCTCGCCTTGTCGGAACCGGACGACGAGTCGATCTCGGATGTCGATTGCCCCGGCGGGATGTAGGCGAGCGTATCCTCGCCGTCATACCATGAGAACGAGGTGTTGCCCAGATCCTTGTACGAGTTCGCCTCATACGGATAGCTGCCGTACAGGTCGCCGTTCACAAACAGATCGTAGCTGCAGTCGGCGCGCAAGGTGATGCGCATCGTGCCGTTGAGCTGCACGTAGTCGCCGGTGAGCGCCGCGCAGCGGTTCTTGTCGGCCGCCTTCTTGGCATCCTCCTTGGCCTTCTTCTCGTCGTCGGTCTTCTTCTTGACCGACTTGTTGACGGCATCCATCGCGCTGTCGAGCTGATCGGACGCCTGTTGGATCGCCGTCTGGCTGTCGGCGGTCGAATCGTTGACCAGCGCGCTTGCCTGCACGATCGCCTCCTGCAGCGCGGTGCGCGTATCCTCGTCGGCGACCTTGCCGTTCGAGGAGTCGAACAGGCTCTGCGCCGCGTCGCGTTTGGCTGACAGGGTGGTCTGCTCGTCTTCGATCGTCTTGCGCTCCTGGGACTTGTCGACCGACGACACCGCGCTGGCGATGGCCTTGATGCGCGAGTTCTGATCGTTGGTCGCGCGGCGGATGCTCTGCGTGGCCTGGGAGATCGCCGCGGTGTCGGCGGAGCCGTCGCATTCGATCACGTTCTTGAGGGAGTCGGGTTCCTTGATGGCGTTGTTGAGCGTGTCGAGCGTCGCCGAATCGGCCACCGACGAGGAATCCAGGCCGGCGGAGTCCCGAGCAGCCGCCGCGGCGTCGTCCGCCTTGGCAGTGACGCTTGACAGCTCGTCGTAGGCGCTGCGGCAGTCCGACAGCGCGCGTGCATGATTCGATGCCATCCACCACCACAGCGTGCCTCCCAGCATGAGGATGATGGCCAGAATCGCGCCGATGATCGCTGCGAACACGCGCGGATTGAAACCGGCCGGTCCGTCGTCCGGATCGTCGACGTTCGCTCCGGCGCCTCCATTGCGATCGGCGAAGTCGGACATGGACGACAACGCGTCGAACTCGCCGGTGTCTTCCGCCGACGTCGGCTCTCCGGCGGCCGGAGGAATGCTGACGGGCATCGCCGCCGGTGCCGCCGGTGTGGCGGGCATGGTCGGCGCGATGGCCGGCGGCATCACCGACGTGGCGGATCCCGCGCCGGTGGCGGCCGCATGCATGGTGCCTGACGCGTCGAACGGCGGCAAAGGGGCGATGTTTCCGGTGACGCTCAGGTCATCGCCAAAGGCACCGGCTGGCTGCGTCTCCTCGGCGACTGGAGTCGGCGTCGTCGTTTGCATCGCCAACGGTTGCGGTGTCGGTTGCGGTTGCAGTTGCGGTGCCGGCAGCGGCACCGGTGGAATCGACGGCTGCGATGCCGCGGTCTGTTCAGGTGCCGTGGTGGCGACCGCTTCCGGTGACGGGTGCAGCAGGGGAATGAATCCGTCGAGCGGGGGAATGTCCAGCGCTGATTCATCCAACACTGATTCGTCCAGCGCCGTGTCGTCCGGCGCCGAATCGACATGAGCGTCACCGGGATGCACATCGCCGGATTGCACGGCGAAGGATGATGCATAAGCGGGCTGCGCCTCCGCTGACCGCGGCTGAGCCGCCGCCGAGGCGGTGTGATCACCCTGACCGGGCAGAGGAACGGTCAGCAGCGGCGCTCCGCAGGAGGGGCATGACGATGCATTCGACGGGCATGCGACGCCACAGGACGGACAACGTCGTTCATTCGGATGCGGTTGAGATGACATGGCACCCTCGCTTTCTCTTGACGGCCATTGTACGGCCGGGTGAGAGACAAACGTCTTCACGGCTCATCCACGCCGTGTTCATCTTGCATCCGTCGCGTCCCCGCCCGTCGTGAGTGCGAGTTGCTACGATTGAGATACGGGCTGTGACGAGAACGATCATGGCCTCATACTCATAGGAGGGGAACATGGACGTCCTTATTGCCGCCGCCGTCGTGGCGGTGCTCGTCATCATCGTGCTCATCGCCCTGCTGTTCATCGTGCCGCAGCAGCAGGCGTACATCATCGAACGATTCGGCAAGTTCCACGCGGTTCGCTTCGCCGGCATCCACGCGAAAATCCCGTTCGTCGATCGCATCGCGATGAAGACCAACATGCGCGTCTCCCAGCTCAACGTGCAGCTGGAGACCAAGACGCTCGACAACGTGTTCGTCACCGTCGTGGCGAGCACCCAGTTCCGCGTCAATCCGGAGAACGTGGCCACCGCATACTACGAGCTGCGCGACCCGGCCGGCCAGCTGCGCAGCTACATGGAGGACGCGCTGCGCTCCGCCATCCCCGCGCTGACCCTCGACGACGCCTTCGCCCGCAAGGACGACGTCGCCGCAGACGTGCAGAAGACCGTCGGCAACGAAATGGCACGCTTCGGCTTCACCGTGGTCAAGACCCTCATCACCGCAATCGATCCGAGCCCGCAGGTCAAGAACGCGATGGACTCCATCAACGCCGCCCAGCGCGAGAAGGAGGCCACCCGCCAGCGCGCCGAGGCCCAGCGCATCCAGATCGAAACCCAGGCCGCAGCCGAAGCCGAGAAGACACGCCTCCAGGGCGAAGGCCAGGCCAACTACCGTCGCGAGATCGCCAACGGCATCGTCGACCAGATCAAGAGCCTGCAGGCGGTCGGCATGAACATCAACGACGTCAACAACGTCGTGCTGTTCAACCAGTACCTCGACGTGATGCGCTCGCTGTCCGAATCCGACAACACGAAGACGGTCGTGCTGCCGGCCTCCACTCCGGGAGGATACGAGGATCTGTACAATCAGGTCACCAAGGCCATGCTCACGGCCTCGCAGACCAAGTAGCGTCGATCAGCGGCCCGAGTGCCGCCATGCGGCCTACAATGGCCGTATGAGCACACTGAGCACACTGATCGTCAACTGCCTGCCGCTGACCGACAAGGAGCGGCAGGCATTTCTTGAGGCAACCGAATCAACCGACGTGCGGCAGGAATTCGTCGGCCGACCCATCCAGCGCGGCATGATGGGATGGAAGGCCGAAGTACCGCAGGAGCTGCGCGCCGAAGCCACGGCCGTGATCGGCAACATACCGCCCAGCCAGTGCCCGCAGTATTCCCGGCTGCAATGGCTCCAGACGTGGAGCGCAGGCGTGGACGCCTACCTTAAGCCGGGAGTGCTGCCCGACTCGGTCACGCTGACCAATGCGACCGGAGCCTACGGGCAGTCCGTGGCCGAGCACATGTTCGCGGCCATGTGGGCGCTCATGCGCAATCTGCCGATGTACGCCCGTGCGCAAAGCGAGGCCCGCTGGCATGATCTGGGAGCGGCGCTCACACCGGCCGGCGCGACGGCGCTCATCATCGGCACCGGCGACATCGGCTCCCATTTCGCAACGCTATGCAAGGCGGCCGGCGCGCATACCGTGGGCATTCGCAGGGATCCGACCAGACCGGCGGACGGCATCGACGACATGCACGGATTCGCCGACCTCGACGCACTGCTGTCACAAGCCGACATCATCGCGCTCGCCGTCCCCGCGGCGGCCGATACGACCCATCTGATCGATCAGCGCCGCCTGTTCTCCCTCAAATCAACCGCCGTGCTCATCAACGCCGGCCGAGGAAGCGCAGTGGACTGCCGTGCGCTCGCCGAGGCGCTCGCCGCCGATCAGCTGCACGGCGCCGCGCTCGACGTGACCGAACCGGAACCGCTGCCCGCAGACCATCCGCTGTGGCGGGAACCGCACTGCCTGATCACCCCGCATGTGGCCGGCGGCAACCATCTCAAGGCGACCGAGGACCGTATCATCGCCATCGCGCTCGACAACGTGCGGCGCTACGCCCACGGCGAGCCGCTGCGCAACGTGAGGCGCTGAGTGTTTGAGTGTTGGTGACTGGGGTGACGATGACTGGGGTGACGGTGACGAAGACTGCAAAGGACACGGAAGCGGGGAAGGGCGCCGCTTCGGGGAGGGACGGCGCTTCGAGGAAGGGCGCCGCGACGGAGACGGCAGATGGCGGCGATGATGAGATTCGCATGCATGTGATCGTGACCGGCCTGGTGCAGGGCGTGGGATTCCGCTATTTCACGGTGATGCAGGCACGCGGCATCGGCGTCGGCGGATGGGTGCGCAACCTCAACGACGGGTCCGTCGAAGTCGAGGTGCAGGGCGGGCGTCTGGCGGTCGCCAAGCTGCTGTCATGGCTTAAGGTCGGGCCGAAATGGGCCCACGTGGAGAGCATCGACGCTCGGCCGCTGCCGCCGATCCCGTCCCGTCATGACCGATTCCGGGTCTTCAACGAACGCTAATCCGCCGGATTCCGGTGTTGCGGATTTCAGCCCTCGAGGAACGGCGCGATCGCCTCGGCCGCCGCATACCCCTTGCGGTACATGCGTTCAAGTCCTTCGAACGATTTGCTGAGCGTGGACAGGCCGCATAGATCGTCGGGCGCGAGAATCAGCACGAGTCCCTGCTCCTCGTAGCGCTTGGCCTGCGCCACCTCATCGTTGTAGGTCTGATAGCGGTTGAGCAGACGCTCCGCCGCCGCCGGCCACGAATGACGAAGGATGCGCGCCGGGGCGATGTCCTTGCGCTGCTCGCGGAGCACGTCCTTGAGTCTGGTAAGAATCAGCACGACGCGATCATAGCCGTCGTCCAGCGCCTTCTGCACGGGCACGGGATCGGCGATGCCGCCGTCGAAATACGGCACGCCGTCGATCATATACGGTTCGCATGCCACCGGGACCGCGCTCGATGCCTTCATGATGTCGAAGTCATCATAGTGCACGTCGGATTTGTCGAAGTATTTGGCGGAACCGTCGCGAGCGTCGCAGGCGACCACCGTGAATCCGGTCGGATTCGCCTCGAACGCGGCATAGTCCACCGGATATTCGCCGTCATGGTTGCTCAGCGTGCCGTACACGTAGTCGAGATTCGCGTAGTTGTGGTTGCGCACGAACGAGTCGAGGCTCGCGTACTCCTTGCGGAACGCGTATTCGGTGTAGAACTTGTGGTTGCGGCCGTGCTGCCCGGCGATGAACGAGACCATGTTCGCGCTGCCGGCCGAAACGCCGTAGCAATGGTCGAAGGTGATGCCGTCCTCCTGGCATCGGTCCATCACCCCCGCGCCGAAGATCGCGCGGAATCCGCCGCCGACGTCGATCAGCGCGGTTCTGTGTGCTCCCATGTCGTTGCCTCCTGTGGTGGTTGCTTCCGTAGTGGAGTGGCTGCTTTCCGTAGTGGCTATCGTAGCGATGATTGATGAACGGCGGCTGTCGGCCGATCGACCGATGAGCGGCTATGGCCGCAGCAGCAGGTCGCGCGACAGCTGTGCAATGCGCTCGCAGCGGTCGGAATTGTCGAGCGTCACCCCGCCGGCTGCGTTGTCTGGGGCAAGCGCGCCCAGCGATTCGAGCACGACGCCAAGATGGCGCACCGTGCCCTCGTTGCCGTCGATGATCGCCGTCGACGCGGGCAGCAGTTCCCGGAAATACCGGCGATAGAACACGAAATGCGTGCAGCCGAGCACCACCGAGTCGATCGCGGAAAGATCGTAGCGGTCGAAATACCCGTGCAGCGTGCGCATCACGGAATCGTGATCGTCCAGACGCCCCTCCTCAACGATGCTCACCAGACTCGGGCACGGCTGCGGATGCACATCGTTCGCTTCCTTGAATCGGTCCATCAGCGCGGCGAACTTGTGCTCTCGCAACGTCAGCGGCGTGGCGGCGACGATCACATGCTGCCGCTCATGCGTGCCGTCGGGTCGGTCGCCGCGATCGCAGGCCACTTTGAGCGCCGGCTCCATCCCGATGATCGGCATCGCATAGCGTTCGCGCAGCTCGTTGACCGCGGCCGAGGTCGCCGTGTTGCATGCGATCACCACCGCCTTGACGCCGCGGCGCACGAATCGCTCCATGATCGAAACGCTCAGCTCGCGCACCTGCTCCGGCGATTTCGTGCCGTACGGGGCGTTCGCCGAATCCCCGAAGTACAGCACCCGCTCATGCGGCATGTCGGCCACAATGCGCCGCACCACCGATATGCCGCCAAGCCCGGAATCGAATACGCCGATGGGAGCGCTTGAAGCCATGGTTCCTCCTTCATGATGCCGCCGCGAACGTGCGAATGGCCTGGCTCGGCAAGCGTGCGAGCGGATTGCCACGCGACGCTCGTGGACGATCTCCAGCCTACTCCGTTCGCCGCACGGTACAGTGGTGACATGAGCATTCCACAGGTTGTCTACAAAGCGCACGCCACCGGCAATGATTTCGTCGTCTACGACGACCCGGACGGCCGGTTCGAGCCGACCGAGGCCGAGGTGCGATGGCTGTGCGATCGTCATTTCGGCATCGGGGCGGATGGGCTGCTGCGCCTGACGCCGCCCCGGTTCGTCTCCGATCTCGACGAGGCCCGCGTGCGAGCCCTGACGCAGGGCGGAGCCGCATGGTTCATGGATTACCGCAACGCCGACGGCACCCTTGCCGAGATGTGCGGCAACGGCACCCGCGCCACCGCGCTGTTCGCGGAATTCCGCTCCATCGCCGATGGAGGCGAGCCGTGGCGGCTCGGCACGCGCGCCGGCGTCAAGACGCTGACCGCGCTGGGGGATGTCGAGCCATACGGGCGCAACGTGTTCCGCGTGGATATGGGAGCGTGGCATCTTGGGCCCCGCGACGCCTATGAGGTGCGCATTCCCGGCACAAGCGGCGCTGCACGCGGCACGTTCGTCGATATGGGCAATCCTCATGTCGTCGCCGTCGTTGAGGATGCGTTTTCGACGCTGCCGGGCGTCGACGAGCTGGATTTGGCCGTCAAGCCGGTCGTGTCGCCGGTGATCGACACCGATCAGAACGTCGAATTCGTGCGGGTGGACGACATCGACGAGACGACCGGCGTCGGCGAGGCGACGATGAGGGTCAATGAGCGCGGATGCGGGGAGACGCTGTCCTGCGGCACGGGACTGTGCGCCACCGCCGTCACGCTGCGGTCTCGCACGGGCATCGACCACTGGGACATCACGGTCCGTGGCGGCACGCTGCGCGTCGATGTCACCGATGGCGGCGTTTCGCTCACCGGCTCGGCGACGATCGTCGGCGAGGTGCGGCTGCTGGACCGGTGAGCGGCGGCGTTGCGCGGATTGCGGATTGTGCTATGTGGGTTGTGCTATGCGGATTGCGCTATGCGGATTGCGTTATCCGGGTTGTGGATTGCGCAATCCGCACAACGCTATGCGAAGATGGCGGCGCCGTCCTTGACGATGATGACCGCCGCTATGGCGAGAATCCACACGACGTCGACCATCAGATCGTAGTTGAGTCGATAGTAGGTGCGCAGCGCCTTGGCGTTGCGGGGAAGCCGCTGCACGGTGACGGTGGCGTGGCTCAGCGCGATGAACTGGATGGTCGTGGAGACCATGAGCAGCAGGCACCAGGGGCATAGGGCGTTGATGACGAACAGCGACTGGGTGGTGAGCCAGTAGGAGTAGAGGAGCGCGGCCAGTCCGCCGAACCAGGTGCAGACGGCGAACCATCGCGGCACTCGTATTCTCGCCAATCCGATGACGGCGATGGTGACGAATACGGATTCGGCGGCGATGCCGAAGAATGCGTTGGGATAGCTCAGTCCGCCGAATTTGATGATCTCCGCCTGCCACGATTCGGCGACGGTGCTGCACGAGAGCACGGCGTTGATATCGCAGTCGAGGACCGCCTTGGGGTTGCGCGCGAGATGGAGGGTCTCGGCCGACAGTACGAACGATACATAGAGCGCCACGGCGGAGGCGATGAGCATGAGCAGATACGTCCAGACGGCACCGTGCCTCCAGCTGGACCGTTCGTTCGGCTGATCGGTTTGGGGAAGCGGCGTCGCGTCCGTTGCCGTGTTTGCGGGGGTCATGCTCGTGGAGGCCGCGTTTGTGGATTTGTCTGCCGTTGTCGTGTCGTTGTGCTGTGCCATCGTTTTCGTCCAGTTCTGGCTCGGGGGATAGCTGGATCATGGCGATCGGTCCCGCCGTCGGCCGGGTGTGTAGTTTTCCGTTCCTCAGCTTACGATGGTCATATGACTCACACTTCGCGCATTCCATCATCCCCACCGTCGCATGGGTGGGATATCCACTGCCATACCGTGTTTTCGGATGGCACCGAAACACCTGAGACGCTGGTCGATCAGGCGCGGGCGTTGTCGCTCGATGGCGTGGGCATTTCCGATCATGACACGACCGCCGGCTGGCAGCATGCCGAGCAGGCTGCTCATGAGGCGGGCATGCCGTTGCTGCGCGGCACGGAGATCACCGCCGATGACGAGGGCATTTCGGTGCACATGCTGGCGTTCCAATACGATCCGCGCAGCAGGCATATCTGCGAATTGTTCGAGCGCACGCGCGCGTCGCGTCTGGAGCGCACCAAGCGCATGGTGGCGCTATTGGCGCAGGATTATCCGATTTCGTGGAACAGCGTGCTGGAGCAGGTGCGCGAGGGGGAGCAGACGACGATCGGCCGTCCGCATATCGCCGACGCGCTGGTTGCGGCCGGGGTGTATGAGAATCGTTCCGCGGCGTTCGCGGATGCGGTCAGCGCGACCAGCAAATACTATATTCCCACGCCGTCTCCGACCACGCATCAGGTGGTGAAGGCGGTGGGCGAGGCCGGCGGCGTGTCGATCGTCGCCCATGCCGGTGATCTGAGCCGCAACCGAAGCCTGATCTCCGACGCGCAGTTGGAGGCGCTGATCGACGAAGGCCTTGACGGTCTTGAGGTGTGGCATCGCGGCAATCCGCCCGAGCAGCGGGAGCGGCTGCTTGCCTTGGCCCGTGCGCACGGGCTTCTGGTGACGGGCGGCTCGGATTGGCATGGCAAGGGCAAGCCGAACCGGCTGGGGGAGAACCTGACCGACGACGACACGGTGGATGAGATCGTGCGCCGAGGTGCCATCCCGTTGTGGCGCTGAATCGGTGCGCTGCTGAACCGGTGTGCTGCGCCGGGGCGGCGTGTCGATAATGATGAAGCCTCCTGGGCGTTTGCCCGGGAGGCTTCGCTTATTTACAGAAGTCTGCGCCTCAGATCATCGGTATGCAGGATCTGTGATCTACAGTGCGCCAATGATCTACAATGCGCCGAAGATTTACAATGCGCCGAAGCCGACCGCATGCTTGGTTTCCGACCCGATGATCGCATAGCCGAGCGCGTCCGCCGGCACGACGATGCGCCGCCCCTTGTCGTCGGTGAGGTTGATGGTCTGATGCTCGGCAACGGCCTTGCCGATCAGCTCGTCGACCTCATCGGCGCTCTGGTCGGTGCTGAAGGTGACGGCGCGCGCCACGTTGCGGATGCCCAGTTCGATGTCCATTGTTCGCTCCTGTTCGTTGATCGGCCGTTGTGATCGGCGCGGTTGGTGCTGCCGGCGCTGTAGCGCCGCTGCTGTCTATTGTGCGTGTGCGATTGCCGATGACGGGCTTGGTTACGCCGTCGGCGTGTCGGTTGACGGTGCAGGGTCGTCGTCCGACGGGGATGTCTGCTGGTGCGTCTGCTGGTGCGCGGAAGGGTCGTCCAAGCCGCCGTGCGCGTCGCGCAATGCTCGTTCCTGACGCTCCTGCAACGGAATGACCATGGTCACCGAAGTGTTCGCCGCCGGCTCGTTGTCGTTGGTCTCATCCGCGAGTTCGTCGCCGATGCCGTCGGCAAGAGTGCTCGCATCCAGCCGGGGAACGATCATGGTCTCGGCGGTGCCTTGATGCAGGGTATGCGTCTGCGACGACGGGCCAGACGCGACATGGCCGGCATCATGGTGATTATAGTGACTGGGCGTGATGACGCCCTGCGCGTGAATATCAGCCGACCCGGTTCTGTCGGCATCGATCTGCTGCGCAGGGGATTGCGCCGCGGCGGTGCCGTGGCCGGTCGGAGCCTGTGTCTGCGTTTGCTCCCGTGCAGCGCGGCGGCGTTCGCTCTCGTCAAGCAGCGTGCCCACGGTGATGGTCGATGGCGGCTTGCGCGATGTCTGACCGGCATCCTGATGACGATCTCGGGTCTGTGCGCCGCGAGTGGTGGCCATGTCGAGCTGATGGGCGAGACGGTCGACCTGTGCCTTGAACTGCATGATGGCGACGCTGTCGGCACGATTCAGTGCCTGGATGAAATCGCCGACCTGCTCCATCTGCAGCCACAGGTTCGCGCGCAGCATGATCAGATCATCGAGACGCGAGCCCATCATCCGACCATATGCGGCGAGCACGGCGTTGCGATGGTCCTCGTCGAGCTTGGCGAAGATCCACGCAAGATCGCGGGCGGGATCGTTGACCTGCATGCCCTGCCAGTTCGTGATCGAGGTGATCGTCGAACCGGAGAACAGCAGATCACCCTCGCTGAATCCGCCATGCACCATCACGGTGTGGAACGACCATAGCCCCTCGGTGTCCAGAATGCGCGACCAGCTGTCGGTGATCTGCGTGGGAATATGACCCGCAGCGCGAAGTCGTGCGATCCAAGCGGTCAGCTGAGCGCGGATCTGCCCGGTGGTGAACGTGGGATAACCAGCCTGCGTAAGAAAATCGGAACGAAGCCGGTGAATGGCACCGATGGCCGTGCCGACGCTGGCACAGTCGTTGACGGTGAGCATATCGAGCGGTCGGGACTGGCCATCATGATGCGCGGTGACCATGACGGCGGTGTCGCCGGTTGCGGCATCGCTACTCGAGCCGTTCGCGAAAGCCAGCACCCGATCCATCGTGAAGCCCAGTCCTGCCGGCTCCCTTGCCTCGTCGAGCGTTTTCGCCGCCTTGACGCGTCGGGAAAGCCTCTCGCGGCCTTTGTCGGTATCGGACGCGTAGACGTCATAGAGGCGTCCGGCGGCGTCTTGGATCACGGCATGGTCGATGCCGACGGCGCGATCCGTGTCGTTGGCCAGACCGCTTGCGCGCACGCCGGCGACGGCGATGCCGGGCATGGCCGCGGATGCCAACGCGGCCAACGTGAAATAGCTTCGTTCAGTCACAGTTCAACACTAATACATGCGGTGGTTCGGCGTGTGCATGCACGTTCGTGTCGTGACGCGCCTGTGCATGGGGCGCACTCGCAGCCTGACTGCTCTTGTTGCCGACCCTCTCGTCGGAGGTTGCAGAAGGCTGTGATATCACTCGGGCAGTTGCGAGAGCCCACCAGCCCATGGTCGGCGATCATGATTCGGGAAACGAACGGCCATCTCCCGAATATCGTTCACTGGGATTGCGTCAGTGAACATTATTCGGGAATGCGACCCACTGCTCCCGAATGTTGTTCACTGAGCGGCTGTCAGCGATCGAAATTCGGGAGCAGTGGCCTCGATTCCCGAATTTCGATCACTGGAGAACGCCCCTCAACACCCTCACTGCATCTTTCGCGCCTATCGTGTGCATCACACGTATGCCATGCGGGCATCGTGTGCATGCAACGTATGCCGCGTGGACTGTTGCGTGTGCATCGTGTGCATCACACGTATGCCGTCGGATGCATCGTGTGCATGCAATGTATGTGTAGAGGCGCGAAACGCATGCCTCGTGTACGTCGCATGCACACGATCACGTAAACATACGTTCCATGCACACAATCAGCAGCGCCTTATGTACGTGCCATACACACGATCGACGACCCGACAAGGCCGGGAGTATCCTTCGCCCCCTCGATATGTACGCTCCATGCACACGATGATTGTTGTTCTCGTGTCGGTAGTGCTCGAAGTCTTGAACCTATTGTTCTTAACTCAGCCTGCGGATTCACGGGTGGCGCCGTGTGCGACACGCCCATGTGGCGTCGGATTTGCACTCTGGGAAATTACGGCTAGACTCTACTTCTTGTGCGCGGCGTTAAGCCGCACGCAAGCCATTCCTGCGTAGCTCAGTTGGCAGAGCATCCGACTGTTAATCGGACGGTCGCTGGTTCAAGCCCAGCCGCAGGAGCTCATCCGAGGCCGTCGGCGTGTCGCCGACGGCCTTTTTGCTGTCCCGGTCATCCGCAAGGCCACGCCGACGCCGGCCTGTCCCGCCGCGCCCGCGTGCGCGTCATGAGCAGCGCGAGATGCTACGTAACGTTGATGTCAATCGTGACCGTCAGCCGAACGTGACTTCCTATGCGCGACAACACATCCATGAACCCGTCCACGCCGCTCGCCACATCAGGCTCCATGACTATGAGGGAGATCGCATCGGCCGGCCCTGTCTCCACGCCCACCAGACAGACGCACGGGGGCGAGCCTAGCGTGAAGGGCAACATCACCGAGGCCGCCGCGCTCGTGAGCACGCCCGCAAGAAAGCCGCATGTTCGCTGGCGTGCCCGAGTGGCGTGCGAGGGGGTGTGCTGCTCATCGTTTCTATTCTCATCATTCATCCATGATGTTCCCTTCCTATAGGGGGTGAGGACGGTGCCGCTCCACATAGCGCGGCCCCGTGACGCATCAGACTTCGGGATGCGTCCGCAACCAGTGTCACACCGTTGCGCGCGGACCGCGGGCCGCACGGTCTCACTTTTTTGGCGCACCCCGAACACCACCCCCGTACGCCGTCCCGTACACCACGCCGAGGCCCGCGAGACCAGCGGAAGCATGCGACAATGGGACCAACAAGAAACCCCGCATGGCCATGCGGGCAAGAACGTCGGAGCGCACGGACGCGCACGGAACAATGAAGGAGCACCCCAGATGAACACCAGCAATAATCCGGTTCCCTTGCCGGACGGCACCCCGCTCGACCCCGACCACGATCCCGCAACGCCCGTCACGGCCGCACGGCGGCGGCCGCGCTGGATCGTGCCATTGGCCGCTGGGCTCGCGCTCCTGCTCACGGCGGGTGGCGGCGGGTACGCGTGGTGGCGGCACGACACCCGTGTCCGGCAGCTCGCCCAGGCGCAGACCGGCTGCGAGCAGCAATACGACAAGGCAAACAGCGCCAAGGCCGCGTACGAGCGGCTGGTCTCATCCACCGACATCCAACAGGCTCTCGCCGTCACCGGCAAACAGGTCGAGGACGCCACCGTCCTCGCCGCGTTGAAGACCAGCACCAGCACCGGCCTCGACCGGCCCGTCCCATGCAAGCAGGACGCGACCGCCGACGAACTGTCTGACACCGCGGCGGCGAACCGGAGGATCGCCGCCGCCTACGAGAACGCGGCCAGGGACGTGCGCGACCAGGCGGACGCGATCATCCAGGCGCGGGACGCGAAGACCCTCAAGGACGCGCAGACCCGACGAGACGAGAAGACCAAGACGGCGCAGAGGCTCCTCGACTCGTCCAAGGGCAAGGTAGCCGACGACAAGACGAGAACCGAACTCGCCAAGGCCATCCAAACCGCGCGGGACGCCGACACCGCCAGCAAGATCGACAAGACCCTCACCAGCCTCGACCAGGCCAGCAACAAGGTCAACAAATCCATCAACGAGAAAACCACGGCAGACAGGAAGAAAGCCGAACAGGAAGCCGCCGCCAAAGCCGCAGCAGCACAAGCACAAGCCCAAGCACAGGCACAGGCACAGCAGTCGTACACACCCACCTACACACCCACCTACACACCCACATACACGCCGCAGCAGACCACACCCCAACAAACCACGCCGCAGACCGGAGGCACCGTAGGAGTCTGGGGCGGCTCAAACTGCGAACGATGGGGAACCTGCACGAAGCCCGGAGACGAAGTGGAAATCTCCGACGCCATCGGCTGATGTCAACACACTGTTTAACTAGTTAACTATCTATATCAACAATACCTAACATACCAGTATTTACCAATATAGATAGTTAACCAGTTATAGACTCGCTGACCGATTGAGATCGATCGGATTCCAGAGGGGACCGGAGGGGGAATAACATGGCGACACTACACGATCACAATGAGGGCAAGCTGGC
>NZ_RQSP01000024.1:0-31572 GCF_009078285.1 Bifidobacterium jacchi
GCCATCAAGAGCGGCAAAACACACAGGTGTTGCAACCACCACTAAAATCCGCCAACCCATGCAACCGCCCAGCAACCCATGCAGCAACCCATGCAGCAACCATGCAGCAACCATGCAGCTATCCAACTGGTTTCTCTGGTATTCCACAACCCACCAGCCATCCACCACTGGTTATCCACAATAGCGACGCATTCTACATTATCAGTTATCCACATTTTCCGAAAACGCCCCGATGCGACGAGGAAATCCGCTATGGTTACGCCATGGCATACCACATGACACATATCGGACCGTATCAACCCACCACAGCTATGGGCGGAGGCGACCTGACATCCGGTCCGCCATCCTCCATGCGCGACCGATTATCACAGATCAAATGGGATACAGTGCGCCGCTGCGCCGAAGCGACACTGCAAACCGATCGAACCCTGCTGTTCGGCATGACCACAGCGCTGAAGCTGCACAGCATACCGATTCCAGAAAACACCGATCTCGACGAGACGCAGCTCCACGTCGTAGTCGCTTCCGCACAGCAACGGATCCGCCTCGTCGGTACGAACATACTCACACACGTTTGGAATCACGCCGACACCGCCCCATTCACATCCGTCTATCCGAGCGTACGTGCAATCCACCCGTTCCATGTGTGGGCGCAGATGACGACTCATCTATCGTTCGAATCACTGATCACGCTCGGCGATTCGATCATCACCTCGCTTGCCGAAGACAGTAATTCAGCGTCGGGATCCGGCAATGTTGACGGCAAGGCCCCAGCTGCGATCACACGGCGGAATCTTGCCTCGTTCATCGGCGAGATGCCGGCATTCTCAGGCAAACGCGACTGTATCGCAGCCGCCGCGTTGACAGCTGCCAATGTGGATTCTCCCATGGAAACCAAATGCCGACTTGCAATTCTCGCCCACGGGCTGCCGCCATGCGAAACCGACTACATCGTGACGGGCATGTCATTTCGTTCGGGAGCGCCAATCAGGCTTGACATGGCATGGCCTCAGTGGAAGATCGCAATCGAATACGACGGCGATCACCATCGCACCGACAAACGGCAGTGGCGTTGGGACCAGGAAAAACGAGAACGGCTGCGTTCCCGAGGATGGATCGTGGCAATCGCCACTGCGGCGAATCTGTCAGACGAGCAGTCACAGGCTGAGTTCGCATTCGCTATCGCACGGCATCTGACATCGCGGGGTGCCGAATTCCAGTTTCGCGTGCAGGCCATGCCGCTGCGGAAAACGGCGACGACACTGGCAAAGCAGCTGGCAAAGCAGCAATGACGCAGACGGCAAGTTTGCAGCAGATGTTGTTCATGGCGGGGATTGTTTGGGATTCGTCGATCTGCAATTCACCGATCAGCGATACACATGCTGTGATGCACATGCTGCACACTACGCATCCAATGCACATGTGCAATGCATAGCAACGCGTAGCCGCGGACGCACCCATGCAGAAGACTTGATTCGTATTCGACTGTCGCAATACGTCGCAATACGTCTGTCACGCGACGCAAAAAACAAGGAAAAACGCGCCGCGTGACAACCCACCCGCGATCCGACCTTAATCGATCCCTCATCAGCCACGATCGAATGCAAGCACGCATCCAAGAAACGGCGGAATAACGCCATTCTTTGATAAGTCGTACCCGCCACAACACACGACCGCCGCCATTTCGAGCACCACCCGACACTGAAATCTGTCACGCGACGCAAAAAACGACGAAAATCACGCCGCGTGACAACCCACCCACGATCCGACCGCAATTCCCCCAAACAAGCCACGCCTGCGACAACCCCATGATGTAGGGATTTGCCCATGATGTAGGGAGCCGTTTTTGCAAAATGGCGGAATAAAGCCATTTTGCATCCCTGCATCATGGGCAGTTCCCTACACCATGCGAGAATCCCTACATGATGGGGCGGCGGATGGCGTCAGCGGGCCAGCGGTACGCGCGAGACGAATTCGCGAGGCTTACCGCACACCGGATCGATGAACGACAATCGACGTGCGACCAGCTGCAGCGGGTGGGAGAAGTCGTCGTAAGGGCGATCGATCACCTGCGGGTAGAGATCGTCGCCGACAATAGGCAATCCCAGCGAATTCATGTGCACGCGCAGCTGATGGGTCCGCCCCGTCCGCGGATGCATCGCATAGGAGCGCAAAACCGCCGGGCACGCGCCCGAACCCGCCGCATGCGCACCCGATCGATGCAACGCACGTCTCCTTCCACACTCCCGCTCACACGCGCACGATCCACACGCGCACGATCCACACGCGCGATCGCGCACACACGAGCCACAACCGCGCACAGCGCCAAGATCGCCACTGCCCGCAGCGGTGACGCCATGCGCTGCACCGCCGATTACGGCATCGATCGCATCGCCCGACAGCGCGATCACCGTCTCCGCATTGACCGCACCGGGCACCTCGAATGCCTGCAATACGCCGCGATCCTTGATGATGCGCGACCGGCGACACAGCGGAAACACGCGCGGCGGCTCCAAGCATTCCACCGTGCCGTATCGGGGCCGCCGAGCCGGCGAGGCCGCAGCGAGACACTCATAGGTCTTGCGGGCGCGACGCTCCTGGAACAGCATCTGGTAGGCGCCTCGCAGCGCGGGATCACGCACGAACAGCACGATGCCGGCCGTCGCCCGGTCCAGCCGATGCGCCGGAGTGATGCCATCGTCACCATACATCTCGCGTAGGCGGATCAGCGCGGTTTCGCGATACCACATGCCGCGCGGCGTGGTCGCAAGGAAATGCGGCTTGTCGATGACGATGATGCCGGCATCCTCATAGATCACGTCGAAATCAAACGGAATATGCGGTTCGTCCACCACCCAGCGATGGCGAGAAACCGGCTGAGAAACCGGGCGAGAAACCAGGCGACGAGCCGAGAGGAAAACCGGGCGAGCGCCACCGCTCTCCGCCGCCGCGTCACAGCACATGGGCGAGGAATTCCCTAAACCGCGGCGCGCTCGGATGCGCGATGATCTCAGGCCCACCCTGTTCGACCACCACGCCGCCATCCATGAACACCACCTGATCGGCGACTTCGCGGGCGAAACCGATCTCATGGGTGACGACGATCATGGTCATGCCCTCGTCGGCAAGCGAGCGCATCACGCCAAGCACCTCCCCCACCAGTTCGGGGTCAAGCGCCGATGTCGGCTCGTCGAAGAGCATGATGCTCGGCTTCATGGCCAATGCGCGCGCGATCGCCACCCGCTGCTGCTGCCCGCCCGAAAGCTGCGCCGGGTAGTGGTCGAGCCGCCCGCCGAGCCCGACGCGCTCCAGCTCGGCGATCGCCAGTTGCCGCGCCTCGGCCCTGCGCATCCCCTGAACGTGGACCGGAGCCTCCATCACGTTCTCCAATGCGGTCATGTGCGGGAACAGGTTAAACCGCTGGAACACCATGCCAAGCTTTTCGCGCTGCGCTGCCACCGCCCTGTCGTCGAGGGTCTGCAGCATCCGACGCCCACGACGCTCGACGTACCGGTAGCCGATCATCTCGCCGTTGACCTCAATGCGCCCGCCGGTGAGCGTCTCCAACTGGTTGATGAGCCGAAGGAACGTGGATTTGCCCGACCCGGAAGGTCCGAGAATCACCGTCACGCTGCCCGGCATCACCGTCATGTCAACGCCTTTGAGCACATGCAGCGAGCCAAACGCCTTGTGCACGCCGACCGCTCTGACCGCCGGGATCACCGTGCCGCCAGCCGGCACTGGGCGCGCCGCATCAGTCTGTTTCATCGTCATCTCCTTATCACATTATCGCCGCACCGCACAACGCACGCACCACACACGCACCATACATCACGCGGTCATGCCGTTGAACACGGCCTCGTTGATCTTGTTCACGTCATCGCGCGGCTCGCCCTCCGTCTTGCCGGGCAGCGGCGCGCGCCGCCCGCGAGCGCCGGTGGGCCGTGCGTCGAATCCCTTGGCGAAATGACGTTCCAATTGCGCCTGCACCGCCATCAGCACCGAGGTGATGAGCAGATACCAGAAGCATGCCACGATCAGCAGCGGAATCGGCTGATAGATGCGGTTGGCGATGGCGGTGGTCGCGAACTGCAGTTCGAAGGTGAACGGCACGGCGGTGACCAGCGACGTGGTTTTGAGCATGCCGATCGTCTCGTTGCCGGTCGGTGGGATGATGATGCGCATGGCCTGCGGCAGGATGATGCGTCGCATGATGAGCAATCGCTTCATGCCGAGCGCCTGCGCGGCCTCCGTCTGCCCCGGATCGACCGCCTCCAGTCCGGCGCGCACGATCTCGGAAAGGTAGGCTGCCTCGTTGAGCGCCAGTCCGATCCATGCGGCGTTGAACGCGGTGATCACATCATTGGAATCGACGCTCCAGAATTCGATCGAAGTGAACGGTATGCCGATGCCGATTCGCGGCACGAGCACGGCGAACAATCCCCAGAACACCAGCTGCGTGTAGACCGGCGTGCCGCGGAAGAACCATATGAAGAACCAGCTGACGCCCCGCAGCACCGGATTGACCGATTTGCGCATGATCGCCAGCCCCACGGCCAGCACCATGGCGACCGCCATCGCCAATACGGTCAGTTCCAGCGTGTAGCGGATGCCGTCGAGCACCCGCTCGTTGAACAGGTATCGCCATACGATCGGCCATTCGAATCGTGGATTGACGATCAGACCGTGGATCAGCGCCACTGCGGCAAGCGCCACGATGATGCCGGCGATGATCGGACCGGGTCGGCGCACCGGCAGCGCCTCGATGCGGTCGGGGATGTCGAGCCCGTCGCCGTCGCCTGTCTGCTTCGCCATGGTTGTCGTGTCCTCCTCGCTCGAATCGGTTTGCTGGTCCGCTAGGCTGTGAATCCACTATAATCCGCCACTTTGCTGGTTTGCTGGTTGTTGGTTTGCTGGTTGTTCCGAATTCGCCGGCTTGTTGATTATCTGATTATCTGATTATCTGTTCTGATTTGCTGGTTCGCTGGTTTTGCTGTTGTTCTGATTTGCCAGGGCACGATCAGTCCGTCGGATTGATTTCGGCCCTGCCTATCGCTCCCGATTGCACGCCCCAATGCCGCAGTATGCGCAGATACGTGCCGTCGTCCATCAGCTTCTGCATGCCGGCCTGCACTGCCTTGACGGTTGCCGAGTCCCCTTTGCGAATGGCGATGGCGTTGGGCACGGCGTCGAATTCGCCGCCGAGCCGTTCCAGCCGATTGCCGGTCTGCTCGATCGCGTATCCGACGACCGGCGAGTCCGCGAAGAACACGTCGGCCTTGCCGACCACCACGGCGGTGGTGGCGTCCGCCTGCTGACGGAACGACTGCACGGCTATGCGCGCCCTGCCCTGAGCTCGGCATCGCGCGTCGGCGTCGTCGATGTTCGTCTCCTCGACGGTGCCGGTCTGCACGGTGACGCGTCGCCCGCACAGGTCGCCGACGTCCACGCCGCGCGGATTGCCGGTGGCGACCGCGTAGCTCATTCCCGCGGTGAAATACGTGACGAAATCGACCGATCCCAGCCGTTCGCGGGTGACGGTGAACGCGGAGATGCCCAGATCATATTTGCTGCCGACCGCCGGTATGATCGTTTCGAAATTCGATGCGACGATGTCGACGTCGAGTCCGAATATGCGGCCGAGCGCACGCGCCAGATCCATGTCGTAGCCGAGGGCGGTGCGGCCGTCAGCCGCCAGAAACTCGGCCGGCGCATATGACGGGTTCGTGCCGACGGTCAGCACGCCGTCGTCGGTGACGGATGCGGGAAGCATGGCGGCGATGCGCTCGTCGAACCGCACGTCGCTCACATCGTAGCTGGAGATGGTCCGCCCGGCGCTCACGCCGCCGTCGCTGGTGCCGCATGCGGCCAGCGGCACCGCCGTCATCGCGATCGGCAGCATCGCGGCAAGGATTCGGCGAAGTCGCGCGGTATGGCGTGGCATGGGGGCTCCTGATTTCGTCGGGTTGATGCTAGTGGTCAATCTCGCTAATAATTGAGGTCCAGCTGTTGTCTCTCCCCCGGTCGGCTTCGCTGACAGCCCCCCCTCATCAGAGGGGACAGCACCACTGAGATCATTGCGAGACAGACCACTGGGTGATGCTGAACTGCTGGGTTGGGGGTGCGGCTGGGTGCTGGATTGGCGATGCTGAATTCATGAGGCTGAATTCGCGATGCTGCCTGATGCCGCCGCTTGCACCGATCAGCGGGATCGCTTGTTGGCGTAGCGCATGACGCGCAGCGCCTCGCGCTTGTCCTGCTCCTCGCGCAGCGCCTGCCGCTTGTCGAATTCGCGCTTGCCTCGCGCCAGAGCGATCTGGGCTTTGACGCGACCGTCCTTGAAGTACAGGCTGAGCGGAATGATCGTGTATCCCTTGGCCTGCGACGCCCGATTCAGCTTGTCGATCTCACGCTCGTGGAGCAGAAGCTTCCTCTTGCGCTTGGGTGCGTGATTGTTCCACGTGCCGTTGAGATATTCAGGAATGTTCGCGTTCTCCAGCCAGATCTCGCCGCGTCGATCGATGCTGATGAATGATTCGGCCAGCGAGGCGCGTCCCTCGCGCAGCGACTTCACTTCGGTGCCGGTCAGCGCGATGCCCGCCTCATACTGATCCTCGATGCTGTAGTCGTGCCGAGCGCGCTTGTTCTGCACGATCAGTTTGGTGCCGGTCTCTTTGGGCATGTTCTCCTCCTCTCATCTCGCCTCGGACATTCCCGCATGGCATGATCATCTGTCTAGCCATGCTACTCGCGGAACGTCGTTTTTATTGTGACCTAGGAAACAGCAAATGGGCCGTCCGTCGTAACGAACGACCCATTATAGGCCAAGGGTGATACGTCATCAAGGCAGCACCAGCGCAACGCACTGTAATCCATTAGCGCATTGCCATAGCACATTGCAACAGTGCTCCTAGCTGCCGCGATGCGTCACCTCTCGTCGAGACGCATCGCGACTCGCCCCACTCAGTGCACGAACCAATACTGCCCCGCGTTGGTGAGCACACGGCTGTGCATAATGTACGGCCCGCCCCAGTTCATTTCCGAAATCATGAACGTGCCGTTGGAATACACCGCCTCGACCACGGCCACATGCCCGTAGACGCCGTCGGCACCATCTTGGCCGGGAAGGAACGAAAGCGCCGCACCGACCTGCGGATTATGATCGACGCGCAGCCCGTAGCTGGGGGCGTTGCGCCACCAGTCGCCGCCGTTGCCGAGCCATGACGGCGTGCCGATACCCATCTCCTTGCGGCGGTTGTACGCGTACCAGGTGCACTGGCCGGCGACGTAGCGGTTGCCGATGTCGCCGTTGCTGGTGCCCTGACCGCCGGTGCCGCCAGTGTTGGGTCGGGTCGTTGTGGTGCCGCCGGTGGAGCCGCCCGTATTCGGTCTGGTGGTGGTCGAACCGCCTGTGGTGCCGGAATTGGTCGGCGGCTTGGAGGTGCCCTGACCCTGATTCTGCGAGCCGGCGTTCTGCGCTGCCTGCCACTGTTCCTGCTGATACTGACGGTTCAGCGAATCGATCTGGGATTGCAGCACCACCGTCTGCGCAGCCTGCTTTGCGGAGGCGTCGCCAAGCTGGTCCTCCAGGCTTTCGAGTTCCGTGCGCCGCTTCTCGCCATCCGCGCGAAGCTGGTCAAGCGACTCGCGTTCCTGCTGCGCGCTTGCCGCGCTCGTCTGCGCCGCGGCGGAGGCCTCATCGGCTTTGGTCTTCAGATCGGCGATGCGCTGCTCGATGGCGGACAGCCGTTCGCTGCGGTTCATCGAGGTGTTCAGCGACTCGGCCGCCGAGGATGCGGCGTTCGATTCGCTACGGGACAGCGCCTGACGTGACTGCATCGCGTTGACGAATTCGGTGGTGCTCTTCGAGCCGGTCACCACGCTCATCACATCGGAGGCGTTCGATCCGTGCAGCGAATCACGGGCCATCTGCGCCACGGCGGCATGCGCATCGTCGTAGTCCTTGCCGGTCTTCTTGATCTGCTCCTCAAGGTTCGACTTGTCCTTGCGGGCGGCTTCGAGGCGCTGCGCGGCGGCCTCGGCATCGCTCTGCGCCGCCGCCGCGGCCTCGTTGGCCTTTTCGACGGCTGCCTGCGCGGCGGGGATGCGATTGTTGGTCAGATCGTCGAGTTCAAGGATCTTGCTCGCCAAATCGCTTCTCACACCGGCAAGCTGGGCTTTGAGCTCCGCTTCGCGCTGTGCGCTGGCCGCCTTCTGATTCTGCGCATTCACCAGATCGCCGTAGGTGTCCGCGCGGGCCACCGGCACGAAGGCGGGCGACGTCATCGTCACCGCCATCGTTGCGCACAGGGCCGCGGCACTCACAGCGGCGACGAGAGGCTTCGCGACTCGTTTCCTGATCATCAACGCTTCCTTTCGCTCATGTGCATCACACCATATCAGACGATGCTCAAAATACTCTTGCGGCGTAGTCGCTGCGGTCGAGAGATTCGTCACAGTGTTCGCAGAACCCAGTCGCAGCGCCCATTCGCGGTGCCCAGCGCAGCACCGCCGCATCCAGCGCCAACCGCGGCATCACGCCTTGAGATACCGCCGCAGCGAGATCATCGACGCGATCACCGACAGCAGCACCGCGCCCAGCGCGAGGAACGGCGAGATCAGCAGCACGGTCGTCTGATCGACATAGGGAATCCATGTGACCGATTCCGCGAGCCATCCGGTGACGAAAACGCGCACGATCACCGACAGCATCACACAGGACAACACCGATCCGAGCAGCGAGGCGATCGCCCCCTCCAGAATGAACGGGAGTCGAATCGTCCAATTCGAAGCGCCGACCAGACGCATGATCTCCGTCTCCTGACGCCGGGATGCGGCCGACATGCGGATCGTCGTAGCAGTCAGCAGAATCGCGACGACCACCATGACCGCGGCGAGCACGGCGGTGACGACGGTCGCGCGGTTGAGCACGGCGAACACCGGCTCGAAGATCTGCCGCTGATCGGAGACCTCCTCAACGCCGTCGCGCCCGGAGAGCACTTCGGAGACCACCTGATACTTCTCGGGATTCTTGAGCTTGAGCCACAGCGAATCCTGCATGTCGTCGGCGGTCAGCGTACGCCCCTGATACTCGCCGTTGGGATACTGCTTGAGGAAGGTGCTCTCGTAGAACTGCTTCTTCGATATGTAGGTGATCTTGGAAACGTCGTCCGGCAGCTCATCGCGGATGACCTGCTGCAGATCAGCGATCTGCTGCTGCGTGGGCGATTTGCCGCTGGCGCAGTTGGCCGACTGGCTGGTGCCGTCCGGGCACAGCCACACCACGACCTCGACCTGATCGTACCAGCCCGCCTTCGCCTTGGTGATCTGCGCCTGCGTGAGCACCGACGCGCCGATGAACAGGAACGAGATGAACGTGACGAGCATCACCGACAGCAGCATCGGCACGTTGCGCCTCAGGCTGGTCCACGTCTCCGATAGAATGAATCGCGCTCTCATCGGCTCGTCTCCTGTCCGTTCTGACCGTCACCGCTGGAATGTGCCGCCGTGCCGCTTCCGCTCGCGTTGCCGACGTGGGCGTGGGCGCTGACATTGACGCCGACGGCATGCGCTTGGGCACCATGTGCATGACCGCGCTGCTCTCCGCGCTGCCGCGGTTGGGTTGGCGGAGCTGGCGGCTGCAGCTCAGCCGACTGGGCTGACGGGGTCGAAGATACCGGCGGAGTAGGCGGGGTTGGCGGAACTGGCTGAGTAGGTGGCGCGGGCGGCATTGATGCGGCCGTGGTCTTCTCCCTCTGCTTCGGCTCGTGCCCGCCGGTGGCTGCTGCGGCATGGCGCGAATCGCGGCGACGCTCGTCGGGATGCCGGTGATGCTGTCCGCTTGGATTGGATTCGACGGCATGGGAGGCGTTCGACTTCGGTTGGCTCGGTTCGGCTTTGTCGGAACCGGCTTTGGCTGACCCGGCTCCACCCGCCTTGGATTCGGATTCCTTGCGCCTGGCGTATTCCTCAAGGCTCAGTCCACGCCCCCAAGTCAGGGTGGTTTCCACTTGGGTGAACGCCTCGCCATAGCGGCCGGTCCGCCCGGAATGCACGGAATTGGCGAGCCGAGCGATGCCCTCGTTCTCCGCGCCGGATTCGATCGCCGCGTTCACCGCGTCGAGCGCACCGGCGACGTCTCTGCCGCGCTTCTGCTTCGATTGCGGGGAGCCGGACGTCGAATCAGCCGCCGCGCCAGACGCCGAACCGGATATCGGATAGCCGGATGATGCCGAATCCGCCGAAGTGCGCGACTTCGCACCGGAACCGGAAGCGGAAGCGGCACCGGAGTCGGCACCGGAACCGATGGCCTGATGGGATTTCGATTCGACTTCGGCGTCGGGGAAGTACAGCGCTGAATCATAGGAGCCTTCGCGCTCGTCGCGCACAATATGGCCAGCGTGCAGCTCGACCACGCGTTTGCGCATGGAGTTGACGATCTCCTCGTTGTGGGTGGCCATCACGATCGTGGTGCCGGTGCGGTTGATCGCGTCGAGCACCTCCATGATGCCCAGCGAGGTCGTCGGATCGAGGTTGCCGGTGGGCTCGTCGGCAAGCAGGATCTGCGGATGATTCACATAGGCGCGCGCGATCGCGACGCGCTGCGCCTCACCGCCCGACAGTTCGTGCGGATAGCTGTTCTCCTTGCCGGTCAGTCCCACGGTCTGGAGGACCTTGGGCACCAGCGAGCGGATGGTGGAGCGACGGGTGCCGATCACCTCAAGCGCAAACGCCACGTTCTGCCACACGGTCTTGTTGTTGAGCAGCTTGTAGTCCTGGAAGACGAAGCCGATCGAGCGACGGTACTGCGGCACCTGCCTGTTGGACAGACGCCGCAGATCGTTGCCTGCGACATGGATCTCACCGCCGGTGGCCTCCTCCTCACGCAGCAGCAGGCTCAGCAGCGTCGTCTTGCCGGAACCCGACGCGCCGACCAGGAACACGAAATCGCCGCGGTTGATCGACAGATCGATCTTGTCCAGCGCCGGCCGTGTGCCTTTGGGATAGATTTTGCTCACATGTTCCAATGAGATGAGTGCCATATCGACTCCCCCTGTTCCGTGCGTTGCGTGCCACCCACTGCGGTATCGTCTGCCGGATCGCATCGCCGGCCCGGCAATCGCCCGCGTGTGACGCGACTGTGCCTACTATGCCTGGGCGGCCTCTGCCTCGGCCTTCGCCTGTCGACGCTGCTCATGGCGCCAGCGGATGCCGGCCTCAAGGAAGCCGTCGATGTCGCCGTCGAACACCGCCTGCGTCTGACTGGTCTCGTAACCGGTGCGCAGATCCTTGACCATCTGGTAGGGATGCAGCACATAGGAGCGCATCTGGTCGCCCCAGCTGGCCTTGATGTCGCCCGCGAGCTCCTTCTTCTTCTTGGCCTCCTCCTCATGGCGCAGCACGAGCAGTCGCGACTGGAGCACGGCCATGGCGGCGGCACGGTTCTGGATCTGCGAGCGCTCGTCCTGCATCGTGACGACGATGCCGGTGGGAAGGTGGGTGATGCGCACCGCGGAATACGTGGTGTTGACGCCCTGTCCGCCGGGGCCGGACGAGCAGTAGGTGTCGATGCGGATGTCGGTGTCGGGGATGTCGATGTGATCGGTCGCCTCGACGAGCGGCACCACCTCGACGGCGGCGAAGCTGGTCTGGCGGCGTCCCTGATTGTCGAACGGCGAGATGCGCACCAGTCGATGCGTGCCGCCCTCGACCGACAGACGACCATATGCGTACGGCGCGTCGATCTGGAAGGTCGCGGATTTGATGCCCGCCTCCTCGGCGTAGGAGGTGTCCATCATCTTCGCCTTGTACCCGTTGCGCTCGGCCCAGCGCAGATACATGCGCAGCAGCATCTGCGCGAAGTCGGCGGCATCGACGCCACCGGCGCCGGAGCGGATCGTCACCACGGCGGAACGCTCGTCATACTCGCCGTCAAGCAGCGTCTGGATCTCCATGTCGTCGAGATCCTTGCGAATGGAGGCGATCTCGCTGCGCGCCTCCGCGAGGGAGTCGTCGTCCTCCATCTCGCGTCCCAGTTCGACCAGCGTCTCGACATCGTCGATGCGCTGCTGCGCCGTAGTGAGTCGCTTGAGCTGCGACTGCGCCGCGGACAGGCGGCTCGTCACCTTCTGCGCATTGTCGGGATCGTCCCACAGGCCCGGCTCTGCGGCCTTGCCGGACAGATCCTTGATCTGGGCCTTGAGACGGTCCACGTCCAAGGCCTTGGCGATGGACTCGTATTTGGCACGAGCCTCGCCGATCTCCTGCGAATAGTCAAATTCTGCCATCGTTAACCACCATACATGTGTCGTTTGCGAATAACCGATTGTCGTTGCGCCCGTGAACAGGCTCCGCACAATTTGACGGGCATCGTCGCGAATCCGCCCTCGGGCCGGAGCCGAATGCATCGGACCGACCCGAGATCGCCTCCGGTGAGGCGCAGGGCGGGGACGGCGGAATCATGCGGTTCCGCCGTTACGTCAAAGGCCGGCGTAGATGGCGGGAATGACCATGCTCAGGAGCATCGCCGCGGCGACGACGATGCACACCACCCGCACCACGGTGCGGCGGTGGCGTTCTCGACGCGCGCGTTCGTTCCTGTAATCGTTCACGTCGGACCATTGTACCGATGCACCCGGATTTACCCGACCGTATTCGCCGACGGCTTGCAGCGCGATTCGCGGGCGATTCGCGGCGCGATGGCGAGACGGACCCGTATGCTGGAGCCATCGTCATCACCGCCCGTAGTCGGCGATGACACGGCGAACCGTGCCGCGCCGCGTCATGCGACGGCACTGCATCCAACAAAAGGAGCACATGATGAGTGAACAACGCACCGCATGGGGCTGGGGATTGGCCTCCATCGACGATGCCGGAACCACACTGGACGTCTGGTATCCCACCCTGCAGCTCGGCGAGGCGCCGGCCCCCGCCGACAGGCCAGTGCACGGCTTCGGCACGCTCGTGCACGACGATCCCGATGCGCGCGGCATCCGGCGCACCCCTGTGTTCACCGTCAGCGATCTCGACGCGCCGATCAGGGACGCCGCCGACGCCTATCTGCGACTCCATCTGCTGTCCCAGCGTCTCGCCAAGCCGAACACGATCAATCTCGACGGCATCTTCGCCCAGCTTGCCAACGTCGTGTGGACCAACTACGGCCCCTTCGCCGTCGAGACCTTCGCGCAGCGCAAGATCGACGTCGAATCGGCGTCCATCACCGCAGCCGACGCCTTCGCCGCGCAGGTGGGTCTGCCCCATGCGGCACCGACCAACACCGTCAACGTGTTCGCCATCGACAAGTTCCCGCGCATGATCGACTACGTCACGCCCACCGGCGTGCGCATCGGCGACGCGGACCGCGTGCGTCTGGGCGCGCATCTGGCCGAAGGCACCACGGTCATGCATGCAGGATTCGTCAACTTCAACGCCGGAACGCTCGGCGTGTGCATGATCGAGGGACGAGTCTCACAGGGCGTCGTCGTGGGCGACGGCTCCGACGTCGGCGGCGGCGCCTCCATCATGGGCACGTTGTCGGGCGGCGGCAAGCTGCGCAATTCCATCGGCGAGCATTCGCTGCTTGGCGCCAACGCCGGCATCGGCATCTCGCTGGGCGACAACTGCGTCGTCGAAGCCGGCCTGTACATCACCGCCGGCACCAAGATCACCGTGGTCGACAAGGCCAAGATCGCCGCCGGCGAGCCGCTTGACGTGGTCAAGGGCGCCGATCTGTCCGGAAAGAACAACATCCTGTTCATCCGCAACTCGGTGACCGGCCGCATCGAGGCGCGCTACCGCAAGACGGGCATCGAGCTCAACACCAAGCTGCACAAGAACTAGCGGTCCGTCTCGCACATGATCGAGGGGGCGGCTTTCTCGTGAGCTACCGCCAGTAGCCCGCCAGCCGCCCGAGTGACATCAGCCCGCCATCGGCACGCTCAGACGCAGCGAGGCGAGATCGACGGTGAAGTCCGACAACGGCACCGCGGCAAGGCGCTGGGAATTGTTGTAGACGGCGAGCGCGAGCCGATGGCCGGCGCGCACGATCCAGTCGGTGGCGAGCAGATCGAAGGAGACGTCGAACCATTCGCCGACCGGCGTGGGCGTGAATTCGGTGAGGGAATCCTTATGCGCGGTGGCGATCCATCCACGGGTCACCATGTTGTACATCTCATGCGATTTGCGTGGCGCGCATATGGGGAAGATCGCCTTGTCCTCGTCGCTGGTGCCGCCGCACGCCGGACGCTTCTCCTTGAGTTCGATGAGCGCGTGGATGTCCTCGCTGACCTGCACGTAGTTGCCTTCGCCGTATTCGATGAGCGAGGCGCACAGATTCGTGTCGCCGGCAGTCGCCTTGACGCGCATGGTCAGACGCGGCGTGCCGGAGACATGCATATCGTGCGGCAACGGCTCGGACACATAGAGCAGCCGGTCGTCGTGGGGAACCGTGGAATCGGCGTACGGCGTGAGCTCGTGGATGCGCGCGCCCTTGAACGTCGCGATCATGCCCGCGTTCGCGCTCTGCGACGCATCGGCCGCAGCAGCATCGGCACTATCGTCGGTGCCATCGGCAACATCGGCGGCGTCGGATTCGACCAACGAGCCAAGACGCGCCGCGGCAGCAGCCCCAGCATGCCCAGCAACCGTGGCATCCGAATCGTTCGATTCCACCGCCGCCGTGCCGGGGCGCACCGTGAACGTGTGCATCGTCGTCGCCGGAACCGGCCAGCTCGCATACTCGTGCCAGTTGCCGTCCCCGTCCTCGATCGAGGCGACGGGCTCGTCCATGATGCCGTTGTCGACGCTTTTGAGCCAGTAGTCGAACCAGCGTTCCAGCGTCGTCAGCCACACGTCGTGGCGCACGTCGAACGGGTCGTCGTGCGCGTACTGATGAAGCCAGATCTTGCGTGGCACATCGTATTGGCACAAGGCGTCCCAGTAGGTGTCGACCTGATTCATCATCACGTTGAGGTCGTTGACGCCGTGCACGATGAACACGGCCGCCTTGAAGTCCTTGACATGCGACCGATAGTCGCGCTCCGCCCAGAAGTCGTTGTATCGGCGCAGCTCCTTGTCGGCGCCGTCGTGCAGCGTCTGCCACCCGCCCTTCGTGTTGAACCGCTGCAGCCGCCCCTCGGCCGGGGACTGAAGCGTCACCGCGAAGTTGTCCGGCTCGAACCAGCCTCCGTCCGCATCGTCGCCGTTGAGCAGCGCGCCATGCGGATGATACCAGTCGTATTGGCTGGAGATGGCGGAGATCGGCACGATCGTCCTGAGCCCTTCGATGCCGGTTGCGGCCATGCCGTTGGGCACGGAGCCGTCATAGGATTTTCCGATCGCGCCGACGAGGCCGGATGCCCAATCCGCCGTCATCTCATTGTCCGGTTCGCGTCGATCCCGCGTCATATAGCCCTTCGCGCGGCCGTTGAGCCAGTCGACCACCGCATTGGCC
Source organism: Bifidobacterium jacchi (assembly GCF_009078285.1). Taxonomy (GTDB): domain Bacteria; phylum Actinomycetota; class Actinomycetes; order Actinomycetales; family Bifidobacteriaceae; genus Bifidobacterium; species Bifidobacterium jacchi. The sequence continues at coordinate 15,452 of NZ_RQSP01000024.1, forward strand.
GAGGCGACGTCCTTGCGACCGCCGATGTCGCAGAATCCCTCCGACAGCGCGGTACCGGACGTATCGACCATGATGACCGCGTAGCCGCGCGGCACGAAATAGTTGTCGAAGAAGAACGGGAACAGGGACAGCGGACTGTTCCACTTGTCCTCGGGATGCATGTAGGTCTTCTTCTCGCCATGCCGGTCGTAGAGCTCATAATACGGACTCGGGTCCATGATGACGGGAATCCGCTCCACGCCGTCGAGCTCACGCGGGCGAATGATGTCCGCGCGGATGAGATCGTTGCGCCCGTCGGCATCGCCGTCGAACGGCAATTCGATGTAGACGAACTCGCGAATCGCGTTCTCATAGGAGTAGCGCGCCGTGCCGCCCTGCGATCCGCTCTGTGATCCACCCTGTGATTGAGCCATGTCTTCCTCCAGTCAGGCCGGCCTCGCATCATGATCGACCGCTGATCGGCCGCCCGTGACCACGCTACAGTCACCGCACAACAACGTCGGCAATAGCGGCACAGCAATATCAGCTGCACAGCGGCAACAAAAAGCGGGCCGGGCGATTCCTCGCCTGGCCCGCCGCCGTCGACACCCGTTGCGAGCATCGACGCAATACGTCTTGGTGAATGCGGATACGCCGTCGTCCGCGCCGACTCGCCGTGGCGATCGGGGACAGTGCGTGCGTCACCGCGCGCTCACATCACCGCCGGTCGGCGATGGGATTGAGCGGATCGTGATTCTGAGTGGTGAGAACCGGTGCCCAGATGATGTTGTTGGTCGCGTATGCGACCGGCCGAATGGTGTCATACATGATAGTGCTCCTTGTGGGATCGTACGATGCGGTCAAGCCGCTGGTTGTAGGACATGCTTGTGGCATGCCCTACATTCCAATATACGAACAGGAGTCACTATTCCCAAGATCGGCGTTTCGCGCGGATTATGCCACGAACAGATGGTGAACGCGCCTTGAATCCCACATTACGAGACTCTGATTCCATTCGCCACGCCACTGGAGCCGCCAGCCGTAACCGCCAGCCGATCGTCAACACCGCCGTCAACGCTGGTCGAGCGGCACGTAGTCGCGTTCGGTCTCGCCGGTGTAGACCTGCCTCGGACGGCCGATCTTCGTGTTGGGATCGGCGAGCATCTCGCGATACTGCGCGATCCAACCGGGAATGCGGCCAAGCGCGAACAAGGTGGTGAACATGGCCGGATCGAAGCCGATCGCACGGTAGATCAGTCCGGTGTAGAAATCCACATTGGGGTACAGGTGGCGCGAAACGAAGTACTCGTCGCTCAGCGCGATCGACTCCAGCTCGACGGCAACGTCGAACAGCGCCCGTTCGTCGGCGGGCAGCTTCGTCGTGTCCTCGCGCGCCATGATCTTCTCCAGATAGGTCTTCGCGATCGCTGCACGAGGATCATACGACTTGTACACGCGATGACCAAGTCCGGAGATGCGCTGCCCGTTGGCCTTGGCCTCCTCGACGAACTCGCGCACCGACTTGCCGGAGTCGCGGATGGCCTTGAGCTGGCGCAGCACCGCCTCGTTCGCACCGCCGTGCAACGGGCCGGACAATGCGTTGATGCCGGCGGCGATCGCCGAATACAGGTTGGCGTGTGCGGAACCGGCGATGCGCACCACCGACGTGGAGCAGTTCTGCTCATGGTCGGCATGGATGATGAGCAGTCGGCCGAGCGCGTGCACATACAGCGGATCGGACTCGAACGGCTCGTAGGGCACGGCGAAGCACATGCGCAGGAAGTCGTCGACGTAGCCGCGCGCATAGTCCGGATAGAGCATCGGCTCGTCGCGGCGACGGCGGAAGATGTACGACACGATCGTGCGCACTTTCGCCATGATGACCACGGCCGCCTCGTCCAGCTGGTCGGAATCATTGATGTCGGTCGTGTCCGGGTAGAACGTGGCCAGCGCGTTGACCGCCGAGGCGAGCATGCTCATCGGATGCGCGGTGCGCGGGAACGAGCCGAGGAACGTGCGGAAATCCTCGCCGACCATCGTGCGATGGTTGACATCGGAGCAGAACTTCTCGTACTGCTGGCGGTTGGGCAGTTCGCCATGCCGCAGCAGCCACGCCACCTCAAGGAAATCGGACTGGTCGCACAGCTGCTCGATCGGATAGCCGCGGTAGCGCAGTATGGAACGCTGGCCGTCGATGAACGTGATCTTCGATTCGCACTGCGCCGTCGTCAGGAATCCGGGATCGAGCGTGACCCAACCGTCGTTGCGCAACGTGGAGACCACGATGCCGTCCGGCCCTTCCGTGGCGGTGACCACCGGCAGCGTATACCTGCTGTCGTCGACGTTCAGCTGGGCGGTTGCCATGTCCGTGCTCCTTTCGATTCACCTGCGACCTGTCTCGCGAAAGTATCGATCACTATAGGGCATGCATGTTTCGACGCAAGTCGGCATCTCAAAAAAACCAAACTGCAAAAGCTCAAAAACGCAGCAAACGCAAAAAACGGGGTCCCTGAGCTTCAAGCACTGAGCTTCAGGGACCCCGTTTGGCGTATGCTCGCGGCGCAGTCGATGGGACCGCCGCCGCGTGCCCGTCAGTCGCGCGTGGTGAGGATGACCGGTCCGTCCTCGGTGATGGCGATGGTGTGCTCGCTGTGTGCGCCGCGCGAACCGTCGGAGGAGCGCAGCGTCCAGCCGTCCTTGGGGTCCTGATAGATCTCGTCGGTGGTCTTGAGGAACCACGGTTCGATGGCGATCACCAGTCCCGGACGCAGCCGGTAGCCGTGATGGGCCTTGCCGTCGTTGGGAACGTGCGGATCGCCGTGCATGATGTGACCGACGCCGTGGCCACCGAATTCAAGGTTGATCGGATATCCGTATTCACGCGCCACATCGCCGATGGTCGAGGAGATGTCGCCGAGCCTGTTGCCGGGCTGTGCGGCGTCGATGCCGGCTGCGAGCGCCTCTTCGGTGCACTTGATGAGCCGCAGATCGCTCTGGTCGGGATCGTTGCCGACGACGAAGCTGATAGCGGAGTCGCCGACCCAGCCGTCCACGTTGATGGCGAGATCCAGCGACACCAGATCACCGTCCTTGAGCGTGTAGTCGTAGGGCACGCCGTGAAGCACCGCATCGTTGACGGACGTGCAGATGTAGTGCGCGAACGGACCGGTTCCGAAATCCGGCGCATAGTCCACATAGCAGGACAGCGCCCCCTTGCGGTCGACGATCTGCTTGTGGACGAATTCGTCGATCTCCAGCAGGTTGGTGCCCACCTTCGTCATGGAGCGCAGCTCCCGGAGAATATGCCCGACGAAGCGGCCCGCCGGCTTCATCGCCTCGATTTCCTGTGGTGTCTTCAGTTCGATCATGAGTGTCTTTCTACAATTATTGAGATTGCTTCTCACGGATTGATTCTCACAGTAGCCCAGCGCATCGTCATTCGGACGCAGGGCGGGATGCGGGGCAACACGATTGGGCAACGCGGCCCCCGGCGACGTGATTCGGCGACGAGATGCGGAGGTGTGACTCAGCGACGCGGCTCAACGACGCGAAGCGGAGGCGGAGCGTCCGAACGTGAACGCGCGCACCAGCGAGGAGACGCCCATGACCACAAGGGAGCATCCGGCGAAGATCACCAGAAACACGGTGGAGCTCAGCGGCGCGAACAGCACGACCAGTCCTGCGATGATCGAGATGACGCCATAGGCGACCGACCAGCCGGCGCGTATGGTCCGCCACGATTCGGCTATCGCCATCACACCCTCGGTGATCCAGCCCATGCCTATGACGAGCGTGACCATGATCGCCAGCGTCTGCCCGGAGAGCATGGCGTTTTTGAGCACCGCGACGCCGCCGACCGCAAGCAGCACGCCGATCATGATGTCGAGCACACGCCAGCCGGCTGGCAGACCAAGCTCCACGATCGCACTGACGATGCGGATCACGCCGGAAACCACGAAATAGATGCCGAGCGCGACCGCAAGCACAGTGAAGGTGCGACTGGGCCAGAACAGCAGCGCCACGCCGAGCACGAGCGCGGCGATGCCCACGATGCCATACATGCAGCGTATGGCGCTTTTCGCCCGCTGGGGCAGCATCTCCTCGACCAGTTTGAACGGGTTGACGTGCTGCCAGTCGGCGGGACCGTACTGCGCGCCGGGATCGCCGGCGGTGTTGCGCGGACCGTTCCACTGCGCGTTGGGATCAACGTAGGCGTATGGACGGCCGTAGTTCGCACCGGAATCGGCATTGGCTGCGGATTCGCCGTTGGGTTCAGCGCCGCGGATGCCGCCGTTGGGCGCATAGGCACCGTATTCCGGCTGTCCGCCGCCGTTGCCGGCATTCATATCATCATGCATATTGCGATCGTTGCTGTTGCTGCTGTTGCTGCTGTTGCTGCTGTTCATCGCGACTCCTTCCGGTTGGCGTGAGTCCTCGGCTGCGTGCGCTGCGTCTGCATGACTGTTGCATGCGCGCGTGTCGCGTCTGCATGATCGTCGTGACGACTGATCGTCGCGTTCATGGCGCTCGAAGCGGCGATGAGACATCTGCGACGATCCGATGATCCGAGGCAGTAGACATCTCGCAACGCATTCCGCAGCGGTCTGTTATGACCGATTGTACGAGGCGGCACGCGGTTGTCCATAGGCAGAATCGACGGAACCGTCCGTTTTCATCCATCAGTTTTCACAGGATGCGAAACCGCCGCCAGGAAACCGTCACCAAGCCGCGGTGGACCGCCGCCGAGCCGATGCGGAACCATCGCCGTGCTATCGCAATCGCCGCCGCGTATTAGGCTGGAGGCCATGACTACTGCATTGACATCCGGCATCGATCCGGCATCGTTCTCATCCGTCATCAAGCCGTCCGACGATCTGTTCCGTTTCGTGAACGGACCGTGGATCGACACCTATCGCCTGCCCGACGACCGCTCCCGCTACGGCTCATTCGACAAGCTCGCCGAGGATGCGGAGCATCAGATCCGCGACATCCTTGAGGACGACGACTGCCCTGCGGTCAAATCGCAGGCCCTGTACCGCTCCTTCCTTGACACCGATGCGATCGAGGCGGCGGGCATCAGCCCGATCAAGGCCGACCTCGATGCCATTGCGGAGGTCAGTACCAAGGCCGATCTCGTTCGCGTACTGGGCGCCGCGAACATCACCGGCGGCCCCGATCTGTTCGACACCGGTGTGATCGGCGATCCGAAGGATCCGAACACGAACGTGCTGCACATCGGACAGGGCGGTCTGGGACTGCCCGACGAGGCCTACTATCGCGAGGATCGCTACAAGCCCATCCGCGACGCCTACGTGGACATGATCTCCCGTCAGCTGCGCAACGCCGGCCTGGTCGCCGACGAGGACGAGGCCGACGCCAAGGCGAACCGACTCCTTGACGTGGAAAGCCGCATCGCCGCCGGGCACTGGGACAATGTGGCGACCCGCGACTCGGTGAAGACGTACAATCCGACCTCCTATGCCACACTGCGCGACACCCTCGCCGACTTCGACCTCGACGCATGGGTCGACGCCTGGCAGCACGCCTATGACGCGACGGACGCCTCCAAGGCCCAGCCGGTCGATCTGCGGGAGGCCATGGAGCATACGATCGTGCATGAGCCCAGCTTCTTCAAGGCGCTCAACGCCTTCTGGCGCGACGCCGAGCTCGACGATCTCAAGCTGTGGGCGCTGGTGCATACGCTCATCGGCTGGGCTGGGCTGCTGTCCGGCAAGTTCGACCGCACGAACTTCGACTTCTACGGTCGCACGCTGTCCGGCGCCAAGGAGCAGCGCGACCGTTGGAAGCGCGCGGTGGGTCTGGTCGACGGCGTGTGCGGCGAGGACGTCGGACGCGAATATGTGCGCCGTCACTTCCCCGAAAGTTCCAAGCAGCGCATGGAGCAGCTCGTGGCGAACCTCATCGACGCCTATCGCGTCTCGATCACGAACAGCGACTGGCTGGGCGAGGACACCAAGGCCAAGGCGCTGGAGAAGCTCTCCAAGTTCACGCCGATGATCGGCTACACGGAGCATTGGCGCGACTACACCGCACTCGACGTGCGCGCCGACAAGGGGCTGGTCGACAACATGCGCGCCGCGAACCTGTACGAGACCGGATACCGACTCGCCAAGGCGGGCAAGCCCGTCGACAAGGGCGAGTGGGAGATGAACCCGCAGACCGTCAACGCCTACTACGATCCCAGCAAGAACGTGATCGTGTTCCCCGCAGCGATTCTTCAGCCTCCGTTCTTCAACCCTAAGGCCGACGATGCGGCCAACTACGGCGGAATCGGTGCCGTGATCGGCCACGAGATCGGCCACGGCTTCGACGATCAGGGCTCGCAGTACGACGGCGACGGCACGCTGGCGGACTGGTGGACCCCGGAGGACAAGGCGAACTTCGAGGCGCGCACGAAGGCGCTCATCGAACAGTACAACGCGTTCGTGCCCGTGCAGCTCGCCGAGAAGTACGCCGACGAGCCCGACAAGGCCCCGCACGTCAACGGCGCCCTGACCATCGGCGAGAACATCGGCGATCTTGGCGGCGTGACCATCGCGCTCAAGGCATACGCCTTCGCGCTTGACGAGGCCGCTGGCCGCTCCAAGGACGGTTCTGTCGAGGCGATCGAGCAGTCTCTGGACTCGGCTCCCGTGATCGACGGATACACCGGCGTTCAGCGCTTCTTCCTGAGCTACGCCTCGATCTGGCGCACCAAGAACCGCGACGAGCTGGCGGAGCAGTATCTGCAGATCGATCCTCACTCCCCCGCCGAATGCCGCACGAACGGCATCGTGCGCAACGTCGACCTGTTCTACAAGGCGTTCGGCGTGCACGAAGGCGACGGCATGTGGCTCGCTCCGGAGCACCGCGTCTCCATCTGGTGACCTGCCGGGGCTAGGCTGTCCGGCAGCCTAGCCCCGGTACCCACCCGGCGACCTGCCCGTGCTGTCGGTGTGCTCTGGCCGGAGAACCGATTATTGGCCATTGTTCGACGGGCATCGACCATTGATCACACACTTCAATGACAAAGAGCAATGGCCGGAGTTTGCCGACTGCATGGTCAATCCCGCCGGATGACACGTAGTCGAATCGCATCCTGCCGAATCACATGCCACCGCCGAACTCGTCGGTTGGTTCTTCAGCCATCTCGGCATCCGGCGGCATGCCATTCGGCGGCATGCTCTGCAGCGGATGGTTCTGCGCCGACGCACCCTGCGCAGGCTCGCTCGACTGTGACGAATCCTGACCGTCCTGCACCGCACTGGTGTCGATCTGAGCACCCTGCGGCATAGCATTGCCGGCTCCGTTCTGCGCAAATGCGACGTTTGCGGGAGCGCTTCCATTGGCGGGTGCGTTTGAACCCGCATTCTGAGCGCCACCCGCGGCTGCCTCATCCTCCTTTCTCGGCACTTGAAGCCGCGCGATGCCGTAGTTGAGATCCGGCCCGACGTTGCTGGCGTTGATGACGATCTGCGTCTGGCGCTTGCCTGTATTGTCGGCCCACTCCTCCATGCCGAGCGTGCCCACGACGATGAGCGGCGTACCCTTGCGCAGACAGGTAAGCAGGTTCTGCGCCAGTGTTCGGTACGTCTTGACCGTCACCCATGTGGTTGGAAGGTTCTTCCACTGCCGATTGTCGTCATAATAGCCGCGCGAGGATGCCAGCCTGAATGAGCACATGGATCGCTCCTTGGGACCGAATTCCCTTGGCTCGCTGCCTGCTCTGCCGGTGATGGTGATGGTGCTGTCCTGAATTGCCATGATGATCTCCTTGCTAATGCTTTGGCACGTGTGGCCCGACCGAACCACGGCTCAGGGATCTCGTCTGACTGGCGTTCTCGGCGATGCTTTGAATGCACTCGTCTGCCATCGGCCGGAACCGTGGTTCATGCGGTCAGTCCACTGTGCATCATCAACTGCGATAGCGAAAGCCCAAAAGGGCATTGTGGACGCAGAGCCCACCCTTCGGCGTGTTGTGGAAAACTCGACTGCGAAAAACCCAGCGATCTTGCGAAAAACGCGAAAACCACTGCGTCACTGCGCAGCGGACTGCGTCAGCGGACAGCACAAGGGAAGCATAGGCCCGCATAGTCTATGCAATAGCTGTGCAATACGCAAAAAGGCCGCGCGACGAACCCTCATGGGATGTCGCGCGGCCGCAATCTGCCGCAATCTGCCGCAGCCAAAGGCGGCAAAAGCAGCCAGCGGAGCTACAGACAGTAACGCCACTGGCCGCGAAACCTGTTACAGGCGCTTCATGATCTCATCGACCGCGTCGGCGACCGGCACGGCAACCGAGTTGCCGCCGTCACGATCACGCACTTCGATCGTGCCGTTGTTCACGGTATCGCGACCGGCGACGGCGATCAGCGGCACGCCGATCAGCTCGGCGTCCTTGAACTTGACGCCCGGCGACACCTTCTTGCGGTCGTCGTAGATGACTTCAACGCCTCGCGCCTCCAGATCGGAGACAAGCCGTTCGGCGGCCTCGAACGCAGCCGCATCCTTGCCGGTCGCCACCACATGCACCTGCGCCGGCGCGATCACCGACGGCCATGCCAGACCGCGATCGTCGTGATGCGTCTCCGCGATGCATGCGAGCACGCGGGACACGCCGATGCCGTAGCAGCCCATCCACACCGGCACCGCCTTGCCGTTCTGGTCAAGAACCTTGAGTCCCAGCGCATTGGAGTACTTGAGGCCAAGCTGGAACACCTGGCCGATCTCCACGCCGCGTTCGAAGCTCAACGGACCGGAGCCGTCGGGGCTCATGTCGCCGTGACGCACCTCAACCGCCTCGACCACACCATCAGCCTCGAAGTCACGGCCGTAGACCGCATGGAAACGATGCTTGCCGGTCTCATCGCCGCCGATGATCCACTCGGAGCCCTTGACGACATGCGCATCAACAAAGAAACGAACCGGCTCGGCGATGCCAGCGGCCTCTCCCTGCTTGCCGAACGCCATCGGACCCATATATCCGGCCACCATCTCCGGGTGAGCCTTGAGATCATCCTCAGTGGACTCCTCGATCTCGGAAGGCGCGAACTGTGCCTCCAGACGCTTCATGTCCACCTGACGATCGCCGGGCACGGCCACGGCGACGACTTCTCGCCACGGTTCGTCATGATCGTCGTCCTCGGCGTGCATCACCGTGATGGCCACGGTCTTGAGCGTGTCCGCAGCCGTCCATGCGCGGCCGTCCTCACGCGGATACAGGCGGTCGGCGGCATCGACCAGCGCCTCGATGGTCTTGGCATCCGGCGTGTCGCGGGTATCCATCGCCGGCGTGCCGGACGCGTCGATCTCGGGCAGCTCGGGCGTGTGCAGCGCCTCGACGTTCCACGCCTTGCCGGAGGGGGCCAGCGCGAACGTGTCCTCGCCGATGGCCATCGGGGCCAGGAACTCCTCGGACGCGGAGCCGCCCATCGGGCCGGACATGGCGAACACGGGCACGTACCTGAGATCGAGCCGCTGGAAGATGCGCTCATAGGCGCCGCGCTCGTCGTAGTACGCCTTCTTCATGCCCTCCTCGTCGATGGTGAACGAGTAGGCGTCCTTCATGATGAACTCGCGGCCGCGAATAAGGCCGGCGCGCGGGCGGAACTCGTCACGGTACTTGGTCTGGATCTGGTACAGCGTGACCGGCAGATCCTTGTACGAGGAATACATGTCCTTGACGAGCAGCGTGAACATCTCCTCATGGGTGGGCGCCAGCAGGTAGTCGGCCTGATGACGGTCCTTGAGGCGGAAGATGTTGTCGCCGTACTCCTCCCAACGATGGGTGGCCTCATACGGCTCGCGCGGCAGCAGGGCCGGGAAGTGCACCTCCTGGGCGCCGATGCCATTGATCTCCTCGCGGATGATGGCCTCGATCTTGTTGAGAACGCGCAGGCCGAGCGGCAGCCAGGTCCAGATGCCGGGCGCGGCCTTGCGGATGTATCCGGCGCGCTGCAGCAGTTTTGCGGAATCGACGTCCGCGTCGGCGGGGTCCTCGCGCAACGTGCGCAGGAACAGGGTAGACATGCGAAGTGCTTTGGAACTCATACGCCCCAACCTACTCAGTCAGCCGGACCGCCGAAGCCGCCGTCACGACTATCACACGGCGGCCCCACGCACGCTCCATGACCGCTCCACGCCCACTTCATGACCGTCCCACGCCCACTTCATGACCGCGGCAACTGCCATAATTGACCATTATCACCGGCCGCCAACCGTCGAGGGGGAATCATGGACGAGTACACCGGCATTGCATCGCCGCATCAGGCGCCACCGCACACGCACGATACGCACGATACGCACAATTCACAGGATACGTATGCCGGCATCCAATCCGATAGCGCCCAGTCAACCCCCAACCAACCCGGCATTGAGCAACCCGCACAGCCGCCCACGCAGCCACCCGCACAGCCACCCACCGGCCCGCGATTCGTCGCCCCGCGGCGTTCCGGCGCTCAGATGCTGCTGCTGTGGGTCGGCGTGACGCTGCTGATGTTCGGCGTGGTCGCCTTGGCGTCCCTTGCGTACGCATTCGGCGAGATGGGCCGAATCCTTATGATCGGCATCATCGGCGCGCTCGCACTGGCCGCCGCGATTGCGCTGACCGGCCGGCTGCGGTCCACCGCCGAAGGTTTGACGTGGGCGGGATTGCTCGCATGGTCGGTCGATGCGGTGCTCATCGGCGGCTTGGAATCGGTCGACAAAGCCGATCTGACGGGCGTGGTCACCGGCGGGATTCTGCTGGCGATCACAGCCGTTTCGCTGGCATTGCATGCGATCACAAGTCGTGCTGCCGCATCCGCCGACGCCCCGCTGCGCGCATACTCGCTCTTTGCCGCCGGGGCGCTGCCGGTCGCGTTTTCCGTCGCTCTGGACCCGCCGCACACGCCTATGATCGTCGCGGATGTGCTGATCATCGGTGCACTGGCGATCCTCGGCGGCATTGCCTGCGCGCCGCGTGCGCTGCACGGCGATGCACAATCCGCGCGCTCCGGCACACAATCCGAACGATTCGGCACGCAGCGCGCGATCACCGCCATCGTCTCCACGCTGCTGCTCATGGTCTTCGTCATCGGTGTCTACGATGCGACCGATCCCGCGCGCCGCATCGCCGCGACCGTCGGTTTCGTGCTGATGCTCGCGTTCGTCGTGCTGGCGTGGATGAGCGATGTTCCGCGCCGCATCGCGCCACGCAGTTCATCATCCGCATACCAGCCGCAGCCGCTGCCGCATCCGTATGCGCCTTCGCCGGCATCCGCGGCATTCGTCACTCGCGATCCATACTCCCAACAATCCACGTATCCGCCGGTGCCCGCGAAGCCGCAGCCGAGACCGCCGCAGAACACGATTCGCTGGACGGTCGGTCTCATTGCCGCGGTGACGACCGTCACACTGTCGTTCACGACGCGCTGGCCCGACACCGCGACGATGCCGCCGGACGTGTTCTGCGCGCTGTTCGGTGCCGCGGCGCTGGCGGCCGGCATCCGTCAGATGATGCTTCGCCGCGATCTGCGCAGCTGGGCGGCGTTGTGGCCGGGGTTGGCGTTTCTGCTCGTCGCACCGCTATTGGAGACCTGGAATCCGCTCATAGCGCCGTCCACGATTCGTGTGGCGCTGTTGTTCGTCGCGGCGTTGGCGGCATTGCTGGCCGGTGTGGCGGTGGGCTGGCAGGCGCCGACCGTCATGGGGGCGGTTGTGCTCGTCGTGCACGCGTTCTCGCAGTTGTGGCCGTGGATCGCCGCGTTCTCGCGTGACTTCTGGTGGGCGTGGCTGATCGTCGCCGGTCTGCTGCTGATCGGTGTGGCGGCACGCTACGAGGCGAGCGTCGGTTCCATGCGATCGTTCGGGCAGCGTATCAGTCAGATGCGCTGAGGAGGAATCCCAATTACCACCGGCCGGCGATCGCGGTACCGCAGTCGGGGCAATGACCGTCGCCGCCATGCGCGGCGGACAGGCGGTCGGCGACGATCCGGTACCAGTCGCGCTCCACCAGCGCGGCATGGCAATCCGGATTCGGGCAGTATGTGGTGTCGCCGTCGCGATCATGCACGTTGCCGGTGTACACGTAGCGCAGCCCTTCGTCGATCGCGATCGCGCGCGCTTTGGTCAACGTCGCGAACGGGGTCGGCGGCACGTCCTGCATCCTCCAGGCCGGATGGAACGCGGAGAAGTGCAATGGCACGTCCGAGCCCAGATGATCGCGAATCCAAGCGCATTCGGCATGCAGCTGGGCATCGTCGTCATTGAGCCCGGGGATGAGCAGCGTGGTGAGTTCCACCCACACATGCCCGCCGTCCGGGGTGCGCGCCTCGTTGACCGCGTAGTCGATGGTGTCGAGCACGTCGGCCAGATGCGTGCCGGTGATTTTCCAGTAGAAGTCCTCGGTGAAGCCCTTCAGGTCGATGTTCGCCGCATCCATCGCCGCGTAGAAGTCCGGACGCGCCGCCGCGCTCATGTATCCGGCGGTCACGGCGATCGGGTGAATGCCAAGCTCGCGGCAGGCGGCCGCCGTGTCGATCGCGTACTCGGCGAACACGATCGGATCATTGTAGGTGAACGCCACCGCATCGATGCCGCGATCATGGGCGACGCGCGCAATCCTGCCAGGACCCGCCTCGACGCCGAGCCGGTCATAGTCGCGGGCGCGCGAGATGTCCCAGTTCTGGCAGAACCGGCATCCCGAATTGCAGCCCGCCGTGCCGAAGCTCAGCACGCTTGAACCGGGATGGAAATGGTTCAACGGCTTCTTTTCCACCGGATCGACGGCGAATCCCGAGCTGCGGCCATACGTGTCGCAGACGATGGTGCCGTTGTGATTCGATCGCACGAAGCAGAAGCCGCGCTGTCCGGGGCGCAGCACGCAGCGACGCGGGCACAGCTCGCAGCGCGCGCGTCCGGTGCCGTCATCGAAGCGCGTCTGCCAGCGGCCGAGCGCACGGGCATTCATCGTACGATCATCGGCCGCGCGACCAGTGATCGTGCGATCGGCAGCAGTATGATCGGCGATACGATGATCTGCAACGGTCCGATCGGCAATGTCAGCGTTCGGCATAGGCCGTCACCTCGTAGCGTTCGCACGCGATTTCGCCGTCCGACCAGTCGAGGTTCGCAGCCAGTCCAGCCTTGGCGAGCAGATGCGAGACGAAATCATGCGGGATGGGCAGCTGCTCCCACACCTGCGGAAGGAACGTCGCACGGCGATGGCGTCCGCCACGCTCTTCGAGGATGAGGCCATCCCTGCCGGGTCTGAGCGCGCGTTCCAGCTCGTTGCGGGATTGCACCGGGCGCGTCACCGGTTCGCCGGCCTTCATGCCGTCGTCCCCGGGCCGCTGTTGGGGAGTCACGGCCTCGATCGGCTCGGGCCTGCCCAACACCGACACCTCCACGTCGATGAGCGGATATTCCGCCGCTGTGATCGGGTCGAAGCGCGGATCGCGGCTGGCGGCGTCGACCGCGTGATCGGCCACGTCATCGCCAAGCGATCTGTACGCCTCAAGCGTGCCGATGCAGCCGCGAAGACGTCCGTTCTCGGTCAGCGTCACGAAGCTGGCTCCCGGCTCGCGCAGCCACGGATGTCGTGCGATGATCGTCTCGACCGCGTCGTCTGACGGCTCGTCGATGCCGAGATGTTCGCGTATCGACGCGCGCGCGAGGTTCAACAGGACCTCGCCCCGCCGTTCGGTTTCGGATTCTGATTCGACTCTGGTACCGGATTGTGGTCTGGCTTCGGTTTCGATGGATTGCGCGGGAGTCGTCGTCCGTCGATCGGCGCCGCGCGCCACCGCCGGGTGATCGCCGACGTCGGCAGCGTCGCCGTCGGTGCCGGCGGCATGCTGCCAGACGGCGAACGAGGCGTACCCCACCACCGGCTCGTCGGGATCGCGCATGTCAGGCCGCGACTGGCCGGCGAGCGCCACCGCGCCGTCGTCACCGGACGTGCTGCGTCCCAACAGCCGCAGATCGAAGCTCGGTTCGCAGCCGGGCTCAGCGCGACGCTCGTTGCCGTCGTCATGCACGATGCCGGCCGCTCGGTCAGCACCAGCCACTCGGTCAACGCCGACCGCAGCACCGGCATCGCGGCGACCGGGCTGGACTGGCCGGCCGGGCTGGATTGGCCGACCGGGCTGGTCGGCGCGCGATTGCAGCTCTACGGCCAGCCCTGCGACCAGTACATCCAGCAATCCGTTGATCGGATACGCCCCGCAGGCGCGCCGGGGATGAATCGGCTTCTGCGGGTGCGCAATGGCTTCGATGGTCGCGTCATCGAGCTGCCGAGCGTACGCTTCGGGATGATAATGCGACAGGTCGGAGCTGATGACGATCACCGTCTCGGGGCCGCCCCACAAGGCGCGCAGCACGTCGCCCACCTCGCGCGGCGTGGCATCGCCGGCGTTCAGCGGCACGATGGTCAGGTCGTGGCCGATCACGGTCTGCAGGAACGGTATCTGCACCTCCACCGCGTGTTCGCGCTCATGCGTGGGATCGTTGACGATCATCGCCGGTGCGGGAGCGTCGGAGCGCGCGCTCATGCCGGAACGCAGCGGCTCGCCGTCCGACGACATGCCCAGCGCTGCGCGTTCGCCGTCCACATCCACCGGCACCACGCCCAGCGGCGTGGCGAACGCGGCCGCCGTCGAGCAGGCGATGCCTCGCACGGCCACGCGATGCGTCGGTCCGACGATCACCGCACGTTTCACTGTGCCGTGCCCGCGTTCGAGCAGTGCATAGGCGAGCGCCGCCGTCGTTCCCGAGTACACATAGCCCGCATGCGGCACGATCACCGCCTTCGGGCACCCGTTCGGAAGCGTCGGCTCCAACCGACGCAGCAGTGCGCGGCCGTAGTCAAGCTGTGCATCGATCAGATGCCTGAGCGATGCACGATCCGCCGGATAAAACGCCCCCGCAACCGCAGCCGGGCGCACTGTTCCGTTGACAGCGGCACTCGTATCGCCGACCTCGTCGCTGCCGCGATCGCTGCCATGATCGCCGACATGACCTTGTTCATCCATCATCATGACCACCACCCCCTGCTTCCATGGTAGTCATGGGGCAGTCGCAGCCAGGCAGCGGTCACGTCAGCTCCGTGCGGATACCCCTTCCAATCGCAACGCCTGACGCATGTCCATGATCCCGGCTTCAGCCTCCCACAAACGGCCGTCGTATGCGGCTCCGCCGCCGCGCACCTCCAGTTCGAGACCAGTGCGCGCGACCGTATACCAGTGAAGCGCACGCTCATAGTCCAACCCACAGCCGCACGCGTTCGCATATGCGTGTCCTAGTCGGAGCGCGGCGCTTCCCCAGATGCGCGGCGACTGGTTGCGTCCGTGCCGATACGCTTTGAGAAACATGTTGAGCGCCTGCGCATCGTCGGCCGTGCATCCCCTGCCTTCCGTCAGCATGTCGCCAAGCTTGTAGCATCCTTCGGCCACACCCGCTTCAGCCGCATGACGGAAGCATTCGTATGCCAGCACATCCGTATCCGGTTTCGCCGGAACTACGCCGTAATTGTCGAAATACGAGCGATAGTACCGTCCTTCGCAACGGTCATAAGAGTAGACATAGCCCAGACACAGCCATCCAATGGGATGCCCTCGCCCCGCCGCATGCCGATACAGGATCTCCGCAGCCCTGAAGCAGTCGATGCGCGACTGCCTGTCCTCGGAGTTGGTATAACCCATTCCTTCCTCGTAGTACATGCCGCCGTATTGCAGAGCATCATGCCCGTCCGGGTCGCTGACATCCGCCACATGGCAGAAATCATCCTCGGCAGTGCCCGCGTTGTAGAACGGCACGCCCTCGTCCACGTCATCCGCATGACCGATACCCACAGGATCGATCTCCTCATACTCATAGTCCGGATAGCAGGCGATCCGGTCCCGGCCGAGCGTCCCGTCCGCGTCCCTCACGGGAATGGTGATGAACAGCAGCGGCAGGATGGGGCCGATCACCGGATCGTCATAAAGGAAATACACGTCGCCGCCATCGAATTAGCATTCACCCTTCTTGATAAGCTTGGTATGAATCCCATGGACGTGTTGGAGAGGCTGGGAATTAGCATTCACCCTTCTTGATAAGCTTGGTGAGGGATGGCCGCATACCCGCGAACAGCTGGGAATTAGCATTCACCCTTCTTGATAAGC
>NZ_RQSP01000024.1:31579-41715 GCF_009078285.1 Bifidobacterium jacchi
CTGGGAATTAGCATTCACCCTTCTTGATAAGCTTGTCGCCCGGCCTATCGCGCTCATGGCATCGCTGGGAATTAGCATTCACCCTTCTTGATAAGCTTGAACCTGTCCAATGACCCCGCCAACCCGGGCTGGGAATTAGCATTCACCCTTCTTGATAAGCTTGTGGCTGGTGATTCCTATTATGCGAATATGCTGGGAATTAGCATTCACCCTTCTTGATAAGCTTGATAGCTTATCAAGAAGGGCCATTTTCCAACGGTCCTACGCTGTTTCACGATCAAAAAAGAGTCAAGAAGTCCGGTGTCTCCTCTCGCGATTCGCGCTTCCCTGAAGAAAAACGAGCCGCAGTAGACCATTGATGATCACTGATATGCAGGATTCGCACCAATCCATCGGCAGGCAAATTGTCTTTTATCATTTTCACCGTCGCCCTATTGCCGGCTTGTGTAGGCGTATATCTCACATACACGGAATACTGCACCATTCCGTACCCCATGTCGAGCAACATGTTTCTGAACACAGTCGCAGCATGTCGTTGCCGTTTCGTTTTCACTGGCAAATCAAACATGACCAAACACCACATGCCGCCACTGTCCTCATCGCGTTTCATAACTGGCCCACATATTCCGGCACTGCCAAACGATCTACCTTGCCCTCACAGTACAAACCGAATTGCTGTGCAAAATCGTTCAGTGAACTCGGTATCGTCAGCCCAGAACCATTGAATTGCTGGTTCACCGCATCCACCAGATACTTTTTTACCGTCTTATCCTGCAATGAATCCTCATTGCTCAGCAACGAGACCTGATAATCCACTGCCGGGCGATACACTTCAAGCAGATCATCGGCAAGACAGAAATAATTGCCTCGCCCATGGTGATTCACACCAAGAGACGGAATCAGCCCTGCCGACACAACCGCCTTCACCGCAAATCCTCTCAATACCATGTAGGCATAGTCCAGTTGCGCGTTACGGCCATAGCCTTGTCCAGGAATTCGTTTGAAACCATCATCTTCAGGAAACATGCGTTTCCAGTATTCACGCGCAGCATGCCCCTCGCAATTAGATGGGTCTCCAGAACGAACCGCAGCGGCAATACCTCGTAATAATCCTCCGCCTTCGAGCCCGGAAGCATCAAGGCAAGCAGCCTGACCACGAATCTTCATCTGCACAATGCGGGCCCACGCGCTTTTCTTGCGCGGAAGCGACATGCTCGACTGCGCCAATTGCCGTGTCGTAACCGTAGTAGGCAAATCCGTCCATGCATGCAACGCGGCGTCAGGCACGCCACGCCAGTCACAGAGCATGACCGATACGCCATATCGAGCCATCTCATGCAATACCGCAGCAGAGCACCTCACATGCAACCCCAACAGCACTACCGCCACCTGTGCAAGAGGCACATCCGCACACTCTCCCGTATTGTTCTTGACGACTCGCATTCTCCCCCGTTCATAGGCAACGGAGCCGTCAAGATCAGTACAGTCGATTACGCGCCATTGGTTCTGCATAGCTCACTCATGCTTCCACTGCCACGAGCAAGGCATATGACCTTTTGCAAGGAACCTACGTTCACCGAAAGCATTTCGACGTATGGTGCAGATTGCTGTGGCTCCTGCGACGTTAACCGAAGGAAGCCATCCTTGACCAGCGACGATTTTTTGCACTCCGTCCGGAATGGCACTCTCTTCAAAGGCCTTAGCTAGTCCTTCTGCAGCGATATACCGTGGATGCAGCCGCAATCTGGAATTAGAGAAGAAACCGTCAACAACCCAACGCTTTCCAGCAATCTCTCCCCCACCGAACTGCGAGAAGAACAACAGATACTCACCGATCTGGCCATCGGTCTTCACTCCAGAGAAATCCATCTCAATCTCATCGCCGACGACCAGTGAACCCAAATACTGCGCATTGCCGTTCTGCACCGCCTGCACAACCTTGGTATCGCCGTAACGCATCGCAATAGACTGCGGCAGCAACGGAACGGTAAACAGATCCTCATTGTGAGCATGGAGCAAATCGGTCTGGAATACGCGAATCATGCCATAGAAGTACTGCCGAACACCCTTGGCATTGGTCTTCCAACACCGATAGACGCGAGCATGATGAATCGCAGAACCGATATCGGCTGATCCTTGTTGCACGGCAATCTGGGCAGCGTTTGAAGCAAAGAACCCGATTTCGTCATCCGCATGATAATGAACGCCATTCACGCGAATCTGCCGACTCGGATCCTCTGGCAAGCCCTTTTTCTCATCAAAATCAGGCAATCGGGTCAACGCACACCATAATGCGGGAGTCGAAGCGCGCCGAATAAGATCCGCTTCCATGGCCGACCCCAAAGGCACCTTTTCGAGAGAATGAATCGTGGCATCATGCGCAATGGAATTGCCAAGCATGTAACGCTGCGGCTGCGTAACAACGATACGGTCGTTATCCAATGCATCATTGAGCAATCCGAGCAGCGAATTCATACCATCCATCCAGTGATGGAATGAGCCATAGCCTGAGGAGCCCTCGTACGGATACTCTTTCCAGTAGCGCTCTCCCGGCATAAGACGCCCCACCAAGCGTTGGGAGTCCCTCATCGATTCGCGTTCCATCAATATCTGGGCAGCTCGAGCATTCATCATCGCGATCACCGAAGCGTCAACCGCATGATGCCTACGATCCAAACGTGTCTTCGATTGTTGGGCGATAAAGTGAATCTTGCCCTCAATGCCCGACGCGCGTCTGGCAGCAGCGGTTACGCGTCCTTGGAACACCGATACCGCAGTCGACATCTTCCCATCTTCCTCATCGGCCGAAGAAGAATTCAGATATCGCTGTGAATTGAAATACCAATCGACACGACGATGCAGTTCGTCAGCCATCCAAGCCACGGACTCGATGGAGCGATTATCAATGGCTGCATCCTCCTCAGTTTGCTGGAGACGCGCAACCACCGCCTGCTTGAATGCCTTAGCCTCCCGCGGAGCATATGACTTGGGATTGAACGTAAACATCGCCACGCGCTTCTTAGCCTCCATAAGGCTCACACCATGGTTCTGGGCTTGCGCACTTCTGGACCAGACCGCGAAGGGAATATTAGACTTCATGCGGTTGCATTGTGCACACACCGCGGCCAGATTCGTTCTGGTATTCGTGGAACCGACGCCCTTTCGAGGCACAATATGGTCCATTTCACAAGTACTGAAAGCAACGGTCCGCCCACAGTACAAGCACTGTCCATTCTGTCGTTGAATGGCTTCCATCCTCCGCAAATCGGATTCACGAACAGCATCTTTGTGTTCCTCGACACGTAGCTGTTCCGCCAACGAGTCACGGAACACAGAACGACGTTCATTGCTTCTTTCGTACTCGCGCTTGTCTTTACGGGCGGAGGCAACTGACGAAAACGCCGAACGAACATGCTCGATGTTTATCGAGACCGGATTACCCCAACGTTGCCGGCAATTCATCAGATATCTATTCACGATCTTCAGCACACGGTCAACCGCAGGATTGCCTAACGGCTCGCCAATGGGAGCAGCCGGCGGACGCCAAGTATCCGTTACTTGGAAGAGCACTTTTCGGGCCTCATGCAAATCATCATCGGTGGTCAGCATCCGATGGGTCAGCTTCTGCAGGGTTTCCACACCATATGCAGCTCGCCCGGACGGCAGATCAATGGAATCAAGCTTCGTGAGCGCCTCGTCATTCAGCCCATCGATGAAGTCAATCGCCGTGGCGTACGACACATCTTCTCGAACCTTATCGATATCCACCACGTTGGCCAGCAGCCGAATCATTGCTTCCCGCTCGTCTTCAGTGGCGTTCTTCCACCAAGCAGCCAAAGGCTTGCGAATCTTTCCGTCAGCGCTATGGATGCGCTGCGGTGTAATCATTCGCGGAGGACGGCTGGAGATACGCTCCTCCCCGTCTTCCGTAAGCGTGCCTACACCTTTGAGCTGGCTGCGCTTGATTCCAAGGAAGTCGCATAAGTCCGACCAAGTGATGTCTTGCGATGACGGCGATTCCAGCTGGCCGAAAATGCTTTGCTTCTCGTCAACGGTCAGTCTGCGAGGCTCTGCCGAACTATCCTTGATTCTCAGATTGGTAATCACGTTTGCGATGCGGTATCGCTGAAACACCAACGAAGCTTTTAACGCCCGCGGCTGGTTCACGTCAAACGGGTCCTTTCCGACTCGCTGTTCTGCAGATCCCTTAGGCGATACCGCATAAAACACACTACGGAACAAAGGAGCCCATTCGTCTTTGGGTATTCTCTGCATTACGAAGATCCGCTTCAATTCATTGGCATTGTCTTCCTGCATCAATCGCACCGGCAGGTAGCCTTCTGCATCCGGCTTCTTACTCCCGGTCCGCCAACGCAGCCTTGGTGCCTCGGCATATCCGGCATCCAGCATAGCGACCACTAATTGGGCAGGTGTCAGTTCCTGATCGGCTAAGCCGCTGACATATGCCTCTGCGTTCTTCGCCAACTCTTCATACTGTTTGGAGTATGGATTCTCAGCCAGCAACGAGTCCACTTGGCGATACGGGTTGCGCCAACCACGGTGCCGAGCGATATGCCTTACGGCAATGGAGATATTCTCACGGCGAAGCTCATCATCCTCGATGTAATGAGTGGCAAGTTCAGCCCTTACGTGCCATTCCTCAAACGATTCATCCAACGTTTCCGGATCGATGACAGGGTATCCGGACCGACGCAGAAGAACGTCGAGTTTATGAAGACGTTCGCGACGACGGCGACGCATACGCCTAGTGCGGCGGGCGACACCTGACATATTCTTACGTGTGATTGCTTCCTGATTCTTTTGAGGATCAACGCCGCCGTCATGAATAATGCTTTGCGCATTCAGCAGACGCACCGGGGCATCATCATCGGATACTTCGATTGCGGCAAGACCCACCGAATTCAAGCCCACATCAATACCAACCCGATACCGCTTGCCTGACATCGGAACAACCTTTCTTCCCACAGCTACTTACACAACATCGTTGTATGCATTGCAGCTATATGAAAACGGGGCGAACTTATTAGGCTCGCCCCTAGCAGCTAACTGCTGAGCGTTCAAGGTGGCTATCAAGTCCACCCTTACTGAGAATTAGCGGTATCAGTATAGCTCAAGTCTTCGCGTTTTCATAATGCAGATAATGCAAAGCTAGCTAGTGTCCTGCGTCAGAAAATCGTTGACGAATTCACTACCCCTCAGTCCCGCTTCGCGGGCCAGCTCCCCTGACAAGGGGAGCCAACAACATAATCAACGAACTTCTGACGCAGGACATTAGAACAAGGCATCCTGTGCGAAGTCGTCATCTGCGGCGTGTGCGGCGTCGAGCGCGGTGGCGGAGGGCTTGAACGCGGCGACGCCTTCATCAGCCAACCGGTCGGAGGCGGCAGCCGAAGCCTCACGCAAGTCGCCGTCAAGCACCACGGCATCGGGCGAAACCAGAAACATGCGTTCGTTGACGCCGGCCAGATAGAGTCCATCCAACGACTCCACGCGGGAGAGCGCCACATAGCCCATGCCGGGCGCGAACGTGCGGCGCAGATCCATGACCGCGCGGTCGAGCGTCATGCCCTGCGATTTGTGGATGGTGATGCCCCACGCGCAGCGCAACGGCACCTGATGAACGGATGCGAGCACGGTCTCGCCGTCCATCATCTCCCATGAGGCCTGCTTCATCGTGACGATGTTGCCGTTCTCGAATTCCACGATCGGCCAGCCGCCTTTGGTCTCCGGCACGAATCCGCGCACGGTGCCGAGCGAGCCGTTGACGAACTGCCGGTCGGCGTCGTTGCGCAGGGCCATGACCGCCGCACCCTCCTTGAGCACCAGCCGTTCGGGGGCGAGCATGTTCTTCTTGAGCCGATCGACCAGGTTGACCGGGCCTGCGGCTTCGGCATGGAATTCATGGACTTCGCTCGGAATCTGGCGCAATCGCAGGTCATTGAGCCCGTCGGCCTGCCGATTGACCGGAAACAGATGCACGGCGACCTGTCCGGGCTCGGGCATGCGGCCCAAACGTGTGACCAGCGTATCCCGGTCGGATTGAGTCACGGCGCTGCGGCGGATATCGGTCAGGACCGTGAGCAGATCGCCGGCGTCCTGCCTGTGCTGCTCGGTCAGGTAGCAGACGACCGGGTTCAGCTCATCCCATACCAGCGATTCGGTGACGAAACCCTCCGGGTTGCGCCCGGCCCGCGCATACCGTTCCCGGGCGGCCACGAACTCCGGCGTGGGCGCGATCAGATCGTTGTTGCGACCGGAGACGGAAACCGGCGGCAGCTGGAAGAAATCGCCCGAAAGCACCACCTGGATGCCGCCGAACGGCCGCGGATCGTGGCGCACCGCCCGGCATACCTGATCGACCATGTCGAACAGCCAGGCGTGCAGCATCGACACCTCGTCGATGACGAGGATGTCGGTGGCTTCGATTTTGCGCTTGCGGCGTGAGCGGATGAGCTTCAACAGATTCGCGGTCAGCGATGTGGCCACGCCCACGCCGCTCCACGAGTGGATGGTCTGGCCGTTGATATGCGTGGCGGCGATGCCGGTGGACGCGGTGACCGCCACATCGGCGCCATCCGCACGAGCCCCGCGAATGAACTCGTTGAGCGTATAGGTCTTGCCGGCACCGGGCGCACCGGTCAGGAACACGTTCGCGCCGGCGTTCAGGATGGCGAGTGCCTCGGATTGTCTCATCGCATCGTCCCTGTCGTATCGAATTCC
The DNA here is from genome assembly GCF_009078285.1 of Bifidobacterium jacchi. Taxonomy (GTDB): domain Bacteria; phylum Actinomycetota; class Actinomycetes; order Actinomycetales; family Bifidobacteriaceae; genus Bifidobacterium; species Bifidobacterium jacchi. The sequence continues at coordinate 38,321 of NZ_RQSP01000024.1, forward strand.
CACTGCCGTCCGCCGGCGCGTACCTGGCGTTCCACCGCTGCCCGCCGCCGCTGATCGACGCTCACGCCGACGTAGCGATCATGCCGATCATGCCATTCATGCCGACTGCGCCGGCGGAATCATCGGCGGCCACGTCTGCGAATGGTGACCGCTTGGCGTCACTTGTTCACTACGTCACTTGTTCACTACATCACTTGTTCAGGATGCTGGTCTCCTCGATCTCGGCGGCGATGGCCTTGGCCGCCGTCTCGTCCGGGCCGGGGACCGGCGCCATGAACGCCTTGCGATAGTAGCGCAGCTCGTCAAGTGATTCGATGATGTCCGCGAGCGCGCGGTGGCCGCCGTTCTTCGGCGGACGGTTCTCATAGACCGCCGGATACCAGCGGCGGGCCAGTTCCTTGAAGGTGCTCACATCCACGCTGCGGTAGTGCAGGTGGCTCATGAGGCCAGGCATGTAATGGTCAAGGAACTTCTTGTCGCTTCCGATGGTGTTGCCGGCGAGAAGCGGGCGCACACCTTCCGGCGTGAAACGCAGCACGTATTCGGTGACCTTCTTCTCGGCTTCCTCGAGGCTCAGGCCATGCTCCCATTCGTTGATCAGCCCGGAACGCGTGTGCATGTTGCGCACGAAGTCGTTCATATGGTCCACGGCCTTCTGGCTCGGCTTGATGACGAAATCGACACCCTCGTCCAGCACGTTGAGGTCGAAGTCGGTGGGCACCACGGACACCTCGACCAGCTCGTCGCCGCCGAAGATGTCAAGTCCGGTCATCTCGCAGTCGATCCAGATCAGGCGCGAATCCTTCGCGCTGTAAACCTCAGCATCATGCGCATCCACCATCGTGGCGCCCCTTTCCTTACCATGAACGGAACAGTACAGCGTATCGCATTGCCGCTACAATCCCCGCCACGCGCTTCGGCTTGCGCGCCGGCGGCTTGCGGCAGCCTCGGCTGGCGCGGCGCCGGCTTGCGCAGCCGTGGTTTGTACAGCGCCGGTTTGCACAACCTTGGTTTGCACAACCTTGGTTTTGCAGTGGCGGTTTGTGCGCACGGCTTGCGATAATCATGCATGATCGTCAATGCGGCAATCAGCGGCAATCAGCGGCAATCAGGAAGGACAGGCATGATGACGAATGAAACCGATGCGATGCGCGCGACCAAGCCAACCACCGCCGATCCGACCGACCCGGCGCCGTGGTGGCGGCAGGCGGTGGTCTATCAGGTGTATCCGCGCAGCTTCAAGGACACCACCGGCTCGGGAATCGGCGATCTCAACGGCGTGACCGAAAAGGTGCCGTATCTCAAGCGCCTCGGCGTGGACGCGATCTGGCTGTCGCCGTTCTACCCGAGCGAACTGGCCGACGGCGGCTACGATGTGGCCGACTATCGCGCCGTCGATCCGCGCCTGGGCACGATGGACGACTTCAGCAGACTCACGGACGCCGCGCATGCCGCCGGCATCAAGGTGGTGGTGGACATCGTGCCGAACCACAGCTCGCACCTGCACCCCTGGTTCCAGGAGGCGCTCAAGGCCGGCCCCGGCTCCCCGGAACGCGCGCGCTACATCTTCCGCGACGGCAAGGGACCGAACGGCGACGAACCGCCGACCACGTGGGTGAACCATTTCGGTGGCCCGGCATGGACGCGTGTGCCGGACGGACAATGGTATCTGCACATGTTCACCAAGGAGCAGCCCGACTTCAACTGGGACAACCGCGAGGTACGCGACGACTTCCTGAAGACCCTGCGATTCTGGTGCGATCACGGCGTCGATGGATTCCGCGTGGACGTGGCGCAGGCGCTTGCCAAGGATCTTGATCGCGACGATCTGGACGATTACGGCGTGATGAGCACCAACGACATGCCCGCGGACGGCTCGCACCCGGTGCTGGATCGCAATGAGGTGCACGAGATCTACCATGAGTGGCGTCGCGAGGTGTTCAACCGCTACGATCCGCCGCGTTTCGCCGTGGCCGAGGCGTGGGTGCGCCCCGAACGGCAGTACCTGTACGCCTCGCCCGACGATCTGGGGCAGATCTTCAACTTCGAGTTCGCCAAAGCCGATTGGACGTTCGATGCGATGCATGCGGCGATCAGCGAAGGTCTGGCGTGCGCACAGCGCTCCGGCTCGACCTCGACGTGGGTGATGAGCAACCATGACGTGCATCGCCACGCGAGCCGCTACGCGCTGCCGCAGGTGCCGACGCCCGAATATCATCAGATCAGCGCCGATTGGGCGCTGCGCATGGGACGCACCTATGTCGAGAACCGACCGCTCGGATTGAAGCGCGCCCGGGCGGCGCTCATGCTGGAGATGGCGCTGCCCGGCTCGGCGTACGTGTATCAGGGCGAGGAGCTGGGTCTGTTCGAGGTGCCGGACATTCCGTGGGATCGGCTGGAGGATCCGTGGCCGCTGCGCAGCGATCGCGAGGAGTCCACCAAGGGACGCGACGGGTGCCGCGTGCCGCTGCCGTGGGTTGGCTCGGATGCGCCGATATTGGACCGGCCGGGCGACCAGTTCGGCCACGGCGGCTCGTTCGGCTTCTCGCCGGCGCGCGCCGCCGACGGGAGCGCGGCGGGTGGTGAGGCTGGTGAGGCTGGTGAGGCGGCAGCTGAGCCGACCGACGACGCGACCGGCGAACCGCATCTTCCCCAGCCCAAGTGGTTCAAGGATTTCGCCGTGGATGTCGAGGACGCCGATGCCGGGTCGATGCTCAATTTCTACCGGCGGGTGCTGGCGCTGCGGCACGAGCTGCAGACCGTGGACACGAGATGCACTTGGCTTGCCGAAGATCGGCCGAGTGGCCTGCGGGATGGTGCCGACGGCCAGCCGGGCGGTGTGATCGCGTATCGCCGCGCGAACGGCTGGGCGAACATCACGAATTTCGGCGCCACCCCCGCCGCGCTGCCGAAAGGCGACGTGCTGCTCGCATCCGGCCCGCTCACCGATGATGGTCGTCTGCCGCAGGACACCTCGGTTTGGCTGCGTCTGGCCGACTGAAAGCGCGTAATTGACCTGCGTTTACCTGAACGGCGTATACCAGTGGTCCGTTTCACACGTGATTGAGTGATGCTCCCGAATTGTGTTCACTGAATTTAATTCACTGACGAGTCGGCCGCGATCGAAATTCGGGATATCCTTGTGCAACCCCACTGCACAGCGCCCACTGCACAGCGCAAGAGAATCTCGAGATTTGCCCTGAGCTCGAGAAAAACTGGCGCAAATAGGCCTTGTAGCGCAAGCTTTTCTCGTAGCTTTCCCGAAATCAGGATTATCTACGAGAAAAACGACTCTTCGGGTGTTTGTGTGGGTTGGTTTCGGGGGGTGTTCCTACTGGTTATTGGCGTCCGGGGAGTTTGAGGTCGAGGCCGCCGCATTCGGGCATGACCAGGCC
>NZ_RQSP01000025.1:0-8720 GCF_009078285.1 Bifidobacterium jacchi
GGAACAAAAATCAGGCCACTTCACGGATCAGTGGGACGGAACGCGATTCACGGGGATTTCCGCATTGCATCCCACGATCTGCCATGATTTCGTGGGATGGAACGCAAAAGCGGGCTCGTTTCGCGTTGCGTCCCACGAGTCACCGGGCATCACAGAATATGTTCAGGTGGCATGCAGGTGAAAACGTTGGAAAATGGCGGTTCTCTGGCGTGGCATCCGTGACGTGGCTGGTTTGGAGTGATGCCCGGTGGGACGGAACGCAAAATCGGGCTAGTTCCGCATTGCGTCCCACGATCTGCCATGATTTCGTGGGACGCAACGCAATAATGGCCTCAATCTGCGCTGCGTCCCACGGATCAGTGGGATGGGACGCGATTCACGGGGATTTCTTCATTGCATCCCACGATTTGCCGTGGTTTCGTGGGATGGAACGCAAAAGCGGGCTCGTTTCGCGTTGCGTCCCACGGCTCACCGGGCATCACAGGATATGTTCAGGTGACATGCAGGTGAAAACGTTGTAAATGCCGAATGCGGCGATGGGCGCCATTGATGGGCGCCGATGGCGGGATCGCATTCGCTTTGCAAGCTTTGCAAGCGCTCTATTCCATCGGTTTCCCGGCTTTTCTGAACTATCCGGATTATCCGGATTATCTGAATTATCTGGATATCTGGATTATCGAATTTCTTGGATTTCCTCGAATCGCAGCTGGGATCGCAGCTGAACATCACGCGAATCCGCATACGACAAGGGCCGTCGTGCATGATGCATAGCGCATATGCACGACGGCCCTTGTCCGCCGCAGCCGTACTGCCGACCACCCTACCGGGATCGCCCCGATATTGCGTCAGGATCGCGTTATCGCGAACAGACGTCAGTCTGACTTGCGGCTCGCGGCTCGCGACTTGCGGCTCGCGGCTCAGGCGTTGGCCAGTGCGGCGTCGAAGTCCTCGGCGCTGTTGACCTGCGCATGGTTGGCGATGATCGCAAGGATGTCGGCCTTGGCCTCGTCCACCGGCACGCCGTTGCGCTGGCTGCCATCGCGGAAGCGGAAGCTGACCGCGTTGTTCTCGACATCCTCGCCGCCGACGATGATCGTGAACGGCACCTTCGACTTGGACGCGTTGCGGATCTTCTTGCCGAAACGATCATCGGACCAGTCGATCTCGCAGCGGACCTCGTCCTCCTCAAGCGACTCCACGAAGCTCTTGAGATGAGGAGCGAATTCGTCGGCGACCGGAATGCCGGTCACCTGCACCGGGGCGAGCCACACCGGGAACGCGCCGGCGTAATGTTCGAGCAGCACGGCGAAGAAACGCTCGACGGAGCCGAAGAGCGCGCGGTGGATCATCACCGGACGCTGATGCGTGCCGTCGGCGGCGATGTACTCCAGCTTGAATCGCTCCGGAAGGTTGAAATCAAGCTGGATGGTCGACACCTGCCAGGTGCGGCCGATCGCGTCACGCGCCTGCACGGAGATCTTCGGTCCGTAGAACGCGGCGCCACCCGGATCGGCCACGAGGTCGAGGTGGGATGCCTCGGCGACCTCACGAAGCGTATTGGTGGCCTCCTCCCAGATCTCGTCGGAACCGACGTACTTGTTCGGATCCTTGGTGGACAGCTCCAGATAGAAATCGGACAGGCCGAAGTCCTTGAGCATGTTGAGCACGAAGGTCAGCAGATTCGTCAGCTCGCCCTTCATCTGCTCGCGGGTGCAGTAGATGTGGGAGTCGTCCTGCGTCAGACCACGCACGCGGGTCAGACCATGCACCTCGCCGGACTTCTCGTAGCGATACACGGTGCCGAACTCGAACAGGCGCAGCGGCAGCTCGCGGTAGGAGCGCTGGCGCGACTTGAAGATGAGGTTGTGCATCGGGCAGTTCATCGGCTTCAAGTAGTAGTCGAAGCCCTGCTTGGTGATGTTGCCGTCGGCGTCGCGCTCCTCGTCCAGTCGCATGGCCGGATACATCGAGTCCTTGTACCAGTGCAGGTGGCCGGAGGTCTCATACAGACCGCCCTTGGTGATGTGCGGGGTCTGCACGAAGCTGTAGTGGTACTTGCGGTGCAGCTTGCGCGAGTAGTCCTCCATCGCGTTGATGACGGCGGCGCCCTTCGGATGGAACACGGCAAGGCCCGGTCCGATCTCCTCGGGGAAGGAGAACAGATCCATTTCGGCGCCCAGCTTGCGGTGGTCGCGCTTGGCGGCCTCCTCAAGACGGGTCTGATACGCCTTGAGATCCTCCTTGGTGGCCCACGCGGTGCCGTAGATGCGCTGCATGGTCGGGTTCTTCTCGCTGCCGCGCCAGTAGGCGGCCGCGGAGCGTTCGATCTTGAACGCCTTGATGAAGCGGGTGTTCGGCAGGTGCGGACCGCGGCACAGATCCTTCCACACGACGTTGCCGTCACGGTCGACGTTGTCGTAGAAGCTCAGCTCCTTGCCGGAGATCTCGGTGGCGGTCGACGGATCGAGATGCGCCTCCTTGTCCTTGATGAGCTCGATCTTGAACGGCTGATCGGCCTCTTCGGCAAGGGCCTCGTCCTCGTTCACCACGCGGCGGCGGAACGACTGCGCGGACTTGACGATCCGCTGCATGTGCTGCTCGATCTTCTTGAGATCGTCCGGGGTGAACGGCTGATCGACCTGGAAATCGTAGTAGAAGCCGTCCTTGATGATCGGACCTACGCCGAGCTTCGCATTCGGGAACAGCTCCTGAACCGCCTGGGCCATGACATGCGTGGCGGAATGCCGCATGATGCCCAGACCATCCTCGCTGTCAAGGGCGACGGGTTCGACCGTGTCGCCGTCCTGGAGCGGCGTGTACAGATCACGCAGTTCGCCGTTGAGACGTACGGCGATGATGTTCTTGTCGTCGGCAAACAGCTCGACGCCGGTGGTGGTGGCTTCCACCTCCTTTGCTTCGTCGTTGACCGTGATGGAGATGGAGCCTTGCGCCATGATGTGTCCTTTGCTATCGGGGCCCGCGTTACCAATGTGCAGGCCTGGACTGGTAACCAACATGCGACACGATAGGTTGGGTGTACGACATTGGGGAGAACGCTGGGAACGGCATTGGGACGACTGCGATGAGACGTTTGCCGAATCGGCTGGGCACAGGGCATGGCACGGTTTGCGCGACGCGTTCGCCGCGGCGCAAGCAATGCTCGCAATCATCGCAATCATCGGCAATCATCGGCTCACAATCATCGGCCATTTATGAGAGGAAACCGCGAGAAGAACCTGCGCAATGGCCGCAATGGCCGGGAAACAAGACGAAAAACAAAAAGCCCCTTCCGGGGCTTTCGCATGAGAGCGGACAACGGGACTCGGACCCGCGGTCTCAACCTTGGCAAGGTTGCGCTTTACCAACTAAGCTATGTCCGCAATAATCCTCCGCCGTGAGAAGCAGAGGATCAGTGGGTGATGTAGGAATCGAACCTACGACCCCTTCCGTGTGAAGGAAGTGCGCTAGCCGCTGCGCCAATCACCCGTATGCAGTTATGTCGAGTGGGCGATACAAGATTCGAACTTGTGACCCCTTCCGTGTCAGGGAAGTGCGCTACCTCTGCGCCAACCGCCCGGTCTGCCATCTGAGCCGCGCTCATCCGGAGAGGTGGGTACGAGAGTCGAACTCGTCTATACGGCTTTGCAGGCCGCTGCCTAACCGCTTGGCTAACCCACCGTAAGGTCGTCAACTCTTGGGACCTTAGAGCGGACAACGGGACTCGGACCCGCGGTCTCAACCTTGGCAAGGTTGCGCTTTACCAACTAAGCTATGTCCGCACTGTGTCAACGGCATTGCTGCCGTCCAAGCACGAATGACTACTATACGCAACCTCTCGAAAAACGCAACCCCAGCGTGTCGCGCCATCCTTCGCGCCATCCGCGCCATCCGCGCCATCAGGGATTCAACAGGCACGGCATGTGGGCGGACAGCTCGACACAAGCAAACAGCAGCGGATTCCACCAGCGGCATAAGCCGTAACCGGCGACGGCAAAACCGTTACATTGGTAAATATGAGTGAGGAAGCGAAGCGGCCGGAGACCGTCATGCTCGCCGCGTTCGAAGGCTGGAACGATGCCGCGCAGGCCGCGAGCGACGTCATCAGGCATCTGACGTCCACATATGAGTGTCGCGAGGTGCGACGCATCACCTGCGACGGATACTACGACTACCAGTCGGTCCGTCCGGTGATCTGCCATGTCACAGGGCGGGCACGCATCGTCTGGCCGCAGACCACGTTCTACGAGATCATGCTCGACGGCGGCGTCCGCATGTATGCGCAGATCGCGCCTGAGCCGAACTACCGATGGATGTCATACTGCCGTCAGACGCTCAACATCGCGGCGGAGCTTGATGTGGACCGCATCGTCACACTGGGGTCGATGTTCGCCCCGTGCCCGCATACCAGACCGTTGCCGGTCAGCATCAGCGAGGGATCGTGCCAGTGCGAGCAGGATCGAGAATACAGCGGGCCCGTCGGCATACCCACCGTGCTCGATTCGATGGCGGCCGACGACGGATACCGCACCACTTCGATGTGGGTGTCGATTCCGCAGTACCTCGGCGATCTGCCATGCGCCCAAGGCAGTCTGGAACTGACGAGAGCCGTCTCGGAACTGATCGCCCATCCGCTCGATGAGGGGTGCCTGCCACAGAAGGCGAGGCTGTGGGCCCAGCGAGCGACGCTGCTGACCGAGTGCAGCGAAACGGTCAGACAGCACGTGCAGCGGCTGGAACGCCAGTATGACGCCGATGCCGCTGCGGCGAAAAGCGCCGCCCCCGGTGCCCCTCAGGCCGAGCAGCTCGTACGCGAGACGGAGGAGTTTCTGCGCGGCATGGCCAACGGCACGCCGTGCTAGTGGCCTGTGTCAGAAATTCATTGACGAATTCACTACCCCTCAGTCCCGCTTCGTAGGCCTGATTGCGGCCCGTCACATGCCCGCGTCTCAGGCGAGCGCCGCCGCGACGGAGGCCGGCTCATAGGGGGCGAGCGCGCCGGTCAGCAGCAGGATCGCCACGACCACGGCCAGCCCGATGCGGTAGATCGCAAACGCCTTGTAGGAGAACGTGGAAACGAACTTGAGGAATCCGATGATGACGATGTATCCCACAAGGAAGGACACGATCGTCGCCGCAATGGTCGGCCCCCAGCCCGGGAACGGCGTGCCGGCGAGGTCTCCCGCCGCATAGTCCTTGATCGCGGAAACCGCCTCCAGTATGCCCGCGCCGAACACCGCGGGAATGGCCATCAGGAAGGCGACGCGAACCGCGGCCTCTCGCGTGTAGCCCATCGCGCGGCCGAAGGTGATCGTGCCGCCGGAACGCGACACGCCGGGAATGAGCGCCAGCATCTGGCCGATGCCGAAGATGGCGGCCTCCTTGACGTTCATGTCGTCGATGCGCTTGATCTGCCGGGAGCGATCATCGACGATCCACAGCAGCACACCGAAGATCAGCAGCACGGCGACGGTGATCCACAGATTGCGCAATGTCGATTCGATCGCGTGCTTGAACACCAGACCGGCGATCACGATCGGCAGCGTGCCGATGATGATGTACCAGCCGAGCAGCGCGTCCTTGTCGCCTTTGCCCATGCGATGCCGCAGATCGGAGCCGTTACGCCCGAACAGGCATCCGAACCAATGCGAGAGGATGCGAACGATGTCGCGCCGGAAATACAGCAGCACGGCCAGCTCCGTACCAATCTGGATGATCGCGGTGAACGCGGCGCCCGGATCCGACCCGATCATCAGATCGCCGATGATGCGGATATGCGCGCTCGACGACACGGGCAGATACTCGGTCAGGGCCTGCACAAGCCCCAGAATAATGGCTTGGAAGAAGTTCATGATTCCTCTTGTACGATTCCTTGGATGATCATGTGTGATCGGCACGGGTTGCCGTTCAGCGAGACCAGCGTACCCGACGCACTCCAAGAATACGCCAATCCATGCCGTTGTCTCGCTAAATGGACACAATGGCGGCAACGGAAAAGGAACGGCAGCAAAGGAACGGCAATGGACATCTATCGCAAATCGCGCGCATGGGCGCCGCAGGGATTCTTCGAATGCGAGGGCCGTGGCCTTCAGTGGCTTGGCAAGGCGCAGGCCGTTGGCGGCCCGCGCGTGGTCGAGGTCGAAGGCTGGGGCGACGACCATCTGGACATAGAACGCGTCAAACCCTCCTATCCGACCGCGAAGGCGGCGCACGACTTCGGCGCCGCCCTCGCGCGCATGCACGACGCCGGCGCCGACTATTTCGGCTCGGCTCCCGAGGGCTACGACGGCACCTGCTATTTCGGCCCGCTTCAGGACCCGGTGCCGATGGACACCGGCACGTGGGCGAACGCGGCCGATTATTTCGCACAGGGCCGTCTGCTGCCGATGGTCGAGCTTGGCATCCGACGCGGCGAGCTGACGCAGGGCGATCTTGACACGACCAGACGAATCATCGACGCGCTGCCGACACTGCTCGGACGCGCCGGCGACGACAAACCGGCACGCGTGCACGGCGATCTGTGGAGCGGCAACGTGATGTGGACTGCGGATCGCGGGCATTGCGAGGCGGTGCTGATCGATCCGGCCGCGCATGGCGGGCATCGTGAGGAGGATCTTGCGATGCTGCACCTGTTCGGCATGTCGTATCTGACCGAGATCATGGACGGCTACATGTCGGTGCATCCGCTCAAGGCGGGCTGGCAGGAGCGCATGACGCTCTGGCAGCTGTATCCGATCGCCGGCCACTGCGTGTTCTTCGGCGGCGGCTACGTCAGCGAATTCCGCTCGATGTGCCGATCGCTGCTGTCGACGCTGTAGTTGCAGATGCACTTGATGCCGATAAGGCTTATGCAAGGCCGGTGCACGCCGACCTTGCATAAGCGACTAGGATGGGAACGGCATTGTCGGCGGCGGGCGTCGCTCAGCGACAGCGGTCACCGGCATGCGACCACAGCATCAGCGCATCGCATAAGGAGCACGCACATGGGCGAAGTCATCACCGACAAAGACAAGGAATACGAGGCACAGGAGGCGGCGAGCGCCCCCGGCGACGATCAGGCGATGAGCGACCGTGTGAACAACCGGTCGCTGCGTCCGCGCTCCGAGGCGTTCATCGACTTCATGAAGACCGGCTGGGATTCCAGCGAGCCCGATGTCGAGCCGCTTGAGTCCTCGAAGTACACGCCGGCCCGTCTTGCGGCGCTCGGTCGGCGCTTCCCTGGCGAGCGTCTGGTGATTCCCGCAGGCCAGCCCAAGGTGCGTAACAACGACTGCGACTACATGTTCCGTCCGGACACCACGTTCGCCTACTACACGGGTCTTGGTCAGGATTACGAGGCGGGTGCCGTGCTGGTGCTCAATCCGGTCGATCCCGATTCGGATGAGGCGAAGCGCGGCGTCACGCACACTCCCGAACTGTTCGTCGCGCCGCGCGCCGACTATTCCACCCAGGACTTCTTCATGAACGCCCACTATGGCGAGTATTGGGTGGGCCCGCGCGCCGGTCTCAAGGAGATGACGGCGATGACCGGCATCGAGACGCATGACATCGCCCAGCTGGCGGATGCGCTGTCCAAGGATGTCGGAGCCGAAACGGGTGCGGTGCGCGTACGCGTGATCGCGGATGCCGATCCGCAGGTCACGGCGCTGGTCGAGTCGATTCGCGAGGCGAACGGCTACACGGATCCCGACAACAACAGCGCCGATGACGACAAGCTGCACGAGTTCGCTGCCGAGGCCCGCATGGTCAAGGATAGATACGAGATCGGCGAGATGCGCAAGGCCGTGGCCGCCACGAAGCACGGATTCGACCATATTCTCTCCAAGCTCCCCGAGGCGCTCGACAAGCCGCGTTCGGAACGCATTCTCGAAGGTGCGTTCAACGCGGTGGCGCGTGAGGAGGGCAATGCGCTCGGCTACGACACGATCATCGCGTCCGGCGAGCACGCGCCGATTCTGCATTGGATGCGCAACACGGGCGTGGTGCGCCGTGGCGATCTGCTGCTCATCGACGCCGGTGTGGAGGTCAACAGTCTGTATACGGCCGACATCACGCGCACGTTCCCGACCAACGGCAAGTTCACTGATTTCCAGCGTCGTCTCTATCAGGCGGTGTTCGATTCGCAGCAGGCCGGATTCGAGGCGGCCAAGCCAGGCGCCACGTATTCGGACATCCATCATGCATGCATGCGGGTGATCGCCGAGCGTCTGCACGAGTGGGGACTGCTGCCGGTCGGCGTCGAGGAGTCCCTCTCCCCCGAAGGCCAGCAGCATCGTCGTTGGCTGGCCTGTGGCGTGGCGCATCATCTCGGTCTTGACGTGCACGATTGCGCGCAGGCTCGTTACGAGTCGTATCAGGGTGCGAAGATCACGCCCGGCATGATCTTCACCATCGAACCGGGCCTCTACTTCCGCGAGGATGATCTGCTTATCCCGCCGGAATATCGCGGCATCGGCATTCGCATCGAGGACGACGTGCTGATGACCGAGAACGGCCCTGAATGGATTTCCGCCGGCATTCCCAAGCAGCCCGACGACGTCGAGGCGTGGATGGCCGACCAGGCCGCCGCCTCCCGCAACTGAAGCCGGAAAGGTAGGACCTCCATGCCAACCCCACAATTCGTACTCGAACTGAGAAAGAAAATCGGCCATGCTGAGCCGTCAAACGAACAGTCCAGCGGACTGTTCGTAGGCGAAGTGAGCGGCCGCACCACAAGCGGCCGC
>NZ_RQSP01000025.1:8765-8920 GCF_009078285.1 Bifidobacterium jacchi
CGAAGGATCATGGCCGATCGAAAGGTAGGACCTCCATGCCAACCCCACAATTCGTACTCGAACTACGCAAAAAAATCGGCCATGCTGAGCCGTCAAACGAACAGTCCAGCGGACTGTTCGTAGGCGAAGTGAGCGGCCGCACCACAAGCGGCCGC
>NZ_RQSP01000025.1:8965-38323 GCF_009078285.1 Bifidobacterium jacchi
CGAAGGATCATGGCCGATCGAAAGGTAGGACCTCCATGCCAACCCCACAATTCGTACTCGAACTACGCAAAAAAATCGGCCATGATCTCCTCTGGCTCAACGGCGTGACCGGCTGCGTGCTGGATGACGAGGGGCGCCTGCTGCTGGGGCGCCGCTCCGACACCGGCGAATGGGCGATGGTCTACGGCATCAACGAGCCAGGCGAGCAGCCGGCGGACACGGTGGTGCGCGAGATCAAGGAGGAGACCGGTGTGGATGCGGTTGTCACCGATCTGGTGGCTGTCACCTCGTCCGATCGGGTGATCACGTATGCGAACGGCGACAACACGATGTACATGGATCATTCGTTCCTGTGCGCGTTGAAGCCGGGAGGCAACACCAAACCGTTCGTCGGCGACGAGGAGAGCCTCAACGTCGGCTGGTTCGATTTGGATGCGCTCCCCCAGCCGCTCGCCCAAAGCACCGTCGAACGGCTCGCCCTGTTCCGCCGATACCTCGAGAACAAGGCCAAGGGCGATGCGCACGCACTGTTCGTCGCCGATGGCGAGTTGCATTGACGACACGAATGTCATCCCGCTTTTGAAAGCGCACCGCGGACTGATTGGCACGGGTGCCTTCTTCCGTCTGATCAGTCCGTCCGACGAGTCTCAGGTTGATTTGCAGCCGGGGACGGAGGCCGCGACGGACGCGATGCGAGATCGCCGAGGTCCACACGACCACGGCTGATGAATAAGAACACGAATCAACCAGTATCGGGTTCGAGTCACTTGGCTCTATGCTGCGGCAGGGCGGGGAGCAGCGGCAGGAATCCGGCGCACAGGACCAGTGCGATCACGGCCAGCATCTGCCAGTGTGCGCTGCCGAGCCAGCCAACCCATGTGCCGACGGCGCTGCCGGCCGCGAACGCGAATCGTGCGCGGCCGGAGAAGCGGGCCAGATCATCGCCGCGCAGAAGCAGCTGCCGTGAGACGATCACAGCCTGCGCGAGCAGTCCGTAGCCGAATCCGTTGATCAGCCATGTCACGCATGCAGCCGTCAGCGCGGGGATCAGCACGATCACGAGGCTGGCCGCAGTCGTTGCGACGCCGATCGCGGCGATGCAGCGCATACCGAGCCGACGCGAGCAGCGCATGTACAGGATCGATCCGAGTATGCCGCCCACACCGCCGAATGCGTAGAGAAGGGTCAATGCATCGCCACCGTACGTTGCTCCGAGTCCAAGCATCGCATAGCTTGTCCACAACGACGGGATGAGCGCAAGTAGCAGCGATGCTGCCAACAGTCTGCCGCGCGTCGACGCCGGTGCCGACGAGGCCGCATGATCAGATGAAACAGGCCGCGTGGCTGACCTGGCTAGGCTATCGGCATCAGGTCGATCATCCTGACTTGGCTGTCCGATTGCCGTATCGGTTGCGCCACCGTTGTCAGCACCCGTCTTCATTCTGGCAGTATCCCTGTCGGAGTCAGCCGCCGAACGCACGGTATCGGAACTGTCGCCGACCGCGGTGCCGGTCTTCGTACCAGCCGGCATGAGATCACGCGTACGGAATCTGGTCGCCGCACAACCGAGCGACAGGACGGCGGACGTAAGCAGCATCACGGTGATCGAGGCGTTCGCGATGGCCGAGCCGGCGACCTGACCGAGCAGCGTGCCTGCGACGCTGGAGATCACACCGACATATCCGCTGTACCGGACGAGCATGTCGTCGTCACCAGCCGCCGCGTCGACCTCGAACACTTCGCCGGCCACGTCGATGATCTGGCCGGTCATCAGCAACAGGCATGACAACGCGAGCAGCAGCCATTTCCAGTACTCCCAACCGCTCGGTACGAACGCGACTGCGAGGCAGAACACTCCTTCGATGCCTTCTGCGGTGGCGAGCGCGCGGAACGAGCCACAGCGTTGAACGACCCACGCGGCGGCGGGTGAGGCGAAGTCGACGATCAGACCGAAGGTCCTGCGGAATGCGATCACCCATGCGGGCAGACCTACCAGCAGAATGGAGGGGATGACCGCACCCTCGAAGATCGCATTGCCCAGCATCGACAGCGTCATCCCCGCCAACGCCCAACGCAAAGCCTGGCTCAATACAAGAAAGCCCCGCATCAGGATGTCTTCCTTCTTGATTGGATAACGCTGTCATGTGTTCTCAGTCTTCCTATTGGCTCACCTATAAATCCATGCCTTATTACATGGAATCTTTCAAGACCAGGAATAACCACTTGCACGACGCTTGGGGTGCATGCAACATGCTTCTCAGAGAAGGCTATACGTCTCCAAACAGTAAATCCTAGTTTCTTCAAAGCTAGACAAATGTCATGTATCTGCCCTTCAATACTTCTATGTTGAGACGAATCGGTTAATGGATATTGAACAAGCGTATTGTCGTCCCCCATGGATCCCTTGAACTGCAATGCTGCAGTATGCAAAGCAGCGGATTCGCACAGCCGCATATACTGCTGAACCAATTCCAGCTGTTTTTCGATATGCTTGAGCGGCGCCAGCAGCACATTCTGCCGGCGCAACACGCGACCGAGCACGGTCGCAAATCCAAACATTTCAGCGTGATCCATAACGCTGCCCCCATAGAGCACACGCACCGCAGCAGTCAAATCCATGACTATTCCGGCTACGTCACCAGAACTTGGCCAGAACTTGGCCTCGATATTGTAAAGTAACCCTCTTCATTTGCTGGTGTTAAGATAACGCGGTTGAAAGGACCTAATGCATTTCGTTTATTCGGGGTAGCCGTCCGTCAGTTCATCGGGACGGCACCCGAGGGCGCGCGATAATCGCAAGGCGTTATCGAGCGTCATGGAATGGACGTCGTAGCGTCCCGTCTCATATCCGCTGAGCGTTGTTTGCGCTATCCCGGTCATTTTCGCTAGTTTGACTTGTATGCAAACCTACGTGTCGAAAAGTCACGGCACGACCTCAGCCACGCGCCGACGGCCATTCCGCATGGAACCTGCCTGAAGACAATTCCCCATGCGTACACACGCGGACAATCCTCACGAAACCATCGGGGGACGATGGGTAGTACAGCACAAGCACATCGTCGAACGCATGAAATTCCATACATCCCGAAAAACGACTATTCGGATTAGCTAGCACATGTGGCTTATATTCATCGCCTACATAGCCGTTCACAGCCAATTCCTCGCGCAGAATACGATACACCTCTTGCGCATACGACTTTCGCCAACGTTTCAGCCTTTCAAGATCAGTCCTGGCGTTTTTCGACCAAGCGACCTCAATCATCAAGCCCCATTTCACGCGCGAACGAATCCCAATCCGCGTCCGTGCGCAAGACGGTATCCGTAGGCGACGGCGTCAACGACATGTCCACATAATCACCATCAGCCATATTCGCATACCGGGATATGACGCGGCTGAGCTCAGCCTCAAGCGACGTCCCATTACGCCTTGCACCCTGTACGGCCTTGCGCCAAACAATCCTGTTGCCGAACGTTTTCGATCGTTTACGCACAGATAAAGCACTCATATCATTACCTCACTTTCCTTGTTGGCTTCAGCGTATCCCCCGAATATGAAGACACGCTAGGACCAATGGCGTGACACCAACGCCGCACCCAGTGCCTACATACTGCCGTAAAGACAAATATCTAGCTGACTGCATATTAATGCCTACAGTCGGGCAGAAAACCTGTAAAAGGGCACACACGCCTATTCAGCACTGTTTTCTTTCGGCCTGTCAACCTCTACCGGTTTCCGAGGATTAGATATATGCAAAGCATCACATAACTTCAGGGCAGTACCCAAAGTCATATTGTCGATTGGAAAAACCGGACCGGGTGACCGGTGCCGTGCGGTGCAGCAAGCACGACGTGGCACGCGCTCCGGCATGGTCTTCACCACCGAGCCCCGCCGGGGTTTCGCGAAGATCGACCTGCTGCTACTGCCGGAATCGCACGCCACGCAGCCGACTGACGATATGGACCGGCCCCGGACACTGATCTCCAGTATCCGGGGCCGGTCCATATCGCATCGTCCCGATTGCCGCCACCGTGCTGCCTGCGTCTGCCGCTACCGTTCGGATGCGAGCAGTTCGTGCAGATGCGCGCGATGGATGCGCTGCTCGCGCGGATCGGGCACGGGAAGCGATGCCAGCAGCTTCTTGGTGTACGGGTTCTGCGGTCGCTGCATGATGTCGTCCGCCTCCCCGTGTTCGACGATCCGCCCCTTGTGCATCACCATGATCCGGTCGGCGAGCATGTCGACCACTGCCAGATCATGGGTGATGAACAGGCATGCGAATCCGATTTCGGCCTGCAGCTGCTTGAACAGCTCCAGCACCTTGGCCTGCACCGACACGTCAAGCGCCGATGTGGGCTCGTCGGCGATGAGCAGCGACGGCTTCAAGGCGAGTCCTCTCGCCAGCGACGCCCGCTGCCGCTGTCCGCCAGACAGTTCGTGCGGGAATCGAGTCATATAGGCGCGCGGCAGCTGAACCATCTCCAGCAGATCGCCCACATAGTCGCGGGCGTCGTTCACGGATGCGTATCGTCCATGCACGATGAGCGGTTCCGCCACGTTTTCGGCGATGGTCATCAACGGATCGAACGACGATCCCGGGTCCTGGAATACGAATCCGATGTCGGCGCGCTTGGGGCGGAAATCGCGTTCCTTCACACCGTTCATCTCGATGCCCAGCACGTTGAGCGAGCCGCCCGACACCTTCTGCAGGCCGGCGATCGCCCGCCCCGTCGTGGATTTGCCGGAACCGGATTCGCCGACGAGTCCGAGCACCTCGCTGCGGTGGATTTCAAAGTCGATGTTGTCGACCGCCACGAAATCCGGCTGCATGAGATGCCCCGGATACGTGATGGTCAGCCCCTTCGCCTTGACCGCAAGCGGCTGGGTGCGCCAATCATCGGAACGTTCGACGGGGTTTCCATCCACGTCTCGCACGACGAGCTTCTGCCCGATGCGCGGCACGGATGCAAGGAGCCGCTGCGTGTACTGTTCCTTGGGATGGTAGAAGATCTGCTCCACGTCGCCCTGCTCGACGACATGGCCGCGATACATGACGACCACCTGGTCGGCGATGTCCGCGATGACGCCCATGTTGTGGGTGATGATGAGCACCGAGGCATCGAATTCGTCTCGCGCGAGGCGCAGCAGATCAAGAATCTCCGCCTGAACGGTCACGTCGAGCGCGGTCGTCGGTTCGTCGGCGAGAATGAGGCCCGGGTTGAGCGCCAACGCCATGGCGATGACGATGCGCTGCTTCTGTCCGCCGGAGAACTGATGCGGATAGTAGTCGATGCGCGTCTCGGCGTCGGGGATGCCGACCTTGTTGAGGATGTCGATGGCCTTGGCCCTGCGCTCCTTGCGGTCCTTCATGCCATGGGCCCGAAGTCCCTCCTCGATCTGCCAGCCGATGGTGTAGACCGGATTGAGCACCGAATTGGGCTCCTGAAACACCATCGCCGCTTCGGAGCCGCGCATGCGGCGCAGATCCTCACCGGAGAGGGACAGCACGTCGAGACGCTCGCTTCCGGCGCGGTTGGACAGATAGATCGCCCCCGACGTGGTGGCGGTGTCCGGCAGGAGTTTGATGATCGAGCGTGCGGTCACCGACTTGCCGGATCCCGACTCGCCGACGACGCCGACCACGGTCTTTCGTGGAATGGTGAAGTTCACCTTGTCGATGGCGCGAATCGAACCGGCGTCGGTCATGAACGACACGCTGAGATCCTTGATTTCGGCAAGATTGCCGTCAGCCGCGGCTGCCTTGTTCTCATCAGTCATGATTCACGTCCTTTCCATCCTCGCTCGCGGTGGTCTTGGCTGAGGGCAACGCCGATGATTCGTGCGTCTCACTCGCTTCGGCCGCCACTGAGGAAGGCTTCTCCCCCGGCATCTCGACGACCACCTGCGATTTGCCTGCGAACTGGAGTTCGGCGACGGCCTCGTTCGCCTTGCCCGGCTTCTCGCTGGGGTCGACGGACGTGTCCTCGATGGAGCCGATCACCTCGCCGGCGGATTTGCGGGCGCGCAGTCGCGGATCGGCGAGATCGTTGAGCGATTCGCCGACCAGCGTGATGCCGAGCACGATGAGCACGATCGCCAGTCCCGGGAATACGGCCGTCCACCAGATGCCGGCGGTCACATCGGCCACGGAGCGGTTGAGATCGTATCCCCATTCGGATGCGGATGTCGGTTCGATGCCGAAGCCGAGGAATCCGAGTCCGGCCAGCGTCAGAATCGCCTCCGACGAGTTGAGCGTGAGAATGACGGGCAGGGTTCGCGTGGAGTTCTTCAGCAGGTGACGGGTCATGATGCGCCATGTGGAAGCGCCCACCACCTTGGCGCTTTCCACGTACGCCGACGACTTGATGCGTACCACTTCGGCGCGGATCGTGCGGAAGTACTGCGGGATGTACACCACGGTGATGGATATGCCGGATGCGAGGATGCCGCTCCACAGACCCGACTGGCCGCCGGAGATCATGATCGCCATCAGAATGGCAAGCAGCAGCGAGGGGAACGAGTAGATCGCGTCGGCGATGACGACGAGCACGCGATCGACCCAACCGCCGAAGTAGCCCGAGACGAGGCCGAGCAGCACGCCGGCGAAGATCGACAGGACGACGGCGATGACAATGGCGATGATCGCCGTGCGCGCACCCCAGATGGTACGGCTGAACACGTCGTAGCCGCCGACCGTGGTGCCCCAGATGTGACCGGGCCCGGGTGCCGACTGCGTGGGGAACGCCACGCCATCGGCGCCCTTCATCTGCGCGTATCCGTACGGTGCGATGACGGGCGCGAAGATGGCGATCAGTATGAAGAACGCGGTGATGACAAGGCCGGTGATGAGCATGCCCCGCTGCCAGCCGACCGCGATCCTCAGATCGCGTATGATGGGCATCTTGTCGTACCACGGGGTCGGCTTGTTGACCTTGAGATCGCCCAGACGCTTGTCGCCGGGCACGCCGACCTTGGTTGCGGTGCTTTCGGTCATGTCAGTACCTCACTCTCGGGTCGATGAGCGCGCTGATCACGTCGACGATGAAGTTGACGACGGCGACGATGATGGCGATGAGGATCACGATGCCCTGCACGGCCGCGAAGTCGCGCGCCTTGAGGTAGTTGGACAGCATGAATCCCAGCCCCTTCCATTCGAAGGTGGTTTCGGTGAGCACCGCGCCGGCGAGCATGAGCGCGATCTGCATGCCCATGACGGTGATGATCGGAATGAGCGCCGGACGCCAGGCGTGCTTGTCAAGCAGGCGCTTTTCGGAAACGCCGCGCGAACGGGCGGCCTCCACGTAGCCCGATGTGTAGGTGGAGATCACATTGGTGCGCACCAGTCGGATGAACACGCCGGCGGTGAGCAATCCAAGCGCGAGCGAGGGCAGCAGCGCGTGACGAAGCACGTCGGCGAGCACGCTCATGTCGCCGAGCTGCAGCGCGTCGATGATGTAGAAGCCCGTGGGCGAGACCAGCCGGGCGAACTGCGCCTCGCTGGTCCAGTCGACGCGACCCGAGGGAGGCAGCACGTTGAGCCACACCGCGAAGATGAGCTGGAGCATGAGACCCAGGAAGAACACGGGCGTGGCGTAGCACAGGATGGCGAACACGCGGATGCCGGCATCGCCGGCGCGATCACGATGACGTGCCGCGAGTCGGCCAAGCGGAATGCCGACGACGAGTGCGACGATCAGGCTCAGAAACGCCAGCTCGAACGTCGCGGCCCCGTAGTGGGTGAGAATCGAGATGACGGGCTGGTTGTCGGTCATCGTGACGCCGAGATCGCCATGCAGCAGACCGCCGAGGTAGTCGACGTACTGCACGATGAGCGGACGGTCGTATCCTGCGGCGTGAATGCGTCGTTGCAGTTCATCAGGGGCGAGGCGCCCGCCAAGCGCGGCGGAGATCGGGTCTCCGGTGGCGCGCATCACGAAGAACACGATGGTGACCAGAATGAATACGGTCGGGATGATGAGAAGGAAACGAATGAGGATGAATTTGAAGAATCCGCCTGACAGGTGGTTTTTCTTCGGTTTCGTCGTCTTCGTGGCACCTGCGGCTGCCGTCGTGGCGCTATTGGACACGCGATGCTCCTTTGTAGGGTGTGAAGGTGGACGATACGGCGATTCCGGCTCCTCTCGCCGCGGCGCGGGGCCGCCCGAGAGGAGCCGGGATCGGAATGGAACTACGACTACTTGGTCACCGACGCGTAGCGGAAGCGGAAGGAGGCATCAAGCACGACGCCCTTGACATCCGAGCCCGTCACGGCGACCTGCGCGCCCTGAAGCAGAGGCAGCGTGGACAGATCCTCGGTCTCCAGCTCCTGGATCTGCTTGAGCAGATCCTCGCGCTTGGTCGCGTCCTGCTCGCCGGCCTGCTGGACGATCAGATCGTTGACCTGCTTGCTGGAGTAGCCGTTGTTGACGAAGTTGCCCTCACGGAAGAACGGGGACAGATAGTTGTCCGGATCGGAGTAGTCCGGGAACCAGCCG
Source organism: Bifidobacterium jacchi (assembly GCF_009078285.1). Lineage (GTDB taxonomy): Bacteria > Actinomycetota > Actinomycetes > Actinomycetales > Bifidobacteriaceae > Bifidobacterium > Bifidobacterium jacchi. The sequence goes on from NZ_RQSP01000025.1 coordinate 17,459, forward strand.
AGCTGGTAGACCGGGTACGAACCGTCGGAGTCGTCGGTCACGTTGCGTTCCTTGTTGTACTGGGTCCATTCGGTGGACTGCAGATCGACCTTGAACAGGCCGTCGGCCTCCAGCTGGTTCTTGATCGCCGCGTATTCGTCGGCGGAGGACGAGCCGTAGTGGTCGTTGTTGTACTGCAGCTTGAGATCGACCGGCGTCGGCACGCCGGCGTCCTTGAGCACCTTGGCGGCCTTCTCGGCGCTGGGCTTGCCGCTGCCGTCGCCGTAGGCCTCCTTCAGCGTGTCGGAGTGCCCTGCGAGTCCGTCGGGAATGAACGAGTACAGCGGCGTGTAGGTGCCCTTGTAGACCTTCGTCGACAGCTCCTCGCGGTCGATCAGGTTGGCGATCGCCTGACGGACGGCCTTGGCCTTGGCCGCATCGGCATCGGGCTGGGACTCGCCATACGGCTGGATCTTGAAGTTGAACGAGAGCAGACGCTCCTCGCCGCCCGGGCCCTTGACGACCTTGACCTTGGAGTCCTTCGACAGGCTCTCCACATCGGTCGGGGTCAGCGAGCGGTAGGCCACGTCGACCTTGCCCTGCTGCACGTTGAGCTTGAGGTTGGACGCGTTCTTGAAGTACGTGACCTGCACGGCATCGTTCTTCGCCGGGGTCAGACCCTTGTAGTCGGCGTTCTTCGTGTACGAGGCGGTCTCGTTGATCTTGAACGCGGTCAGCGAGTACGGTCCGGCGAACGGCTTCTCCTTGACGATGGTGTCGGCGTCGGTGAGCTTGTCGGCGTCGAACACCTCCTCGTCGACGATCGGGCCGGCGGGGCTGGAAAGCACCTGCTTCAAGGTCACATCGTTCTTGACCGCGGCCTTGAACACGACGGTGGTGTCGTCGGGGGCCTCGACGGACTCGATGTTGGCGAGCAGCGAGCTCGGACCGTTGGCGTCGTCGATCTTCTTGATGCGATCGAAGGAGAACTTGACGTCGGACGAGGTCAGGTCATGGCCGTTGGCGAACTTGATGCCGGACTTGAGCTTGACGGTGAACTCGGTGCCGTCGTCGCTCCACGTGCCGTCGTCGGCGGCGATGTCAGGGCTCAGTTCGGAGGTGTTGTAGTCCTGCGCATACAGGAACGGGAAGATCTGAATCTGCACGGCGTAGGAGCCGTTGTCGTAGGAGCCGGCCGGATCGACGCTGGTGATCTGATCGGTGGTGCCGATAGTGATGGTGTTGCCGGATGCGACGGTGTCGCCGCTCTTGACGCCGCCGCACGCCGCGAGCGACGCAATGGCGACGAGCGACGCGAGACCGGCAGTCAGTTTCTTGTAGTTCTTCAATGGAAATCCTCTCTCAGATGCCGTTCCATCGGTTCCGCGTCGCTTTTGGCTGATCTCTGGGAAACGTATGGAGTTATCGCATACTATGCGAATCGCCTGTTAACCCTGCGTTTCCTTTTGTTTGCATATTGGATTTCCCAAGGCCGCTTTCCTCTTGTTTTCCCTGTTTTCCCTTGGTGTTGCAGCGGTTTTCGCTCTTCTTTCCCCTCGCTTTCGCATGATCACATATTGAGATGGCCCCTATGGAACCAGTCCATAGGGGCCATCGAGCATCCGATGCGACGGTCAGCCGCATCCGCTCATGACCAGCAACGCTCAGTCATGGCAGCACGCGGATCGGCGCGACATTCCGGTCGGCGCTGGTCACACCAGCTTGCGGCCGGCGCACCAGACCTCGCCGACCGTCCATGTGGCCGGGTCGGTGAGCAGAATGTCGGCGGCGAATCCAGGCGCCACCAGTCCCAGCGGAGCGCCGGTGACCGGGTTCGGACGATCGAAGCCGAACGCCTTGGCGGGGGTGAGCGTCGCCGCCTCGACCGCGGCGGGCGCCTCGAAGCCGAGTTCGAGCACCGCGCGCTTCACGGCGACCTCAAGCAGCAGCGTGGAACCGGCGATCGCACCGTTGGAGACGAGACGGGCATGGCCGTCCACCACGTTCACGTCAAGCGCACCGAGCTTGTAGGGGCCATCCGGGCAGTCGGTGGCGGCCATGGCGTCGGTGACGAATGCGATGCGGTGGGGCGCGAAGTCGAAGCCGAGGCGCACCATCGGATTCTGCACATGGAAGCCGTCGTTGATGAGCTCGATGATGACGCGCGGGTCCTCGACCGCCGCGGGGATCGGACCCGGCTTGCGATGATGCAGACCGTTCATGGCGTTGAACATGTGGGTCATGATGCCGGCACCGGCGTCGAAGCCAAGCTTGGCGGTCTCATAGTCGGCGTCGCAGTGGCCGACCGCCGGCACAACGCCGGCCGCGGCGAACTGCTTGATCGCGCTGATGCCATGCGGCAGTTCGGGAGCGATGGTGATCTGGCGGATGCAGCCGTCGGCGGCATCCAGCAGCTCGTCCACAAGCTCGGGAACCGGATCCTTGAGGCACTCGGGGTCATGGGCGCCCTTGCGAGCCAGCGCAAGGAACGGGCCTTCCAGATGGGCGCCGAGCACATCCGGGCGCTCATCCATCTTGGCGCGCACATTGGCCACGTTGCGCTTGATGACATCCACCGGATTGGTGATCAGCGACAGCACCTGACGCGTGGTGCCATGAACGGCGTGACCGGCACGGGCGATGTCGATGCCCTCCGGACCGTCGTCAAACGAATGCTCCCATGCGCCATGTGCGTGGATGTCCACATAGCCGGGTGTCAGAATGCGTCCCTTCGCGTCGATCACCGCCGTCTCGTCGGCGGGATCGATGGAGACGGAACGGCACGCGGACTCGAACTCCTCCTCGTTGGTTCCCGTGGCGACGATCACTCCGGATGCGTTCGAGACCACCCAGGAGTGATCCTGAACGCCGCGCGCGTCGATCTTTCGCGCACCGCGAATGGCGACCGGACTAGCCTCGCCCTTGAGGGCCTCGGTCACCCGCGATACGATCTGTTCCCGTGATTGAGTCATAGCTTGTAATGCTCCTTTGCTTGCTGCGCCCGACATGGTCTCTTGTCTGCCGGACGAATGTCATGGCATTATACGGTTCGGCGGACGCGTCTCATGCGTCGCATCCGCCGAAGCCGGCTGCTCGATGCCGCAGCAATCGATGCAGCTGCAATCATGTCCTCGTTATCGACCGAGGGGTAGCCCAAAGGCCTCGACCTTCCGACTACCCCTCGAATCGTTTATGCATGCGCCGACCTGACGCTCCTTACTGGAATCCCATCACATGAATCCATGTGAATCCATCAGCGCCGAATCGTCATACGCGGCGCACGCGCTGATCAGATGCCCTGCCAAGCCGGCTTGTGCGAGTAAGCGTACTTGTAGTAGTCCTTGTGACGCAGGCGGGAGGCGGCGGCCTCATCGACGATGATGGTCGCATGCGGATGCAGCTGCAGCGCGGATGCCGGGCAGAACGCGGAGACGCCGCCCTCGACGGTCTCGGCGATGGCCTCGGCCTTGCCCTCGCCGAACGCGAGCAGCACGAGGTGACGCGCCTTGAGGATCGTGCCGATGCCCTGCGTGATGCAGTGGGTGGGCACCTGATTGATGTCGTTGTCGAAGAAGCGCGCGTTGTCGATGCGGGTCTGCTCGACGAGCGTCTTGATGCGGGTTCCGGAGGCGATCGAGGAGCCCGGCTCGTTGAAGCCGACGTGTCCGTCGGTGCCGATGCCGAGGATCTGCACGTCAATGCCGCCGGCGGCCTCGATGGCCGCGTCGTACGCAGGACCGGCGGCCTTGATCTTGTCGCCGTCCTCCAGCGGAGCGCCATTGAGCACATCGCCCGGCACATGCACGTTCGCCGGATTGAGGCCCAGAGGCTCTACGACCGTGCGGTGGATGGTCGCATGGTAGGACTGCGGATGGGTCAGCGGCAGTCCGATGTACTCATCCAGAGCGAAACCGCGCACCTTGGAGACATCGATGCTCTCGTCCTTGACGATCTTGGCGAGCGCCTGATAGGCGGCCAGCGGGCTGGAGCCCGTAGCCAGACCCAGCACCGCGTCCGGCTTGGCCTTGATGAGATCCGCGACTGCGCGGCCGTAGATCTCGCCGGCCTCCTCCTGATTCCTCACGACAATCACTTCAGCCATGATCATTCGCCTTTCTGTAGCGTCCCTTGGGACTTCGTCGCCCGTCGGGGACGGCGTGACTTTTTCGGTCACGGAGTGCGCCGAGATGCCTACTTGCATATGCGCATCCGGTGTACACCGCTATTTGTTAATAATAGATACATAATTGACAAACCGCCATCCCTCGGCGTTTATCAGCGTTCATACAGATTGTTCCGGTATAATGACAATATTGTTTACCTAATTGTTCCTCTGCGTTCAAATGGCATAAAGGAGTGCGCATGCCCACGAACCTTTTCTCCGGGGCGTTCCCGCTGCATGCCCCCGGGCGCACCGTCAAGGCGAGCCCCTCCGATGTGCGACGCAACAACCGCTCACTGATCTTCGGCATGCTGTTTCCCTCCGAGCAGCTCTCTCGCGCCGAACTGGGACGACGGACCGGGTTGTCCCGCGTGGCCGTATCGGATGTCGTCAACGAAATGCTGGGTGAAGGGCTCATCCGGGAGAACGGGTATGAGACGAACACCACAGGCAAAGGCAAGCGCGGCACGCTGCTGAGCATCGATTCCTCCAGACTGCACGTCATCAGTCTCGACCTGTCCCAGCCGCATCTGATCCAGGGCGCGGTCACCGATCTGCTCGGCATACCGGTGCAACGCATGGAGGTCGCTCTGAGCAACGAGAACAAGGTGAACGTTCAGACCATCATCGAACTGATCGAACAGCTGACGGAGGGAGCCGGCAAGGTGATCGGCATCGGCGTCGCCATCTCAGGCGTGGTCGAGGCGAATGGCATCGTGCGCGACTCGACGATGCTCGGCTGGCATGACGTCGATCTCAAGACGAAGCTCGAACGGCACTTCCCCGTGCCGGCGACCGTCACCAACGACGTGATGAGCTCCATGCTCACGGAACGATTCTTCGGCCATGGCGGGGCGAACATGCTGTTCGTGAAGATCGATCGCGGCATCGGAGCGGCCACCCTGATCGAGGACATGGCGATTCTCGGCGAGAACTTCGCAGGCGGCGAGATCGGTCACGTTTCGCTTGATCTCAACGGACCGTCCTGTCCGTGCGGCAAGCGCGGCTGTCTGGAGCGGCTGCTCTCGGCCCCCATCCTGCGCAATCGGATCATGAACGCGCCCATCCATCAGCATGCGCGCATCATCGCTCAGGCCGGGGAATATCTGGCAAAGGCGCTGTCGATGTCGATCGGCCTGCTGGACATGCGCGATGTGTGCATCTATGGCCCGCCGGACATCATCAACGACACGTTTCTCGAATCGGCGCAAAGCTACATCGATCGGGCGACCGCATCCTCCTTCCATGCCCATACGGTGTTCCGTCGATGCCAGTGCGGCGGCGACATCACGATGCGGGGCGGCGCGATCGCCGTCATACGCGATCACATCGAACGACACTGACGACGACCGACGGCCGCCATCGTCGCCATCACAACAATGGCGGCCCCTCGCGAACGAAGGGCCGCCATGCCTGCGCGTCAACGAGTATCAGCGCCGTGCCTACGCCTGCAGCGCCGCGAGTGCCGCACCGACCGCGCCCACCGGCTGATCGACCGGTGCAAGGCGGATGCGGTCGCCCAGGTTCAGCGTGGTCAGGAACGGGCAGCTCGCCTCTCGACGGGCGATCTCCTCGCGCGTGACCTCGACGAGCGGCTCGCCGGTCTTGGCCATGCCGCCGCCGAAGATAATGACGCTGGGATCGATGCTCTGTGCGACGATCTGCATGGCATCGACGATGGCGTGCGTCACCTTGGCCAGCACTGCGATCGCCTCCTCGTTGCCGGCGCGCGCCTGGCGGATGAGATCAGGCATAGGCGGATTGCCATGCGTCCAGAGGCGGCCGACCGAGGCGCCGGAGCAGATCGTCTCCAGACACCCATGCTGTCCACAGGGGCACGGCAGCTGATTCGGGTCAATGGGAATATGCCCGATCTCGCCGGCCGAGCCGCTGTAGCCATGCTGGAGATGACCGTCGATGATGATGCCGGCGGCAAGACCGGTGCCGAAATTCAAAAACGCCACCGCTCCCTTCTGCGGCGTGCCCAGCAGCGCGGCCGCGCCCACGGCCGCTGCGTTCACGTCGTTTTCGACGCGGACCGGAACGCCAAGAATCTTGGAGCCCTTCTCCCCCAGTTCCAGTGTGTCGATGTCGAGATTCACGACGTTGCGCACCACGCCATGCTCGGAATCGACCTGACCGGGGGTGCCGACGCCGACCACGGCCAGTTCGTTCAAGTGATCGCCGGCGACTTCTCGCACGGTGCGGGCGATATCGTCGATGACGTTGTCGCCGCCGCGGCGGGCGGGCACGCGCACATCGGCGAGCACCATGCCGGTGGCATCCACCAGCACCGTTTCGATCTTGGTGCCGCCGACATCGACGCCGACGGCGAAGGTCTCCTCAGACGGGCGCTTGGCCGCCTTCAGCGCCTCGTCAATGGGATTGGAATCAATGGGACATGTCATGGTGATTTCCTTTTCTCTAAGGCGATTCCTCGTCGAATCGCAGCAAATACTACGCCTGTGCAGCGTGTGCAGATTGTCGCAGTGTGCAAGTCGCGCATTGCAAGGCATCCATCTCATGCACCCATGCCGACGAAGGCTTCACCAGCTGTCCGCACAACCAGGATCTGCATAACCGGTATCTCACCACGGTTTGCGCGGCAATCATCGACAATCTGCAATGATGCAAGAAGCGCATGATCAGAACGCGGCGAAGCCGCGAACCGACCATGCGCTTCTCGGAGGATTCGTCGGGGCGGACGAGAGGAGGACACATCCGCCCCGACGAATCGAATGACGCGCGATCAGACCGCGCGCCACGCAATGGCACTCTGATCGAGATCAAAATGCTCGACGGTGCCATCCGGCAGTTCGACGTCAGTGGACTGCGGCTTATCGGTGTTGTTGATAACGCAGTACCATCCGGCATCGGCGAAGTGCGCGACCTCGCACTCCGGGTTGGTGGAGCTGTACGCCGCGTAGCGATCCTCGTTGTGGCTCGCGTAGAACAGGATGCGCTCCAGCAGACGCGCGTTGGCCGCTGAATAGGGCAGACCGGAGACGTAGACGCCGCGGCCCTTGCCGTATTCATTGACCGCAAGCTGAACCTGGCCGTTGTCGGCGCGCAGCAGGGTCACGTCCTCGTTGATCGGGAACGTGTTGGGGATCGCCTCGCCGAAGTCGATGCCGCCAAGCGGCGCCTTGCCCTGACCGCCACCGCAGCCGGACAGCGGAATGCGGTAGCCTTCCTTCTGCCACGCCTCGCGAGCAGCCGGATCGACATGCACGTCGGCGGTGATGAAGTGGTCAGGAGTGACCTGCGGGAAGTACTTGTCGATCGATAGGGTCTGGAAACGCTCCTCATCGACGCCGAGCACATCGGCAAGCTGGAAGAAGCGTCCCTGGAACCACTGGGAGCTGGGCTCGCCGACACCGACCAGAGCGCCGCCGCCACGCACCCAGGCGCGAAGCGTCTCGGCAAGCTTCGGCTCGCGGGTCCACACGTCGCCGCCCGAGTACGCGGTGTCGACCGGACCGCCGGTGATGACCACGTCGATATCGGAATCGACGCCATGCTCGATCACATCGTCGAAGCTGATGAAGCGCACGTTGACGCGCATGCCGGAGAGCGCCTCAAGAATGCCGTAGTAGGAGTACGTCTGCTTGTTGGGCAGCGCGTGCGCCACCGTGTACGCCATCCAGGAACGCATACGACCCCAGCTGTTGAGAATCGCGACGTTGAGCTCGCCTTCGGCGGCGGCGCCACCGGTGCGATCGTGAATGTCACGGAACTCGTCGGCGATGTGGGTGACCGCGTCCACGAACTTCGGGAACTTGGCGGCCAGCGACAGGTAGCCGCCGTAGCCCATGCGGGCGATCGGGGAACGCAGGATGGCGCGGCGAGCCTTGCGCCAGTTGTCCCACGCCTCGATGCTCGGATCGTTGCCCTCGTAGAAGGTGTCCGGGAAGAAGTACGGCAGGAAGCGGCCCTCGGTATACCTGACACCCTTGATGTCGGCGATCATGCGTGTGGTGGTGCCGTCGCCGATGGAACCGACGACCGCGTCGAGACCGAGATCACCGAAGCCGTCCTTGTACGGCTCGGTGCCGATCCACTGATCGCCGAGGAACATCATGGCCTCCTTGCCGGCGGCATGGCAGTCGTCGACAAGGACCTTGACGTTGGCACGAACGAATCCGGACAGGAAATCGATCCAATCACGCTGCGCCTTGCGCGGCACGCGCCAGGCGGAGTTGTAGCAGCCTTCGTCAACGAAGTCCTCCGGGCGCAGACGGTAGCCGTACTGCTTCTCGAAATCATCGAGAGCGGCGGGCGAGACCGTGCACGCGCAGCCGAACCAGTCGACGACCTTCTCGCGACGCTTCTTGTCGAACAAAAGCGTGAACTGGTAGAAGAACGTGGTGAAACGCACCACATCGACGGCCGGGTTGTCCTTGAGCCACTTCTCGAACGTGTCGAACACGAACTTGCGGGTGGCCGGATGATAGATGTCGAACGGAATCTCGTGTTCCTTGTCGCCCCAGTCGTTGGTCAGATGGTTGTACATCTCGACCGGATCCCAGATGATATAGGCGAGGAACGAGACCGTATACTCATGCAGCGGCGTGGCGCCATCGACATGAACCGTGTCGGCATCGGCGTCGAGCGTCCAGTCAGAGGGATCTACAACCTCGCCGGTGGTGCGGTCGACGACCTCCCAGTACTTGTGCGGATCGGCATCACGATTCGGCTTGAGCTGCTCCTCGAAGAAACCATCCATCAGAGGAATGTCAACCGTGGAGTCCTGAGCCAGCACACGGCCGGTGAGCAGGTAGACCTGCGGGGTCTCGTCCATATGGAGGGTGATCCACTCGTTGTGGGCGCGGGTCGGGAAGTAGGCGCTATAGACCTTCTTGCCGAGAGCGAGCACCGCGTCGTCGAGGTGGGTGCCGTCGGAGTTGCGGATGGCGTCGGCGCCCCACAGCTCGGCCAGCTCCTTGGTCTTTTCCGCGAAGTTCTCCTCGGTGGGGAGGGTGAAACGTCCGGTGGTGGTCATGAATACTCCTTTTGATCGATTCCGGCCGACCTTATGGGAGACCGGACGACGAAACGGATCGGGCGTTGAAGCCCATGCCTTGCCGATCACTACGATCGGCGGAACGGAACATCGCCGCGCTAAACGAGGACGACACCCCGTTTCGACTCGTCTTTCGACGAGACGAACGATTACATTATGGATGAAAATCCCGCGATTCGCACCTGTTGCGTGTGTTGTACAACACCCATTGCGAACCGCGGGACATCTATTTGCGCTAGCCGGACTGTCGTCCGGGAAGTCGGGGGAACAGTCCACCGGACTGTTCCCTCAACCCGACTTCTCGTGAATTGGCCGCGTGCACTGACGTGCACTACATGGCCAATACGCGCGTCAGTCCGGCAATTTCGGAATCGCCTACGGCGATACCCAACGCAACCTTCGCTCGGCTACCGCCTCACTCAGGCTGACGCTACGCAAAGCCCACAGGGCTTTGCGCTTTAGCGTCAGTCCTGCAATTTCGGAATCGCCTACGGCGATACCCAACGCTACCTTCGCTCGGCTACCGCCTCGCTCAGGCTGACGCTACGCAAAGCCCACAGGGCTTTGCGCTTTAGCGTCAGCCCTTGACCGAACCGGCGGCGAGGCCGGCCTGCCAGTAGCGCTGGAGGGCGAGGAACAGGATGATCACGGGCAGGACGCCGAACAGGGCACCCATCATCAGAGCGCCACGATCGGTGAACGTGGCCAGCGAGACCATGCCATACAGACCGAGGGTGACCGGCTTGAGCGTATCGGACGAGATCATCATCAACGGCAGCAGGAAGTTGTTCCACGTCGCAACGAACAGGAACAGGAAGATCGTCACCATGGCCGGCGCAAGGATGCGCAGCACAATGGTGAAGAAGATCCTCGCTTCGCTGGCGCCATCGATGCGGGCCGCCTCGATCAGTTCGTTAGGAACCGAGGTCTGCGCATACACGCGACCGAGGAAGAAGCCGAACGGCGAGACGCAGCACGGAATGATGACCGCCAGCATGGTGTTGGTCAGATGCAGTGCGTGGAAGATCGAGTACTGCGGAATCGTCAGCAGCGCGGCGGGCATCAGCATGCAGGCCATGATGATGCCGATCGCGACACCGCGTCCACGGAACTTGAACTTGGCGGTCGCATAGCCGGCCATGACGGAGATCAGCGTACCGATCAGCGCGGAGACGCCCGAGTAGATCAGCGAGTTGAGCACCCAACGCCAGAACTGGCCTCGGGTCCATCCAAGCAGTTTGCTGTAGTTGTCGGCAATGGCAGCCGGCAGATCCTGCAGACCGACGGCGAACCACAAGCCGTTCGATCCGGTCAGCTGGGCAGGCGTCTTCGTGGATGCAATGATGGCCCAATAGATCGGGAACAGGAAGTAGAACAGCGCGATCAGCATCACCACGACGGTGATGACCTTGACCGCAGGGCTTGCCTGCATCGAACGGGGCAGATCATTGGCGTGCTTGTCGCGGATCTTATCCGCCTTCTTGCGTGCGCGCAGTGCGGCGCGCTCCTCCTTGGTCAAAGCTTGGGCGCTCATTCTGCGTTCACCTTCCTTTCAACAATGGCGTACAGACCGGCGAGCAGGCCGGCGATCAGCGCCATGACGATTGCAACGGCGGATGCGGGGCCGTCACCACCAGGGGTCAGCGTGCCCTGAGAGGTATTGAGCGCCATCATCATCGGCGTGAAGGACTTGGAGATGCCCGAGTCGGCGGTCTGCATGACCTGAGGCTCGTTGAACAGCTGAATGGTACCGACGATGGAGAGCAGCACGGCGAGCAGCGCGGCGGCGCTCACATTCGGCAGCTTGATCTTCATGGCGATCTGGAAGCCGGTCGCGCCATCGATGCGGGCGGCCTCGTACAGATCGTGAGGAATGGCCTGCAGCGCGGCGAGGAAGATCAGCATGTTGTAGCCGGTGAAGGTCCACGTGGTGATGTTGGCCATCGAACCGATGAGGATGTTGTCGTTGAAGAAGTCGGCGTGGATGCCGATGGCCTCAAGAGCCTTGACGATCGGGGAGATCTGTCCGTTGTAGAGGAAGACCCACATGATGGAGGCGACCACGCCCGGGATGGCGTACGGGAGGAAGTATCCGAGGCGGAAAATGGTGACATGACGGATGATGAACGAATCGATGAGCATGGCCAGCGCGAGGGCGACGATGATCATCAGCGGCACCTGAATGACAGTGTAGATCAGCACACGGCCGATGCCCGTCCAGAAGTCCTTCGACTGGATCACGTACTGGAAGTTCTGGAATCCGACGAACTTGTTGACCAGTGAGCCGCCGCCGTAGGCGCCACCGCCTTCCGAGACCTGGCGGAAGAAGCTGGAGTAGATTGCCCACACGATGGGCAGGATGAAGACGAAAGCAAAGAAAATACCGAACGGCGCCATGAACGCCCAGCCAGTACGGCTCTCGCGCTTTTCGGCACCGGATCGCCTTGGCTTGGCGGCACGTCGGGCCACGCCCGTCTTTGTCGCTTGCTGCGATGCAGACATATCAGAACCTGACTTTCTGAAGAGTAAAGAAGGAGGGGAATGTTCACAAGGAAAGGCCGGAGATGTTGCACTCCGGCCTTTCGATGTTGGTCAAGAATCACGCCGAACGGTCGAGCCACTCAGCATGCCGCAATCACTCCTTGACGGAGAGCTGGTAGTTCTTGAGGGTTTCGATCGAGGTCGACTGAGCGTCGGCGAAGACATCCGCGACCTTGCCGGAGCCGTCAACGGCCTTGGCGGCGGTCTCGTTCATCTTAGCGACGACGGCGGAGAAGCCGGGGATGTAGTTGAACTCGCTGATGTTGTCGTTAGCGGTCTTGAACTCGGCCATGATGTCCTGGCCACCGAAGAACTTGGCCCAATCAGACGGGGTCTTGGCAGCCTCGGTCGTGGCGACCGGGACGAGGCCCTGGGAGACCAGATACGGAACCTGGGTGTTGAACCAGTCGAGGAACTCCACGGTCTGCTCCGGGTGCTTGTTGTTCTTGGAGACGACCACGGCGGAGCCACCGTCAGGGCCGGTCTTGGTGCCGTTGCCGAACCAGTCGCCGATCTGGGTGACGGCCCACTGGCCGGAGTGCTTGCCACCATCGGAGGTCATGAACAGCGGGGCCTCCCAAGCGGCGGCGATGGTGCCGATCAGGGAGCCATCCTGAATCTGCGCGTCGAAGTCGGTGGTCCAGCGCTGAGCGGTGGCGACGGCCTTGTTGTCGAGCAGCTCCTGGTAGACATCGGCGACGGCCTTGGAGCCGGTGCCGTTGGCGTCCACGACCCATGCGTTGCCGTCGACCTTGTACCACGGGCTTGCGGCGCCGGCGAGACTGGAGAGCATGTTGCCGGCCTCATCGGACTGGTAGGACATGATGTACTTGCCGGACTTGGCGGCCGTCTTGGCCTCTTCGATCAGCTCGTCCTTGGTGGTCGGAACCTTCAGACCCAGCTTCTCGAACTCGGTCTTGTTGTAGAAGTAGGTCAGCGGGCCGCTGTCCTGCGGAAGGCCGTACTGCTTGCCGGCGACACCGGCGAGGTTGTAGGAGCCCTCAGCGAAGTGGTCCTTGTACTTCTCGGCGTACTGGGTGACATCCTGCAGCAGACCCTTGTTGAAGATCTCCGGGACCTCGGCGTAACCGGCCTGGAACATGTCCGGACCTTCGCCGCCCTTGATGTCATTCTCCACCTTCTTGATCATTTCGGCAGCCTTGCCGTCGAACTTGCTGGCCGTGACCTGGATCTTCGGGTGCTCCTTGTTCCACTTGGCCACGATGTCGTCGACCTTCGTCATGCCGTCGCCGTCGGGCAGACGATGCAGATAGGTGAGCTTGACGACTTCGTCGCCGGTGTTGCTGTTGTCGGCCTTGTTGGTGTCGCCGCCACCGCAACCTGCCAGACCTATGGCCATCGCAGTCAGCGAGGCCAGAGCCAGCTTTACACGATTGCTACGTGAGATCATTTTCTACTCCTCTTCGAGTCATGTCATCACTCCTCCGTGATGACTAGTTGTTACTGTAGGCCGCTCGATGATATTTGTCAACGTCCTTAACAAACGTGTGTCGAGACTCGAAACTCGGCATCCGACATCTATCACCCAGCGTTGTTTACTGCGTTCCACCTCCTCGGCAGTTTCTTGTTAACAATGTTTACAATAACACTGCGGTCATTGTCAACGCAAGTATAACCCTCTTCCCGACGACTGGCGCAAACCCTTCGCTGAGCCTTTTGCCAGCACCGTGGAACCGGTTACACGAGCTGTTACCTCACACAATAGCACACAGTCGAACACGATGCGACACGCGTGTTATTCGGTCGCGCTCAGGGCGATGCAGCGCATAGGCCCTCGCATCCGCCGCGTCCAATCATGCGTCGCGTCACCGATCGTCACCGATCAACGTGCGGATCGGCACAGGACGCCGACAGAACACGACTGACGCGCCAGCCGCCACAAACCAGACTCCGCCGACCAGACGCCACCGGCATAGGCGAAACCGACCTCAGCGGCGGGCCGCCTCGACCGCGCGACGCACCAGCTCACGGTCGGTGCGCTCGACGAATCCCTGACGTCCTCCGCCGCCGGGGCCGCCGTCGGAGGGCATGAGCCGCTTCGCCGACAGGTGCAGCTCCGTGATGCCGGCGTTGAACGCATCCTGGAACCCCTCCGGCCGCAGTCCGCCGCCGGCGAGGATCTCGATGCGGCCGGCAGCATGCTCCACCAGGTCATGCAGACGACCAAGCCCCTCCGGCACCGTCGGCGCGCCGCCGGAGGTGAGCACGCGAGTGAATCCCATGTCGATGAGCTGGTCAAGCGCGGCGAACTGGTCCGGCACCATGTCGAACGCGCGATGGAACGTCACCTGGACCTTGCGGTTGCATCGCTGCGCCTCATCGCGTGCGGCGGTGATCAGCGCCCGGGCGAACGGCTCGTCTATGGTGTTGTCCGCATTGAGCCCACCGACCACCACACCGCTGGCACCGGCGAGAATGGACGATCGCACATCGGCCAGCTGCACGTCCTTCTCATCGGCATCGAACACAAACGAGCCGCCACGCGGGCGGATCAGTGCCTGCACGCCCTGCGGCACGCCGACGTGCGCACACATCTGGATCAGACCGAAGCTCGGCGTGAGCCCTCCGGTCTCCCCCAGAGCCACGCACAGCTCGATGCGGTCCGCACCCTCCTCCAGCGCGATGCGCGCGCCGGAAGTACCCTGAACGGCAATCTCCAATGTCATAGGTCCATCTCCTTCGATGTCTCTCGGCCAGCGAATGCCCGGCCACATGTTCACACCGTACCACCTCACGAGACCCGCATCCGCATTGAGGCGATCACCTCGGCACCTTCGCATCGTCGCCGCAACCGCGACACGCCGAAGTTATAGTGAATTGCGTTTATGGATTAACAAGGTTAATCTATAAACCAAGTTCAGCGAAGAGCGAACGTCACCACCACAGTCTTATCGACACCCGGCAGTCGGGCGAGATGCGACAGCGACAACGCGCGAAGAAGCAAAGGAGGTCATGATGGAGGAGACCGCGGGAATCACCGCACGAGCGACGATATCCGAATCCAATCGCTCCCAGATCATGCATCACCTCTACCAGCATGGCGTCAGCTCGCGCGCGACCATTGCGAAAAGCCTCAACCTCACCCCCGCGGCGATCACCAAGATCACCGCCCGTCTCATCGAAGCGGGCATCATCGAGGAGACCGGCGGCATCGAAGGCCGCAAGAACCGTCGTTCCATCGGATTGAAGCTCGACACCGCGAAATACCACGTCATCGGCGTCAAATTCGCGCGCAGCATCGTCCAGATCGGCGTCTTCGACCTCGCCGGAGCGCCCATCAACGTCGAAAACCTTCCCGAAGTGACCAACGACGCCGTCGATGAGACCGTCGCGCGCGTGCATGCCGCGCTCAACGATCTCATCGCCTCCGATCCAGCCATCATCGCCGTCGGTATGGCCGTCCCCGGTCCCTACCTGCGTCACATCGGCCGCATCGCCGTGGTCTCATCCATGGGAGAATGGCGCAAGGTCAATTTCCTGCGAGAGTTTCGCCCCTCCGTGCCGGTCCCCCTGTTCGTCGAGCAGGACGCCCGCGCCGGAGCCCTCGCACAGTACCTGTTCAGCCCGGATGTCTCCACCGAGGATCTGGCATACTACCTGCTCGGCGAAGGCGTCGGACTGGGCGTCATCGACCACGGGCGACTCGTCAACGGGTCGCTGGGCGCGGCGACCGAAATCGGCCACATCAGCATCGACATCGATGGCCGGCCCTGCGAATGCGGCAATGTCGGGTGCCTGGAACGCTACTGCTCCACCCCCGCCATTCACGAGATGATCGACGAGGCCGGCATCGTGGACGATTCGAGGCAGCTCACCCACAACCAGGCATGCAGGCGGCTGTTCGCCATGGCTTCGGAAGGAGACAAGGACGCCGTGAGCATCGTTCGACGCATCGGCCGATACGTCGGGTTCGGAGCCGTGACGATCTTCAACGCGTACAACCCCGAGCGAATCGTCATCGGCGACATCGTGGCCGAAGCCGGCCCCCTCCTGCTTCGCGAGGTGCAGAGCGTCGTGGATCGCCATGCGATTCCCGAGCTCAACGACACCACCACGATCACGCTTTCCAAACTGCCCGCCGACGCGGCGCTCAACGGAGCGGCGGCCGTGGCCATCACCCAGTTCCTGGAGCACCCCTCGCTGTTCTTCGACCTGACATAGCCGCGCGTCGCGCCACCAAATCTTCCCATCCATAATCCATAACTCAACAACAGCAACAACAACCGCAATAAACCAACCAACAAGGAAAGGAACCATCATCATGGCCAAGCCCATCGTCCTGTCCCTCGGAGAACTCCTGTGGGACATGCTGCCCAGCGGAAAGCGCGCCGGCGGCGCACCCGTCAACTTCGCCTACCATGCGATGATGAACGGCGCGGAGGGCTACTCGATCTCCGCGGTCGGTCAGGATGAGCTCGGCGACGAACTGCTCGTCGAAGCCGAAAAGGCCGGCATCCACTCGATCATCCAGCGCAACGCGTGGCCGACCAGCACCGTCGAGATCTCGCTCAAGAACGGCATCCCCGAATACACGATCGTCAAGGGCGTGGCATGGGATCACCTCCTGTACACGCGCGAGCTCATCGACGTGGTCGAACAGGCCGACGCGATCTGCTTCGGCACGCTGGCGCTGCGCTCCCCCGAATCGCATGACACGATCATCGAGCTGCTCAAGCACGCCAAGCCGGGCGCGATGAAGTTCTTCGACATCAACCTGCGAGGCGATCATTATTCCAAGGAGCTCATCCAGGAGCTGCTCGGATTCGCCACCGTGTTCAAGATCAACGATGCCGAGCTGCTGCTGCTTCGCGACATGTTCGACATCCGCGGCACGTCCGACGACGACGCCTGCCGCTGGTTCATGAGCGAATTCGGCCTCGACTACGTGATCCTGACCGGAGGCTCCACCTTCTCCACGATCATCTCGCGCAACGGGGAATCCTCGACGCTCGCCACCCCGCACGTCGAGGTCGTGGACACCGTCGGTGCCGGCGACTCCTTCTCCGGCACCTTCACCGCGCGTACGCTGCTCGGCGACTCGCTGGCCGAAGCCCATCGCAAGGCCGTCAACACCGCCGCGTATGTGTGCACCGCCAACGGCGCATGGCCCGAATACCCCGAGCACATGCCCGACTACCTCGCCGAAGCACAGGCGAAGTGACCACCAGTATCGTCAGACCATAGTGACTCATTGAACACAAGGAAGTAGATCATCATGAGCACCGCAACCACCACCGCCAAGAGCGGCAACGCTGGATTCGCCAAGATCCTGCCCGTCATGTTCGCGTTCTTCGTCATGGGCTTCGTCGACCTCGTCGGCACCGCGACGAACTACGTCAAGGCCGAATTCGAGCTCGCGGACGGCACCGCGAACCTGTTCACCACCATGGTGTTCTTCTGGTTCCTCATCTTCTCCGTGCCCACCGGCGTGCTGATGAACCGGATCGGACGCCGCAAGACCGTGCTGTGGTCCATTCTCGTCACCCTTGTGGCGATGGCGCTGCCGATCGTCGCCTACCTGCTCTTCCCGATGAAGTCCACCGCGCAGCTGGTGCTCATCGTGATCTCGTTCGCATTCCTCGGCATCGGCAACACGCTCATGCAGGTGTCGCTCAACCCGCTGCTCACGGTGTTCGTCAAGGGCGACAAGCTCGCCTCCACGCTGACCACCGGCCAGTTCGTCAAGGCGTTCGCCTCGCTGTTCGCCCCGTGGATCGCCCAGTGGGGAGCCAACTCCATCCACGCCTACACATACACCTACGTTGATGCGAAGGGACAGACCGTCGAGGTCGGCATGTGGTGGATCCTGTTCGTGATCTACTTCGCGGTCGGCATCCTCGGCTACATCCTGCTCGCCTTCGACAAGATCGACGAACCGGCTCCCGACGCGGGCACCACGACCATCGGCAAGTGCTTCAAGCTGCTGTTCTCCGACCGCATCATCATGCTGTGCTTCCTCGGCATCGTGGCCCATGTCGGCGTGGACGTCGGCATCAACGCCCAGGCGCCGCGCATCCTCATGGAGCACACCGACATCGCGCTCACCGTGGCGACGAACGCGACGATGGTCTACTTCATCGCACGTATGATCGGCTGCTTCACCGGCGGCATCGTCCTGCAGAAGATCAGCAACAAGCTCGGCATGCGCATCTGCGGCGTGATCATGACGCTTTCGGCGATCTGCTTCGCGATCTTCGCCCTCACCCCGACCAACCCGCCGCAGTGGCTGTTCTGGACCGCCGTCGCACTGGTCGGCTTCGGCAACTCGAACGTGTTCTCGCTGTTCCTCTCCCACGCGCTCATGTACCGTCCGGACCGCCAGAACGAGGTCTCCGGTCTGATGCTCATGGGCCTGATCGGCGGCGCGATCTTCCCGCCCGTCATGGGCGCCGCCGCGGGTGCCGGCCAGATCGGCGGCATCCTGGTGATGGCCATCGGCTGCGTATACGTGCTCGTGGTCGGCTTCGCCTACAAGGTGCTTGAAGGCCGCAAGGCCTGACCATTCCGCCGGTCCGGTCTGCGCATATGTGCCTGAACGATTTGTGACCGCTCCTGAACATGGTCCTGAATATGGTCCTGACCATGCAGGGCATTGTTCAGGACCATGTTCAGTGCCATTGAGCACCGGGCCGGCCTGACAATACTCCCCTCCACGGCGTTTCCTCCCCCAGCCGTCGGAGGGGTTTTCTATTGCGCGAAAGGCTGGTGTCCTGTCTCGTAATCGGTGTCTCGTAATCGGTTGAGTAGGGGACAACGCCCTCCGACGAGTGAGCTGGGCGGTGCCACACTATGGAGCGGTAAGCCACGAAGCAGCAAAGCGATGCCGACGGCACCCGCTTGTCGGTCTGCGAGCCGTCCGGCTTCCTGTAGCGGACGCGATACCTGGTCTCACCCCTACTTGTGGTGTATTTCGTGATGTTCGCCATGTCTCACTCCTCGGGATGCCTGCGCGGCCGGCCTCCGCCGACCCCGCGACCGGGCCGCGCCGCGTTCCACGCGTCGATGGTCTCCGGCCGCCAGCCGCGCGTCGTGCCGACCAGCACGTCGGGCTCCGGCAGACGATACCCCCTCGCCGCCGGGTTCTTCACGCCGAGGCGCTCGCCGACCTCCTTGAGGCTCAGATACCGTTCAGTCATCGCCGACCTCCTGCGAGGCAACCGAAGACGCCGGCGGTGGCTCCGAAGATACCGGCGGCGACGGCCCGCCCGCCGACGGCGAGGATGAGGCACATCGCGCCGCATGCCAGCGAGACGAGCCCGTATGTGTTCTTTGCGTTCATGATGGTCCATGGATTAGTCTGGGAGGGGGCCGCAGCTCCGGATATTAGGGTTATTCGGCATCTGCAGCCCTTGTCCTGCCTGCGCCGCCTGCGCCGCCCGCGTGGCGGCTTGGGTTTCGGCCCGCGCGGCTCGCCGTCGTCGGATTTGAGCGCGGCGATGATGGCCGCTATCCCGACGAGCAGGGAGCCGACGGCTTCGATCGCCTTCCAGATCTCGTCCATGTTCACCTCCTTTCACTGTTCCGTTTTGCCGACATAACTAATATAACACAACTATGTATGTTGGTCAAACCTCATCGTACGTTTCACGCAACGGATAACCGTCCAAGAAGGGCGCAGCCTTATCGACATTGCCGCCAGATTCGGCGTATCTCTCGACGCGGCCCGCAAACGCCGCGAACGACTCAAGAAGAACCCTCCTCGAAATGGAGTGGCGGGCGGCGTCTATGTGGCGAGGCCGTGGAGCCATGCCCGGTAGGCGGCGACGATCCACGGGAGCACGTCGAGTTCGCGGGCGAGGGTCACGGGATTGTCGTAGACGCGTTCGACGGCGGCGTATTCGAGCGGCCTGATCGCCGACCGTCACGCCAGCATCGCCGACGACGCCAACGGGCGACGATCACAGGCGTCGACGGCGATGCTGCCCGTCAACCTCGCCGCATTCCAGATCCGCGACGACATGGCCATGCACGCCCGCCGACTCATCCACGCGGGCGGCCTCCACCCCACGCGCCACATGACCGTGCGCGACCTGTACAAGGGAGTGCTCGCCAACCTCCCCCGCTACGAGACGCTGCCCGAACTGCCCCTCCTGACCGACGAGACGTATCGGCTCGCCAACCGCGTCCGGCTCCTCCTGGACCCGCCCAGCGACGTGCGCATGATCGGCTGGTGCCCCGCCTGCGCGACCGAACTGCGCGCCGACGAACAGGAGCTCGCCGGCGGCTACATCCCATGCCCCGAATGCGGCGGCGAATACCGCATCAAGGACATCCACCAACTCGACATGCTCCGCCTGAGGCTCAGCGGCGTGAAGGGCACGCCCGCCCAACTGTCGCGACTATTGGAGCCGTGGGGCATCAGCATCAAGGCGGACACCATCAAGAAATGGGGCCAACGCGGCATCATCCAACCCATCGGCCACGACGGGAACGCGCCCGTCTACCTCATCTGGGACGTATGGCAGGCGCACACACGCCTCGCCGGATACGAGCGCGCGCGGCGCAGCCGACGGCACACGCGCCCGTGACGGAGTGATGCAGATTGATACAGATTGATACAGGCAAGCCGATTTGACAAAACCCGCGACTGTCACGCATACTGTTACTAGATTGGTCATTACCATGCAACGGGAATGATCGAACAACGACCGCAACCACACCCCATCGGCGTGATGCGGCCGTTCTCGTATGGGCGGCTCCCCGATCGGGCGCAACCGGGTCCAAACCAGTCGCGAATGTGCTCCGCCCGCCACAACGTCATTACAGCGAGGACGACAATGACTCGCACCAACCCACGCCGCACAAACGGCTGGAGACGCGACCAGCTACGCAGGCGCGTGCTCGCCGCCTACGACACATGCGCCATCTGCGGCAAACCCATCGACAAAAGCCTCAGGACACCGCACCCATTGAGGGCGGAGGTCGACGAGCTCATCCCAGTCAGCCGAGGCGGCGACCCATTGAGCTTCACCAACTGCCGGCTCGTCCACCGACGCTGCAACCGACTCAAAAGCAACAAAAGGGTGCTTCTGTCGTTATCGTGGGTGGTGGTTCGTTGCTGAGCCGTTGGGATGGTAGGGGAATGGCGCTTTTCGAGTAGGTTACTCATCGACCGCTCATCGACCAAGAAGAACCACGG
>NZ_RQSP01000026.1 GCF_009078285.1 Bifidobacterium jacchi
TGGAACGACTGGGATGATGGTAATCCCAATGTCGATTCAGGAACAGCGGCAAAAGTAACAAACCAGACAATTGCTGGGGCTAATCAGAACTGTCTAGCGCGATTCGACAAGCTCCACCCTGACCAGAAGGGTAAGGGCAAGTGCCGCATGGTCGGTGTGGGCGTTGTCACCACATTGGCGCATAAATATGACGGTACGGGGTTCGCGACAGCAAACTTTTGGGAGGCCCAATGGAACAAGACCGTTGCAAATAAAAAGTATCACAACAATAACAAAATATATGACACCAACGATGCTTTTTCAGATGATCCAGCTTGGTCGGTGGACAAGTTGGCGGCAAACGCTTGGAACAACACCGTTCCCATGCCGCCCGTCGTCATCGTGATCGCCCTCAACCAGTACGAGCCATCACCAACCCCGCCGCCGCAGAACTACAAGCTGACGGTCAGCACGAAGGCGTCCGGCAGGTTCGGCACGGCGGGCGGCACCAACCCGGTCACCGACGCGATCACCTTGAAAAACAATGCGAACAGCAAGGAAAAAGTCACCGGACAGATCACCCTCACCGCCATCACACTGGACGGCACGACGCACGTCAGCCCGTTGAAACGGTTCACCACAAGCGTTACTAGCACCGTCAACGTGAAATTCAGTCCCGGTGACGTGGTGAAAGCGTGGAAGACATGGCCCGCGGGCGAATACTGGTTCGACGTGGCGGTTCCCAAACAGCAGCATATGAGCGCTGCCGCCACACACAACGGGCGCAACGACAAGAACGAATCATGGAAAGCCAGCTACAAGCTCACCATTCGCACGAAAGCCACTGGCCACACGTTGACTGGTGGTAATAAGCCCGTCACGGATACGATCACCCTATCCAACAATGGGGGCGCGTCACAGACGGTGAAGGGTACGATCACGTTGAACGTGAACACCACGTCCGGCACGTTAAAGAAAGCCAAACAGTTCACTGGCAACACGACCAGCGACACCAAGGTGGCATTCACCCCGCAGGATATGAACGGCAGAGCGTCATACCGGCACAATCCGCAGCTCAATCCGCAGCCACTCGATGGGGAAAACGGCGTTTTTCGCGTACCGTGGCTGTGCGGGCCGCCACGCGATGCGATGTGACCGATCACAAACGATACCGTGGCTGCAAAACCACCCGAAAACCACGCTCACGTCGCAATGTGACCGCTCACACCACGTCGCATGGCTTACCCCACAGCCACGCGATGAGAAAAAGGGCACTTTTGTGATCTCGTGGCTGCAAAACATGCAAAAAGCAGCACACGCGACACCTTGTGATCGCTTACAGGAAGATGCGAGGCAGATTCCACAGCCACGCGACTCGATATGACCGGTTACAAACGATTGCGTGGCTGCAGAACCAAGCGATCTACTCGGATCGCACCATTGCGCATCCCCCGGCGACACACACCATCCCATGCAAGGACTCATCAAGGACCCATCGTGATCGACAGCATGCCGCCCGAATACGATCGGGCGGTAGATCCGTTCCGCGGTACAAGCCAATCATGCGCGAACCAATATGCGCTGCCCAGTCGATTCGTGTGCGAAGCGGGCCGATGAGTTGAGGAACAATCCGAACCGTGGAGCGGACCGAGGGACGGTCAGCCAGTGATCTGTCTCACAGATAATGAGACTTCTGCCATTTTCGCGGGTTGGCTGGTGGAGCACCAGAGAGGAACGAGATGAACGAGAGCGGGGGCGCTGCTTTAGCGCAAGGATTTTTCGGAAAGAAGGGGGATCACTAGACCATGACCGATTCGGCCTGCATGAGGTGGACGTTGGCGCGCATGAGGCGCGCGTCGTCTCGCGTGATCTCCTTGGATTCGAGCATCTCACGGATGGTATCGAGCTCCATGCGCATCGCGTCGGCGCGCACGGCCTCGATCTTCGCGCTGTCCGCCACATGGACCGCCGACAGCGACGTGTCAAGGATCTGATTGAGCCCCCTGCGGTATTCGACGAGCAATTCGGCCACCAGTTCGGCATCGTAGACATGGTCGAGCATGAGATCCTGCAGGCGGTCGATGATGTCGTTGTACAACGGTACCTGCACCGCACGTATCGCACGGGTGCGCTCCGCCTCGAGCCCCGGCGTGTGACGGGCGATCCCCTCCCAGTATCGACGCATGATGGGCATGAACCGGCGACGCAGCTTCGCCAATCGGAACGACAGGCCGCGACCGATCTGCCCACCGTCCTCGGGAGTCATGCGGGACAGCACCGATTCGATATGCTCCAGCAGGTAGCGCGCCCCCATGAGCTGGCTTGCGGTCTCCTCGTCCGGATTGTCGATGCCCTCGCGCGAGGAGATCGCGTCGATCAGCCAGTCGCGTTCCCATTCCAATGTGCGAATGCGCAGCTCGTTGGCCTCTCGCGGCGATGATGACGGCAGACTCGTCTCGACGCGTTCGATGCGGTCGTTGTAGCTTTTCAGCACCTTGGTGACCGCGGCATGCGTCTGCGGGGTGTCGTTGTCGACGATCTTGGCGATGGTGCGCCGCAGCATCTCCACATCGCGACGCGCCCACTCCTGGCTCGATGTATCGGCCGGCTTCGGCGAGAGTAGCGGCAGCATGACGTTGGAGAGAATGATCGATATGACGATGTATCCCGAAACGATGAAGAGGATGATGTCACGCACCGGGACGGACGCGCCGTCATCAATCGAATACGGCAGCGAGAACGCCATCGCCAGTGAGATCGCGCCTTTCGGGCCACCGAAGGTCATCACCCATGTGGAGTGCCATCGTTCGGCGTTCATCTTGCGCCGACGGCCCGTGGTGAGATCCTTGGCGCAGCGCAGCGTGGCGGCGCACCAGACGAATCGCAACACGAGCGTCAGCAGCGTGAGCAGCAGCACCAGACCGATCATCGCCCACAGGTTGACGCGCGGATCATCCCATATGGAGCGCATCGCAATGGGCAGTTCGATACCAAGCAGCACGAACACGACGCCGTTGAGCGTGAAGTCGACCAGATGCCACACCGAGTTCGACACGAGGTTGACGCGTGCCACGTCGCCGCCGACGCCGGTTCTCGGGAACGTGATGACCACGCCGCATGCCACCACGGCCAGCAGACCGGAGATGCCCACATGCTCGGAAAGCAGATACACGCCGAATGGAAGGAAGCATTCCATGAGCATGCGCGTGGTCATGTCCTCCATGTTGTGCCGGCGCAGCATCAGCACGACCCGGTCGAACGCCCATCCGACCACGACTCCGATCAACGTGCCGAAGATGAAGCTGGCGATCACCTGACCGCCGAATCCGACCGGGGAGAAATGACCGGTGGCGAGCGCCACGAGCATTGTTTGGAAGCCGACGAGGCTGACCGGATCGTTGAGCAGGCTTTCGCTTTGCAGCACTGACTGCTGTCGTGGCGTCAGATCGACCACGCCTCCCAGCTGTGCGACCGATACCGCGTCGGTGGGACTGATGACCGCGCCCATCGCCACTGCCGCCATCATCGGTATGGCCGGCCATATCTCGTGCAGGGCGATGCCGCTGACGATCATGGTCACCATGACGAGTCCGACGGCGAGCGAGAGCGACAGGCCGAGATCCTTGCCGAGCGCCTTTCGGTCGATGCCGCGCGCCTCCAGGTAGAACAGCGGCACGATGAACAGCAGCATGAACACGTCCGGCTCGAACTGCACATTGCTCAGTGCCGGCGTGAAGTACCATGCCACGCCGAAGGCGATCTGGATGAGCGGCGTCGAGATCTTGGGGAGAAATCGGCTGAGGAACGAGGAGATGAGAATCGCGAACAGAATCTCCGTGACGAGCACCGCATCAGCCATCGCCGCAGCCCCTTCCCTAACCCATGTCGGGCCATGCGCGCGGGCGACCGGACAACGACGCCGGGCGAAGCATCGGGCATGATCCTGTTGTTACCACATTATTCACCGTCGTATTCGAGCCGAGCGCCGTTAACGGAAGACATACAACGAGCGGGATTCGCCCGGCGTTTCCCTAACGATTCCCTTACGTGTCACTCTTACGCGTCTTCTACGTCATGCTCCTTTCGAGATTCCGTTCAGCCCGTCACAAAGCCCGTCACAAAGCGCGCCACAAAACTCGCCACGGCCTCCCGCCCGATGCGGCGGCACCCTATTGCCGATAGGTGCTCAGGAAGTCGGCGAGCTTACCGACCGCGTCCTTGAGCACCTCGATGCGAGGCAGGTACACGATGCGGAAGTGGTCCGGCTCATGCCAGTTGAATCCTCCGCCGCGTGTGATGAGGATGCGCTTGTCGTGCAGCAGGTCGAGCGCGAACTGCTCGTCGTCGGTGATGTTGAACTTCTCGACGTCGAGCTTGGGGAAGATGTAGAACGCGGCCTTGGGCTTGACCGCAGTCACCCCGTCGATGGCGTTGAGCGCATTGTAGATGTAGTCGCGCTGCTCGTAGATGCGCCCGCCCGGCACGATGTAGTCGTTGACGGACTGATGCCCGCCTAGGGCGGTCTGCACGATCGACTGCGCGGGCACGTTCGAGCAGATGCGCATGTTGGTGAGCATGTTGATGCCCTCGATGTAGTCCTTGGCGATGGACTTGTTGCCCGAGAGCACCATCCATCCGATGCGGTACCCAGCGATCATATGCGACTTGGACAGGCCGGAGAACGTGACGCAGAACAGGTCCGGCGCCAGGGACGCGATGGAGACGTGCTTGAGCCCGTCCATGACGAGCCGGTCGTAGATCTCGTCGGAGAAGATCATGAGATGATGCTCGCGGGCGAGATCGACGATCTGCTGAAGCACCTCGGGCGGATAGAGCGCACCGGTCGGATTGTTCGGGTTGATGAGCACGATCGCGACCGTGCGGTCGGTGATCTTGGCCCGCATGTCGTCGATGTCGGGATACCATTCGGACTGCTCGTCGCACACGTAGTGGACGGCGGTGCCTCCGGCGAGGTTCACGCAGGCGGTCCACAGCGGGTAGTCGGGACTCGGGATGAGCACCTCGTCGCCGTTGTCGAGCAGCGCCGACATGCACAGGTTGATGAGTTCGCTGACCCCGTTGCCGGTGTAGACGTCCTCGATGCCGACGTTGGGGATGTTCTTGAGCTGCGCGTACTGCATGATGGCCTTGCGCGCGGAGAACAGGCCCTTGGACGCCGAATAGCCCTCCGTGTCGGTCAGCTGACGGGACATGTCGTAGACCACCTCGTCGGGGGTGCGGAAGCCGAACGGCGCAGGATTGCCGATGTTCAGCTTGAGCACGTGCATGCCGGCCTCCTCCATGCGGGCGGCCTCGTCGACGACCGGACCGCGCACGTCGTAGAGCACGTTGTCGAGCTTGGTTGATTTGTGGAAACGTCGCATGGGAGCTCCTTCCGACTTCATGGCTGACGTGGCTGACATGACTACTGACGATGCTTGCATATTCGTTGCAGACGCCGGTTCGGCTGCGGCACGAGCCATTTCGACCGGCACGGCCGTTTGCTCTCGCGCCGAGAGCGTCAGGGATGTCGAGGGCACCGAAGGCGACGAGACCGTCGACGACATCGATGGCGCCGACGCCGGTTCCCTGCGACCGGAGGACGACCGCTGACCGGACACGACGCGGACCGTGCTCTCCTCCAGCGCTGTCGAGCCAAACCCGGTGACGCCAAACCCGGCGGAGCCGATCCCCGATGCGTCGTCACCGGCCTCAGCCCTGGCACTGGGTTCAGCACCGGCATGGCCGTGATCGGTGCGACCATCGGACCCGAGCAGCCAAGCCGGATCGACGTCAAGCACCTCGGCGAGGAAGTTCAACGTCTCCGACCGCGGCACCGTCTTGCCGCTCACATATTGGCTGACGTGGCTTTTGCCAAGCTTGACGCCGGCGTTCTGCGCGGCCCGGACGATGTCGATCTGCTTGAGATGGCGCCGGTTCATCGCATCACGCAAATGCATGGCGAAATGATCGTCCATGGCTCCTCCTTTCCGCGATCACCAAAAGACAGAAGTTCAAAGTTCAAAATCTATGGTTCAAACCTTAGCACCATGCCATCACGAAACGCCGATGAGTTCAATTTTCATCGGCATCCAGTCACAAAAAAAGTTCAATATCGGGGTTCAACGATGCAGTAGCATCGTCCGTACGACCTGTTCGGCGGTGAACGCCACGTTCACAGCGGCATCGCGCAGCAGCTCATCGAGCGACGCCGCACCGGGTGCCGTGCCGAATATCGCGTCGATGCCCTTGCCGTACAGTCCCTCCACGCCACCCCCGACATGCCCGGCGATGGCGATCACCGGCCTGCCATGGCGTTTCGCCATACCCGCCACGCCAGCCGGCGTCTTGCCGAATCCGGTCTGCGCGTCGACGGAGCCTTCGCCGGTGAACACCACATCAGCCCAGCGAACGGCCTCATCCAAGCCAATTCGCTCGCTCACCAGCTCGAATCCAGGGCGGAACCGGGCATGCGCAAACGCCTGCAGCGCCGCCCCGATGCCGCCCGCCGCTCCCCCGCCCGGCAGATGCGCGACGTCAACGCCGCACTGGCTTCCCGCCACGGCGGCGAAACGCGCAAGCGCGCGGTCAAGCACCGCGACATCCTCGCCGCTCGCCCCCTTCTGCGGACCGAACACGGCGCTGGCGCCGTTCGGCCCGACCAGCGGATTGGTCACGTCGCACGCGGCGATCACCTCGGTGCCGCCAAGTCTGGGATCAAGCCCATCCGCATCGATGAACGCCAACGATCCCAGCGCCGCTCCCCCGGCAGGCAGCACACGCCCAGCGTCGTCCAGGAATCGCACGCCAAGCGCCGTCAGCATTCCCGCACCCGCGTCATTGGTCGCGCTGCCGCCAAGCCCGACGATGATCGTCGCGGCTCCGGCATCCAGAGCGGCGCGCATCAGCTCCCCGGTGCCGAATGACGAGGCGATCAGCGGATCGCGCTCCGCCGCACCGACCAGAGCGAGACCGCTTGCCGCGGCGGTTTCCACGACCGCCGTGCGCCCATCCCCCAGCATCGCGAATTCCGCTTGGATCGGCCGCCCCAGCGGATCGTGAGCCGCCGCGACGACCATGGTGCCGCCGGTGGCGTCGGCGAGCGCCCGCGCCGTCCCCTCGCCGCCGTCGGCCATCGGTGCAAGGCGGATTTCGGCATGACGATCGGCACGCCGTATCCCCTCGGCCATGGCCGTCGCCGCCGCCAGAGCGGTCAAGCTTTCCTTGAATGAATCGGGAGCGCACAGATAACGGGTCATGCATCACAGTCTAGCCGCGCGCCCCCAATCCGCGCGCACCCAATCCGCGCGACCTCACTCCACGGACTTGAGCGCCGACAGCATGTCCACATCCCGCAGCCGCCGGTAGACCACCGCGCCAAGCCCTGCAAGCACTGCCGCGACCAGCGCCGCCGGTGCCGCGAATGCCAGCCATCCGAGCCCGGGATCGAACATGACCTCGTCGGGCGGCACCTCGGCGATGATGTACCGATGCAGCGCGCCGCCGAACACGTATCCGCCAAGAATGCCGAGCGCCGACAGCACGATCGTCTCGCGGTAGATGTACATGGTCGTCTCGTTCGCGTGGAAGCCGAGCACCTTGATCGTGGACAGCTCTCTGATGCGCTCGGACACGTTGAGATTCGTCAGGTTGTACAGGATCACCACGGCGAGCAGTCCGGCCACGAGGATGAGCACCTCCATGATCTGGTTGAGCGAATCGACGATCGTCGCGACCTGGCTTTTCATCGTGGTGTTCTGCACCACGCCGCGCACGCCGTCGATGTCCATGAACGAGGCTCCCTGCTTCTCGGCGTTGGCGATGGAGCCGTCCTTCAGCCGCACCAGATACGCGTTCGACTGGTAGTCGCGATGGAACACATGCTGGTACTCGCCGGATGTCATCACCATGAAGTGACCGATGTACATCTCGCTGATGCCGTCCACGCGCACGGTTCGCTCCACGCCGTCCGAATCCGTGAGGCGGATCGTATCCCCGACGCCGGCATGCAGCATGGCGGCCATGCGCTCCGATATGACAGCGCCACGGTCGGTGAGTACCTGGGAATCGTGCCCGACCCGTGAGCGCAGCGTCAGATAGTCGCCGAAATTGTAGGCGTCGTCGGTCAGCAGCAGGGTGATGCTCTGCTTGTCGTTCTCCTTGCCGGCCGTGACGTTGAGCTCCTCGTACCGGATCGGCATCGATGATTCGACCGCATCCCGCTTCATAGCCTTGGCGACCTCGTCACGCTGTTCGGCGTTGTTGTCGCTGCGTTCGGCGACGATCAGATCATAATGGATGATTTCATCGAACTGACGTTCGCTGATCTGTCCGATCGAAGCCTGCACGCCCAGCCCCGCGGTCAGGAGCGCGACGGCTCCCGCCACGCCGAAGAACGTCATGAGGCCGCGCGACTTGTATCGAAACAGGTTGCGTGCGGTGACCTTGCGCGTGAAGCTGAGTCGGTTCCAGATGAATCCGATGCGTTCGAGGACTATCTTCGATCCCTTTGCAGGCGGCTTGGGCAGCAGCAGCGCGGCTGGCCGGCTGCGCAGCTCACGCATGGCGGCAAGCAGCGCGGGCACCACGGCGCTCACCCATGCGAGCAGGAACGCGACAAGCGTGACGAGCGGATGGAACACGAGCGCGATTCGCGGCACGGAGAAGCCATCGGAGTAGGCGCCGTACACGATGAGCGGCAGCAGCGTATGCCCTGCGATCACGCCGATCGTCGTGCCCAACGTGGACGCGGTGAAGCCGTAGAACACGAATTTCGCGCGAACATCCCGATCACTGTATCCGAGTGCCTTGAGCGTGCCCGAATTGATGCGTTCCTCATCGACCATGCGGCCCATCGTCGTGAAGGCGACGAGCGCGGCCACCAGGTAGAGGAACACGGGGAAGATCAGCGCCAGCCGCTCCACGATGTTCGCGATGATCCCATAAACCCGGTATCCTTCGGAGGTCAGTCCCTCCCGTCGATCATCGACGGAATAGGCTGGCACTTCGATCGTGTCGATCTTCTCGCGGGCGAGTTCGATGTCATGCTCGGCCTTATTGATCTTCTGTTCGGCGGTGGGCTTGGCATCATTGAACTCCTTGAGTTTCGCCTCGTATTCCTCCTCCGCCTTCTCGATGCTGCGCCGGCCTTCGATGAGCTGCGAGACGCCACCGGAGCCCGTCGAGCCCGTCGCACCCGTCGCACCGGAGACCGCCTGGCCGAGTTCGCTCTGCTTGGAGGCGAGCTGGTCGGCGGCGCTGGCCATCGCTGCGGCGTTGCGCTGGTATTCCTCGCTTGCCTTGTCGAGACCGGCCGCGCCCTCCTGCCATTGGCCAAGTGCGGTTTCGTATTGCTTCTGCTGCCGGTTGTAGCGGTCCGCCGCCGCATTGTAGTCGGCGAGCGCCCGATCATACTGGCTTTTGGCTTGATCGTAGGCGCTGCCGGCGATGCCGCTTTGCGCCCAGGCGTCGAGGATTCGGCCGGTGTTGTCGAGTACCGTTTTCGCGGATTCCAGTCCGGCGCGTGCGAGTGCGAGCTGTTTGCGCGCCTCGTCGAGCTGATCCCATGATGAGGAGAGCTGTCCGTTGCCTTCGTTGATCTGCTGCGCGCCGGCGGCGAGTCTGGTCTGGGCTGCGGTCAGCTGGGATGATGCGGAGGCGATCTGCGCGCTCGCTCCCGCCAGTTCGGCGAGGGCGCCTGATGCCTGATCGACGGCCTGCAGCTCGCCGGCGGTCATCTGGTCCTTGGATGCTTCGATCTGTTCCTTGGCATCGTCCAGCTGCGCCTGCGTGTCGGCCAGCTTCCTCTTCGCGTCGTCGACCTGCCGCTGCGCCTTGTCGATCTGCGCGCGCCGTCCGCTGACGATCGACTCCTTCCGCTTCTTGGGCTGATCGGCGAGGCGGGCGACAAGGGTCTTCTTGTGACGCTGCACTCGGTCGCGGTATGCGTCGGTCCAATAGTCGAGCGTCTGCGTGTCGTCGAAGGTGATCCGGCCGATCATGGTCACGTCCGAGTCGAACGCGGATTCGCTTGCCACGGCGTATCCGTCAAGTTCTCCAGTGCCTGCGGTGGATTGGCCGAGGTTGACGTTGGAAAGCGCCTCGACCGAGTTCACGAATCCGACGACCGTATACGAATCGGATTCGAGGATGGTGTCGCCGGCGAGATCGGGCTGTTCGCTGATGTGCACGGTGCTGTCGATGGCGTATCGGTCGCGTTCCGCTGCGCTCAGTGCGATCTCGTCGGCCTTGCTCGGCAGGCGTCCCTCCACGATCTGGAACGTGGAGATGGTTTTCGGTGCGGAGTAGATGCGCAGACTATGGTTGCTGCCGGCGATGGTCACGTCCTTGAAATAGCCGAATTCCGCGTTTTTCACGCCTTGTGTGCCTCGGATGACGTTTTCGTCGTCATCGGTGAGTCCATAGTCGCTGACGACGGTCACGTCGGCGAGGTTGTGGCTGCGGTAGTAGTCGGTGCCGGTGATGCGCATGTTCGGTCCGGTGACGAACAGGCCGACGAGCGCGAACGAGCCGAGCGCGATGAGGCTGACGATGGAGATGAATCGTCCTTTGGATTTGCGCAGGGTCGCGCGTATGTCCTTCCACAGCATGCGCTTGCGCGGGAACGCGGCATGGCCGCGCCTGCGTCGCTTCTCGCCTGGCGCATCGGGGGTGGCGAAGTCGTCGAGTGCGCCGTCGTTGTTGATGCCATTGTTGATGCCGTCGGTCATGCGTTCACCACTCCAGATCCTTGATGCTCATCGGATGCGCGTTGGTTTCGATGGATTTGACGCGCGCGTCGTGCATGTGGATGACGCGGTCGGCGATGGGCGCTATCGCGGAGTTATGGGTGACGATCACCACGGTCGCACCCTTCTGCCGACTCTGATCCTGCAGGATCTGGAGCACCTGCTTGCCCGTGTTGTAGTCGAGCGCGCCGGTCGGTTCGTCGCACAGCAGGATCTTGGGGTTCTTGGCCACCGCTCGTGCGATGGCGACGCGCTGCTGCTCGCCGCCCGACAGCTGCGCCGGGAAGTTGTCGATGCGATCCTTGAGACCGACATCGATGAGGGCCTTGACCGGATCCTGCGCGTTGCGCACGATCTCGGAGGCGAGCTCCACGTTCTCCTT
Source organism: Bifidobacterium jacchi (assembly GCF_009078285.1). Classification (GTDB taxonomy): domain Bacteria; phylum Actinomycetota; class Actinomycetes; order Actinomycetales; family Bifidobacteriaceae; genus Bifidobacterium; species Bifidobacterium jacchi. The sequence goes on from NZ_RQSP01000026.1 coordinate 11,110, forward strand.
TGCGGTGAGGTTGGCGACCAGATTGTAGAACTGGAACACGAATCCGATGTCGGTTCGCCGATAGTCGGTCAGCTGGCGTGCGGTGTAGTTCGAGATGTCGTTGCCGTCGACGATCACCTTGCCTTCCGAGTTGGTGTCCATGCCGCCGAGAATGTTGAGCACCGTCGATTTTCCGGCGCCGGACGAGCCGAGGATGATCGCCAGTTCGCCCTTGTCGATGCCGAAGCTCACGTCGTTGTTGGCGACGATGGTGGTGTCGCCCATGTGGTACCGCTTGTAGCTGTGGATCATTTCGATGTATGCCATCGACTCATCGTCTCCTTGAGTGTCATCGTGATTGTTCTCTTGAAGCACATTGGTGAAGCCAGATATCAGGTTCACTAAATAAACAACACGTTGATTTAACAGAACCGATCTTAGATAGCCACAAAAACACAAGTCAATCAACAGTTTTCCGCCGACTGTCCAGATTGGACAACTCTTGAAAAACTGTCGTTATAATAGACTAAATCGACAACACGTTGATACTATGATGTGATCATCGGCAATACAGCCACACGCATGGGCACCCGGAGGAACAGCAATGCCATCCGCAACAGTTTCGACACAGACCGCATCGGCGGCACGGGCGACACAGGCAAGGCAGGCAGCACAGGCGACGAAACCATCGACCGCACCGGCCAGGCGCAACACGAAGACGAAGGCGAAGATCAAGGCCGCGTTCACCTCGTTGGTCGCCTCGAAGGGCTTCGACGCCCTCACCGTAAGCGACATCGCCCGCGAAGCCGACATCAACCGCGGCACCTTCTACATGCACTACGTCGACAAATTCGACCTTCGCCAGCAGCTCATCGACGATGCCATCGACGATCTCACGGAGATTCTCGTCGACTCGTCGAACGATGACCAGCCGCGAGCGGCTCGTCATTCGGGTTCTGACGCCCACGGTCGCTCCATCTGCGATGCGTTCCAGACGCGCTCCATCGCCAGGGCCCTGCACTACGTGAAGGACGACTTCGCCTTTTTCAACGCGGTCAGCCGATCCGGCACCGATATGCAGATGTACGATCGCATCAAGGACGTGCTCAAACGCCTCATCGTCATGCAGGCGAACCGGTTCGGCGCAACGCCGCAGACCACCTACAACGGCATCCCCGCCGACTATGCGATGGAGATTCTGGTCTCGGCGGTCTCCTCGATCATCTGGCTGTGGATTCGCCGCGGCTGCAAGGAGTCGCCGGAGGAGATCTGCATGATCATCGAAATCAACAAGACCACCGCGCCGATCAACGTCCTGTGGTGACAACCGATGCGCCGAACCACGCCTGTAAGGCACGACTGACGCGTCGGTAACGAATCACGCGTCGGCATACCGCGGGTCACACCTCGGTCACCGCGGGCGCAACAAGACAGCGAAGGGCACCGCGCAGGCGCCGCTGCCCGGCCTGCAGCCGATGTCGAGCATGCGCGCGACCATACCGCCGCCGGCCGGTTCGCCGGCATGGCTTCATCGTTTGCATCGCCGGTCGATTATTATGGATACGGTCACGGTAGACGATGAGGGGGTAGGACGATGCACAGACCCGAAGACAAGTATGTGAAGGTTCCCGCACTGGCGCACGCCACTAGGCTAGGATGGCATTACCACTCCATTCGGACAGACGAGTCAGGAACCGATTACGATCCCGACACCAACATCTTCTACCGTCCGTTCACCGAAGCCATGAGCCGTCTGAACCCCGACATGCCGTGCGACGACGAGAAGGTCCGCTTCCTCATCCGCAAAATCGGCGTGACGCTCGCCGCACAGGATCTGGGCCGCGCGTTCCACGGCATGCTCATCAACGGCTTGGACGGATACCGTCTCATCGATTTCGACAATTCCGAGCGCAACGACTTCACCGTCGTCACCGAACTCACCTATGCGAACGGCGATGACAATTTCCGGCCGGACATCGTGTTCCTGGTCAACGGCATGCCGTTATGCTTCATGGAGGCCAAACGCATCGGCAACCGCAACGGCGTGCTCGCCGAACGCGAACGCATGCGCGCTCGGTTCTCCAACACCGTGTTCCGCAGATTCGCCAACATCACCCAGATCATGGCATTCAGCAACAACGAACCGTACGACGATACCGAACGCGAACCGGTGCAGGGATCGTTCTACGCGACGAGCGCATATGGCAACGTGAAAATGAACCGTTTCCGCGAGGAGCCGGAAAGTCGGCGCCGTCTGCTGGACGGCATCGCGCCGCGCGACGAGAACACCGAGAAGTCCATCCTCCAGGACAACAGTCTCATCGCACTGTGGGCGACGCCGGAATGGGAGGAATCCATGCTGCCGGAGAATCCGGCGAACTCGATCATCACCTCGCTGTTCTCCCATGAACGTCTTCTGTTCCTGCTGCGATACGTTTTGTGCTACAAGGAGTATACAAACGATGACGGCATCCGCGTGATCGAAAAGCACATCATGCGCTACCCGCAGTTCTTCGCCTCGAAGGCGGTGCGCCGCACGCTCGACAACGGCGTGCAGCAGGGCGTGATCTGGCATACGCAAGGCAGCGGGAAAACCGAGCTGGCGTTCCTGCTCACCCGATATCTGCGCGACTACTACCAGCGTCGGAACCATGTGCTGCACACGTTCTTCATCGTGGATCGGCTCGACTTGGCGGATCAGGCGACGGACGAGTTCACCGCCCGAGGTGCCCATGTGCTTCGTGTCGAATCGAGGGCCAAATTCGTGGAGCTGCTGCGCAAGCCGTCCGAATGGGCCGCAGCGCAGCAAACAGATGCTTCATCCGGTGTGACGATTGCGGTGGTGAACATCCAGAAATTCAGCGATGACGCCACCGGCATCCAAGCCGAATACGGGTTGAACGAGCAGCGACTGTTCTTCATCGATGAGGCGCACCGCGAATACAAGCCGGGCAAAAGCTTCCTGTCCGCTCTGTTCAATGCGGACCGGAGCGCCGTGCGCATCGCGTTGACCGGCACCCCGCTCATCCGGCAGAAGGGAGGCGCGGACACCAAACAGGTGTTCGGCGATTACATCCACACGTATTTCTACGACCGTTCCATCGCGGACGGCTATACGCTCCGCCTGCTGCGCGAGGACATCAGACCGCAGTTCCGCGTGAAGATGCGCAAGATCATGGAACAGTTGGAGGAGGTCGACAAGCTCACTTCGGTCGACGAGGTGTGCGAGCACCCGCATTTCGTGGACCCGTTGACGGAGTACATCGTGGACGACCTCATCCAATCCCGCATCGCGCTGGGCAGGGAGAACGAAGGCATCGGGGCGATGGTCGTGGCCCGCACATCCCAGCAGGCGAGGAACATCTTCGATGCTCTGCAGAAGTACGACACGGACATCTCCTCCGCTTTGGTGCTGTATGACGAGGGGACCAAAAAAGATCGTCGTGAAATCCAGCGTAGATTCAAACGAGGCGAGATCGACATTCTGGTGGTATACAACATGCTGCTCACCGGCTTCGATGCACCGCGCCTGAAGAAGATGTATCTGTGTCGCGCTCTGGATGCGCACAACCTGCTGCAGGCCCTCACCCGCGTGAACCGTCCGTACAAGAAGATGGATCACGGTTTCGTGGTCGACTTCGTGGACATCTCCAAACAGTTCGACAAGACGAACAGGGATTATCTCGCCGAGCTCAACAACGAGTTCGGCGACGAAACCGACCGCTACGCCAGCATGTTCGAGAATCCGGAAACCATCAAAACCGATCTCGAAGACATCAAGAACACATTGTGGGAATACAGCACCAACAATCAGCTCGTCTTCTCAAAGGAACTCGAGTCGCGGGACGAGGACGAACTGTACAAGCTCCGCAGAGCGCTCGAACACTATAAGGAACTGCGCAATCTGGCCACGCTCTACGGTCATGACGAGCTGCAGGATCGTTTCGACATCGGGAACTTCCAACAGCTGATCAATGAGGTGAACCTGCGCATCAGCCGCATCAACCTGAACAAGACGTTGGCTGCGGAACGGCTTTCCACGGGTGCGCTCAACCGACTGATGGAGAATCTCGAATTCGAGTTCGTAAAACAGGGAACGCAGGAACTCACCGTGGCGGACAAGCTGAAGAACGCGATGCGCACGGCATGCGACACGTTCAACGGCAACCGGGATCCCAAGGATCCGAAGTTCGTGAACCTCATGGAGGAACTGGGCAAGAAGCTGCGCAGAGCGAACATGGAGGAGACGAAACTCACCACCGACGAGATGACCGACCTGATCGACGAGCTCGAGGAACTGAAACGGCAGGCCGACGAAATCAACCGCAGAAACGATATGCTCGCCAACAAATACGACGGCGACGAGAAGTACATGCGCATCCACAAGGAGATGATGGCCGACAGCGACCCGGTGGCCGACAGCGACCGTCAGCTGTTCGGCATCCTGTCCACAGCCAAGAAGACGATCGACGCCATGGTGGGAAGGAACGCGGCCACGCTCGACCAGCCGGCGGTGTTCAAACGCAGCCTCGGCCCGAAAGTGATCCAAGCCTTCAAGGACAATGACACGTCGTATTCGCCCACGCAACTCACCACGACCATCGGCCGCATCTACAATGAGTACTCCGACGAAAGGAAGAACCACCTCGGATGAACACAGCGACCCTCAACAACACCCTTGCCATGATCGACAAGCTGAAGACCGTATGCGCGGATTTGGGCTTGGCGAACGACAGCAGCGAATACAAGATCATCACCGAATCGTTCCTGTACAAGTACCTCAACGACCGCATGCTCTACGAACTCGCAAAGCTGCCGGAGTTCAATGATTGCGACGGCGTCAACGACATCGAGGAACGGTACCGGGAACTGGACGGCGACAAACTGAAGATGCTGCCCTACGAGCTGGGCACCACGGCCATCATCCGCCCGGAATGGCTGGTCTCCTCCTTGTACAACCGGCAGGGCGAGCCCGGTTTCGCTAAGACCTTCGATGACGCGCTGCTCGGCATCGCCTCCGACAACATCGACGTGTATTCGGTGAAGGCCGGTACGGAGTCCATCACCCTGTTCCAGGGAGTGAGCCGTTTCATCGTGGAGGAGAACAAGCGCGACGGGTTCTGCGCGGCCCTTATCGCCGTGCTCGCGGATTTCAGCTTCGCCGACGCGTTCTCGCAGGGCTATGATTTCTTCTCACAGGTGTTCGAGTATCTCATCAAGGATTACAACAAGGATTCCGGCAGTTACGGCGAATACTTCACGCCCCATTCCATCGCGAACATCATGGCGCGCATACTCGCTCCCGACGGCGACAGCAACGTCACCGTCTACGATCCGGCGGCCGGCTCCGGCACGCTGGTGCTCGCTTTGGCGCATCAGCTGGGCGAGGACAACTGTACGGTGTACACGCAGGACCGATCGCAGAAGGCGAACGAGTTCATGCGATTGAACCTGATCTTGAACGGTCAGGTCGGTTCGTTGGCGAACGTGGTACACGACGATACACTGGTCTCGCCACGGCACTTGGACCATAACGGAACGGCGTTGAAGACGTTCGACTATGTCGTATCGAATCCGCCGTTCAAAGCGGACTTCTCCAGCAGCCGGAATCTGCTGGCTTCGGAGAAGTACGGCAAACGGTTCTGGGCCGGCGTGCCGAATGTGCCGGCGAAACAGCCGGAGAAGATGGCCATCTACCTGATGTTCCTCCAGCACATCATCGACTCGATGAAGCCCGGCGGCAAAGCCGCGATTGTTGTACCGACCGGTTTCCTGACCGCGAAAGGCAAGATCGAAACCGAGATCCGTCAGAACATGGTGGACAGCGGCATGCTGCGCGGCGTGATCTCGATGCCGAGCAACATCTTCGCAAACACGGGCACGAACGTGTCCATCGTCTTCCTCGACCGGTCCAAGCAATACAGCAAGGCGCTGCTCATGGACGCGTCGAAGCTCGGCACGAAGGAGAAGGTCGGCAAGAACCAGCGCACGGTGCTTTCAGGCGAGGAGATCGAACGCATCGTCACCGTGTTCAACACCACCGAAGAACAGGATGATTTCTCCGTGCTCGCCGACTATGACGACATCAAAGAGAAGCGCTACTCGTTCAGTGCCGGCCAGTATTTCGAAGTGAAGATCGAATACGTGGACCTGACGCCAGCCGAATTCCAGGCCGAGGTGGACGCGCGCATGAGCAAGCTGCGCGACCTGTGGGCCGAAGGCAATCGTTTAAAGCAGGAGATCGAAGAACAGATGAAGGCGGTGCGACTTGCGTAGAGCTCAGCTTGAAGAATTGTGTTCCGCCATCATCGATTGCCCGCATTCGACTCCTAAATGGCAGGAGTCGGGAATTCCTGTTATTCGGAATTTCAATTTGAATAACAGCTACGTCAATCTCGATGGAGGGAATGTCTTTTATGTTGATGAAGAGACATATGAGCAGCGCATACGCCGTGCAGTTCCTGAGGCTGGGGATGTGGTGATTTCTCGCGAAGCACCCATGGGCGTTGTTGGACTTATTCCCGAAGGAATGAAGTGCTGCATGGGGCAACGATTAGTTTTGCTGAAAGTCAAACGCGATAAATGCAGTCCTCAATATTTGCTACATGCGCTGGCTTCGGAATATGTTCAAACGCAGATTCGTCGTATTGATACACGCGGTTCTATTGTTAGCAATATTGATTTGGACACATTACGAGAGCTTGAGATTCCAATAGTCGAGAATCAGCAAGAAGTGGCCTCGCTTCTTGATTCCATCGATTCGAAAATCGAGACGAATGGCAAGATCATTGCGGAACTGGAATCGTTGGCGCGCACCATATACGACTACTGGTTCACCCAGTTCGATTTCCCAGATGAAAACGGCAACCCCTACCGTTCCTCCGGCGGCTCAATGGTCCACAACGACACCCTCCACCGCGACATTCCTGAAGGTTGGAGGGTTGGACGCCTTAGCGATATCTCCCATTTTGTTGACGACAAACGTTCCTGTCTGGGTTTATCCGCCGACAACTACATCAGTACGGACAACATGGTTAAAAACAGAGGCGGTATAGTACCTTCGGAGTATTTACCCACGGAAGGCACCGCCACAAACTACAAAGAAAATGACGTACTTTTATCTAATATACGTCCTTATTTTAAGAAGATTTGGCAAGCTGATCGTATGGGTGGATGTTGCGCGGACGTCCTCGTATTTCGCGCTAACAATATTGGTTCTTCCACATGGCTATACTACACAATATCCTCTGACCACTTCTTCTCATATGTATCAGCTGGCACAAAAGGCTCAAAGATGCCCCGCGGAGATAAAGAGCATATGCTGAGGTACGAAATTCCTATTCCACCGGTAACGCTGTTATCAGCATATTCTCAATTAGTTCATCCCATGAATCTGAAAACCGCGGAACTCCATCGTGAATCCGCCAAGCTCACCGCCTTGCGCGACTGGCTGCTCCCCCTCCTGATGAACGGCCAGGCCGTCATCGACTGACATCATGTGTGTCGACTGCTCGGTGGAGCACCTGCCTCAGCCGCCGATGCTCCACCATTGCCTGACGGTCCATCATTGGCGTATACACAGTTGAGATGGCACAATGATTGACAGGAGGAGGGCGACGACGGCCACGGCAACCATTTCGCCAAACGTCGACGTCAACACGAAGGCCATGTCTAACGTCTACATCAAAGAGGCGGCCCGACACCCCACCTCTATTCCCATTCCATTCGTCCGAGAAACGATTCGGCCTTGGCGGCGTCGTCGCGATAGGTCTTGCCGTATTCGTCGATGAGGCCGTGGAACTCCTTGAGGTCGGCGACGGTCAGGGACGTGGCGAGCGCGATCGGGTTGACCGCCTTGTGGAACGCGGCATAGCCGGCGGGCACCCGATAACCGAGAAATGCGAACAGGCGGCGCGCGTACGTGTCGGCGATGAACGCGCGACGATCGAACACGTAGAGCAACAGGTCGTCGGCCGTCTCCCCGCCGATGCCGAACAGGGCCAGCAGCTCCTTGCGCAACGCGTCGTCATCGATGCCGGCCGCACCTTCCGGACGTGCATCGCATCGCTCGACGTACCAGCGGCTCATCTCGCGCAGGGCGCGCGACTTGTTGCGATAGAAGCCCGAGGGGCGTATCAGCTCCTGGAGCCGCGAGTCATCCAGCTGCGCGATGGCGTGAGGGTCGAGCAGGCCCGCGGCCTTCAACGCATCCAGTGACCGGTCCGCGTTGCGCCATGACACGTTCTGGATGAGCACCGCGCCCACCATGATCTCGTATGGGCCGTCGGCCGGCCACCAGCCGGTCGGGCCCATCTCGCGCAGCATGAAGCGGTACAGCGTTTCGAGATTCTCAGGCGTGGGCAGCCCGTCGCCCCTCGCCATGTCAGGCAACACCGAGCTCCCGTTCCAGCCACCGGCGTTCCGCCTCGATCTCCGCATCATGGATCTCGGTGATGGCGATACGATACCGGTCGGTCAGGTCGGTATTGTCGATCGGACCTTCCCCGTCGCTGTACATGCGATGCACGTCCGAATTCAGCAGGTCGAGTCGGCGGCGCAGCACCGCGTTGCGGTCGGCCTCATCCGGCACGATGGACAGGAACGACATGACGACCGACCATTTGGTGATGTCGGTGAGCATGTAGCCGTCCGTGGCCTTCAACTCCTCGATCAAAGCCTCGCGCCCGGTGGGTTCGAGGTGGAACTCGCGCAGCCGCCGTCCGTTGACGACGTTGAACGACTCCCCCAGATAGCCAAGCTTCACGAATTTGCCGGTGACGGAATGCAGGGTGCCGTCGCTGAACGGGCGCGCATAGCCGAGCAGCTGCTCCATCTTCTTCTTCAGACGGTAGCCACACAGCGGCCCTTCAGACAGGAATCCCAGCGTCATCAATTCCACGATATTCATGAGTCCACTATACCTCAAGATGAAATATTTCAGCACGACGCGCCGGCGACGAGCACTTCAGCAGGACCACCAAACCCAATCAAGACAACGGTTTTCACACTCGATATATATTCTTTCGATATATCTCAGCTTGAAATATCTCAACGAGGAATGTACCGTGATAACCAACACGGCACCAACAACACGGCGCCGGGGCGCACCAGAAACCAACCCGAAAGGAAACCACCATGAGCAACATCACCATCTTCGGCGCAGGCAACATCGGCTCCGCAGTCGCGGGACTGGCCGTCAAGGCCGGCGCGAACGTGCAGGTCATCGACCGTAACCCCGACAAGGCCGCCGCCGCGGCGGAAGGCGTCACCGCAGCCAAGTTCGGCGAGCCCATCACCGGCGACATCGTCGTCCTCGCCCTGCCGTTCCCGGCCTATGCGGACGTGCTCGCCGCCTACGCCGACCAGCTCGCCGGCAGGACCGTGGTCGACCCGTCCAATCCGATCGACTTCACCACCTTCGACCTCGCCCTGCCGGAAGGCGCCAAGTCCGCTGCCGAATACCTCGCCGCCGAGCTGCCGAACAGCGCCGTCGTCAAGGCGTTCAACACCACGTTCGCCGCGACGCTCGCCAGCGGCGTCAACGACGGCGCGCCCACCGTGGTGCAGCTCGCCGCCGACAGCGAGGACGCCAAGAACGCCGTCAAGGCGTTCGTCGAGGCGGCCGGTCTCAAGACCGTGGACGCCGGCGCGCTCAAGCGCGCCCAGTACCTGGAGGGCTATGGCGCGCTGCAGATCATCCTTGGCGTGACCGAGCAGACCCCGTGGACCGCCGGCTTCAAGGTCGTCAAGTAATCAAGTAATCAAGTAATCAACACAGTCAAGTAACGGGCGGCGGTTTCGTCGCCGTCCCTCCCCACCGCCCACGCCAGCACAACTGCCCGCGGATCAGCACAAGGACGAGCAGAGCGGCGAAAACTACGAATACGGCGTGAAGGTTCGTCAAACGAGCAGGCCGCGCTCCGCCAAGCGACGACGCGCGGCTGACTCGTCGGCACAACGCGGGTCACTCCTCGCGGGTCACACCTCGGTCAGTTCGGGTGCGCGGCGCGTGGAGCACGCGGAACTTGAGCGCTGCCAACTCCATGCCATTCCGCATCGACCTCCATTGATATCTATCCACATTGATGGATGCACATGGATGCACATGGATGCACATAGGCGTGAAGGAGCCGTTTCAGGCTATATTTAGCTTATTTATCTTTATATCTTTTTATAAAAATTTATATATCCGCCCAGAATGATTCACGACCGCCTGTCATACGACTGGCTTTCAGCAGGCATCGCACGGCGAATGAACTCGTCCATTCCCGGCACGGTAAAATCGACCCGCCCACGTTCCGGCGAATACACCAACCCCAATTCAATCAAGGACAGCCGAATCGAAGACAGATCGGACACACTGCGCTTCATATGTTTCGCCACCTGAGCAGACGTACATCGCTCACCGACCGCGGCCATAGCGGCAAGATACTCACGACCCAACGGAGTGGCACGTTGCCAACGCGACATATACAATCCCTGATCCAGCTCGGTCCGAGCCACCGGCTCGCCCCGCTCCACTGCGGCGACGGTTATCGGATTGGAATCCGAGGCATCCCACGTTGCCTTTCCATATGCCTGGATGAAATACGGATATCCCTGTGCCAAACCGATCAAACGAGACAACGCCTTGTCGTCGAATGAATACCCGAGCTTCCGCACGGGTTTCTGGAAGCCATCGGCCACTGCACCATCACCCAGCCGGCCAATATCACGATATGCAAACAATCGTTCGGCGTAGGAACGCACCTTGGTCAATACACCCGGCAGGTTCGGCAATCCGGCACCGATAATGCAGAACGGCAAATCCCGCTGCCCCATCCTATGCTGCACGGTGATCAGCGTCATCATCACTTCAGACGACATATCCTGAAACTCATCCACAAACAGGAACAGTCCCGAACCGGTCTTCTTCAGCTCTTCAGCCAATCCTTCAATCAACAGCTCCAACCGATAAGACGAAGCGCGTATGGTCCGCTTCTCCGCACCCTCCCCGTCAAGATCAATCGTTGCCGAACCAAGTACGAAATCCAATGAAATCGATTGGACATGCGAAAAGACACCCGACAACCGCTGCCTGATATCAGACCTCCGCATGCGCATGACGGCCAATGACAGTTCATGAAACAGTTCCTCGTATTCGGCCGCGGCGTCGCCATTCGCCTCGATCTGCACCGTGGCCAGACCTTGTGCGGACGCCATATCATTGAGCTTGAGCAGCAACACCGTCTTGCCCATGCCGCGCAGGCCGCTATAGATGACTCCGCGGTCCAACAAACCGAGTTTGGTGCGTGCGATCATACGATCCATGAGTTCCATGTCATGTGCACGACCGACGAGTTCCGGCGGTTGCTTGCCAGCACCCGGCATGAATGGATTCAGCGAATGCAACGGCAAACCAGTACCATCACCGTTCATCACGACCCCTTTCACTCATGGGCGAAACCATCGTAAGTCATTCTATCGAAATATATCGATTATTATTCCGGTCTATAGATGCATATAGACGCAAAATCGGCCATTCCGAACTATATATATCCATATCCATTAATAGGCGTACCGGCCGTGGCAGCCGCCCATGCTGCCACGGTCATCAGTCCGACTCGTGCACACGCCGATCGTACGTCAATCACACGCCGATCAGATCGAACAGACGCTCGATGACGGCATCGTTGAGCAGCCGCCCCCGGCGCGTGGCGACGATTCGACCATCACCGCGCGCCTCGATCAGACCGTCGGCGATCAGCGGTTCCACATCGGCCCTGCGCAGCGGACGAAAGGCATGCGGCGTGGGCAGCGCGCCGACGGCACGATTGACGCGGCCGATATCAAGCCCCTCGCGCAGCCGGATGCCCAGCATGATGATCTCCTCAAGGTTCTCCCCCGGCGTGATGGTCTCGCTGCCGCCCCACGGCACGCGGCGATCACTGATGGCAGTGCCCCACAGACGCGGGTGCGCGATGTCCCAGGCGCGCAGGGCGTTCATGCCCACGCCCTGTTCCCTCGGTTGGGCCGACGCCGTCTCTTCCCCAGTCAGCTTCGCTGACAGCCCCCTCGTCAGAGGTGGCCGGGCACCCGCATCAGCACATGCATTGTAGTGCGAGTGGGCGCCGGGACCAAGACCCGCCCAGTCGACGTTGCGCCAATAGCCGAGGTTGTGCCGGCTTTCAAACCCCGGTCGCGCCCAGTTGGACACCTCGTACCATTCGAGTCCTGCGGCGGCGAACAGGTCGTCGGCGATCTCGTATTTGGCGGCCTCGTCGTCGTCATCCGGCTTCGGCAGCGTGCCCGCCTCGATCTGCCGCCCCATCTTGGTGGTGGGTTCGACGGTGAGCGCATAGGCGGAGATGTGATTCACGCCAAGATCGATGGCCGTTTCGACCGACGCGCGCCAATCGTCAAGGCTCTCCCCCGGCGCGCCGTAGATCAGATCGACGCTGGATCGCAGACCGAACTTGTTCGCGGCTTGCACGCCGGCTTTCACATTCGCCGGCGTATGCGTGCGGTCAAGCGTGCGCAATACGTGCGGCACCGCTGATTGCATACCGAACGAGATACGCGTGAATCCACCGTCCGCGAGCTTGCCGAGATAATACTCGTTCACCGTGTCAGGGTTGGCTTCCGTCGTGATTTCAGCGTCTGGTTCAATCCCCCACGTCCTACGAATCGCATCCAACATGGCGACAAGATCATCCGCCGCCAGAATCGTCGGCGTGCCGCCACCGAAGAACACCGTGGAAACCGGTGGCTCGTCGATGCCGTGCGCAAGCTGCCAGTCATGGACCAACTGCATCTCGCGGATGACCATGGTCGCATAGTTGCCGCGCGAGGCGCCGCCGCCGAGATCCACGGCCGTATAGGTGTTGAAATCGCAATATCCACAGCGCCGCATGCAGAACGGCACGTGGATGTAGACTTCGAACATCAATCAGCCTTCGGTCTTCTGCGCGGCGCGGATCTTGTCCTTGGTGTCGCGGTCGTTGCCCGCATCCCCGGTGGAGAGGGCGGCGATGAACGCCTCCTGCGGCACTTCGACGTGGCCGAGCATCTTCATGCGCTTCTTGCCGGCCTTCTGCTTTTCGAGCAGCTTGCGCTTACGCGTGATGTCGCCGCCGTAGCACTTGGCGAGCACGTCCTTGCGCAGCGCGCGGATGTTCTCGCGCGCGATGACGCGCGAGCCGATCGCCGCCTGAATCGGAATCTCGAACTGCTGTCGTGGAATCAGCTCACGCAGCTTCTTCGTCATCATCACGCCGTAGCTGTACGCCTTGTCGCGATGCACGATGGCACTGAACGCATCCACCTTCTCGCCCTGAATGAGGATGTCCACCTTGACCAGATCAGCGAACTGCTCGCCATCCTCGTGATAGTCAAGCGACGCGTACCCCTTGGTGCGCGACTTCAACTGGTCGAAGAAATCGAAGACGATCTCGGCGAGCGGAATGCGATAGTGCATTTCAACGCGGTCGGTGGAGATGTACTCCATCGTGCCCATCTGGCCTCGATGCTCCTGGCACAGGTCCATCACCGCGCCGATGAACTCCTTGGGCGTGATGATGTCGGCGGCGACCATCGGCTCGACGATCCTCTTGATCTTGCCTTCGGGGAATTCGCTCGGATTGGTCACATGATGCTCGGTGCCGTCCTCCGAGGTGACGTCGTACGGCACGTTCGGCGCGGTGGAGATCAGATCGAGGCCGAACTCGCGATCGAGACGCTCGGAGACGATCTCCATGTGCAGCAGACCGAGGAAGCCGCACCGGAAGCCGAATCCCAGCGCGACCGACGTCTCGGGCTCGTAGACGAGCGCGGCATCGTTGAGCTTGAGCTTGTCGAGCGCGTCGCGCAGCTCGGGGAACTGGGCGTTGTCGATCGGGAACAGACCGGCGTACACCATCGGCTTGGGATCGCGGTATCCGGGCAGCGGCTCGGTTGCAGGACGGACGGCGGAGGTCAGCGTGTCGCCGACCTTCGACTGGCTGACGTCCTTCGCACCGGTGATGATGTAGCCGACCTCGCCTGCGCCGAGCGCCTGGGTCGCCATCATGTCGGGGCTGATCACGCCGATCTCGATCGGATCGTGCGTCATGCCGATGCCCATCATGTGCACCTTCTCGCGCGCGTGAAGCTCGCCGTCCTCCATGCGGATGTAGGTGACGATGCCGCGATACGAGTCGTACACCGAGTCGAAGATGAGCGCGCGGGCCGGCGCCTTCGGATCGCCGTGCGGCGCGGGAATCTCCATGACGATGCGATCAAGCAGCTCGGGCACGCCCTCGCCGGTCTTGCCGGACACGCGCAGCACGTCGCCCGGCTCGCAGCCGATGAGCCCAGCGATCTCCTCGGCATGCCGATCCGGCTCGGCGGAGGGAAGATCGATCTTGTTGAGCACGGGGATGATGGTCAGATCGTGGTCGATGGCCATGTACAGGTTGCTCAGCGTCTGCGCCTCGATGCCCTGCGTCGCGTCGACGAGCAGCACCGCGCCCTCGCATGCGGCGAGCGCGCGCGACACCTCATAGGTGAAGTCCACATGGCCCGGCGTGTCGATCATGCCGAGCGTGTATTCGGTGCCGTCGAACGTCCACGGCACACGCACGGCCTGCGATTTGATGGTGATGCCGCGCTCCTGCTCGATGTCCATGCGGTCGAGGAAGCGATCGCGCATCTCCCGCTCCGGCACGATGCCAGACAGCTGGAGGATGCGGTCGGCCACGGTCGACTTGCCGTGGTCGATGTGCGCGATGATGCAGAAGTTGCGGATCAGCGACTGGTCGGTATATCCGGGCTTGTTCTTCGGCTCGATCACCTGTATGCTCTCCTTGACGGTCTTTGCTGGCTCACGTTGAGGCGTGCGGACGCCGCAGCGCGCCAGACGCTATCGAATTCACCAGTGTAGCGACCAGCCACGGCATTTCGCCGCGACACTCCGATGATGACGTTCACGGTTATCCTGCGAACGTGTTATCATATCCGTTTGTATGTCCTTGTAGCACACATCGTTTGGAGTAAACGTGGCAAACATCAAGTCGCAGAAGAAGCGCATTCTCACCAACGAGAAGGCGCACAAGCGCAACGTATCCGTCAAGTCGAGCCTGAAGACCGCAGTCCGCGCCACTCGCGAGGCCATCGCCGCCGGCGACAAGGCCGCAGCCGAGACCGCCTACAAGGTCGCCGCCCAGAAACTTGACAAGGCCGCAGGCGCAGGCATCATCCACAAGAACCAGGCCGCCAACCGCAAGTCCGGTCTGGCCGTTGCGATCAACGCCCTGTGATTCTCGCGCCGATGACTCACCGGTGAGCGTTCTCCGGTACTGAGTCGGTATGGGAAGGCCCCGCAAGCCATACGGTTTGCGGGGCCTTCCCATGTCTGGCCTCTGGTTCCTGGTCCTTAGTTCGCATTGCCGTCGCCCTCATCGCCGTCATCGGCGCGCCCCCGAACGCCGGGATGGATGACCGGTCGCCGCAGATACCGCGACTGACTCGGCAGATACGTGTTGTGCCGTGTCATCGCCCCGGGCAGCATGATGTTGAACTTCACCGACAGCAGACGCATGGCCACGACCAGTATGACGATCGCGACATCCAGCGTGACCTCCCAAGTGAAATCAAGAATGCCGTGCTGCACGCCGCGGCACACGAGCACGGTCAGCACGCATCCCACGGCGGAAGGCACCGCGTACCAGTGCTTGTCGCGAATCACCATCGGCACGTCGTTGAGCAGCATGTCGCGGACCAGACCGCCGCCGAGCGCGGTGAACATGCCCATGAACACCGCGGTCATGCCGGAGGTGTGGTACATGATAGCCTTCGATGTACCGTTGACGGCGAACATCGCCACCGACAGCGCATCGATGGTCAGCATCGACCATTTGAGCTTGTCGACCTCCGGGTGAATGACCGCGATCGCCAGCCCGGAGATCAGCGCGGTGAGCACGAATCCCCTGTCGGCGATGCCGACCGGCGGCAGCGAACCCAGCATCACGTCACGGATGATGCCACCGCCAAGGGCCGTCAGCCAGGCGGTGATGAGCATGGCGAACACGTCATAGTTCTTCTTGACCGCACACAGGCCGCCCATCAGCCCCGAGCAGAAGATGGCCAGATATTCGATGCCGAGGAAGAAGTCGTTGCTTTCCAAAGCCACTTCCATGAGCCACTCCCCCCGCGTTTCCAGCATGATTCTTCCTCGTGGCATCCTCAGCGCAATGCCATAACGAGACTACACCACACGCGACACGGCACGACACGCAGCATGACGTAACCACGCCGAACGCGGCAAGCCGAGCGTCACAAGCCGAACGTCTGCCTCACGAAACCGATCACGGTCCGCCAGTACACGTCGGGCGCGGTGCTGGCGCTCATCGCATGACCGGCGCCTGGCACGACGAGCTTGCGCCGATGCATGCTCGCGCACGCGGCGAAGTTGCGATCCAGCGACGACGGATCGACGAACAGGTCGGCGGTGCCGTGGATGAACAGCATGGGAATCGTCGCATGCCGCAATGATTCGAGGCTGGATGCCTCGCGAAGGCCGTATCCGGCGACCCGACGGCACACGGCATCCATGCATGCCAGCGCGGGGGCGGCCATCCACCGCTTCGGCAGATGGTACATGCCCTTCGCATTGAACATGAACTGATCCCATACGCTCGTGTAGCCGCAGTCCTCGATCGCGGCGACGACGTTGCGCGGCAGATCCGGCTCGCCGACCGTCATCATCACGGCGGAGGCGCCCATCGACACGCCGTCGAGCAGGATGCGCGCATCGGGATCGGATTCGACGATCAATCGGATCCATCCGATCAGATCGCGTCGATCCAGCCAGCCCATGCCCGGATATCGCCCCTCGCTCAGCTCGTGGCCGCGCAGCGCCGGCGTGAGCACGGTGAATCCAAGTCGGGCGAATCGATGCGCGTATTTCGCCATTTCGATCGGATTGCCGGTGTAGCCGTGGCAGCAGATCGCATACAGGTGGGCTCGCGGTTCGGCGCAGTCGGGGTCGAGCAGCCATCCGTGCAGTTTGAGTCCGTCCTCGGATGTGATCGTAACCGGCTGCTTGGCCTGCTCGAACCATGCGGCCGCCTGCGTCTCCTCGTCGGCGTCGCGATGCTCCCCTTCGAGTCGAGCCTGCCTGATGCGCCCTTTTTTGAGCAACGCCGTCATCGACCAGGGGAACCGCGTGTCGAGCACGAACCGGAACATGAGCGCGCCGATCGCGGCGTTGAGCCCGACGAAGCCGACTGCGGTGGCTCCGAGGGCGCCGGCTGCGACCCTGCGCGCTCTGCGTGTGTGATGTGCGCCGCGAATGCTCTTCTTCGCCATCGATGTCCGCCTCCATGCCGTGATCCGTGGCTTCCGCCGTTGCCGCCATTCCACCGTTGCCGCCGTATTGCAGCCAACGACGTGTAAACCTTGTTGCCGTGGTCGCCGTCGCGTATGTCACTATGACGCCATTGTATGCCGCGATGCGCTCTGCCACGTGCATGCCATGCCGATAATGTCGACAGAGACCTCAATGCAATAGCCGCAGACCCCACCTTGCGCATCCGCTGCCGGCAATGCGTGAAGATGCCATGTGCTTCAACGCAAAAGCCATTCGCATGGTCATTCTGGACAGCTGTTCGCCAGTCTCATTGATTCGGTTCGTCACTGTAGACCAATCGGAAATTGAAGCCGGGTAACAGGATATCTCCATCTGCCTGCACGAACAGGTCGTTCTCATCCCAATGATCACAATCACCACGAATAAAGGACGGAACAGCAGAGCTGCACACTCCGTTCATCCAGCGGATGTAATCCCTCACGGCCCGCACATACGCCTTGTCTTCGATCGCGGCATAGCCGCCGCCGCTGTTCTTGCCCTTAAGGGTGCAGTTATCCGCACCTCTGGCGTCACGTCCCACCACTCCCCGCTTCTGCATGTAGCTGTTCTCATAATGCAGACTCGTGCACCATGCGCTGAACCGCTCGTATTCGTTCCGCCGCTGGACCATTCGCGCCACATTGATACCCAGCACCGTCCACAGCACGACACCGACAATGGTGCCCTTGCGTAGGCGGGCTGCGGTTTCCGGCTTGGTGGTGCGCCACATCAGCCACAGCACTATACCGACGACGGGAATGCAACATGCCAGCAGCAGCCACCAAAAGCTGCCGCCGTCGAAACGGTCACGGTCGGAGTAATGAGGCCGGAACGGCGCGGGCGTTCCATCGGTCTGACCATCATCGTGCGATGCAGGTGCCGAAACAGGAGCAGGTACCGAAGTGGGAACGGCAACGGAAGCTGGTTTCGGCTGTTTCGGCGGCGCAGGCATGGGCGGCGCAGGCATCGTCGGCTGCGGAGGCAAGGCGGGAAGGGCCGCTCCGCACCCACTGCAGAACTTTGCATGATCGTCGACCATCTGGCCACATCGTACGCACCGACGCATCGCACCCCCCCCCATTCGTTACGAACAGCAGTATAGTGCAGCCACGCGATAGACCGACCACATATCATTTACCGTCCCTATTGATCGGGAAAAGGGGACGAACATAAACAAACATAAACCAAGACCCCTTGGAACCATTGGGATTCCAAGGGGTCTCGATGCCACGTGGAGCGGCCTAGGCTAACATACGCGCCACATCCAGTTATGCGGATCCTCGATCTCACCGAGCTGGATGCCGAGCAGTTCGTTGCGCAGGTCCACGGTCAGCTTGCCGGACTCGCCGTCGGCGACGGTGACATCGAACTTCGGGGACTTGAAGCGGCCGATCGGGGTGATGATGGCGGCGGTGCCGCAGGCGAACACCTCGGTGACTTCGCCGGACTTGATGTCCTCGAGCAGGTCGGCGAGCTTGATCATGGTCTCGACCACGTCGATGCCGCGGTCCTGCATGAGCTGGATCAGGGAGCGGCGAGTGACGCCGGGCAGGATGTTGCCGGTCAGGGACGGGGTCTCCACATGGCCGTCCTTGTGAACGACCATCATGTTCATGCCGCCAAGCTCCTCAAGATAGGTCTTGGTGGCCGCATCAACGAAGCACACCTGCTGGCAGCCGTTGTCGATGCCGGTGTATTCGCCGAGCAGGGACGCCGCGTAGTTGCCGCCGCACTTGGCGAAGCCGGTGCCGCCGGGGCCGGTGCGGAACCACTTGTCCTCGACCCAGATGCTCACCGGCTTGACGCCGCCCGGGAAGTACGGGCCGGACGGGGATGCGATCACGCAGTAGTCGACCTCATGCGGGGCGCGCACGCCGAGGAACGGCTCGGATGCGAACATGAACGGACGCATGTACAGCGTGTACTCGCGACGGGACGGCACCCATGCGGCGTCGCGCTTGACCAGCGCGGCCACGGAGCCGAGGAAGTCGTCGATCGGCAGCTCAGGCAGGTACAGACGCTTGGCGGAGTTCTGGAAACGCTCGGCGTTCGCGTCCGGGCGGAACAGCCAGGTGGAGCCGTCGGCGTGACGGTATGCCTTGAGGCCTTCGAAGACCTCCTGCGCGTAGTGCAGCACGGATGCGCCCGGGTCGAGCTTGAGCGGCGCGTACGGCTCGATGCGACGGTCCGACCACCCTTCGCCCTTGGTCCAGGTCATGTGGGTCATGTTGTCGGAGAACACCTGTCCGAAGGCCGGCTTGTCGATGAGCTCCTGACGCTTGGCGTCAGATGCCGGATTGTCGTTGGGCAGCACGGTGAACGGCTCGGTGAGCTTGTCCAATGCTGCGGGATCGTGATGTGATTGTTCGGTCATTGCACACTTCTTTTGACTGATCTGTAGACTGACCGTGCTTGCCGCCGGTTGGCGCGGCGCACGTTGTTCATTCTTCGTTTCGCTTGGTGGCTGCCGGCGCTTGTGGCACCGGCTCTGTGTGTACTTTCTCACACTGGGGTCGGTGCAGTGCGGCTGCGTTCACATTCTGAAAGTCGTCGTTCGCCGACAGACGCGGATCGCATGCGATGATGGCATCCGACATGCGCAGGCGGCAGTTGATATACGCGGGCGGAAAGAAAGAGCCCACGGATGACCGTGGGCTCCTGCTCTGCTTCAGCTGATCTTAGCTGATATCAGCTGATATCAGCTAAGATCAGTGAATCTCGACGAATCACTTGGCGGCAGCGGCGTCAGCGGCCGGAGCGGCCGCAGCGGCATCGGCAGCCGGAGCGGCGGTCTCGGTGGCGGCGGTGGACTCGGTGGCGTCCTCAGGCACCTCGACGGTGACGACGGAGGCTTCCGGCTCGTCCATGTCGAGCTCGGCGCCCTCGGGCAGCACGACGTCCTTGAGCAGCACCTTGGTGCCGTCGGTCAGACCGTCCACGTTGACGACGATCTTCTCCGGCAGGTTGGCGACGTCGGCGCGAACCTTGATCTCCTGGATGTCGACGAACGCGACGGCGGCGCCCTTCGGCGTGCCTTCGACGAACACCGGCACCTCGACGTCGATCTTCTCGCCGGCCTTGACCTCGTAGAAGTCAACGTGCTCGACGATGCGCTTGACGGGGTTGCGCTGCACGTCCTTGACGACGGCGAGCTTGGTGTCGTCGCCGTAGGCGATCGAGAACAGCGCGTTGGTGTGGCGCAGCGCGAGCGTGGTCTCCTTCATGGGGAGCTTGACGTAGGTGGGCTGCTCGCCGCCGGCGTAGATGGTGGCGGGGATCTGGTTCGCGACGCGCATACGGCGGGCGACGCCCTTGCCGAACTCGTTGCGCACTTCGCCTTCGAGCTTGATGGTGGTTGCCATGATGGTCTCCTTATGAATGCGATCCTGTATTCTCGGCGCTTCGACGCGCCGCGCAACCGCCCACCTCGGAAACCCTTGGGGCAAATCTCACGTCGAGTCGATCACGGAGATCGCTACGATCTCCCTCGCCAAGACAACGGTTACCGATTATACCCCTACCGTGGACAACCCTGCGCAGCGCAGCAAGGTACGCCGAGTGTCGAGCAACGCAGGAGGCGCTCCGTCATCCGAGCAATTCAAGCGAATCTCGTAATGCGTGCGTCAGCAAGGCGCACCGAGGGAAGCTGCTGAGCCGTATAGGGGACAGTCCAGCGGACTGTCCCCAGGCGAAGGGAGCAGCTATGCTGCGACGGTTGCGCGCAGCGCAACAAAGTACAGCGACCGAGGAGCAACGCAGCTGACGCTCCATTACGAGATGAGCTCCTTGACGGCGGCGACGACGGATTGCAACCCCTGTTTCGCATCTCCGAACAGCATCTGCGTGTTGGGCTCGAAGTAGAGCTCGTTTTCGATGCCGGCGTAGCCTTTGCCGCGGCCGCGCTTCATGACGACGACGTTCTGGGCCTTGTCGACGTCGAGGATGGGCATGCCGGAGACGGGGGTGCCGGGGCGGCGTGCGGCGGGGTTGGTGACGTCGTTGGCGCCGACGACGAGGGCGACGTTGGCGGAGGGGAACTGGGGGTTGATGTCGTCGAGGTCGATGAGCTCCTCGTAGGGGACGTTGGCTTCGGCGAGGAGCACGTTCATGTGGCCGGGCATGCGTCCGGCGACGGGGTGGATGGCGTAGGAGACTTCGACGCCGTGCTCTTTGAGGAGGTCGCCGAGATCGGCGAGTTCGCGCTGGGCCTGGGCTTGGGCGAGACCGAATCCGGGGACGAAGATGACTTTGTCGGCGTAGACGAGCTGGACGGCGACGTCGTCGGCGGTGGTCTCCTTCATGGTGCCTTCGGGACCGTCCGCTCCACCGGCGGAGGCACCCGACGCGCCGCCGAATCCGCCGGCGAGGACGGACATGAGCGGTCGGTTCATGGCCTTGGACATGTCGATGGAGAGGGTGACGCCCGCGGCGCCGACGAGGGCGCCGGCGACGATGAGGGCGATGTTGTTGATCGCCAGTCCGCTCATGGCGACGGCGGTGCCGGTGCAGGCGTTGAGCACGGAGATGACGACGGGCATGTCGGCGCCGCCGATGGGGATGACGAAGACGAGTCCGTATGCGAGGGCGAACACGGTGGTCAGGATGCACCAGAGCACGGCGTTGGTCGGCTGGACGCACAGCATGACGAATGCGGCGACGGTCAGGACGATGAGCGCGACGTTCCAGACGCCCTTGGCGGGCAGGGTGAGCTTGCGCAGGAATTTGACGCCTTGGAGCTTGCCGGCGGCGATGAGCGATCCGGTGAAGGTGACCGAGCCGATCATGATGCCGAGTCCCGCGGTGATGAGCACGACGATGCCGGGCCCGTCGGCGGATTCGGCGTTGAGGATGTCGTTGAGCGCGACGAGCGCCGCCGCGCCGCCGCCGACCGTGTTGAAGACGGAGACGAGCTGCGGCATGTCGGTCATTTTGACTTTGCGGGCGCTCCATACGCCTACGATCGCGCCGATGGCGATGCCAGCAATGAGCAGGGCGACGGCGATGCCGTGCGCGAATCCGTTGCCGATCTCTTCGACGAACAGGACGATGAAGGCCATGACGCAGGCCATGACCATGCCGGCGGCGGAGATGAGGTTGCCGCGCCGGGCGGTCTTGGGCGAGTTCATCAGGTGCAGGCCGATGACGAACATGACTGCGGCCAGCAGGTAGACGAACCATTCGATGACGCCGAGCGGGGTGCTCAGCATGTCAGCCAGCGTTCCCATCACTTGGCCTCCTCGTTCTTGTCGTTGGTCTTCTTGGTCTTGTCGGATTTGAACATCTCCAGCATGCGGTCGGTGACGACGTAGCCGCCGACGACGTTCATGGTGCCGAGCACGGCGGCGAGGAAGATGAACACCCATGCGAGCGGGCTGGTGGCGTGGGCGGCGACGATGACGACGCCGACGATGACGATGCCGTGGATGGAGTTGGCGCCGGACATGAGCGGCGTGTGCAGGGTGGCGGGCACCTTGCCGATGACCTCGACGCCGATGAGCAGCGCGAGGATGAACAGGGTTATTGCGACGATGATGTCCATGATGATCCCTTTTTTCCTTGACTTCTTCCCTACTTCGTTGCGTCGGCGGTCTGGTCGGCCGCAGCGGCTGCGGCGGTGACGATGAGCGCGTCGTCGAGTTCCTCGCCTGCTTTGATCGCAAGTCGGCCGTCGCGCACGAAGTGGGCGAGCACGTCGGCCACGTTGCGTGCGAGGAGGTTGGATGCGGTGTTGGGCACCTGGCTGGACAGGTACGGCGCGCCGATGATGGTCACGCCTCCGTCGGTGACGCTTGTGCCGATCGTCGATCCTTCGACGTTGCCGCCGAGTTCGCTGGCGGCGCAATCCACGATGACCGATCCGCGTTTGAGTCCTTCGACGCCGCGCGCGGTGAGCAGCACCGGCGGTTTGCGTCCGGGGACTTTGGCGGTGGTGATGATCACGTCGAATCCTGCGGCCTTCTCGTCGACTGCGGTCTGCTGGGCGACCTGCTCCTCGGCGTTCAGGGCGCGCGCGTAGCCGCCTTCGCCCTGGCCGGCGGAAAAGTCGAGGCCGAGGTCGAGGAACTTCGCGCCGAGGGACTCGACTTCGTCCCGTGACGCGGGTCGCACGTCGTATGCGGTGACGACCGCGCCGAGTCGGCGGGCGGTGCCGATCGCCTGGAGTCCGGCGATGCCGGCGCCGAGTATGAGCACTTTGGCGGGGCGAATCGTGCCTGCCGCGGTGGTCATCATCGGAAAGAACGATCCATAGGCGTCGGCTGCGACGAGCGCCGCCTTGTATCCCATGACCGAGTTCTGCGAGGTCATCTCATCCATCGACTGCGCCGAGGACAGCTGCCTTGGCAGTCGTTCCATGGCGACGCCGATCAGACCGGCCGCGGACAGCGCGTCGATGTAGTCGCCGTCGGTGAATGATCCGAGCATGCCGATCACCCATGTTCCCGGTCGCAGCCGTTCGACGAGCGCGCGATCGGGACGGCCGATGAATCCGAGGGCGTCCGCACGCGCGACGATGGTATCCGCGTCAAGCACCTCGGCTCCCGCCTTCGCATAGTCGTCGTCGGTGTAGTGCGCGGCAATTCCGGCCCCCTTCTCGATCAGGCAGGACACGCCGACCTTGCGTAGCCGGTTCACGATATCCGGTGTCAATGCGACGCGTGACTCGTGCTGCGATGTTTCATCGAACACGCCGAACGTCACGGTCGCCGTCTGGGTTTCAGCCATGAGACCCCTTTCTTCATGCTTTCGTCATTGAAGTCGCTTCGTCGAAGCTGACAGGCAGCCATTGCCTTCAGTGCATAGTGTAACGGATGGATGCCACTGGCGGGTCGCGTTGTCCAGATTCCTCCGCGCGGCACGATTCGGCTGCAGCCGGCCACTACGCGACACGGCGCGGCTACGCTACCGTAAGGTGAATTCCGGGCGTATTGCGATTATCATGCGTTAGTCAGGAGCCTTTTCGCACAATGGCCCGAAGAGCCAAGGAGAATCACGTGTCAATCATCACTTCGCTGAACAGACAGGCCGCCGATCTTGCACGACGGGCGTTGCGTCTTCCGGGCGGCTTCGTCCATCCCGTCGGCGATGACGCTGCGGACGAGCCTGACTATGTGGATCCGGACGAGAACATCGTCGAGCGTCATAGGGATCTTCCGCATACCGATGAATGGGGACCGGGATACCCGACCACGACGTTCATCGATCCGGCGAGCGGTCTGCTGACCGCGCAAACGGCGGGCAATCCGCCGCTGGACGAGCATACGAGCATCTACAGCATCTATGAGGATCGCGCCCGGCGCATGGGCGACGAGCCGCTGTACACCTTCAAGGTCGGCGATGACTGGGTGAGCCGCACGGCCAACGAGTTCCTCGCCGAAGTGCGCCGCGTGGCCAAGGGGCTTATTCATTACGGGCTGAAGAAGGGCGATGCGGTGGCGTTCATGTGCCGCACGTCCTACGAGTGGGATCTCGCCGACGCCGCGATCATGGCGGTCGGCGGCGTGCTCGCTTCGATCTATGACACGGATTCCGCCGAGCAGATCCGCAATATCGTGAACAATTCCGATGCGCGTCTGCTGATCGTGCAGGACACCGCGATGCGCGACAAGGCGGACGGTGCGATTGAGGAATGCCCGTCTCTGGAGCACGTCATCTGCATCGAGACCGGCGGTCTTGACGAGATCGCCGCCTATGGCGATTCGGTCAGCGACGAGGAGCTGGATGCGCGCATCGCCTCGTTGAAGAAGACCGATCTGTGCTCGATCATCTATACCTCCGGTTCGACGGCCGCGCCCAAGGGCGTGGAGATGACCCATGAAAACTATTGCACCGACGCATTCAATCTGCGCGACTACATGCCGGATCTGCTCAAGCATGATCGTTCCGGTTCCATTCTGCTGTTCCTCCCCCAGGCGCATACGTTCGCGCGCGCAATCAACTACATCTGCGTGGCGAGCAATCTGCGCATCTACATCGCCACCGGCATCAAGACGCTCCTCAATGATCTTCAGGTGGCGCGCCCGACCGTGATGATCGTCGTGCCCCGAGTGCTGGAGAAGGTGTACAACGCCGCCTCGCAGAAGGCCGGTCATGGAGCGAAGGGCGTCATGTTCGCCGCCGCCGTGTCCGCCGCCCAGCAGTATATGAAGGAGGTCAGCGAGTCGGGTCGCGCGAAGCGCTTCGTCTCGGCGCGTAGGGCCGCCTTCGATCCGATCGTCTACAAGTCGCTGCGCGAGGTGCTTGGCGGTCGGACGCGTTGGATCGTTTCCGGCGGCGCGCCGCTTGATCCGGAACTGATGAACTTCTTCCGCGGAGCGAACATCCCCGTCTACGAGGGCTACGGGCTTACGGAGACGACGGCGCCGTGCGCGTTCAATCCACTGGGCGTGCCGTTCCATGAGGGGTCGGTGGGCATCCCGTTCCCGAGCTTCAAACTGCGCATCGCCGAGGATGGCGAGATTCAGGTCGCCGGCCCGGTGGTGTTCCACCGCTACCATAAGAACGACGAGGCCACTGAGAACGCGTTCACGCCGGACGGCTGGCATATGACCGGTGATCTTGGTCGTCTTTCCGACGACGGGTTCCTCTATATCACCGGCCGCAAGAAGGATCTGATCATCACCGCCGGCGGCAAGAACGTGGCGCCAGGTCCGATCGAAGAGGTGATTCAGCGCTGCGAGTTCGTCTCGCAGGCGTTGGTGCTCGGCGACAAGCGTCCGTTCATTTCGGCGCTGGTCACGCTTGACGAGGAGTCGCTGCGTCCGTGGCTGGAGTCCAAGGGACTTGACCGAAACATGCCGCTGGAGGAGGCCGCCAACAACGCGGCCGTGCGCGCGGAAGTCCAGAAGTGGGTCGATAAGGCCAACGAGGGTGTCTCCCGAGCCGAATCGGTGCGCAAGTTCATTATTCTGCCGGAGGAGTTCACGCAGGAGAACGGATTGTTGACCGCTTCGATGAAGGTGATCCGCCCGAAGGTCATCAAGCGCTATCTGACGCTGCTCAACACGCAGATGTACGTCAAGCGCAAGTGATCACATGTGGGGGTCTTGTCGCCGCGATGGCGAGACCCCCGCTTTCCGCGTAACGGGTCGGTTCATTGGACCGGCCCGTTTCACGTTGTATCCTTAAGCAGCTAAGCAGCTTGTATCCTGCGTCAGAAATACGTTGCTGATATCGTTGGCCCCCTACAGTTGGCCCCCTACAGCACCGTGAAGCAGACAGCGGTGCTGTCTGTAGGCAACGTTGCTCGACGACAGTCGAGCCGGCAGACTGCGCGCGTAGC
>NZ_RQSP01000027.1 GCF_009078285.1 Bifidobacterium jacchi
TCGAACTGCGAGTGCGGTATGTCCCCATGATGTAGGGAATATCGCATGGTGTAGGGATCGGATATGTGTGGTTTTTGTGAAAATGGCGGAATGTAGCCGTTTTTGCGTCCCTGCATCATGGGGTGTTCCCTACATCATGTGAGAATCCCTGCATGATGGGAGATTGCCTGCATCAGGGGAGGTTGGCGGCACGATGGGGGAGCCTTGTGCGGGCGGGGCGTGGCGCATTGGTGGTGTGCGCTGCACGGAGTGTCGCGCGTGGCGGCTGGGATGCTAACGCTAACAATGTCGTGGTGCCGCCGATTTGCGGATGCCGACGTCGCTGCAGACGATGTGAACGCCGTCACATGCGCGTCACACCATTTTGTTAAGTTAGTATACGGTTCACTGGATTGTATCCGGCGGCTGCGTGGCTGCAGACGAAGGCAATCCGATTGCGCGAGGCGGCGTCCGACGACACCGATGTCGCATCGCGAACCGAGAAAGTGAAAGGAAGCCATATGCATAAGGTATTGGGAGGCATACTGGCGGCAGCGCTGGCATTGGGGCCAGTCTTCGCCGGTCCGGTCGGCATCGCCCAAGCGGACGAGACGACCGCAGCCCAAACGGCAGGGGAATATACCCTGTACCCCAAACCCCACTCCGTGACCTATGACGAGGGACGGTACATTCTTCGCGACATCAACGTCGTCTACGATGACGACATCGACTCGGCCACCAAGGCCCGACTCAACGAGGTCGCCAAGCTGAAGAACCTCAAGGTCACCGAATCCGAAGCCAAGGTGGACGGCAAGACCAACGTCTACGTCGGCGTGGAGGGATCCGGCGACACCGCCGAGAAGGCCATCGACGCGGCATACAAGCCGGCCGCCGCCACGTTCGAGAAGAACGACTCGTACTTCCTCAAGTCCGACAATGGCACCATCGCCGTCCTCGGCAAGGACACCGATTCGAGCTTCTACGGACTGACGACGCTGTATCAGGTGTTCGGCCAGCTTGACAGCCTCACTGTGCGCAACTTCACCATCACCGATTATGCGGACGTGGCATCGCGCGGCTTCATCGAAGGCTACTACGGCAACCCGTGGAGCACACAGGACCGCATCAACCTGATGAAGTTCGGCGGCTATTACAAGATGAACGCCTACTTCTACGCGCCGAAGGACGACCCGAAGCACAACGCCAACTGGCGTGACCTCTACACCGAGGATGAGATCAACACGAAGATCAAGCCGCTCGCCGAGGCCGGCAACGAGTCGAAGACCCGCTTCGTGTTCGCGCTGCATCCGTTCATGAACAGGCCGTTCTCCTTCAGCAACTATGATGCTGATCTGGCCACGCTCAAGGCGAAGTTCCTCCAGGCCATCAAGGTCGGCGTGCGTCAGATCGCCATTCTGGCGGACGATGCCGCGAACGTGGGTGGCGACAACTACACCAGACTGCTCAACGACATGGTGGCATGGCTCAAGGAACTCAAGGCCGGTGACTATCCGGACATGAAGACCACGCTGCCGTTCGTCACCCAGGAATACATGTACAACGGCGAAAGCTACTACCAGAACTTCCCCAAGGAGGTTCAGGTGGTCATGACCGGCGGCCGCATCTGGGGCGAGGTCTCGCAGAACTTCGTCAACACGTTCTACAACAACGCCAAGCGCGGACCGTTCATGTGGATCAACTGGCCGTGCACCGACAATTCGAAGAACCACCTCATCATGAGCGGCTACACCACGTTCCTGCATCCGGGCGTCGATCCGGCGAAGATCCAGGGCATCATGCTCAACCCGATGCAGCAGTCGGAGCCGAGCAAGGTCGCGATCTTCGGCAACGCCGTCTACTCGTGGAACATCTGGCAGTCCGAGGAGGAGGCCGACGCCGCGTGGGACGCCTCGTTCGCGTTCGTCGACCACAACACCGCCGTGCCGACCGCCGCATCCAACGCGCTGCGCGAACTGAGCAAGCACATGGCCAACCAGGCGATGGACAACCGCGTCACCCCGCTGCAGGAGTCCGTGGAGCTCGCGCCGAAGCTCACCGCGGTCAAGGACAAGCTGACCGCCGGCACGCTTGAGGCCGACGACGCCTATCTGGCCGCCGTCAAGGCCGAGTTCGTCAAGCTCCAGCAGGCCGCCGCCACCTACGCCGCGCAGGGCAACAAGCAGCTCATCGGCGAAACCGAGGACTACTCCGGCGCCGACGCCAACGAGCAGCTCGGCCCGTGGCTCGACTCCTGGAAGGACACCACCAAGGCGGCGCTCGCCTACATCGCGGGCATCGAAGCCGCGGCCAAGGGCGATGTCTCCGACATGCTCAAGCAGTACTCCGCCGGTCAGGCCGCGTTCGCCGCGTCCAAGAGCCACGGCTTCTACTACGTGGGCGAAACCAAGTACGCCGAGGTCGGTGTGCAGCACATCGTGCCGTTCATCAAGGCCATGGACGCCTACCTGGGCGCCAAGGCGCAGCAGGAGGCCGATCCGAGCGTCGTCACCAAGACGTACATCTCGAACAAGTTCATGACCCCGGGCTCGGGCACGATGGATGCCATCTTCGATGGCGACGACTCGACCATCGCGTCGTTCCAGAACCCGAACAAGCTCGCCAAGGACGACTACATCGGCGTCAAGTTCAGCCAGCCGATCACCGTCAACGCGATTCGCTTCGCGTTCGGCCCGGAACTGAAGAACCACTTCAACAAGTCGAAGCTGCAGTACACCACCGACGGCACGACGTGGAAGGACGTGAACGACAAGGTCTACGATCGACCGAATGCCGAGAACAGCAAGCCGATCGAAGAGACCGGACTGAACCTTGAAGGCGTCACCGCCGTACGTCTGATCGCCACCGAAGCCAACGCTCTGGATCTGTGGGTCGACCTCGCCGGCATCGACATCAACAAGGTGGCTGAGCCCGAAGATGGCGACGATGGCGAGCAGACCTACGACATCAAGGCCGTCACGCTTGAGAAGATTCAGGAAGCCAGTGGCAAGAGCGATGCCATCCACGATGGTGTCAATACCGAGAACCCCGCCGGTGCGATGTACAAGAGCACCACGCAGAACACTGCCGACAACTGGGGCCTGGATTGGATTGACGATGGTGCCGCAATCGTGCTTGACCTCGGCGAAGCCAAGTCCATCGGATCGGTCATCGTTGCGCAGGGCGACAACAACGCTGCCACCGATCATCCGGACAGCGCCGTGATCGAAACCAGCACCGATGGCAGCACCTACACCAAGTTCGGTGACCTCGGCAATGTCAAGGATGCAACCGTGACCGGAACCGCCGTGACGGCTCGTTACGTGCGCATCCGCAACACCGCGAAGAAGAAGGTCTGGTGGCGCGTCCGTGAGATCACGGTCAAGTCTCCGGCCGAGACCCAGGTCGGCCAGTACACCGCAGTCAACGCGACCTACGCCAACCAGGTCATCGATACCGGCACCGTGGACAAGCTCTACGACAAGAACACCACCGACTCCAGCGTCGTGATGTTCAAGAAGGCCGCAGATGGTGAAGGCCGCGACACCACGCAGGCGGGCGCGTCCATCACGCTCGATCTCGGCGCGACCAAGAAGGTCGGCTCCGTCGTGCTCTCGCAGGGCCAGGCCAACTCCGACGACATCATCATCAAGGGCGAAGTGCAGGTCAGCACCGACGGCACCAACTTCACCAAGTTCGGCGAGTTCACCAATGGCGGCAAGGAAGTGACCGTCACCGGTGCGGCGGCCGATGCCCGCTACGTGCGCGTGGAGAACAAGGAGGCGACCGAGAAGTGGTGGCGTGTCCGTGAGATCACGGTCAACCCGCCGGTGGCCGCCGACCTGACGAAGTACGTGTACACGAACCTCGATAACGCCACGTTCACCTCGTCCAGGACCGACGACACGGTGACGCTCTCCAACGGCACCGTCTCGCTCGCCAAGGGCAAGTACGTGGGTCTCGACTTCGGCGAGATCGTCAGGCTCAAGTCCGCCACCCTCACCGTCGGCGCCGCCAATGGTCTCAAGACCCAGACGTCCGACAACGGCGTGGTGTGGACCGACGTGCCCGCGGACGGCGTCAAGAACGGCACGACCGCGCGTTACATCCGCGTGGTCAACACCGCCGACACCGCAGCCAGCGCGGCGATCACCGCCTTCAACGCGACGATCGACGCCAAGGGCGTGTACGGCAAGATGATCAACTCGAACATCCCCGTCAACACAAATTGGGGCACGGACACCCGCAACACCCTCAACGCGTTCGACGGCGACATGAACACCGTGATCAAGTTCGCCGGCCAGCCCGCCAAGGACAACGTCGCCGACTTCGATCTCGGCCAACCGATCGTCATCACGTCGCTGCGCATCTACACCGCAGACAGCCAGTACGACTACATCCGTGACTCCGTCATCCAGATGTCCGCCGACGGCAAGACGTGGGTCGACGCGTTCACCATCGGCGACGGCATGACCGACACCGACACGCAGAACAAGTTCGGTGACATCGTCGATGCCAACAAGCAGACCGATTCGCAGTATCCGAACGTCTTCTACTACGGCAAGGACGACATCGCCAACGGCAAGGGCATGCGCTACCTGCGCATCAAGGCGACCGTCAACTACCCGGTGCGTGCGCTCGCGTTCAACGAGTTCATGGTCAACCGCGGCGCGTACGTCTCCACCGAAACCAGCGCGGCGTTCACCGCCACGGTGATCGAGGAGCGTGGCCACATCCCGAGCAACATGCTCGACAAGGATCTGACCACCACGTACAAGCCGAGCGCCAAGAACGGCTCGCTGACCTACAAGATCGACGATGCGAGCACGCTCAAGTCGTTCCGCTTCGTGCAGGCCGGCGAGGCCAGCGGTGCCACCGTGACCGGCCATGTGGCCGACGCGAACGGCACCGTGAGCGAGGTCACCTTCGGCACGCTCGACCAGTCCATCAACGCGTTCAACGTGCCCGACGGCAAGACGCTGATCGACGTGACGGTGGCCTGGACCGACAAGCTGCCCGAGCTTTCCGAGTTCGTCAAGGTCAACTCCGCCGACAAGGCGAGCGACGTGACCGCGGCCAAGACCGCGCTCAAGACCGCGATCGACGCCAAGCCGGACGCCTACGACACGTGGACCGCCGACTCGAAGAGCGCGTACGACGCCGCCAAGGCCACCGCGACCAAGGTGCACGCCAGCCCGCAGATCGCAGTCAGCTCCATCACCATGGCCAAGGCTGCGCTCCAGTCCGCCATCGACTCCGCCGAGACGAAGGCCGACGCCGCGCAGACCGCCGCCCTCAAGAAGCTGGTCGATGAGGCCGTGACCAACGACGAGTTCTTCTACACCGCAGCCACGTTCGCCGACTACACGGCGGCGCTCGACGAGGTGAAGACCGCGCTCAAGGCCACCGACAACCTCTCCGGCGACCAGGCGACCGCGCTCAAGACCGCCGTCGAAACGGCCAAGGGCAAGCTCGCCTACAGCACCTACCAGAGCGAACTCGCGCAGCTCGCCCTCGACGGCTACGACGGCTACAAGTCCGCGAACTACACCGAGGACTCGTACAAGGCGCTCGCCGACGCCAAGGCGGCCATCGACGCGCTCGTCAAGAACGATGCGGCCACCCCGCAGCAGTTCAAGGACGCGCGTGAGGCATACGTGGCCGCCAAGGACGCGCTCGTGAACGCGGCGGAGCTCGCCGCCGCCGTCACCGAGGCCGAAGGCAAGAAGCAGAGCGACTACACGACGGAATCCTGGAAGCCGTTCGCCGAGGCGCTCGCCAACGCGAAGGCGCAGCTCAAGAGCGGCACCGCGGCAACCGTCGCCGACGCGCTGGCCGCGCTGAAGGACGCTCAGGGCAAGCTCGTGCCGACGGACAAGCCGGTTCCCAACATCGCTTCGGTCATCAAAGAGATGCAGAAGATCAAGGCCGGGAACTACACCGCCGACAGCTACGCCACGCTCAAGACCGCCATCGACAAGGCCGAAGCCGATCTGAAGGCCGAGAACACCGACGCCTATGACGCCGACATCACGGCCATGCGCAATGCAGAGAGCGCGCTGGTCTCCATCGTCGGTCTCAAGGCGAAGGTGGGCGAGGCCAAGGCTATCAACGCCAAGCTGTACACCACCGCAAGCTACGGCAAGGTCGCGGCGCTCATCGCCGACGACACGCTGGCGACGCTGTACCAGTCCGGCACCAAGGCTGCGATCGATGCGCGCATCGATGCGATCGGCAATGCCATCGCTGAACTGGTCTACGTCTCCACCGATGTCGACACGTACGTCAAGGACATCGAGGTCAAGGCCAAGGGCAACTACACCGATACTGCCTACAAGGCCTACGTCGATGCGTACAACGCCCTCAAGGCGCTTGCCGACAAGCCCGCTGGCACGGTGAGCCTCGACGAGTTCACCGCCGCAAAGGACGCCTTCGAGGCCGCCGAGCGCAATCTCACGCTCAAGAAGGCCGACTACAGCGCCGTCGAGGACGCCAAGGCCAAGGTGCCCGCCGATCTGAGCGGCTACACCGACGCCTCGGTCGCCGCCCTCAAGAAGGCGCTCGCCGCCGTCACGTACGGCCTGGACATCACCAAGCAGTCCACGGTCGACGGCTACGCCAAGGCCATCAACGAGGCCGTCAAGGGTCTCAAGGCCAAGGATGACGGCACCGACAACGGCGACAACGGCATCGGCAAGAAGCCGGGCAAGAAGCCGGGCAACGTGGCGGACACGGGCTCCAGCATCATCGCCATGGCCGTGGCCGCGGCGATCGCGCTGGTCGCCGGCGCCGGCCTGATGGCCACGCGCAGGCGTCGCGCCTGACGTGCGGCAGTCGGTAGTCGGCATCCGGTAGTCGGCAGCTGGCAGCTGGCGTCGGTCGGTGGCGGACAGCGGCCGCTGCAGCCGCCCCGGCAGCCGCCGGCAATCGACGCGGCTGCCAGCATGGCGGGCTTCGGCTGGCCGGAGACCGACTGGCCGGCGACTGACTGGCGAATACGTAATAATCGAAGATCCGAATCACTGTATGCATAACTGAAAAACCGGCTGATAAAGCCGCCTGAGAGGCCGTCTGCGATGTCGAATAACGATGTTGCAGGCGGCCTCTTTGTGTTGCCGGGGTGCTCTTGGCTGGGGTTGCTGGTGGGGGTGGCGGATGCTACAGGGCTGCATAGGGGACTGCTCTGCTGGGGTTGATTTACTGGGGTGCTTTGCTGGGGTGCTTTACTGGGTTGATTTGCTGGGTTGATTTGCTGGTATTGGCAGGACTGCGCTGCCGACTTTGCTGACGGAACGCCAGTGAGTCGCCATTGAGACGCCACTGAACCGCTGCCCAGACTGTCTGCAACGGACCGTCTGCATTGACGATGTGATAATGATCACAGGTATTGATTTGGTGCATGATTCCTGATATCGCGCGCGCGACTACCGATGCGAGGCGCAAAAAACAAGACTGTTGGGCCAGAACTTTTGAGGGGTTCAGCTTCTGTATCTCCCCAGTCAGCTTCGCTGACAGCCCCCTCGTCAGAAGGGACCAGCACCACTCAGCCAATTACGAGACAGACCACTAGTGCACCACGGAGCGCAAGGATTCCACGAAGTTCCTTCGGTCGGTCATATAGGTCGTGTCGGTCGTGTGCATGGAGCGGATGTAAGGCAACGGTTGTGTGCATGGAACGTATGCGAAAAATCCGTTGTGTGCATGGAACGTATGCGAGGAGGCTCTTGAGAGCCGTTCCACGTACGCCGTATGCACACGAATTTGCTTATAGCCGTTCTATGCACACAAATTCAGGCCGTTTATATACGTTCCATGCACACGACCTGCGGCAGACTGCTGTTCGGCGGTGCCGTAGGCCGTCATTTATATACGCTGAATGCACACGACTGTACGCACGCGCATTCTGTGCACACGAAATCCATGTCGTCTATATACGTTCCATGCACACGATCTTGTATATACGTGTAATGCACACGATCCTGCGAGCCGTGTGTATTTCCCAGTTGTTGGCGTGGAGCAGAGAACAATGATGCGCGATGTCGGCGATGACGTTACGCAGACGCCCTTATTCGTCGGTGTTATCCGCCAGCGTTATCGGTCCGTATTGTCCTTCATTCAGTTATCCACAACGATTTGACAACAGGAAAACGGCATAATTCCAAGGAAAACGAGGTTCAATCCACAGAGGCTGCATTGAGTCGACATGATGCCGCCCGATCATTACGATCATGGCGCATGAGACAGAACGACAAATTGAATGCGCGATGCCAGGAGGCGGAGAGCCGACAAATGTGCATATGGGTGCGGACGGATGCGGAATCGCGCGTGTTCCAGCGACACCGCAGGATCGGCGACCTCGTCCGCGTGTTCGGAAGACTGCATGCGCGAACCGCCTATTGGGAGCATCTCAGTTGCGCGGAACGGTACCGTCATATTGTGCGTTCGCTGGCGGTGCTTCATCCTACGTGGATATTCTGCTATATGAGCGCGGCGGTGTTTCATAACATCAGTGATTCCGTCCGATATATGGATACGGTCCATATTCGAACTGTGCGGGAGTCTCATGTCAGGGATTACGCCGGTGTGCGGCATCACTACATCGCGGATGCGTCGTTCGTCGTGATTGATGGCGTGCGCGTCACCTCGTTGGAGCGGACGGCTTTCGATTGCATGCGTGGATTGCCTTTTCCTGATGGCATGGCCGTGGCGGAATCGGTGCTGCGTCAGGACTTGATTGGTAGACGAAGACTCGGAACATCGTTTGCGGCGTTGCCGGGCTGGCATCGTGCCAAGGCGTTGAGGGTGCTCTCATATGCGTCTGGTGCCACGGAGAACGGAGGCGAGGCCTATGCGCTTGGCGTGATCGTTGATCATGGATATGCGGTGCCATCGCTGCAGAAGGAGATCGTCGATCCGCGTGATCCGGCGCGCGTCTATCGCGTGGATTTCTTTTGGCGGACACCTGACGGACGCGGCATCGTCGGCGAGCTCGATGGGCGGGTGAAGTACCGTGATTCGTCGATGTATCGCAACGACAGTCTTTCCGAAACGGTCATCGCAGAAAAGGAGCGTGAGGAGGGCATTCGCCTGGTGGTCGATGAACTGTTCAGATTCTCGTTTGCTGAAGCGTTGCACGATGAGCGGCTGCTGGCCAAATTGGATAGGGCTGGAGTGCCGAAAGAACGGTAGCCGTACCGGTATGGACGGAATGGACGGCATGGATGGAATGGACGCTTCCTATAGACCTATAAATACTGCCCGGGGGTTTCCTATCGCCCGCGCGTTCCTTATGAACCACTAGTGTACTGCGTCAGAAGTTCGTTGATTATGTTGTTGGCTCCCCTTGTCAGGGGAGCTGGACCGCGAAGCGGGACTGAGGGGTAGTGAATTCGTCAACGAACTTCTGACGGAGGACACTAGGGGGTAATTGGTTTGCCGCCTAATGTGTGAAGACCGCCCCTGAAGTGGCCTGATTGTTGTTCCGCCTCTATTGTGAGACGGCTTGTGCCGTCTGCTGCCGATAATACTCGTTCTCCACGTCCTGTGGTGTCCTGTCGTGCTTTCCGATAGGGGCGATCGGGGTTGTCGACACAAAACGAGCCCGGAACCGCAATGAGATTCCGGGCTCGTCTTGTATTGCCGTTGTTATTGTCGTTGTCAGCACAGACGGCGTATCAATGCGGTCGTACTGTGCAGATCAGGTGTGATCGGTGCAGTACGGCTCACTCGCCGAGCGCCTTGTTCACGACCTCCTCGGCCTCGCCGAGCACCTTGTCGAGGGCCTCGGGGCTCTCGAACGATTCGGCGTACACCTTGTAGATGTTCTCGGTGCCGGAAGGACGGGCGGCGAACCAGTTGTCCTTGGTGGTGACCTTCAGGCCGCCGATCTTGGCGTGGTTGCCCGGAGCCTCGGTGAGCTTGGCGGTGATGTCCTCGCCGGCGAGCTGCGTGGCGGTCACGTCGTCGCCGGTCAGCGAGGCGAACTTCTGCTTCTGCTCGAGCGTGGTCGGCGTATCGATGCGCTTGTACCAGCTCTCGCCGAAGCGCTCGACCTGAGCCTTGTGCAGCTCGGCCGGGTTCTTGCCGGTCTTGGCGGTGATCTCGGCGGCCAGCAGGTCAGGGATCAGACCATCCTTGTCGGTGGTCCACACACGGCCGTCCTTGCGCAGGAAGCTCATGCCGGAGCTCTCCTCGCCGCCGAACGCGATCTTGCCCTCGAACAGCGGGTCGACGAACCACTTGAATCCGACCGGAACCTCCATGACCTTCGCGTTGATCGACGCGGCAACGCGGTCGATCAGGGACGAGGAGACGAGCGTCTTGCCGACTGCGGCGCCTTCAGGCCAGCCCGGACGGTTGCCGCCGAACAGGTACTCCACGCACACGGCGATGTAGTGGTTCGGGTTCATCACGCCCCAGTTCGGGCAGACGATGCCGTGACGGTCGGCATCCGGGTCGGTGCCGCCGACCAGATCGTACTTGTCCCACGCGCCGGCGTTGAGCTCGTCGACCAGACCCTTCATCGCATACGGCGAGGAGGGATCCATGCGGATCTTGCCGTCGTGGTCGATGGTCATGAAACGCCAGGTCGGATCGACCTCGGGACGCACCACACCGATGTTCAGGCCGTACTTCTCATTGATGAGCGGCCAGTAGTTGACGGAGGCGCCGCCCAGCGGGTCGATGCCGAGGCGCACACCGGAGTTGCGGATCACGTCGAAGTCGATGACGTTGTCGAGATCGGCCACGTAGTGCTCGCGGAAGTCGAAGCCTTCGACGAGGTCGGACTTGACCGCCTCCTCGTAGGGCACGCGCTTGACGTTCTTGTAGTCGCCGAGCAGCTCGTTGGCGCGCGCGGCGATGGCGTTGGTCACGTCGGCCGGGGCCGGACCGCCGGTGACGGGATCGTACTTGAAGCCGCCGTCGGTGGGCGGGTTGTGGCTCGGGGTGACGACGATGCCGTCGGCCAGACCCTCACCCTCGAAGCGCTGCGTGCCATCGGCGGCGCGGTTGTGGGTCAGAATCGCCTGGGAAACGACAGGGGTGGGCACGAAGTCGTCGCGCGAGTCGATGCGCACGTGCACGCCGTTGGCGACGAGCACCTCGATGGCGGTCTTCTTGGCCGGCGCGGACAGCGCGTGGGTGTCGGAACCGAGGTACAGCGGGCCGGTGACGCCGGCCTTCTTGCGGTATTCGGCGATGGCCTGCGTGATGGCGACGATGTGGGCCTCGTTGAACGAGGTCTTCAGGGACGAACCGCGGTGGCCGGAGGTGCCGAAGATGACACGCTGCTCGGGTACGGACGGATCGGGAACGAGGTCATAGTACTTGCCGATGACTTCGTCGACGTTAATGAGATCAGCTGGGGTGGCGGGAAGACCCGCGTTTGTTGCTACCATAGCTCCCATTGTGCCACGGCATATGGTCGTTTTACGATCGATTATGGTAATAAATGTCAACTTTTGTGCGAATTTCTGGGTGTGGTTTGCGGGTGTGGCCTGCAGATGGCGCAGGTGGAATGTGCTGGTGAAACAATCAGGCGTGCTTGCAGATGGGCCTGCCGAGAGTCTCGCTGATACGACTGCGGCGTGCGGACGATGGCTTGGCGGCGATGTCTGGATGGTTCGTCGGCGGCCGCTCTGACGGCTGGCTTGGCGGCTGCTGGCTTTGGGCGGCCGAACGGGAGCGCTGATGTGCCATGTCGTGTCCGTATGATGGCTGGTATGCAGAATCATGACAAGACCAGCACGAGCACATGGCGCATCTATCGGTGGCTGCTGTCGGTCTGCGGCCGCGCGATGTGGCTGGTGGTCGCACTTTGCCTGATTCAGGCGGCTATGGCGGCGATCGGCGTCGGCTATGCGCTGATGATGCGCGCTGCGATCGACGCTGCAGTGGCGCGCGATCAGACGCGTTTCGTCCGTGAGGCGGTGCTGTTCGCGGGGGCGATCATTGTCCAGATCGTGCTGCGGGCGGCGGGTGTGATCGTCGCCGAGCGCGCGCGCAGCTCGATGGACAACCGCTTGCGCGCGCATGTGTTCGCCGGTGTACTTGAGGCGCCGATCGCTCAGTCGCAGCGGTATCATTCCGGCGAGCTGATGAATCGGCTCATGTCCGATGTGACTGTGGTGTCCGGTGCGGTCACGTCGCTGATTCCGAGTGCTGCCGCGATGGCGGTGCGCGTGGTTGGCGTGGTTGCCGTCATGATCGCAATCGCGCCGACGCTGACCGCTGTACTGGTGGCGGGCGGTGTGCTGATGGTGATTGTTTCGCTGCCGTTGCGAGGTCTGCTCAAGCGGCTGCACAAACGGGTGCAGGAGGCGGGCGGCCGCGTGCAGTCGTTCATGCAGGAAAGCATTGAGGGACTGCTGGTCATCCAGTCGTTCGGCGTGGGCGGCAAGATCGTGCGCATAGCCGATTCGCTGATGGACGCACATCGTAGTGAGCGGATGCATCGAGTGCGGGTGAGCGCGTTCGCCAGCACCGGACTGGCGACCGCGATGAATCTCGGCTATCTGATCGGTTTTGTCTGGAGCGGCTTCGGCATTCTCAACGGCACGATCACCTATGGCACGATGATGGCGGTGATTCAGCTGATCGGCCAGATTCAGTCGCCGTTCGCAATGATCGGCGGCATGTTCCCGCAGCATGCGGCGATGCTGGCCAGCACCGAACGCCTGATGGATCTTGTGCATGTGACGGCGAACAAGGTGCAGGCCGAGGCGGGGCTCGGCGTTGCGGCTGCCGGTGTCGGCGAGGATGCCGCTGCCGATGCGGATGCCGGCGATGGCGGTCGATTCGATTCCGCCGTCGATCTGTATGATTCCATGCTGGCGATTCGTTTCGATCGTGTTGATTTCACATACGGGCGTAATGAGGTTCTGCGCCGGTTCTCCGCCGATATTCATTGTGGCGACATCGTGGCGATCACCGGGCGCAGCGGCGTCGGCAAGAGCACGATGCTCAAGCTGCTGTTGGGGGTCTATGAGCCGCAGTCTGGTCGCGTCGGTGTGCAGATCAGTGATGACGCATCGTCGTTGGATGGGCTGTTGTCGGATAGGGTGCCCGATGCATCGTCGTTCGTTGCCGTGCATGCGATTCCACGTGGGTTCTTCGCCTATGTGCCGCAGGGCAATGCGCTGATGTCCGGCACGATTCGCGAGGTTGTGGCCTTTGCCGAGCCGGACCCGGATCCGGCTTGCATCGATGACGATCTGGTGCGTCGGTCGTGCCGCATCGCAGGTGCCGCGGAGTTCATCGAAAAGCTGCCGGATGGGTATGACACGATGCTCGGAGAACACGGCTCCGGCCTGTCGGAAGGACAGATGCAGCGCATCGCAATTGCGCGCGCGCTGTACAGTCGGGCACCCGTGTTGCTGCTGGACGAGTCCACGTCGGCGCTCGATGAGCGTACTGAGCATGTGCTCCTGGAGCATATCCGAGCGCTGCGGAACCGCACCGTGCTGATCGTCACGCATCGGCCTGAGGTGCTGGCGTACTGCGATGCGGTGATTCGCCTGGGTGATCGCTGAGTGGTGACGTTTCGTGTTCATACAACATGATCATACATTGCGACACGCGGAATCACGTGAAGTTTGACGTGAAAAATTTTGTGAAATATGATGTGTGTATGCGGTGATCGTGGATGGTCACGCCACATGGCCCATCTATGGTCTCCGTGAGAGGATCGGTTGAAGGCGTGTTGTCAAGACCGGGCTCGCTGAACTGCAGGTGCAGGTGCGGTGTGGGTTCAGGTGGTGTGTGATGCTGTCTGGATTGTGCGCCGTATAGGACTGAGGAGGTTGTCATGACTGCGACCATTGCATTGCCGAAGGTGAATCAGACTGCGTCCGTGAGCGATTTCAGCCGCGGCAAGACGGCGGAGATCATCGAACGCGCCCAGCGCGAGCCGGTGTTCGTGCTCAGTCGCAACAAGCCCACCGCGGTGCTGATCGGCATTGAGGAGTACAGCGCGCTTCAGGAGTTCATGGAGGATTGGCTTGACGCCAAGATCGCCGAGGAGCGTCTTGACCGATGGGACGGCAAAACCACGATCAGCGAAGAGGATGTCATGGCTCATCTCGGTATTACCGAGGCTGATCTGGCTGCGACTCCGGAGGTGGAAATCGAATGACTGGGTGGATTCAGCGATGGCTTCCGGAAGCCGAAAAAGATATTGCCGGTCTTGATTCGGCAATGCAGCGTCAGATTCTTCAGGGAATTCGAAAGGTGGCCGCGAATCCGCTTCCCGTGAGTGAAGGCGGGTATGGCAAACCGCTGCGTAACGGTGGCAAGGCGAAGCTGTCAGGACTGTGCAAGATCAAGTTTCGCGGCATTGGCGTGCGCGTGGTATACAAGGCGATTCGCGTGGATCGTCAGATGGTGATCGTGGTGGTGGGCGTACGCTCCGATGACGAGGTTTATCGCATCGCCGATGCCCGCCGTGCTCGATACGGGTTATAGAAGGTTATAGAAGGAGGTGACAAGGTGAGGTGCTGGCGTGAGCGGGTCCGGTGCGCGGTGGATGTGCGCGGCATGTGTCCGCTTCGGTCATCACAATAGGTCGATATGAGCATTTCGTTGGACACCCCCATATCGTCGTTCATGACGAACAAGCGGCGTCTTGGCGCGCTCAAATCATTGGGAATCGTTTCGGTGGGCGATGCGCTTACCTACTATCCGTTCCGCGTCACTGAGCCGGTGCCGATGCGTGCCCTGCGAGAGGCGCGCATCGGAGAGCCTATGGCGTTCGCGGCTACGATCCGATCCTCGCGAGTCGTGTCGAATGCGCGTCGCGGCTGGAGACTGGAAGCAGTGGCCGAGGACTCCGCGTTCGCCCGGTCGCGCAAGGTCGCCGGTGCCGTCGCGCGGCTCACCTTCTTCTCCTATAAAAAACAGTACGTTGATTGGGTGGCCATGCGGTTGCACACAGGCGCACATGTGGTGATCGCTGGGCAGCCCACCGAATTCAACGGGCAGCTGCAGTTCACCCATCCCGAAGTGCTCACCGTTGCCCCTGCACCCGATCCGGCTTTCACCTCCGGAGCCAACGGCACCCTCAGAGGCATCGGCGGCATCGACGGCTCTGAGGGTGCCGTTGCCGACAGTGTCGGCGGCGTTAATGGCGGTGTCGGTGATGGTGTTCGTGTGGGCAGTAGTCGCGTTGCCCGCGGTGTTCGCGCTGCTGGAGATGCCAGTGCTGCCGGCTGGCACACGAATGGTAGTGGAAGCGGTGTTGGCGGCGGTGGCGTTGGTGGCAGCAGCACTGCCAGTGGTGGCCGCGCTGTTGGCGGTGTCGGTACTGTTGGCGATCGCGCAAAGGCTAGGCCCATGTTCGTGCCGGCATCATCATCGCTGCGCTACGACGCCGACGACGAAGCCACAGCGCTTCGTCGCGTGACCAGACCGCGACCCGTATATCACGCCACGTCACGCATATCCAGCGAACACATCCATGAATCGATTCTCTCTTTCATCGACGCGCTCGTTCGTGACAGTGGCACGCCTGACAGTGGCACGCCTGACGGTGGTACGTCGGTCGGTGACATCACTGCTGGCGGTGGTGCATCGGCAGTCAGTGCGGCTGCTGACAACAGGGTTGCTGGCAATAGGTCTGATGGCAGCAGGTCTGCTGGCGGTGCGACCGCTGATGGCATGCCGGCTGATGCCACAGCGTTTGCTGATGCCGCAGCGTGTGATGACACCATATCGGAAGACACCATATCGGAAGTCTCCATATCACAAGTCACCGCATCGGATACCGCGTCGTCGGGCATCACCGTGGCTGATCGAGCAACGGACCATGCCGTTGCGGCGTCGAAACCTCGCACAATCAGCCCCTCGAATCCCCGTCGCATTCCGGCGATCAGCGACATTCTGCCCGAATCGGTGAGAGCCGCGCGTGGATTGATGCATCGCGACGAGGCGTTCCGGGCGATTCACGATCCGCACAGCACCGCCGAATTCAACCGTGCCATCGACACGATGCGCTACGAGGAGGCGTTCATCTGCCAGACCGCGCTGCTCTCCGCCCGACGCGACGCGCATCACGCGGACGCCGATCCATGCGCGGACGGAGCGCTTCGCGACCGATTCATCGCATCGCTGCCATTCGACCTGACTGCAGGGCAGCGAGCCGTGATCGACGACATCGACGCCGACATGTCGCAAAGCCGCCCGATGCAACGGCTGCTGCAAGGCGAGGTCGGGTCGGGCAAAACCGTCGTGGCGCTCGCCGCGATGATGCAGGCCGTAGGCTCAGGGCGTCAGGCGGTTCTGGTCGCACCCACACAGGTGCTCGCCGAACAGCACGCGGCAACGATCAGGCGCATGGTGGAGCAGATCGATCCGCAGCTGCCAGTCATCGTGCTGACCGGAGGCATGAAACTCGCCGCCCGGCGCAAGGCGCTCGCGGTCGCCGCGGCCGGAACGCCATGCATCGTGGTCGCCACGCACGCCGCCTTCTCGAAAACGTTCCAAGCTCCGAACCTCGCGCTCGCGGTCATCGACGAACAGCATCGCTTCGGCGTGGAACAGCGCGAATCCCTGCGTACGAAAACCGACAGATCGCCGCATCTGCTGGTCATGACCGCCACCCCGATACCGCGCACCGCCGCGATGACCTGGTTCGGTGACCTCGACATCTCCTGGCTGACCGAATTGCCCGGCGGGCGCAAGCCCATTCGCACGATCGTCGTGCCAGAGGCGGACTCCGCCACCATGGGACGCATGTTCGCCCATCTGCGTCGCCGCATCGACGCAGGGGAGCGCGCATACGTGGTCTGCCCGCGCATCGACGCGGATGACGATGCAGACGACGATGCGGCTCGAGCTGACGACGGGGCTGCAGGGCGCTCGCGTCGGTCGGGCGCATCGCGCGACGATGGAGAGAACGCACGCAACGACGAGATCGACGTCTATGCGCGTTCTGATGCGTTGAGTCGCGAGTTGAGCCAGGGGCGTGACGGCCGAGAGCCGGCTCGTGGCGAAGGCCGGAGTCAATACGTTGCGGGCGCTGCGGCAGCCGATGCCGCGGATCGCGTCTCAGCTCAGGACGTCGAACCACGGCCGCCGTTGCATGCGGTCAAA
Organism: Bifidobacterium jacchi; assembly: GCF_009078285.1. GTDB lineage: Bacteria > Actinomycetota > Actinomycetes > Actinomycetales > Bifidobacteriaceae > Bifidobacterium > Bifidobacterium jacchi. Next base: position 17,065 of record NZ_RQSP01000027.1, read on the forward strand.
CAGATCGCCGAACGCCTCGCCGCGTTGCCGCAGTTCAACGGCATCGAATTCGCCACGCTCACCGGACGTGACGACGACGCAACCAAGGCGCGAGTGATGGCCGATTTCGCGTCCGGGCGCACGCCGGTGCTCGTGGCCACCACGGTGATTGAAGTCGGCGTGGACGTGCCGCAGGCCAGCTGCATCGTCATCTTCGACGCCGATCGATATGGCCTGTCACAGCTTCACCAGCTGCGCGGGCGCGTCGGCCGAGGCGGCACCGACAGCTGGGCGTTTCTTGTGTCACGAGCCGAACCGGGCTCGCCCGCCGAGCAGCGACTTAGCGTGATAGCAGGCACGCTCGACGGTGCCGAAATCGCCAAGGCCGATCTGGAGTTCCGTGGCGCCGGCGACGTGCTGGGTGACGCCCAGTCCGGCGGACGCTCCAGCCTCAAGCTGCTGCGCGTCGTCAAGGACGAGAAGATCATCGCGGACGCGCGCCAACGCGCCGCAGCGCTGCTCGATGCCGATCCCACGCTCGCCGGGGACGTGCAGCTCGCCGGCGCGGTCCTCGACTTCACGCGAGGCAACGAGACGTTCCTCATCTCCAGCTGACCTGAGACCAGCATGAGCATCGGAGTCCCGATAGGCATCTCAAGGAGCTCCACTGTGCTCGGGTGCATAAGTGCGGGTGCTAAGCGCAGCTGCATGCGTGTAGCTGCACGCATGCACGCACGCGCGGGCGCATGCGCATACCGGATTGCAACCCCTTATAGATTATTGGTATGACCATGGCTCCCCTCCGTTCAGGCGCGCCTCCGCCGATCTGTGATTCAGTGGAACCGGGCACATGTGAACATGCGGCTGGATGCAGCGGGCAGACCCACTGGGACAGTTGGACACAAAGGGCGGCTGGGCCCAACGCAACGACCGGTGCGACCGATAGGCGAATCGCGCTGCGAAGATCGTCGCATGGGCTGCATGGGCTGCATGAGTCGCATGAGCTATACGACCATGAGGGTACCGCGCACGACCCGTCTCGCGCGGCTCACCATATGGGAGCCGTGCCGGGGGATCGCGTCAAGAAGGCATCCAAGAGCCGCGTCAGGAAGTTGCGCGCTGAAACCGATGCGATGTCGATGTACCGGATGCGATGCGCCGCATGCGATGTACCGGATGCGATGCGCAGCATGCGATGCGCCGCATGCGACGTGCCCAAAACATGCCAGAAGGGGGAATTGCCAATGACGAATACATCGCGCGTATCACACGAATCGCGCATATCGGGGAAAACGTCTGCGTCAGACGAAACGGCCGCATCAGACGAAACACCTGCATCAGACGCGCCGCGTCGCGGCTTGGGTGTCGGATCCCTCACCGCGCTGTCGGCCGGCGGCGTGATCGGCTTGGGCGTGATGTCAATGCCGGGCATCGGCATCGGCATCATGGGCACCGGATTGTGGATCGCGGCACTGATCGGCGCGCTCCTGTCCGCGATCGCGCTCATCCCGCAACTGACCATCAGTACGCACGCCGACTATCCGGGCGGCCATTATCAGCAGCTGCGCGATCTTGTCGATCCGCGCGTGGGCGGCATCGCCGCGTACATCGCCTGTTTTCTGGTATTCGATCTGTCGGCGTATGCGCTGTCCGCCGCACAGCTCGTCGTGACCGCCGACTGGCTGGCGCGCGGCATCGCCGCAATCCTGATCACCGTGTTCGTCGCTCTGCATGCGCTCGGCCCGCGCATCGCCGCCGTGGCGCAGATCGTGCTGTGCGCGGCTCTGGCGGGCGCATTCGGACTATACGCCGCATACGTCGTGCCGCACGTCAACGTGGCGCATCTGCGCGCGGACACGGTGATCGGCACGCCTACGGTTGTGGCGTTCGCGTGCCTGTACATGACGTTCATGATGAACGGAACCGCGATGACGGCGAACTATGCGGCGGTCGCCCGCGAGCCGCGTCGCACGATTCCGCGGGCGATGCTGATCGCGCTGGGCGTTGTCGCCGTGGCCTACGTGGCGTTGTGCGTGATCGATGCGGGGCTGCTGCCGATCGATCGCGTCGCGAACCGTGATCTGGGCGATGTCGCGGCTTCATTCATGCCGCGGTGGGCGCTCGATGCATTTGTCGTCGGCGGGTCGGCGTTCGCGTTGCTGACCACGCTCAACGCGGCGATCGGCTGGATGCTCTATCAGCTGCGCGCCGCCGGTCGCGACGGCTGGCTGCCGGCGGAATTCGGCGCCTCGTCGCGGGCTGGCGGCGTGTCATCCTCGTTGGCGGTGGTCGTCGGTTTCGTCGCCGTCATGCCGGTGTTGGTCGGTGTCTCGACCAAAACCGTGTCGTCCAGCGTCACGATTCTCGTGCTGCTGGTGCAGGCGGCGCTCGCCATCGGTGCAGTACGTTTGGCGCTGCGCTCGCCGGCCGGGTTGCCGCGTCTGGTTGGGTGCGTCGCGGCGGCGATTGTGGACGCGCTGCTGGTGATCTGGCTGTTGTACACGATGAGTCCGCTGCTGATCGTCGGCAACGCGGTATTGCTGATCATTGCGGTCATTGCCGCGTTGCTGCGTTGGCGGCGGCTATAGAAGGTTGATGGGGCAGGAGTCGTCGGATCGGTGATGATACGGCGTGTCGTGATGGTTATTCGGCGGCATGGAAGAGGTGGGATACAAGTGCTGTGGTGGATTGATATGCGGTCATAACAAGCGGGTATAGCGCGGGGCTTGCGGCCGGCGATACGGGCGTCTTACGATGATTGCAGTTCACGGCAGGCGGGATTGTCACCGGTCCCAACGGATGGTGACGAAGGGGAATACGCTGCCGGTCGTGAGTAGTCCCGAGGTGCGGCATAAGGGGTGTCGCGGATTTGGGCCGACGCATACGGTCAGGCGTCGCAACCGAGCAAGGAGCATCCATCATGCATATTCACATGGATTCACACAAGGATTCGTCGAAGAGGTCATTCACATCCTCGGCAACGGCGTACGTGCCGGTGGTGGCGCAGTCCATGATGCCGGATGCGCGTCGAATGCGCATGACGCTGCGTGCACTCCGAATGCGGTAGTGACGAGCACCAGCGCGGCGGATCGTCGAAGGGCCAGCGTCGTCACAGCGCCATAGCTGCGGTGTCGTAGCTGCATCGCCATGAGTTGCATTGCCCTAGTTGCATTGCCACGAGTCGTATCGCCACGAGGCCACGAGGTCTTCAGCGCAAGAAAATCTCGAGCAGATCGGCCATTTCGAAAAAATCTTGCGCTGGCACCTTGGTTAGCGCAAGAGATTCTCGGGATTAAGCCCTGTTTCGAGAAAATCTTGCGCGGGGAGGTGTCTTAGCGCAAGAGATTCTCGGGATCAGGGTTTTGTTCGAGAAAATCTTGCGCTGAGAGCCAGACGGGCAGTGTCATATCAGCCAGACGTCCCCAGAGCGGCGCGCTCAGAGCAATGTCCATCAGCGCAATCCGCAGCGAGGTTCCGCATCACCGCATCACCGCATCACCGCGATGAACCGCCATCGGATCGTCGAAAACCCACAGGTACTCGCTGGCGGGATGCAAGCCGCATCAGACTGCCGCATCAGACGCCGCGTAGGGCTAACGGTCGGCAAGACGAACGACAAGGCCGACGCCGCAAGGCACGTCGGATTCGTCGGATTCCGCCACATGTCGCCTACTACCTCATATCCAACTCTCCACATCCAACTCGAATCGTCCAGGAAGCATCACAAGGAAGGGAAATCACATGTCATCCACATCACAACGCCCGCAGCGCAGGCGCGGCAGAATGCTGGGCATACTCATCGGCTCGGCGCTGGCGGTCGGCGGACTGCAGGTCGCGTTGGGAACCGCCTACGCGATCGGCGACGTATGCGACCTGTGCTCGTCGAACTACAATCCGGTCGCATGCTGCTCCAGTGGCGGCTCTGCCTACGATTCCAACCCGGGCGGCGGCATCGACACGACCGCGCAGAAGGCGCAGTTCGACAGCTACTGCGCGAACTACAAGGCGCAGCATTCTCAGCCGGCAGTCGAAACGACCAAGCCGCAGACCACGCAGAAGCCGGCGACGCAGTCCCAGCAGCAGTCCAAGCCCAGCAACAACACGGGCAGCACCGCAGCCGCGCCGCAGAACAAGCAGCCGGCGCAGCAGCCTTCGAACACCTCGGCATCCCAAGGGCAGCAGTCCGCGCAGCAGACGGCACCGCAGGCCACGCAGCAGTACGCGGCTCAGGGCGGGACCGATACCGGTGCGGCGGCAGCCCCCGCGGCGGGCGGCCAGGGCAACGCTGCTGACAACGCAGCCAAGGAGAACGCCGCCGACAAGGCCGATGACAAGGCCAAGTCGGCATCCGCGGACAAGGCAACTGACAAAGCAGACCAATTCGCCGACAAGAGCGATGCCGAGTCCGATGCGCCTGACGACGCGGATGCCACCGCAGCCACGGCATCGCAGACCAGCGATTCGGCGACCGGTGCCACCAGCGCTTCTCCGATCACCAACGGCACCGAATCGGTGAATCCAGTCGTGCGCATCGGCTCGATCGTACTGCTCGCGGTTGCGGCACTCGGCATCGTCGGTGGCGTGCTGATCGTGCGCCAGCGCCGCGCCCATGCGCTGGCAGCCGCCGGTGCCGGTGATGCCGATGTCGCCGGTGGGGCCGTCAACGTCGGCAATGCCGCTGGCATCGACTCGACGACCGATGCGAACGCCGTGCCTGATTTCACCGTGACGCCGCAGTACGGCGCGACCGCCGCCTCGCAGGCGCAGACCACTGCATTCGGTTCGCAGAATATCGCGACTGCTGCGAATAGCGCTGATGCTGCGCCGACCGCAGTGCTCACGCCGCTGCCGGTCAACGCCGACACCGGCGTGGAGCAGCAGACCACATCGCTGTTCGACTTCCAAACCAATGCGCTGAACGACGGGCAAACCGCCGATCAGTCCAACGACAATCGTCAATGATCACAAGAGACACAAGAGAAGGGAACCATCATCATGACAACCATCACTGAACAGGGCGGCGCCAAGCGTCGCCGCTGGACCACCAGAGCAGCCGCGCTGATCGCATCGGCCGCCGTCGCCCTCGGCGGATTCGCGCTGCCGACCGTCGCCGGCGCCGTGGAACCGACCCCGACCGCCGCCTCCCAGACCCCGGCGACCGAGGACACCGCATTCGACTACTACGCGGGCATCGCCGGACTGCCGTCCGACCACGTGTTCGAGAACATCACGCTGGAGCGGCTTGAGGACATCCTCGCCAACGGCGACGGCAACTATGCCATCCTGATCGGCGGCACGTGGGATGCCAACGTCACCAAGGCGCTGCCCGCCATCGACAAGGCGGCCAAGGCCAACGGCGTCAAGAAGGTCTACAACTTCGACCCGCATCTGGACAACGCCGGGGACACCACGCTGGTGGACATCAACGACAAGACCAACAAGGTGGAGGCGTTCGCCAAGCGCTTCCAGGAGACCATTGGCACATACAAGCTCGAATCGCTGCAAAGCAAGGATGCCTCCAAGGTGGTGGATCTGCCCACGCTGTTCACCTACAACAGGGCCGCGTCCGGCGACCGCGTGCTCTCTCGCATCGCGGGCGCGGCGGCGGTTGCCGACGAGGCGCAGGACGCCAAGGTGCTCTCCGCCATCGCCAACAAGGCGGCCACCCGCACCAACGGCCAGTTCTACGTGGACTACTATCTCAACCATGTCGCGCAGGGCTCGGCAAGCGTCTTCAAGGCCGGCGAGGAGAACAACGTCAACCTCGTCTCCGTCACCTATGGCGAGCTGGAGAAGATCCTCAAGTCCGAAGGCAACCACTACATCTTCTTCGGCGCGACCTGGTGCGGCAACACGTACGCCACCATCCGCTACGTGAATCAGGAGGCGCGCAAGTACGGCGTCAAGCATGTGTACACGTTCGACACCATCCTTGACAACAAGTCCGGCAAGGACTCGCCGTTCCACATTCGCGACAACTACTCCAAGAATGCAACCGGCGACCACCCGCTTGCCGACCTGTACACGCATCTGGTCAACACCTACCTGCCGAACCTTGTCACCGAGGATGGCGTGCATGGTGTGATCGATTCCAAGGGTGTCGGCGCGACCCGACTGCAGGTGCCGCTGCTGCTGCACTACAACAAGGACAACAAGGCGCAGCTTGCCGGAACCGACCAGCCGGCCGGTCCGATCACCGACGAGGTGGTTGACTACCACGGCACGAAGTACAACGTGGACACCAAGCCGCAGCCGACCGCGCTCGAGTACATGCTCACTTGGGTCGGCACCACGTATGACGATGCAAAGATCATTCCCGGTGGCTACGCGATCAGGGGTGACGACCTCAAGCCTGCCAAGAACTATGGCCGCACGGTGAACAACGACCGCGACGCCTACATCGCCCAGCTCGACCACTTCTACTCGCTGATCGCGGCGCGTGCTCGCGTCGCCGAAGCCAAGGCCGTCTCGCTGAAGGGATACGGCGACGCCAAGGTCAAGGCGTACAACGCGGCGATCGCCAAGGCCGAGGCCACGCTGGCGAACAAGAACGCCACGATCGATGCGACCGACGGCGCGTCCGCGGACCTTGCCGCCGCCTACCAGGCGCTGACCGCGCAGGGTGGCAACAACGGCGGTTCCAACAATGGCGGCACCAATAACGGCGGTTCCAATAACGGCGGTTCCAACAACACCGGCAACAACGGCGGCAACACCGGCTCCGGCAACCACAACACCGGCAGCAACAAGGGTGACGGCGGCAATCGCGTGATCTCCGCCGAGACCAAGGGCGGCAATGATTCGCTGGCCAACACCGGCTCGTCGATCACGACCGCGTTCGGCATCGCGCTCGCGCTGCTGGCGACCGCCTCGGTGAGCCTCATCGCCAGCCGTCGCCTCTTCGCCCGAAAGGCCTGAGATATGGGATTGGGACCGCTTTCCTCGATCGATCCCACCGCAGTGGCGGTCTGGGTGGCAGTCATCGTACTGTTCGCCCTGATCGCCCTGCTGCGTGTGGCGCTCAAAGTCAACTTCAGCGTGCTGACGATCGTCGCGCTGGTGCTGGGCATCGCGCTCAGCCTCGCGTTCAACGGCGACGTGACCTCGCTCAACCTGCTGGGCAACATCTACATCAACCTGATCACCGCGCTGGTCGCGCCGCTGATCTTCGTGTCGATCATCTCCAGCATCACCTACGTCGGCAATCTCAGGAAACTGCGCGGCATCGGTCTGCGTTCGGTCGGATGGCTGATGCTGACCAACCTCATCGCCATCGTGATGACGCTGGCGGTCGCGATTCCGCTGCACATCGGCTCCGGTGTCAAGCTCGTCAACGACGAGGCCACCGCCGGATTCCTCACCTCGCAGACTGCCCCGTTCGATCAGGTGGTGCTGAACTTCTTCCCGAAGAACATCATCGGTGATCTGTCCGGTAACCGCGTCGTGCCGATCATCATCACGGCCACCGTACTGGCGATCGCCATCGTCTCGGTCGGACGCAAGCGCAGCGTCGACATCGTGCGCGGCTTCTTCGACCAGACCAAGGACGTGATCTACAAGGCGGTCGGCTACGTGGTCGAGCTCACTCCGTACGCGGTGATCGTGCTCGGCGCCACGTCCACGGCGGCCACCACATCCAAGGCCGACGCGCTGCTCGCCCTGCTCGGCATTCTGCTGCTTGGTTTCGCGCTCAACTTCGTGCAGGCGTTCCTGGTCAACGGCGCGCTGCTTGCGCTGGTCGCCAAGGTGCCGCCGCTGACGTTCTTCAAGGCCGTGCTGCCGGCGCAGACGGCCGCGTTCACCACGCAATCCAGCGTGGCGACGCTGCCGCTGAGCATCCGTCAGATCGGCACGATCGGCGTCGGCGCTGACGTGGCGAACTTCACCACGCCGATCGGCACGACGATCGGCATGCCCGGATGCGCCGGCGTATGGCCGATGCTGTCGGCGGTGTTCACGATCAACGCGCTTGGTCTCGATTATGGTCCGGCGGCCTACGTGGGTCTTGCGATCATCGGCCTGTTCGCCTCGATCGGCACGGCCGGAGTTCCCGGCACGGCGATCGTGACCGCCACCACCGTGTTCACTGCGGTCGGTCTGCCGGTGCAGCTGCTGGTGCCGCTGGTGCCGGTCAGCAATATCGTCGGCATGCCGAGCACGATGGCGAACGTGTCGGCTGCGGTGACCTGCGCGACGATCGTGGCGCGGCAGACCGGCGAATTCGACGATGATGCATTGCGGCGGGCCCGCTCGGCCGGTCGGCATCGCGTGCCGGCTGCGGCTGGTGTCGCTGGGGTTGCTGGTGTCGCGGTTGCGGGGGCCGGCGTTGCCTCGGTGGCATCTCCTGTGGCGTTTGCGGCTCCTGCTGCGGCCGTTGCATCCCCTGCTGCCGGAGCAACTCGGGTGGCGGGCGTGGGAGGCAGTGCGATCGGACGACTGTCGCTGAGCACCTCGACGCTGTCGCTGCATCGTTCCGACGACGATGCGCCGGTGCCGATCGGTGCCTGCGGTGTCGCCGACCACGCGACCGCCGCTTAGCGCAATATCCTTGCCTCCTCTTGACACGCGTTGCCTACGATCGGCCCTGCCGATTCGCAGGCAACGCGTGTTTTGACGTCGGGTGATTCATCGCGACGCTCACGTGGCGCGATCAGCGGCACAGTCGGCGGTACAGTGATTGCATGCATGTGATCTCCGGACGATTCAAAGGCGCGCCGCTCGCCTCGCCGAACGCGAATACGCGACCCACCACCGATCGCACCAAGGAGGCGATCTTCTCCAGACTTGACGCGTGGGATGTGATCGCCGATGCGCGCGTGCTCGACCTGTATGCGGGCACCGGCGCGCTGGGCATCGAGGCCCTGAGCCGTGGCGCTCGCGAACTGGTGTGCGTCGAATCGGATGGTCGGACCGCCACGTTGATCGCCAAGACCCTGACCACTTTGAAGCATGGACGTGCCTGGGCGGCTGCCCCCGGCATCACCGCCCGCGTCATCCGAGCCAAGGCCGAACGCTACGCGGCGGCTGGTTCCGGCCCGTTCGACCTCATTCTCATTGATCCTCCCTACGCGCTGTCCACTGACGATTGCGACCGTCTGCTCGCCGATCTGGCGTCGTCGGGGACGGCGGCCGACGACGCGCTCATCGTACTTGAGCGCTCAGTGCGCTCCGAAGAGCCGTCCGCTCCGGCCGGCTGGGTGATCGGCGAGCGGCGTGATTACGGCGAAACGGCTGTGTACTACATCGAGCGCGATGCCAGGAGCGATTCCGAGCGCGATGGCGAGCTCGGCGAATAGGCGGTCGCTCGGCACGGGTGAATCGCGCGGTTGACAGCCATGCCGTGATCTGGAATTGCCATGCATTTCGCCGAGGGCGAAAGGTTGCGGGTCGGGATGGATGGGCCGTACAGTGGATACCGGCAACGATACCTCGAATAGAGGTATCGAATCGAGATGTGAACAGTCGACAACGAAAGGATGAACCCATGTCGAACTTCGTCGAGGATCTGCGCAACCGCCGCTCGCAGTACGCGCTGACCAGCGCCTCTCCGATCAGCGACCAGGAGATCGTCAAGCTGGTCGAGGACGTGACCGTCGCCGTGCCGAGCGCCTTCAACTCGCAGCCGCAGCGCGCCGTCGTCCTGTTCGGCGACGCCAACCAGAAGCTGTGGAACATCGTCAAGGAGACCCTGCGCAAGGTCGTCAACGACGATGAGAAGTTCAAGGCCACCGAGGGCAAGATCAATGCCTTCGCCGCCGGCCACGGTACCGTGCTGTTCTACGACGACACCGACGTGACCAAGTCCCTGCAGGAGAACATTCCGGCCTACGCCGCCAACTTCCCCGGTTTCGCGCGTGATGCCGCCGGCATGCTCCAGCTCGCCGTGTGGACCGCGCTGGCCGACAAGGGCCTCGGCGCCTCCCTTCAGCACTACAACCCGCTGATCGACGAGGCTGTGACCGCAGAGTTCGGTCTGCCGGCAAGCTGGAAGCTGCAGGCCCAGATGCCGTTCGGCGTCGTCGCCCAGCCCGCCGGCCCGGTCGACAAGCAGCCGGCCGAGGATCGCGTCAAGGTCTTTGGTCTGTAATAATCATCGCGACAAGGAAGGGGCCGGTTTCCGCGATTGCCGTCGCGCAATCCCAGGAACCGGCCCCAACTGTATCCGGCGGCCAAACGCCCTGTACCGCCTGCATCACATATGTCGCGTCAGAAGTTCATTGAGCTCATTGATATATTGCCGGCTCCCCTTGTCTAGCTGGCCCGCGAGGCGGGACTGAGTGGTAGTGAATTCGTCATCGAATTTCTGGTGCAGGATACTACGACTCCCGGGTCCCCGCGTCTGCGGTCGCGCAATCCCGGGAGGCGAGCCTGCGCGGGTGAACCGCCGACACCTCCCAGCCCAGCGCCATCAGCGTCTTGCGATCGGCCTTATCCAATGCATGGCAGTCCAGCGACTCGATCAGATCCGGCCGAATCTCATTCGTCCGGGCCAGCGCCTCATCACGCCGGAACCGATCCACCTTGCCATGATCACCGCTCAGCAGCACGTCCGGCACGCTCAAACCGCGCCAAACCGCCGGTTTCGTATACTGTCGATGCTCCAGCAGCGCATTGGCGCCCGTGTACGACTCCTCGACGATGGACTCCGCATTGCCCATGAATCCCGGCAACAGCCGCGTGATCGCCTCCAGCATCACCGAAACGGCCACCTCGCCGCCGTTGAGCACATAGTCACCGATCGAATACTCGCGTACATCCACGCCCTGAGCGCGATAATACTCGGGAATTCTCGCGTCATACCCCTCATAGCGCCCGCATCCGAACAGCAGATGATCGGCGTGCGACAGCTCGGTCGCGTCGCGCTGCGTGAACAGCGGCGCGGAGGGATTCGGGAAAATCAGCACCGGTGCAACCGTATCCGTATCCGCTGCCGACGTATCCGCATCCGCCGCCGGAGCGACCGTCCCAGCCCCAGCTTCCGACGCAACCGTCCCGGCCGCCGCCTCCGGAGCGTCCGCCTCAGCCCCCAGCCCCAACAGATCATCCAGGCATTCCGCCCACACCTCGGGCTTCATCACCATGCCGGCACCCCCGCCGACCGGCGTGTCATCGACCGAATGATGCACGTCGTGCGTCCAATCGCGCAGATTGTGCGCGGTCACCTCGACCAGACCCCTGGCCTGCGCCTTGCCGAACAGACTGAGGTTGAGCACGTCGAAATACTCGGGGAATACGGAAACGATGTCGATCTTCATGAATCACCACACTATCGTGTGGCCGCAACTGCGCCGCATACGCGCCGTTTTCGGCTCATCGCGCAAAACGTCGCAGCCCTCGTTTAAGCAATATGAACTAAGGCCCTGTGAGCCGGGTATCGAGAAAGTCGATAACCGGCTCGGTCGTTGAGGAAGGCGGCTCGGATAACCGGCCATCAAATTGTTCTGATGACGATCGCGTGCAACCCAGCCGTCAGGCGGGCTAATGCGGTTTCGACACGACGGAGGAGAGCGACTATGAAGGATGCGACGGCGACGGCCACGGCACAGCCCGTGAAGCCGTCGGCAAAGCCTGCGGGAGGGCGTTCCGGCTCAGGGCGTTCCGGCTCAGGGCGTTCCAAGGCGGGGCGTGAAGCCGAGAAGACCCGCTCCCGCTCCCCGTTCCTGCGGCCATCGATTCTCGTCGGCGGCGGCATCGTACTGCTGTTCGTACTGCTGGCCGTATTCGCCGGCCCGCTGTCGGCGATCACCGGCAACGATCCGTATGCCGAGCATCCCGAAACGCTGGGCGACACGTCCGCTCCGGTCGGCTTCGGCGGTGGCATCAGCGCCAGCCACTGGTTCGGCGTCACTCCGCTGCGCGGCGTCGATCTGTTCTCGATCGTCGCGTACGGCGCGCGCATCTCATTGGGCATCGGCCTGTTCTCGTCGATCATCTCGCTGGTGATCGGTGTGACGCTTGGCCTGGTCGCCGGGTATTTCCCCGGTCTGATCGATTCGCTGATCTCGCGCACGATGGACGTGTTCTTCGGCTTTCCGTTCCTGATCTTCGCGATCGCGCTGTCGGCCGTGGTGCCCACGTCGTTCCCGCGTCCGCTGCTGCTGACGCTGGTGCTGGGCTTCTTCGGATGGCCGGGCATCGCGCGTCTGGTGCGCGGGCAGACCCTCACGCTGTCGCAGCGCAATTTCGCGGTCGCATCCCGTGTGATGGGCGCGTCTCCGGCACATGTGCTGTGGCATCAGATTCTGCCGAACCTCATGCCGCTGCTCATCGTCAACGTCACTCTGTCGATTCCGGGGCGCATCGGCGCGGAGGCCGGCCTGTCGTTCCTCGGCGTGGGCATGAATCCGCCGACGCCCTCCTGGGGCCGGTCGATCTCCGATGCGGTGCAATGGGCGCTGGTCGATCCCGCCTATCTGCTGTTTCCGGGCGGTGCGCTGTTCCTGCTCACCTTCGGCTTCAACCTGCTCGGCGACGGCCTGAGCGATGCGATCGATCCGCGTAAGGGGGTGCGTGCATGAGGATTCTCGCCTACATCGGCAAGCGTGTCGCCAGTTCGGTGCTGGTCATCCTGCTGATCACGCTCGCATTGTTCCTGATCTTCTTCCTGCTGCCCACGAATCCGGCGCAGCTGTCGTGCGGCAAGCCGTGCACGCCCGAGCAGCTGAGCCGCGTCTCCGCGTTCATGGGCACCGATCAGCCGTGGTATGTGCAGATGTGGAACTATGTGGCCGGCATCTTCGCCGGGCGCACGTTCGGCAGCGGCGGGGGAGCGGTCGTCTGCTCGGCGCCCTGCCTCGGCTATTCGTTCCGCCTCAACGAGTCGGTCAGTCAGCTGATCGCCGACCGCTTCCCGGTCACTGCCTCGATCGCGGTCGGCGCGGCGGTGCTGTGGCTGATCATCGGCGTCGCGACCGGTGTGTGGGCGGCGCTGAAGCGCGATACGCTGGTCGATCGCACGCTGCTGGGATTGTCGGTGGTCGGCGTGTCGGCTCCGTCGTATCTGATCGGACTGCTCGCGGTGATCGCCTTCGCGCTCAGCGCGCAGATCTTCCCGTCCGGCGGCTACGTCAACTTCTCCGATGATCCGGTCGGATGGCTGTACCATCTGATTCTGCCGTGGCTGGTGCTCGCCGTGCTCAGCGCGGCCGGCTACACGCGCGTCACGCGCACGCAGATGATCGGCGAACTCAGCCAGGACTACATTCGCACCGCGCGCTCCAAGGGCGTGCCCGAATCGGTGATCGTGTTCAAGCATGCGCTGCGCAACGCGATGCTGCCCGTCATGACCATGTTCGGCCTTGATCTGGGCGGTCTGCTCGGTGGCGCGGTGCTCACGGAGAAGGTGTTCTCGATGCAGGGCCTTGGCGCGCTGCTGCTTGACTCCGTCACCAATCTCGACCTTCAGGTGCTCGTCGGGGCGACGCTGTTCGCCGCGGTGCTCGTGATCGTGGCCAACCTGATCGTCGACATCTGCTACAGCCTGCTTGATCCACGCGTCGCCATAGGAACGCGGCGCTGACGATCGGAGCGTCGGTCGGAACGTCGGCATGATCGCGCTGCTACGAAAGCCGTACTTGCCGAAACCGAGCCGCCGAACCAACCACTGTCGAAACCACTGTCGAAACCACTGCCGACCATACTTGCCGAAACCGGAAACCTGATCGGAATCGGCACCAAAAGAGAGGAAAACCCATGAAGATCACCACCTGGCGTGCCGCAGCGGCCGCCGCATGCGCCGCAGTGCTCGCACTGGCCGGCTGCGGAGCGAATGGCAACGGCGCGAATGACGCCAACAAGGCGGGCGTGACCGGCGGCATGCTCACCATTCTCACCTCCGCCACCGAAATGGATCTCGACCCGGCCAAGAGCCAGGGTCTGCCGATCACCTCCAACGGCAACATCTTCCGCCGACTGACCGCGTGGAAGATCACCGAGGGCGGCGAGACCAAGGTCGTGCCCGATCTGGCGACCACCACCGGCGAGCCGAGCGACGACGGCCGCACGTGGACCTACACCCTCAAGGACGGCGTCAAGTTCGAGGACGGCACGCCGATCACCTCCAAGGACATCAAGTACGGTCTGGAACGCTCCTTCGCCGATTCGCTGACCGGTGGCCTGAGCTACCACAAGACCCTGCTGGAGGGCGCGCAGGACTACCACGGCCCGTTCGACGGCGAGGAGCTGGACTCCATCGAAACGCCGGATGACAAGACCATCGTCTTCCATCTCAACGCGCCGTTCGGCGACTGGCCATGGGTCGCCTCGCTCGCCGGATTCACCCCGGTGCCGCAGGGCAAGGGCCCGGCATCCGGCTACGGCAAGAAGCCGGTCTCCTCCGGCCCTTACCGTATCGAATCCAACGAGGCCGGCAAGCAGACCGTGCTGGTGCGCAACGAGAACTGGGACAAGAAGACCGACTCGGTGCGTACCGCAGGCCCCGACAAGATCGTGTTCAAGATGAGCCAGGATTCGTCCGTGGCCGCGCAGTCGATCATGCAAGGCACCGGCGAGGGACGCAACGCGTTCAGCGCCAGCACCGTGCCCGCTGCGCAGCTCGCCCAGGCTCAGGCCAATCCGTCCTACAAGAAGCTGCTGACCACCAGCAGCAGCGGTGCCCTGTCATATCTTGCGATCAATACCGAGCACGTCAAGAACCTGAAGATCCGTCAGGCCATCGAATACGCGATCGACAAGAAGGCGTATCAGACCGCGTCCGGCGGCACGATCGCCGGCGACATCGCCTCGACGCTCATCACGCCCGGCATCGCCGGCCACGTGGACTACAACCTGTACGAGGCCGATCCGACCGGTGACGTGGACAAGGCCAAGCAGCTGATCAAGGAATCCGGCGAGGCGGCTCCCACGCTCAAGCTCATCGCCACCTCCGATCAGGCCGAACTCGCGTCGTCCATCCAGACGAGCCTCAAGCGCGCCGGCATCACGGTGAACATCCAGACGCTCAACTCCGACGTCTATTCGGATGCCTCCACCAATGACAAGGGCGACTACGATCTGGTCATCTCCGGATGGCAGCCGGACTTCCCCTCGCCGTATGCGAACATCTCCCCGCTGTTCGACTCCACGCAGATCGGCAACGGCAACTACAATCAGGCGCGATACAACAACCCCAAGGTCGATGCCCTCATCAAGAAGGCCACCGAGACGATCAATCAGACCGAAGCGGGCAAGATCTGGGCCGAAACCGACAAGACGATCATGGCGGATGCGCCCGTCGTGCCGCTGCTGTACTCGAAGAACACCTTCATCCACGGCTCGAACGTGACCGATTTCATCATCGGTCAGTTCCCCGCGTACCCGGACTACACGCAGGTCAAGCTCGCCAGCAAGAACTGAGTGCGGGTTTTGGAAGCTGGCGGCTGGCTGATGGCTGGCTGATGGCTGGCTGATGAGTGGCTGATGATTGGCGGCTCCCGGTGGCGGACTTCTGTCCGTCCTTCAACCGGAGCCGCCGGCGAAACGAACCGACAAGGAGCATACGATGAGCGAACCGCGCGCGATCGTGACCGTTGACGGACTGTCCGTCAGCTTCGACGACCGGGAGGTGACGCATGGCGTGAGTCTGAAACTGTATCCGGGGCGCATCACCGCGTTGGTGGGCGAATCCGGCTCCGGCAAGTCGGTGACCGCCATGGCGCTGCCGAGGCTGGATCCGTCGGTCGCCACGGTGCGCGGGCACGCGTATCTGGATGCGACCGCTGGGGATGCTGCTGGCTCGGCTGGCGCGGCTGGCTCGACTGGTGCTGCGGTTGATGCCGGTGATAGCGCGGCGGTTGATGTTACTGCCTCGGACCGTGCTGCGGCCGCCGATCGCGGCGACACGCGGCATGACGACATCGATCTGCTGGCCGCCGACGCGCCGCTGCAGCGCATTCGCGGCGAGTACATCGGCACGGTGTTCCAGGAACCGTCCACCGCGTTCAATCCGGTGTTCACACTCGGCATGCAGGTCGCTGAATCGCTCAAATACCATCAGAAGGGGCTTACCGCGGCGCAGCGAAAGCAGAAGGTGCTCGCCCAGCTGCGCGAGGTCGGTCTCGACGATGCCGAACGTGTGTGGTCGTCGTATCCGCATCAGCTGTCCGGTGGTCAGCTGCAGCGCGTGATGATCGCCATGGCCATCATCAACCGGCCGAAGGTGCTGATCGCAGACGAGCCGACCACCGCGCTGGATGTGACCACGCAGAAGGCCATTCTGACGCTGATCGCCCGGCTGGCCAAGGAGCTTGACCTGGCGGTGCTGCTCATCACGCATGACATGGGCGTGGTCTGGCAGGCGGCGCAGGACATGTATGTGATGCATGACGGGGTGATCGTCGAGCAGGGGAGCGTGGATCGCGTGTTCCGCAACCCGGCCGACGACTACACGCGGATGCTGCTGGCCGCCGTGCCGCGGCTGCGTGTTGTCGAGCATGTCGCGGAGCGTGTTGCGGAGCGGGATTCCGGGGAAGAAGGGTCCGGCGATGCTCGCGATGCCGGCGATGATGGTGGTGCTCGCGATGCCGGCGGCGAACTGTCCGTTTTGGGGGATGCCAAGCGGATCGCAGTCGTGCAGGACGTGTCGGTCTCCTACAAGTCCGGCACGTTTGCCGTCGAACACATCTCGTTTGATCTGGCCGTGGGCAGGACGCGCGCGCTGGTCGGCGAGTCCGGTGCCGGCAAGACGACGATCGCCAAGGTCATATCCGGGCAGCTCGCGCCGACGCTCGGGTCGGTGCTGATCGAGGGGCAGGATCTCGCCAAGGCGCACGGTCGGCGTAAACGCGGGATTCTGTCGCATATGGGATACGTGTTCCAGGACAGCGGTTCGGCGCTAAACCCTCGCAAGACCGTTGCATGGAGCATCGCCGAGCCGATGAGCGTGCAGGGCGGATTCTCCGAGGCGGAACGCCGCGCGCGCGTGCTTGAGCTGCTTGATCAGGTCGAGTTGCCGGCCGATGTGGCCGATCGGTTCCCGCATCAGCTGTCCGGTGGTCAGCGGCAGCGCGTCGGCATCGCGCGTGCGCTGTCGCTGAATCCGTCACTGCTGATCGCCGACGAGCCGACCTCGTCGCTGGATGTGACCGTGCAGCGGCGAGTGCTCGATCTGCTGCGCCGGCTGCAGCAGGAGCATGGGTTCGCGTGCCTGTTCATCACGCATGATCTGGGCATTGTGCAGGAGGTGTCGGATGTGATCACCGTGCTGCGGCATGGGCGCATCGTCGAAAGCGGCGCGACCGACCGCGTGCTCAATGATCCGCAGGCCGAATACACGCGCACGCTGCTGGACGCCTCGCCCAAGATCGATCTATAGCCAGTCGGCGTATGGACGTTGCCGTGAAGCAAACAGCGGAGCTGTTTGTAGGCAACGTTGCTCGACGACAGTCGAGCCGGCAGACCGCGCGCGTGGCGCGTCCGTGATTGCGGGGCCGTTGCCGTGAAGCAAACAGCGGAGCTGTTTGTAGAACGTTGCTCGACGACAGTCGAGCTGGCAGGCTGCGCTCTGTGTGTGGTCGGCTTGTCGGCCTGTTCGCCTGTTGTCCGTGAGTCTTTGACGCGGGATGCCGGGTATGTGTTGGCCGCAATGGCGTGTTGGTTGCCAATTGGCAACCATGCTATGGCAATGGGCAAGGCCTTCAGCGGTGTCTACCGTCTTACCTGTCTACTGTCTTACCTGTCTATTGTCTTGTCTGACCCGCGAAAACAAGTCTACTGCGAAACGGATCTGAGGTGCGGCGCGCCATTAGTGTTTCCCGCACTGTACTGTTGGTTGCCAATTGGCAACCAGTGGTCTCGGCGTGCGGTACGCAACGCAAAAAAGCCCAATCGCGTTGCATCCCACTGTGTGCATCCCACTGTCCCGTGGGACGCAGCGCATAAACAGGACAGAATTTCATTGAGTCCCACTGGCATGCCGACCGACAGCAGGCATACCACGAAGG
>NZ_RQSP01000028.1 GCF_009078285.1 Bifidobacterium jacchi
CGAACCGGAAGACACAGAAACCCCACAAGCCGACAAGGACTAGGATTTCGCGCTCACCCCAAGTGAGGCACCACTCCGGATTTCGCGCTCATTTTCAAATGAGGCACCTCGAGTGGAGGGGTCCGCAGAAGGCAAATGTGACAATCCCATATATAAACGCGACGTCCCCCTCATGGAACTCCCGGAAGGAGCGCACCATGAGGGGGACGTCATAGCAGATCAGACACTATGCAAGTGCCTAAAACGGATCAGTTGTGGAAGCCGGAGTAGTTCGGGGCTTCGGCGGTCATCACGATGTCGTGCGGGTGGGATTCGCGCAGACCGGCATCGGTGATGCGGATGAAGCGACCCTTCTCGCTCATCTCCTTGATGTTGTGCGCGCCGATGTAGAACATCGACTGGTGCAGGCCGCCGATCATCTGATAGAGCACGGCGTTGAGCGGTCCGCGATACGGCACCTCGCCCTCGACTCCCTCCGGCACGACCTTGTCGTTGCTGGTGACATCGGCCTGGAAGTAGCGGTCCTTCGAGTAGGACTTCTTGCCGCGCGGAGCCATCGCACCCAGCGAGCCCATGCCACGGTACAGCTTGTACTGCTTGCCGTGCAGGAGCACCTTCTCGCCCGGAGCCTCCTCGCAGCCGGCGAGCGCGCCGCCGAGCATGACCGAGGATGCGCCGGCCACGAGGGCCTTGGCGATGTCGCCGGAGTAGTGGATGCCACCGTCGGCGATGCACGGAACGCCCGCAGCCTTGCAGGCCAAGGCGGCCTCGTACACGGCGGTCAGCTGCGGGACGCCGACGCCGGCGACCACGCGCGTGGTGCAGATCGAGCCGGGGCCCACACCGACCTTGACGGCATCGACGCCAGCATCGATCATGGCCTGCGCGCCGGAGCGGGTGGCGATGTTGCCGCCGATGACCTGCACGTTGCGGAAAGCCGGATCGGACTTGATACGACGGATCATGTCGAGAGCAAGACGCGCCTCACCGTTCGCGGTGTCGACGACAAGCACGTCCACGCCCGCCTCCATGAGCGCGGAGGCGCGCTGCCAGGCATCACCGAGGAAGCCGACGCCGGCGGCCACGCGCAGACGGCCCTGCTCGTCCTTGGTGGCGTCCGGATACTGCTCGGTCTTGACGAAGTCCTTGACGGTGATCAGACCGGTCAGATGACCTTCGGCATCGACCAGCGGCAGCTTCTCGACCTTGTGCTTGGCGAGCAGATGGTGGGCGTCCTCCTTGGAGATGTTGGACGGACCGGTGATGAGGTTCTCCTTGGTCATCACGTCGCGCACCTTGAGGTGGTCGTAGTCCTCGGAGGCGATGAACCGCATGTCGCGGTTGGTGATGATGCCGACGAGCTTGTTCTCCTTGTCCACGACCGGCAGACCGGAAATGTGGAACTTGCCGCACAGCTTGTCGAGATCGGCGAGGGTGACATCGGGGTTGACGGTCAGCGGGTCGGTGATCATGCCCGACTCGGAGCGCTTGACGACGTCGACCTGGGCGGCCTGATCATCGATCGACAGGTTGCGGTGCAACACGCCGATGCCGCCGTTGCGTGCCATGGCGATGGCCATTTCGGACTCGGTGACGGTGTCCATGGCGGCGGAGATCGCCGGGACCTTCATCGTGATCTCGCGGGTCAGATGCGTGGTGGTGTCCACTTCGGACGGGATGACATCCGTCTCGTTGGGCAGCAGCAGCACGTCGTCATAGGCCAGACCGAGCTGGGCGAAAATCGGGGGAAGGGGTGCGTAGTTGGACTGCGCGTTCATGTCAGGGTTAATAGCCATAGGCCCACTATATGAGCGTGCGTTGACAGTGCGACGCATCATGCGCTATGGGCGGCTGCGGACAGCCATGGCCGATCATGGACGGCACCGTCGTCTCACTGATCCTTGTGAGGCTCCCGTTGCTCCCGTTGCTCGCGTTGCTCGTGCTCCCGCTCGCGTTGCTCGCGTTCGTCGGCCTGCGGCAGGGTGCGCGCCGATCGCGCCGCATGGCGGGCGGCGTTGCGGGCCGCCTCGTATGCCCGATCCTCGGCGGCGATCTGCGGCAGCCGATGCTTGAGATACGGATACATGGTCGCGATCGTCAGCACGACGACAGCGATCGAGAATCCGACGGCGACCCGCCACAGGTCGAAGAACAGGATCATGATCGATCCGAATGCGATCAGCGCCGCCCAACCCCACAAAATCAGCACGGCACCCTGCACGCTGTGCCCGATGCGCAGCATACGGTGGTGCAGATGCATGCGATCGGGGTGCATCGGCGACTGTCCGTGGCTCAGTCGCCGCACGATCGCCATGCACATGTCCAGAATCGGCAGGAACAGCACCAGCGCCGGCAGCAGAATCGGCATGAACACCGGCAGATAGACGCTCGCATGAATCGTCGCCGGATCGAGACGACCGGTCATGACGATCGACGCGCAGGTGATGAGATAGCCGAGTAGCATCGATCCGGAATCCCCCATGAACAGCTTGGCCGGATGCCAGTTGTGCAGGATGAAGCCGACGCATATGCCGACCATGGCCACGTCGATCAGCGTGGCCATCGACGCATAGGTCGGGAACGATCGCGAGATGATGTACGAATAGATGGCGAACGCGATGCCGCCGATGGCGACGATGCCCGATGCGAGACCGTCGAGTCCGTCCACGAAATTGACCGCGTTGATCGAGGCGACGATGAGGAACGCCGTCACCGTGATCGAGATGCTGGGGCTGGCGGTCACCAATGATCCCATTGGCAGTGAGATGATCTGCAATCCGCCCCACGCCACGAACACGGAAATGAGCAGCTGTCCGGCCATTTTGAGCATCCAGTCGAGATCCCACAGATCATCGGCCAATCCAAGCAGGCTGATGAGAACGGCACCAGCCATGATGACCCATGCCTGATGCCCGGTTGCGAACATCCCAGCGATGAACGGAATGCGGCTGGCGACCAGCATCGCGCCGACGAATCCGATCAGCATGGCGATGCCGCCCATGCGCGGTGTGGGCACGGTATGCACGTCTCGCGCCCGCACCCGGCCCACCGCGCCGACGCGAATGGCCAGGTGCCGCACCAGCGGGGTGATCAGCCAGGTGATGCCGCCGGCGACGACGGCGATGAACAGGTATACCCTCATGCGCCCAATCCCCCGCCGTTGACGTGCAGGGCGCGGCGTATCACCGACTGCGGGATGACGCCCTCGCGCAGGATGTCGATGCCGTCGCGCCCGAGCGGATCGGCGGCGACGACCGTGCTCGCGACGTGACCCTGCGTGGAGCCGCCGTCGAGATACAGGTCGACCGCATCCCCGAATGCGCAGACGGCCTCGTCCACGGTCTGCGCGCTCTGCTCGCCCGACAGGTTCGCGCTGGATGCCGCCAGCGGTCCGGTTCCGGCGAGGATGCGCAGCGTCAACGCCGAGTTGGGAATACGAATGCCCTGCGTGCGTGGTCCGCCGTCGGCAGGCGCGTGCACGGTGGCCAGCGGGCAGTCGCCTCGCGCGACGGCGATCGGCGAGAACGCCCCGGGCAGGAACTGGGCGGCGAGCCGGTTGAGCGGCGCGGGAAGATCCAATCCAAGCCCGTCAAGCTGTTCGATCGACGCGAGCAGCACCTGCAGGGATTTGAACCGGGGGCGATGCTTGATGCGGTAAATCCGGTCGATGGCCTGCGCATTCGCGGGATCGCAGGCGATGCCGTAGACCGTATCGGTCGGAACGACAATCAGGCCGCCGCCCCGGATGATCGCAGCCGCGCGTTCGATTGACTCGTCGTTTACCTTGCTCACCGCACTCATGGAAACCTCCCAACTGGGTTCAAGATTAGCATTCCGGGCTTGTCATCCGACGCACCTGCCGCGGGGAGCGCGGTGTCTCTTGCCGCCAGCCAGCCGCTGTACGCTTCGGCTGCCGCTATCCGCGCTCGGCGAACAGGTATCGCGGGCGCCCGGTCCAGTCGTCGCCGGTATGCACCTGCGCGAATCCGTTCGACTGGGCGAATGCGGCAAGGCGATCCGATTGGCTGATGTCATGCTCCATGACGAGCGCGCCACCGCGGCGCAGCAGCGCGGCCGCGCGCAGAATGATCCTTTCGGGGATCGCGGCGCCGTCAGCCGAGCCGCCGTACAGCGCGAGCGCCGGGTCGTGATCGCGCACCTCCGGCTGTTCGGGAATCTGCGCAAGCGGAATGTAGGGCGGATTCGAGATGACGATGTCGACGGTGCCGTCAAGCTGCGGCAACGTCAGCGGACTGGTCGCATCGCCGCGCTCCAGATGGTAGTTGCCGGCCACCGACGGGTATGCGCGCGCGACAAGCGCATGGTTGCGCTCGGTCCACGCGTATGCTTCCGGCGACAATTCAACGGCCCACACCTCGGCGCCCGGCACCTCGCTCGCGACGGCGAGTCCGATCGCCCCCGACCCGGCGCACAGATCGACGACGCGCGGATGGTACATCCCATGCCGAGTGATCCAATCCAGCCCCGCCTGCACCACGGTCTCGGTTTCGGGGCGCGGGATGAACACCCCGGGCCCGACCTGCAAATCAAGATATCGAAACGGCGCGTGCCCCACGATATACTGCAACGGCTCACGGCCGACACGGCGCGTCACCATTGCGACGAATCGTCCGGCATCATAGTCGAGCCGCGATCCCATCAGCAGCGCCTTGTCCACGTCGCGCAGCTCAACGCCGTCACCGGCCGCCTCGGCCAGCAGCAGCTTGGCATCATGCTCCGGCGTCTCGATCCCCGCCGCTCGCAATTCAGCCGCAGCAGCCCGCACCACATCATTCAGTGACACGACCACACTCCCAATATCAAGTATCAAACGCAACGCAACACGCATAACGAGGCGTGGGGCGGACCAAGCGAGACTACCTACTGCTGACTGGCGAGGCGTTCGGCCTCGTCGGCCTGGATGTCGGAGTCGATCACCGCCTGCAGATCGCCGTCAAGCACCTGATCGAGGTTGTACGCCTTGTAGTTGGTGCGATGGTCGACGATGCGGTTCTCGGGGAAATTGTAGGTGCGGATGCGCTCGGATCGGTCGAGGCTGCGCACCTGCGAGTGACGCATGTCGGCGGCCTCGGCGGCCTCCTGCTCGTGCTTCATGGCAAGCAGGCGGGATTTGAGCACGCGCAGCGCGGCGGCACGGTTCTGGATCTGCGACTTCTCATCCTGCATGCTCACGACGATGCCGGTGGGAATGTGGGTCATGCGCACCGCGGAATACGTGGTGTTCACCGACTGGCCGCCGGGACCGGAGCTCATGAAGATGTCGATTTTGAGATCCTTCGGATCGATCTCGATCTCGTCGTCGTCCTCGTCGGCTTCGGGGAACACGATCACGCCTGCAGCGGAGGTCTGGATGCGACCCTGCGATTCGGTGACGGGAATGCGCTGGACACGATGCACGCCGCCCTCGTATTTGAGGGACGCCCACACGCCATCCTCGGGCGCGGGCGTGCCCTTGGCTCGGATGGCGATCTGCACGTCCTTGACGCCGCCGAGCTCGGTGGTGTTCTCGGATTGGATGGAGACCGTCCAGCCGCGCTTTTCGGCGTATCGCGAATACATGCGCAGCAGATCGCCGGCGAACAGTGCCGCCTCCTCGCCGCCGGTTCCCGCCTTGATCTCCATGATCACATCGCGTGCATCATCAGGATCGCGCGGGATCAGCGCGGTGCGCAGCTTGTCTTCCACCGCCGGAAGCTCGGATTCGAGCCGCTTGGCTTCATCGGCGAAATCCGGATCGTCCTCGGCCATCTCGCGCGCCGCGGCCAGATCGTCGCGCACGCGAAGATACGCACGATATGCCGATACGATGGACCCGAGCTCGGCGTGGCGTCGACCGAGTTTGCGCATCTTCTCGGGATCGGTCACCACCTCGGGGCTGGCCATCCGCTCCTCGATCGAGCGATACTCCTCCAACGCGGTCGCCGCCGCGGGAAACTGTTCGTCCGTCATGTCGTTTCCTTACAGTCGATGATTCGATTACGGCTCGCTGCGGCCGTCGCCTGCGTGTCCGCCGCCCCAGTCATGGTGGCGGCACGTCATTCCGCCGTTCGATTCACAGGCGAATCGTTCCGGCAAGATATACAAACGTATAAAAGCATACAAAAACATACAAAAACGCCAGTCCTCGGCTCGGGTCGCCGTAGCGGCCACCGACACCATCGGACTGGCGTTGAACGAAGCTACTTGGTCTTCTTGCCGTAGCGACGCTCGAAACGAGCGACACGACCACCGGTGTCGAGGATCTTCTGCTTGCCGGTGTAGAAGGGGTGGCACTTCGAGCACACGTCGACCGTCATGTGATCACCCTTGTAGGTGGAACGGGTGACGAAGGTGTTGCCGCACGAGCACAGAACCTCGACGGCATGATAATCAGGATGAATGCCCTGCTTCATGGTGTCTCCTAAGGAATCCAGGTGACCCGGGTCGCCATGCCCCGATGGCAGGCGTGAACCGGAACCTACGGAAGTATACGCCCCGGCATGGATATACGCCACGCCGTGCGATGCCGTGTCACACCGAGCCGCACGCCACATCGCGCGCGCAATCAGAATGTTCATTTACATCATCAACACAAAAAAATCGAACATCACATGTCATAAAAAACGCCACAATCACAACAGAACAACACGCACCAGAACAACTTCCACCATATCGATGACGATTCGGTAAACAATGCAAAAAATCAATATTTCCAAGGGTTCTCAGCCACCATTGCTCTGGTATCGTTGCTGTCAGCGCAGCGATGAGACATCATTCATGCACCATCGCAGCCAACAAAGCGCACATTATTGATATCCGACATCGCACATTCACAATGTTCGATACCGGCCATCAGTCAGGTCGGCACACAGGTCGGCAACCAAGCCGGCAACCGACCCGACAACCAGCAAAAAGGGGGGAAATCATGGCAGAAGACAAGGTCATCACCGTCAATTTCGACATGTTCAACAAGTCCGCCGAGGAGAAGACCGCAGAGGCGAACAAGGTCGCCAAGTCGTTCGGCATCAGCGACGCCGCGATCGCGGACGTCGAGGACTACAAGGCGAAGCTCACCCGCTACAACGCGTGGGATCTGCCGTTCATGGGCTACGTGAACGACGATGGCTACGGATACGCCTACGTGCCGGACGCGGCAATCGTGCGCGAGCCTTACTGGGATGCGCACAAGGCGTTCCTTGCACTGCCCGAGGACGTGCAGACCGCGTTCGCGATCCGCATGCTCTTCACCCACCGTCCGGTGGACCGCTACGGCGCAAGCATGTTCCTGCACTACCAGCGCGGCTTCAAGGTGAACTTCATCGGCGAGGGCGCAAACAAGTACTGATTGCAGGCGCGTCGGCGCTAACGATGCCGCATTCGATGCCCCAGCTACGGATGCACGACCGCAAACCTCTGCTTGCACTCTGTTGCACAGAGGTTTGCGGCCTTTGTGTATTCACAGCGGATTCGTGGGGCCGCAGGGGCTTGAACCCTGGACCGGCGGATTATGAGTCCGATGCTCTAACCGACTGAGCTACAGCCCCACGTCGGCCACGACGCGGCATGATGCCACGAAAGCCAACCTGAATAGTGTAGCAAACCATCGGACCGAATGCACTCCACGGTGCGCCGAGGTGTGCCTTGTGCCACACCACCTCGGTTTATCGCGGTGCCAGCCGGCACCACCAGCCGGCCCCACCAGCCGGCACCTTCAGCCAGCACCTTCAACCGCTCAGGCGTTGCGCGCCTTGTCTTTCAACGCCTGCCCGGAAGGCATGCGATCAAGCACGCCGGTCTTGGCGAGCGCCACGAACAGATACCAGCTCATGATGCCGCCGATCAGCACGCCGCCGACCAGCTCGGCGATCAAGTGAACGATGCCGCGCACGCTGAGGAAGGCGACGCCCTGGAAGTAGAACAGCAGCAGGTACAGCCCGTAGATCAACGCTGTCGTGAATCCCGATGCGATGGACATCGGCAGATTGAAGATGCGGTATCGTCCGATCGCGAACGGTATTTCAGCCGACAGCCCCTCCAGCAATGTAGCGATCACCACCGAGGCGATCGAGAACTGGCTGCCGATCAGTCCCTCGACCACGCCGCCGACGAGGTTGACGTAGACTGCGGCACCCGGCTTGCGGATGACCAGCAACGCCAGCATGCCGGAAAAATACCACAACGCGTGAAAGAAGCTCATCAATCCCGGCAGAATCGCGCTCATCACCGCCGACAACGGCGCATAGGCGAAATTGAATCCCCAGAAGATCACGCCGCATGCCGCGCCAAGCGATGCGCCAACGGCGATATCCTGCGGCTTCCAACGCAGATGGGACACGGAATGAATGGATTGGACGCTCGCGGAAGGCATGGTGACAGGCATGACTGCTCCTCTGGGATTACCGCCGCACACAGCATGGGACGACGCCCCCTTGACCTGTGCGGCTCGGGCGGGAGCGCCACAGGCCACGTTAGCACACACACACTGTTTCCTCGACGGTCCCAGAGCGGCGGCCCCAGAGCGACCGTTCCGAGCAACCTATACCAACGATCGACGCGAACGATCAAAACACCCCAAACCAGACACCTGCAAGCACCGCAGATTCACACTCGCAATCGTGGATTGCCGCGCACGGCCCTTCACTGGGCGACGGTCGCCATCGCACGCGCCCCGACCGCACGGGAGACGACCTGCGTATGCGCGAACTGGCCAAACTGCCCGCACACGAGCGCCCTCGTGAAATGCATGGCGCACAATCCATTCGATTCCGCCTGATGCTGGCATCCATCAATACGACAAACTTGCTGAGACATCTCAACCCCTTCTCTCCGGCCTTCATTGGCCTGCCAGGCTAGCGTGCAACCATTGCCACGCGAACATCCTTATCGCCTGCTTGACATCACCTTAGTCCATACCATGTAAATCGACAGCATCCGAGTGTCGCAATGCGCCAAAGCCGCGCCAAAAACACAGCAAAGCCGCATCGAGAACAACAACGAAAGCGCCGCAACCCACTCTGCGCACATCGCAACCACTACGAAGCAACCACTACACCTACGAAGCAACCCGCTACACCTACGAAGCAACCACCGAGGCCGCAGCCGCGGATGCAAGCCCCGCGATCACCGTCGTCATCACCTTGCGATCGTCGGCGTCAATATCCCGCGCCGCGGCGAGCATCGCCGGCAGCGACTGCGTCCAATGCGACGTCAATGCGCCGAACGTGTCGCAGCCGGCCGATTCGATCACCCGAAACAGATTCTCGATGAACACGCGTCGGCGATCATCGTCATATCGGGCCATCCACTCGTTGAGCGTGCGCGCCGCGTATCGGGCGCTTGCGGAAAGCCCTTCGCTTGCGGCGAACCGGCCATGCTCCACATGCCAGTTGAGCGCGAAGTGCTGCATGATTCCCACGCCGTCGCTGTCCACCACCGTATAGCCGTCTGCCATACGTTCCCTGGGCTCGAAGAGCATGCCGATGATCGAGGAGGACGGCACGGACTTGTCGACCTTTGCCGCGATGTCGAGATACCCGGCCGATGCGAGGAACTCCTCGTCGAAACCGGGCCCGTCATGCGAATATGCCCACACGATGCGTTCGCGAATCGACTCGTCGACGCTGGCCGCGGCGTAGACCGCAAGATTGCCGCCTTTGGAATGCCCGCCGACCCTGATCGGACCATGCCATAGCGACGCGATGCGGATCAGATAGTCGGCGGCGGCGACCTGGGAGGAGATCGGGCGGCGGAACGCCATCATGAAATCCTCCTTCCAGCCGACGATGGTGGCGTCGGTGCCGCGAAAGGCCACGTAGAGGCTGCCGTCGCCGACATCGAATACGCATGCGGAGAACTGCTTCGTCTGGCTGGGATCGAATTCGCTGACGTATCCGCCGACGCGCAGATCGCGCCATCGCGGGCTTTCGCACATCGCCCGCAGCAGATCCACGTTGAGCGACGGCGACCAGATGCTGCCGAACATGTCGTCATAGCATTCGGCGCGCAGCAGATCGCGCAGCGGCACGGTTGCCAGCGCATGCGCATCCCCGCTGCCGTCCAGACGCGGCACGTTGTCGGGCATGCGCGCGTAGGCCAGCTGGCTGAGCGCGAGACTATCCGTCTGACCGAATGGGCGCGCATCGAACCGGTCGAGATCCGATCGGATGTCATCGATGACGTTGCCAGCCATATCCGCTCCCTCATGCCGCATGATCCCGTCCATTGCATCCATCATCCCACATATCGAAGCCGCATACCGCGCCCGCACGCCAAACCGCAGATCGGCCGGCACCGTACCGTGCGCGGCCCGGGGTGGGCGCGGAGGAACACGCCGTTCTCATCGCAGACGGTCGCCGTCGTCGAGATGCGTCATGCGGTAGTGTGAAAGGCACCGATGTCGTATAGGCCGGCTCCGGCGGCGCTCCCGCCGACCGACGGAACGGAAAGGAAGGTCGCCGATGACTGGCGTACAGACCACTTCTCCCGCATCATCAGCCACATCATCTCCCGCATCATCAGCATCTCGACCGATTGCGCATTGCGGAACCGTATCCGCGCTCACCTTGGGACTGCCCTCCTCGAGCGCGGTCCCCGAGGCGAAATCGGTTCTTCCCAAGGCGCTGTTCGTCGGCCACGCGCAGATCTCGGCAAAACTCAGGCAGCGTCTGACGAACGACATCGCGGGCATCACCATGCTGGCGCTGCTGCGCCCCGCGAACACCGCGCTGGCGGCCGGCGCGCGCATCCCGGAGATTCTGGTGATCGGACTGCGGCTCGCGCCCAAGTCCACCACCGTGCCGAGCGAGGTGATCAATCTGATCGCCGCGCAACGCAAGTCGGGCATCGTGTTCGTGGTGGTGCGCGACGCGCCGCATGAGGGAACCGTGCGCGAGGAGTGCACGATCGCCGTACGCCGCGTGCTTCCCGGCAAAGCCGGGCATCTGCCCGTGCACGAGGTCTTCGCGGCCGAGTGGAAGCCCGCCGGCGAGGTGGCGCTCGACATGACCGGCGGCTCGCTTGACGAACTGTGGGATTCGATCTGCTCGCAGATCATCTTCGACGACGCCTCGCCCGACGCGCTGGACGATCGCATTACGCGCCGCGCGCAGATCCGCCAGCTTGAGATGAGCATCGACAAGCTGACGCGGGATCATCAGCGCACCAAGGACGTCGATCAGCGCAACGAGCTCTACGCGAAGCTGCACAAGGCCAAGCAGCAGCTTGAGCAGCTGCGCGCCGAATCCGACTGACCGCACCGGTCGGGTGCCCGACCGACCAGATGCCGAGTGGCCGCGATCGGCCGACCGCCCAGCCGGGCACAAGGAGCAACCGCCGATCCGCCGGCATCCGCCAAACGTCGCCGATCGGCCGGCCGCTGACGCACAATTCCTCCTCCCGCCCCGGTTCACGCTATGCTGGAATACCATATACTCGCGCCGCATGCACTGCGGCGCCACAGCACAAAGCGCAAGCAGAACACCATCCAGGAGCGAAGGAGACGATCATGCGCGAACTCAACTGGGCAACGCTGGGATGCGGAGTCATCGCCAATCAGCTCGCACAGGCGTTGGCGAACGACGACCGCACACTGTATGCCGTGGCGAACCGCACGCACGACAAGGCCGTCGCCTTCGCCGAACGATACGGCATCGGCAAGGTCTACGACCATATCGACGACGTGTTCGACGACCCTGCGGTGGACGTGATCTACATCTCCACGCCGCACAACACGCATATCGGATTCCTGCGCAAGGCGCTTGCGGCCGGCAAGCACGTATTGTGCGAAAAATCCATCACGCTCAACAGCGAGGAGCTCAACGAGGCCGTGGCGCTCGCCTCGGCCAACAATGTGGTGCTTGCCGAGGCGATGACGCTGTACCATATGCCGCTGTACAAGAAGCTCCACGAGATCATCGCAAGCGGCCGGCTCGGCGAGCTCAAGCTCATTCAGATGAACTTCGGGTCGTATAAGGAATACGACATGGCCAACCGGTTCTTCAACCGCGATCTGGCCGGCGGTGCGATGCTCGACATCGGCGTGTATGCGCTGTCCTTCGTGCGTTGGTTCATGAGCTCGACCCCCGATCAGATTCTTTCCCAGGTCAAGTTCGCGCCCACCGGAGTCGATGAGCAGGCCGGCATCCTGCTGACCAACCCGGATGGGCAGATGGCCACGGTCACGCTGTCGCTGCATGCCAAGCAGCCGAAGCGCGGACTGCTGTCGTTCGACAAGGGCTATGTGGAGATCTACGACTATCCTCGCGGCGAACGCGCGACCATCACCTGGGTGGAGGATGGCCATACCGAGGTGATCGAGGCAGGGCAGACCGATCTGGCGCTGTCCTATGAGGTGGCGGACATGGAGGCCGCCATCGCCGGCGACCGCAGCATCATGCACATGGATTTCACACGCGATGTGATGGACATGATGACGCTGATCCGCCGCGGCCAGTGGGGCATGACCTACCCGGAGGAGGAGCGGAGCGAAGACTAGCGGCTGCCGGGGCGCAAGCCGCACACAGGGCCGGCTCGCCGGCGTGATCGATCGGACCGCCTAGCGGACCGCCAGATCACGCCGGTCGAAGGCGACGAATGCCGTCACTATGCCGACCGCGACGATTAGTGCGCTCAAGGCGACGAACGCGATCGGCGCGGTGCCGTGGATGATCTCATCCGGCGTGGCGTAGCGGAACGGCGAGAGCACGCGGGCGACGAGCGCTGCATCATGATCAGCGAACATGTCGTAGACGACGCCTGCGCCATAGGCCACGACCACGGATGCGTTGCCGATGGCCGCGCCCCGGTCCGGACGCGCGCACACCGCGCAAGCGCATGCGGCAATCGCGGCGAACACCAGCATCAGGGCGAACAGCCATACGCAGAAGCGCCAGATCACGGTTGCCGCGCCCGACTCGGCGGCGGATGCGCCCACGCCATCGCCGCCGCCGAGCGCATCTCCCAGCATCGGCAGACACAGCAGCGACGACACCAAGTTAACCGCAGCGAATATGATCGCGTCGATCAGCGCGGCCAGCAGCTTCGCTGTCAGGATCCGCGCGCGCGTCACCGGACGCACGAACAGGAACTCGTAGGTGCCGTCAGTCATCTCGCGCGACACCGCATTGCGGGCGAGTGAGACCGCGTACACGGCAGCCATGATGCCCACGTAGAACTCAAGCACCGCGTAGTAGCCGGCGAAGGTGGACATGTCGAGATCCGATATGCCCATGACGGCGAGCGCCACCTTCGGGAAGGCGACGGTGAGCTGGCGCACCGCCTCGGCGTCGCCGGCGGCGATGCCTTCGAACTTCATCACGCCGGCGACATTGAACAGCACGATCACCACGCACCAGATCAGCAGGGGCTTCGCGTTGGTCTTCAGCTCGCGGACGATCATCGCCGCCGTGGCGTTCCTCACAACCATCGCCGCGCTTCCTTTCCTCCGGCACTCCATCATCCGGTCCGCCATCATTCGGCCCTCACATCGCCGCGCGCGTACGCCACGAGCCCAGCCGTCACGCACACCACGGCCACCGTGGCGGCGAGCGTCAGATAGCCGGCCTCGTAGCGTCCGTGGTCCAACGCCTCGGCCATGTTGAACCATGTGAACGGAGCGATGATGCGATACTTGTCGTCGCCGGTCATCTCGGGAAGCGACACCAGCATGAAGCCGAGCACGCCCAGCGCGGTGGCAATGCCGGATACGCTGCGGATGCGACGCAGCAGCACCGCCGTCAGTGCACCGAACGCCGCGAACAGCACGCCGACGCCGAGCAGCGAGGCCGCCGCCAGCAGCAGCCGTGGCAATGGGATGGCCGTGGCGGTGGGGTCGTCGCCGAACCTGCCGTAGAGTACCGCCACCGTGGCGAGGAACAGCAGCCCGGCCACGATGACCAGGGTCAGGCACGCCGCAAGCTTGGCCGCATATATATGTATGCGCGAGGCGGGCATCGTGAACAGGAAATCCGTGGTCTTCGCGCGCTTCTCGCGGCCGAACGCCGCCAAACCCCACGCGGCCGCCATGATCGCCATGATCAGCATGAAGTACAGCGAGCTGAACCGGTAGAAGCCGCCGAAGGAGAAGATGCCATCGTTCACGCCGAACAGGGCGGCGAACTGCGGCGGGAACCCGTCGATCACCTGTTGCACGCTGGCCTGCGAATCCCGGTAGATCGGATAGGCGCCGGCCAGCATCAGCACGGCCACGCCGAGCAGCGCGGCCAGTCCGATAAGGAAGGAGCGCAGCAGCGCCCTCAGTTCGAAGAGATAGACGTTCATCGCGCCGGCTCCTGCGGGGCGGTGTCCTGCTGGCGCCCGTCGCGCTGATAGTAGTGCATGAACACTTCCTCCAACGTCGGTTCGGCGATCTCCACGTCGGCGAGTCTCAATCCGGCGAGCGCGGCGATCAGCGCGTTGCAATCGCCCTCGTACAGGAAGGACGCGCCCGCCGCGCCACCATCCCCATCGCCCACCGTCAGCGAGCGCACGCCGGCCATCGAGGCGAGCGCACGCCGCGCCGCCTCGGCATCAGCCGGCAGGGCGAACCCGAGTTTCACCCGCTTGACGGCGGACCGGCGCATCTCGGCCACCGACCGCACCGCGATCAGACGACCCTCGCGAATGATGCCAACCCGGTCGCAGATACGCTGCACCTCGGAAAGGATGTGCGACGAGAACAGCACCGTGGCACCACGTCGGTTCTCCTCGCGGATCAGGTCGAAGAACGCGCGCTGCGCCAACGGGTCGAGGCCGCTGGTCGGCTCGTCAAGGATGATCAGCCGCGGCTTGTGCATCAGCCCCTGCACGATGCCGACCTTCTTGCGGTTGCCGAGCGACATGTCCTCGACCTTCTGGTCCAGATTCAGTCCCAATCGCGCCGACAGTTCACGGATGCGCGCCGAGCAGTCCACGCTGTAGAAGCTGGCCGCGTACTTGAGCAGGTCGCGGGCGCGCATGCCATCGTAGTAGAACACCTCGCTGGGCAGATAGCCGACCGAGGATGCGCGTGCGGTCGCGTTCGCAGTCGAGGCCGAGGATGGACGCCTCGCCGCCGGTTTTGCGGATGAGTCCCAGCAGCGTGCGGATCGTGGTGGATTTGCCCGCGCCGTTGGGTCCGATGAAACCGAAGATCTCGCCCTGCCGCACGGTGAGGTTCACGTCGTCGATGCCGCGCGCCTTGCCGTAGCGCTTGGTCAGGTGGCGCGTGAGAATCGCGGGAATCTGACTGCCCTGATCTGCATCCCGACCCGAATGCGCTCCCCGAGTCGTATCGGATGATGCTTCAATCGGCGTGATATCGCCCATCACAATCCCCTGCCCTCTCTCCATGGCCGGCCTGGCAGCCGCCAGAACCGTATGCCGCATGCCCTATCCGCCATGATAGATTCCCGCGTCTCGGCTGTCATATCACGCTAACGAAACGCTTATGCACGGCACGGGCGAAACCGAGGCGTGGCGTCACACCGTCTCGTTCCCCGCCGACGCCTCGCTCCCTACCAGCGTCTCGTTCCCCGCTGTCACTTCGTTCTACAATGGCATGCGAACGATCGAAAACACGCAAAAGCACACAGATCAATACACAGGTCATAGACAAGAAAACGCATTGTCAGGAGCGTACGCAATCATGCATTCCCCTTCAGAGCAATCCCCCGCCGACGGCCGCCGCAACACAACCAGCAACACAACCAGCAACACAACCAGCAGCACAACCAGCAGCACCAACGGCAGCGCCACCGGAAACACAACCGGCAGCACCAGCCGCAACACCGCAGCAATGATCGTCACGTTGATGATCGGCTCGTTCGCCGCCGTGCTCAACCAGACGCTGATGATCTCCGCACTGCCCACCCTGATGCGCGAATTCGCCGTGCCCAACAGCACCGTGCAGTGGCTCACCACCGGGTTCATGCTCACCAACGGCATCATGATCCCGATCACCGCATTCCTGATCGAGACGTTCACCACACGACAGCTGTTCGGCTACGCGATGGGCATGTTCTTCGCCGGGTCGCTGGCCTGCGCGCTGGCGCCAAACTTCGCCCTGCTGATGGCCGGGCGCATCCTGCAGGCGTGCGGCGCCGGCGTGCTCATGACGCTGCTGCAGACCGTGCTGTTCCGCGTCTACCCGCCCGAACGTCGCGGTCAGGCGATGGGCATGTTCGGCATGGTCATCGCCTTCGCCCCCGCGCTCGGCCCCACTATCTCCGGCCTGCTGGTCGAATGGCTCAGCTGGCGCTGGATGTTCGCGATTCTGGTCGCGATCGCCGGCGTCGTGCTTGCGGCTGCGTGGTTCACCGTCTACAACGTGGGCGAGCCGACGCACCCGCATATCGACGTGGCGTCCGTGGTGCTGTCGACGCTCGGCTTCGGCGGCGTGCTGTTCGGCTTCTCCGACGCGGGCAAGGCGGGCTGGGCCAGCTCGACGGTGCTGGTCGCGCTCGCGGTCGGCGTGGTGGGGCTTGTGCTGCTGATTGTGCGGCAGCTGCGGTTGGAGCAGCCGATGCTTGATTTTCGCATCTTCGCGATTCCGATGTTCTCGCTGTGCCTGACCGTGTCGGTGATCGGCTTCGCCTCGTTCATCGGCATCGAGAACGTGCTGCCGCTGTACCTGCAGAACGATCTGGGCGTCAACGCGCTCGAATCAGGTCTGATCATGATGCCCGGCGGCATTGTGATGGGTCTGCTC
Organism: Bifidobacterium jacchi; assembly: GCF_009078285.1. Lineage (GTDB taxonomy): Bacteria > Actinomycetota > Actinomycetes > Actinomycetales > Bifidobacteriaceae > Bifidobacterium > Bifidobacterium jacchi. Next base: position 16,685 of record NZ_RQSP01000028.1, read on the forward strand.
AATCCGGTCGCCGGCCGCCTCTACGACCGCATCGGGGGCCGCCCGATTGCCCTGATTGGCTTCACCCTGCTCACCGTGGCCGCGGTGCTTCTCGCCACGATGAACGAGCACACGCCGGTCTGGCAGCCGGCGCTGTACTTCACGGTGCTGCTGGCCGGCTCCGCGTTCAGCTCGATGCCGCTGGTCACCGCCGCGCTGAACCAATTGCCCGGCACGCGCATTCCCCATGGCACCGCGATGAACAACACAATGCGCCAGACCTCCGGCGCGATGGCCATCGCCCTGCTCGTCACCATCATGAACACGCACGCCGCGAGCGCCGTCCGATCCGGCATGAGCGAGGCGGCCGCCTCCGCCCTCGGCATGCGCGCCTCGTTCCGCGACGTGGCCATCGTATGCGCGATCTGCCTCGTCGCCTCCCTGCTCATCCGTGACCGCGGGCGCAGCCGACGTTAGGCGCGCCGCCGACCGGCTTCGCATGAACAACGCAAGACCGGAACATGAACAGCATCGCCCAATCGTCGCCGGGGAGCGCCGCGTACTCTAGACTTGGGTCGTGGCCGTCATGGACAACGTTTCATACCAAGCGCCGGACCTTGCGTCCGCCCCGGCGCGCTCCCCCGAAGAGGCGCGCGAATTGTCGGTGCTCATCGTCAGCGAATCGTCGTTGGAGCAGACCAACGGCGTCAGCGGAAGCGTGAAGCATATTCTGGATCGATTCGCCGAACGTGGGTTCAGCGCGCATGCGATCAGCCCCGAACCATCCCCCGATGGAGGCGAATACGCGGGATTCGCCGTAGACACGGTGCCCTCATGGCCGATCCAGCATTTCAACGCGGCGGTGCCGACGAAAAAGTCGGTGATTCGACTGATCAAGAAGCTACCTCGTCCCGACATCATTCATGTGGCCGCGCCGATCTCGAAGCTGGGGCACGCCGCATTGATCGCCGGCGAGAAGCTGGGGGTGCCAACGGTCGCGATCTATCAGACCGACGTGGCCCAGTATGCGCGACGGTTCGCCCGCGAGTCCCTGGACAAGGTCGTGGACGGTGTCATGCCGAAGCATACCGGCTGGCTGCGCAAGATCAGCAGGGCCGCGGGTGATGGCGCGGAGCAGGTCGTGGGCACGCGCATCGCAAAGATGCATAACATGGCGACGCTGACGCTCGCCCCCACGAATCAGGCTTCGCAGCGACTCGAATCCTTCGGCGTCGATTCAGGTCTGATACGGCTGTGGGGGCGCGGCGTCGATTCGCGGCTGTTCAACCCTCAACGCAAGACGAGCGCCGAAGTGCGGCGGCTGCACGGCCAATGGAGTCGCGGCGGGACCCTTCCCGTCATCGGATACGTGGGTCGCCTCGCCCCCGAGAAGCAGGTCGAGCGGCTCGTGGCGCTCAACGGGCTGCCCATCCGTCTGGTCATCGTCGGCGGCGGCCCGTATGAGGAGATGCTGCACAGACTGCTGCCGAACGCGGTGTTCACCGGCATGCTGCACGGCGATGATCTGGCTGATGCCTATGCCGCATTGGATGCATTCGTGCATACCGGCGCCGAGGAGACGTTCGGCCAGACGATCCAGGAGGCGATGGCCAGCGGACTGCCGGTTGTGGCACCGGCCGCCGGAGGCCCGCTCGATCTGGTGAATGAGGGTCGGACCGGTCTGCTGTTCGATCCGGCCGATGACGGTGATCTGCGCTCATGCGTGGAACGCCTGATCGAGGATCCCGCATTGCGCCAGACTATGGGATTCAATGGTCTCGAAGCGGTGAAAAACCGCACATGGCCAGCGCTGGTCGATCAGCTGATCGACTATTACCGTCTCGCGGCCGAACTGCGGACGGCGAGTTCGGTCTGACGGAATATGGTCTCAGAGCATTGGCTCAGGCCGCTCGGCGCACCGCAGCATCATGAGCGCAGGAGTCGCGTCGTCACCCCGATGGGGCAGGCGCTGCCGAGCATCATGTTCCGCAGCAAGGATCTTTGCCGCGCGACGGCCGCATCTGCCGCTCGTACCGGAACGGCGCGAGCGCGCACCTCGCCAAACCGCGCCATAAGCCGTCCCGTAGAGCCGCAGCAAACACTAAAGCAGACTTTCGGCATCGACTAGAGCAATGTTATGGTATTATGTAGAGCAATGTTATGGTAAAAAGTAAAGCAAAGTTCTGGTCGCAGATTGTAGACAAGTAGACAAGGAGCCGCCCATGATTCCAAGACTGCTCACCGAACAGGCGCAGCGCTCCGCCACTTGGTTTCCGATCGTCTCCGTCACCGGCCCACGTCAAAGCGGGAAGTCAACGCTCGTCGAAAACGCTTTCGCGGATTATACATATCTCAATCTGGAAGATCTCGAACTGCGCAACCAAGCAAACGTCGACCCGATCAGCTTCGTCAGGAATCGTTCCACACATCTGATCATCGACGAGGCGCAATACGCACCGGACCTGTTCTCCGTGCTGCAGGTGGTTTCCGACGAGACGAAACGCCCCGGCCAATTCATCCTGTCAGGCTCGCAAAACTTCCTGCTGCTCAAGCAAATCAAGCAATCGCTGGCCGGCAGGGTCGGCGTGTTGAAACTGCTGCCGCTTTCGTATGCGGAAGCGCTCATGGCGCACCCCGAGCTCACAATCGAGGAGTTCATCCTCGACGGCGGCTACCCTCATCTGCATGCCGCGCACATACCGCGCAGCATCTTCTTCGAAAGCTATATCAACAGCTATATCGAACGCGACGTCACCGACTATCTCGACGTACGCAATATCACCGCGTTCCGCACGTTTCTCCGCCTCTGTGCCCAGCACGTCGGAGGACTGATCAAAGCCACCTCCCTCGCCACTGAGCTCGACGCCACCTACCGCACCGTCAAATCATGGATGTCGATCCTCGAATCAAGCTACATCACGTTCAGCCTGCCGCCATATTTCGGCAATCTGAACAAACGACTGACCAAAACGCCGAAGCTGTACTTCTACGACACCGGTTTGCTCTGTTACCTGCTGCGCATCGAAACCGTACAGGACCTTCAGGAACATCCTCTCTTTGGGGAAATCATCGAGAATCTCGTAATATCGGAAACTGTCAAGAGATACTACAACGCGTTGAAAACCCCCGAATTGTACTTCTACCGCGACGACAGCAAAATCGAGGTGGATCTCATCGACTGCACGCATTCCCAAACCAAGCCGGAACTCATCGAGATCAAATCCGGGCGCATGTACCATGACAGGTTTGCGAGGCATCTACGATCGGTCGGCACATTGCTGAACGTTCCGGAAACGAACCGCAAGGTTGCCATGCGAATCGACAGCCCATACATCGATCACGGCATCAACGTATGCCCCATCCGCAATCTGCTGCTGCGAGGGGAACCTCCCGTCGCATGAGCGGATGATTCCCTGAGGCGGCCTCTCGCTGGAGTAATCCTTGTCGTTCTCGATGGTGCCGCCTCCGTGGCAGTCATCTCTCGCAGACACACCGGCGGCACCGCCGCATGAAGCCCCACGGCGTCTCGTTCGATGACCCTGACCGCACACGAGATGCCACACGCAACCCACTGCCAGCCGCGCCATTCCAGCCCTTCCGTTACCATGGTGGGCGGTGGTTTGGCATGGAATCGGCCGCTATGCGGACATGCTCCACATGGATCGCCCCACATGGACGCGGCCGAGCGGGCAATACGAGGGCATTGCGACCAATGAGTCCGAACGACCCCATGCGCAAACCTACGGAATGGCGGAATCCCAACCTTTGTTAAGGAGATACTGCAAGTGGCAGAATTCATTTACCAGATGATCAAGGCGCGCAAGGCGTTCGGCGATCGCGTGATTCTCGACGACGTGACGCTGAGCTTCCTGCCGGGCGCGAAGATCGGCGTGGTGGGCCCCAACGGCATGGGCAAGTCCACGCTGCTCAAGATCATGGCCGGCCTGGAGACGGTCAGCAATGGCGAGGCGTATCTGACTCCGGGCTTCACGGTCGGCATCCTGCAGCAGGAGCCGCCGCTCGACGACACCAAGACCGTCGGCGAGAACATCAAGATGGCGTTCGGTGAAATCGCCCAGAAGGTCGCCCGATTCAACGAGATCGGCGAGGAGATGGCGAACCCGGACGCCGACTTTGACGCTCTGATGGAGGAGATGGGCAAGCTGCAGACCGAGATCGACGCGGCCAACGGCTGGGATCTCGACTCGCAGCTCGAACAGGCCATGGACGCGCTGCAGTGCCCCGACCCGGATACGCCGGTGTCGGTCTGCTCCGGTGGCGAGCGCCGCCGCGTGGCGTTGTGCAAGCTGCTGCTCGAAGCCCCTGACCTGCTGCTGCTCGACGAGCCCACCAACCATCTGGACGCCGAGTCGATCCTGTGGCTGGAGCAGTTCCTGCACCAGTACAAGGGCGCCGTCATCGCCGTCACCCACGACCGTTACTTCATGGACAACGTGGCCGAGTGGATCTGCGAGGTCGACCGCGGCCACCTGTACCCGTACAAGGGCAACTACTCCACGTACTTGGAAACCAAGGCCAAGCGTATGGAGATCCAAGGCGCCAAGGACGCCAAGCTCGCCAAGCGTCTCAAGAGCGAACTCGACTGGGTGCGATCCTCCCCCAAGGCCCGTCAGGCCAAGAACAAGGCCCGTCTGGAACGTTACGAGCAGATGGAGTCGGAGGCTCGCAACAATCGCAAGCTGGACTTCTCCGAGATTCAGATTCCGGCCGGTCCGCGACTGGGCTCGCTGGTGCTCGAGGCCAAGCATCTGCACAAGGCGTTCGGCGATCGCGTGCTCATCGACGACCTGTCGTTCACGTTGCCGCGCAACGGCATCGTCGGCGTGATCGGCCCGAACGGCGTCGGCAAGTCCACGCTGTTCAAGACCATCGTCGGTCTCGAGCCGCTCACCAGCGGCGAGCTGAAGATCGGCGACACCGTCAAGATCAGCTATGTCGATCAGAACCGTGCCGGTCTCGATCCGAACAAGAACCTGTGGGAGGCGGTCTCGGGCGGTCTTGACTTCATCGACGTTGCCGGCACCGAAGTGCCTACGCGCGCCTATGTGGCAAGCTTCGGCTTCAAGGGCTCCGACCAGCAGAAGCTGACCAGCATGCTCTCCGGCGGCGAGCGCAACCGACTCAACCTCGCGCTGACCCTCAAGCAGGGCGGCAATCTGCTGCTGCTCGACGAGCCCACGAACGATCTGGATGTCGAGACGCTGGAATCGCTGGAGAACGCACTGCTGGGCTTTGCCGGCTGCGCCGTGGTGATCTCCCACGACCGTTGGTTCCTCGACCGCGTCGCCACGCACATCCTCGCATGGGAGGGCGATGACGAGAACCCGGCCAAGTGGTACTGGTTCGAGGGCAACTTCCAGGCGTATCAGGAGAACCGCGTGGCCCGCCTCGGCGAGGACGCCGCCCGTCCGCACCGTCTGCACAAGAAGCTCACCCGCTAATAGACGCATGCTCGTGTAATGCGTGTAATGCGTGCACGAGTTGGCGTACACGCATTACACGCATTACACGCATTATCGGGCGCATCATATGCACACATACGAATGGTCCCTTCCGGTGGATATCCATCGGAAGGGACCATTCATTATTCAAAGGCCATTCGTTATTCATGATTCAAGCGTGCGATGAGCATGCGTCGATGCATCCTGCGCCATTCGTTGCCGCTGTGCCAACCAGCGGGATGTATGGCATCCCTTTCGTCGTTATTCATTCCGACGCAAGTGGCTGACAATGATGCCAGCGAAGCCGATGACGGCGCACATGATGGCGAACACCATGGTCGGAACCGCATCGACGCCGGTATTCGCAGTGTTCCCCGGCTGCGGCGTCGGCTGATCCGGCTGTTCCGGTACACCGGCATCGGCGAACTTCGGCTCCACGGTCACATCGAATGCGCCGGCCGACGCAGCATCCCCCGCATCGGGCACCGACACCAGAAACGGATCACAGGTGTAGCGCGTGTTCGCATCGGCCACCGCCACGCGGGACACCAGATAGACGCCGGCGGCAAGATCGGCGAACCGCACACGGCCACGCGCATCAGCGACGCCCCGCTTGCCATACAGTCCACTGTCTGCGGCGAATGCGTCCATGCGTTTGGCGGCGGCGTTGAGCGCGGACGAGGTCAACCCGTCCCAATCATCGATGAATCGGGCGAAATCAGGCAGCGTATGGAAAGCGGACGGCTTGCCGTCCTGGTCGATCGTGGCGGAGGCGACCTGCACGATGGCGTAGGTGTCGCCGGCGAGCGCACGCTTATCGTCGGCGTCGCGATTCCAGACGGCGTCGATGGTGAGGGAACCGGTCGGCTGATCGGCTCCGGTTGCGGTAGTGACTGCGGTTGTAGTAGTGATTGCGGTTGTAGTAGTGATTGCGGTTGTAGTCTTGACTGAGGCTGTGGTCTCGGCTGCGGCACCGATGCCGGAGCGAACCGTGCCCGTGACCGCGAAGGCCTGCGACGCGACCAGCGACGCCGCGCAGACGGCGACGCACACGCACATGACCATGCACATGGCGGTCGCCATGAGGGACCGTAGTGGTAGGACGAATTGGCACGCCGAGAACGAGATTCCCCTATGGGCTGCACGCTGGCGGTGGCCGCGGTCGCCTTGACGCATGTTCTCGCGCATGCCGTGACGCATGTCCTCACGCATGTCTGCCATGGGATGTCCTTCCTCGTGGTCGTGGTTCATGTCTGTGTGCGTTCCCGCTCCCCTGCGACGGGCGGTCGCCGCGCCGCCGCCATATGCCCCATCCGGCCAGCAGCGCGATCAGCGCGAGCGACGGCAGCAGGTACTGCAACGGGATGTCCACATGGAACGTGGGCTTGGCGGCATCCGCGTCGGTTTCGGGAACGTAGGGCACGCGATGGGCGCGCACCAGCAACCGGTGCGTGTTCACCGCGTAGGGGGTGCAGGTGATGAGCGTCACCTGATCCTTGCCGGATTCGATGGCGAGCTCCTTGGTGTCGGTCGGCAGGACCGTGACGATGCGGTCGACCTCGTAGGCGTAGGTGTCCTTGAGAATCGTGATGTAGAAGCGGTCGCCCTTCTCCATCAGGTTGAGGTCGGTGAACAGCTTGGCGGTCGGCAGCCCCCGGTGGCCGGAGAGTGCCGCGTGCGTGGACTCGCCGCCCACCGGCAGCGAGGTCTGTTCGAGATGGCCGATGCCGACCTGCAGCACCTTCTCGGCGGTGCCATGGTAGATCGGCATGGTCTCCTTGAGGCGGGGCACGGTGATGTAGCCCATCATGCCGTCGCCGGAAAGATTGAGCAGCTGGTTGTATTCCTCGCCCTGCGCGGCCGTGTTGACCGCACCGGCGAGCGCACTGGTGGCGCCGCCCGCGCCCTGCGCCGCCAGCTGCTTGTTGTAGGCGTGCGCGGCATCAAGCATCCGCTGGTATTCCTTATCGGAGAGCGCGTTCACCGCGGCGTCGTAGTTGGAGACGACGCGGGAGGCGTTGCGCATGATGAGGAAGTTGCTGATCGTCGGATAGAACAGCACGAGCAGTCCCATCGCGATGACCAGCAGCGGAGCGATGCCGCGCAGTTTCTTCATGGATTCGGTTTCCTTCGATGGATGATGGGGCGGATGAGGTCCTTCGGCTCTGGGCTGTGCCCTACGTTCAGGACGACGGCGAGCCGAAGGACCTTCACCAGCTCAGGCGCTGTGGCGGGACTTGCCGCGGTTGGACTTGACGTACCAGCCGGCGCCGAGGGCGACGATCAGCACGCCGAACACGGTGAACAAAACCGTGCCCATGCCACCGGTGCCGGGCAGGGTCGGGCCGGTGGTGTTCTCGACGCCGATGATGCCGTTGGCGGCGGTCTGGTCGTAAGTGGTGTTGGTTTCGGTGTAATCCGTGGTGTACGTGATGGTGGCGGCGGCGTCCGTGCCATCGGTGGGCTCGGTGCCGTCCACCTTCACGCCGATGGACTTGGTCAGCTTGTTGTAGCCGGCGGGGGCCTCGGTCTCGGTGAGCACGTACTCGCCCTTGGCGAGGCCGGTCAGGTCGATGCGACCGCTGGCGGGGGTGACGAGCTCGGTGGTGGCGCCGGTCTCGCCGTCCTTGGCGACGCGGTAGACGGTGGAGCCGGTGTCGCTGCCAGTCGTCTTGACGACGAACTTGATGGCGTCGGCGCCGCCCTTGGCGGTGAGGGTGAACTTGGCGCCGGCCAGCTGGGTGTGACCGGTCTCGCCGGTCTTGACGGTGTACTTGTCGATGCCGAACTGGTAGGTGTACACGCGCACGATGTCCGGGGTGGATTCGCCCTTGCCGCCGGTGAGCGGGTTGTTGGAATACTCGACCGTGGCGGAGTTGGTGTTGCCCTCGCCGCCGACGACGGCGTTCTCGTTGAGCGTGGCGGTGTAGGTGACGACGATGGACTTGCCGGCGTTGGCCTGCTGCTTGGCCTTGAAGTCGTTCATCGTGACGGTGAGCAGGTTGTTGTTGTCGGCGGTGGGGGCGGTGACCGTGTAGTCCTTAGCGTCAGCGTCATTCCCCTGCTCCAGCGTGATATCAGCGCCATTCTGGCCGGCACCCTTCACGACAACGGAGGTGATGGAACCGAACGTCAATCCCGCGGACAGGGTGTCCTTGAAGTTGAATGCGTAGGTGTCGTAGGCGGACATGTCCGGGATGGTGGAGGTCAGCGTGAAGGTGAGGGTGTCGCCCACCTTGGCGTTGGTAGTGTCCGCGGCGTTGCCATCGACATTGACCTTCTTGTCCACGGTGGGCAGGGAGCCCTTGATCGTGGCGGTGGTGTCGGCAGCCTTGGTCACCGGCACCAGCGTGGCGTACTTGTTGGCCGTGTTGACGTTGCCGACGCCGGGCACGGCGACCAGATAGTAGCCGTAGGCGAGGCTGGAGAACGAGGCGGTGTAGTTGCCCTGATCGTTCGCCTGATCGCTGACCGTAGCGGTCTCGGCGACGCTGGCGTTCGCCGCGGCCGGATCAGATCCGACCTTCTTCGTCTGCGCCCAGTTGGAGGCCTTCTGCGCAAACGCGTCGATGGTCGGATTGGAGGCGTCGCCCAGCTTGGAGACGGCGTCGTAGGCACAGGTGTTGAGCTCGGCGCCGGTCTTGTCAGAGCAGTTGATGTCGCTGAGGCCGGAGGTCGAGAAGAATGCCTCCCAATCACTGTTCAGCGTGTAGGCGACGGCATCGCCGTTCACCGTGGCGTCGAACATGCGGTAGGCGTTGACGGTTTTGCCGGCGAAGCTGGCGTCGGCGGTGCTGACGGTCAGCGAGGCGTTGTCCGCCGCGGAGGCGGTGGTGGCGCCGAGCCCGGCCATGCCGAGAGCGGCGACGGCGGCGAGCGCACCCGCCGCGATCTTCTTCAGTGACTTCATCACTGTCCCTTTCTCTTGGTCTTCCTCGTGGTTTCCCCGAGGATTATCTTGGGTTCTCTAGTGGTTTTGTGTTGTCCGCCGCTGTAGGCGGAAATTCTGGGGTCGTCCGACGGTGGTCAGGACGACATGTGACGGCCTTGCCGCCGCGCATGGATGCCGCCAACTCGTGCACCCGCACGTGCGCGACGGTCCCGTATGACCCATGCGGCGCCGAGCAGCATGAGCAGCACGCCGAACGTCACGAACAGCACGGTTCCCCGGCCACCGGTGTCGGGCAGCGGCGAAGAGTTCGTCACGGTGGCCACGTACTTGCCGTCGCCACCGTCCGCATCCTTGCCGTAGGCCACGTCGACCGTGTAGCCGGCCTCGGCTGGGGTCTTGGTGGTCTCATCGGCGGTTCCGTCGGCGAAGGTCACCTTCGTTTCCCGCACGGTGTACGTGTAGTAGCGCACCACGTCCACACCGTTCGCGCCGGAGCCCTTGTCGACGAAGGCGACCGGCAGTCCGGTGACCTTCGCGCGCCAGGTGTCGCTCCATGCGGAGCCATTGTCCTTGGCGGTGAGCTCCACGGTGAACGGGTTCTTCCGCTCAACGGCGTTGCAGTCGGCGTCGCGGCATTCGATGGTGTCCGGCGTGATCTGGTTGCCGTTGCCGTCGGTGTACGTGGCGGTGACCTCCAGCGTGATCGCGTCGGCCCGCTCCAGCTGGCCGTTGCGCCACACCTTCTGCAACGTAAGGTCGATGGTCCGGCAACCGTCGGTGCCGCACGGGTCCTGGCCGTCGTCCGGTTCGGGAGTCAGTCCGCCGTTGTTGTCGGTCACGGCCGTGTCGAGCATGAGCACCGCCTTGGCGGCGGACACGTATGCGTCCATCGGCTTGGTCGAGTCGTCTCCAGTGGCGATCACGGCGTCCCTGATACCGATCCAGCGGGTGTTCTTGTCGCCGGAGGCGCCGCTGGCGGGCACGCTGCTGTCATACGTGTTGACCACGTCGAACAGCTTCACCTCCCACCGGTCCAGTCCGGTGTTGAGCGTGCCGTCGCCGCTGTCCGAGGATTTGGCGGAGAATATCTCGCGGCCGTCCTTCACGGAGGTGACGGCGCTGCCGGCCGTGGCGTCGGCCGTGCGGTACACGCGGTACGTGTTGTACGCCTTGCCGCCGTTGCCGTCGTCCGCCGGGCCGATGATGTCGCTCATCGAGTTGAAATCCCAGTTGGATTTGAGCAGCGTGTTGGCGAACGGGTCGACCCGTCCGCTGGTGCCGCGAATCGTGTCGGCGTAGGTCATGTGGTCGTCGGCGAGCACGCCTTCGTCGTTGAGTGCGACGAAACCGCCCGCATAGCCGGTCGTGAGGCCCTCCAGACCGTCGGTGAGCTGCGTGGCGCCGCCGCCGAACACGTCGTAGCCGTCCTTGATGCCGGCGACGGACGATGCCTCGATGCGGGTTCGGTTGCCCTTGATGAGCTGCACGCTGAGGTTCTCCCTCGCCCCGTCCATGTCGATACCGTCCTTGCTGCATGGCAGTTTGACGACGGAATCGCCGATGGTGACGATGGCCACGTCGGTCTGCTGCTGATTGGTGTCGTCGGCCTTGGACAGGGACACGCCCACCTTGAGGCCGAACAGGTTCACGTACAGCAGGTCGCCCTGCGACAGCACCTTCAGATCGAAGACCTTGCCGAAGATGTTCGGGAACCATTTGCCCAGATCGATCACGCCCACTTGTTCGGCCTTGTCGAGGTAGAGCAGTTTGACCAGTGCGTTGACGATCTGCAGCAGCAGCTCGACCAGTACCGAATTGACCTCGGCATCCACCAGATAGGCGCGTTTGGTCTCACCGGCGAAGCCGCCGGCGAGTTCACCGGAGGACGTCTTCTTCAATCCGGTCACCGTGCTTGACTTCACGCGGGCAAGATCGGCGTATCCGACGAAGCCGCCGACCACTTCACGCCCGGTCGCCTTGTCCGTGCCCTTGCCGTAGTCGGCACCGCCATGCGTGGCCGTGACCGTATAGCCGGCGCTGATGCCGGCGACGGAGGAATCGCCCACATGGGATCCCCAGATGTCGAGCACGCCCGCGGTGGCGCCGAGCAGGTTGAGCCAGCTGGTGCCGAGGTTCGCGTTGTCCGCGGCCACGGTGCCGGATTTGCCGAGGTGGCCGATGAAACCGCCCGCATAGTTGACGCCGGTGACGCTGTTGAGGTTCGTCACGCCGGACTTCTTGACGGACCCGTTGATCAGGCCGCCGCCGAAGCCGCCTGCCGCGCCGGTGAATCGCTTCGAATCCAGCATGCCGGAGGTGGCGGAGACATGCGCCTTGACTTGAATGCCATCCGGCACGCCGGCCACCTGACCGTCGTAGACGAACGTGCGGAACGCCTCCAGCACACCCACGTTGCCGAGTTTGAGCAGGGAGAGCAGCAGGTTCGTGTCGCTGCGGTTCTCGTCGTTCACATCGGTGCCGGTCGCCGCGTTGCCGCCCGCCACGGAGGCGACCGACGAGACGTCGGCAAGACCGAGGAAGCCGCCCGCATACTGGCCGCCCGAAACGGCGCGCAATCCGGTCACGGTGAGCGCGGCGGGATCGTTCGCCGTGTCCACCTCGGTGCCGGTGCCTTTCGCTGAATCCTTGTCGCCCAGGATGGCGGCTTGGAGCGAACCGGCAAAGCCGCCCGCGGTGAGCGCGTAATGCTCCGAGTCGTCACCGGTGAGCGTGTACGGCCCGCCTTCGACCGTGAATCCCCAGTCGGCGCTGTCGGCGTTCACGTGCGCGCCGCGGATGGTCACGATCGTGGCCTGCAGCACCTGCACCAATCCGGCGGGGTTGGCGTTCTTCACGAGCGTATGCAGCACCGTGTTGAGGAACCCGCTTGCGCCTTCCGTGTCCACGTCGGCGGTGGCGCCGGCCGTGGCGATGCCGACGAATCCGCCCACGTTGTTCTGACCGTAGACTTTGCGCAGATTGGCGACGTTCGCGCCGACCGCAGCGGTCGCAGACGCATCGTCGGCAAGCTCCTTGCCGTTGGCGTCGCGGTCGCCCCAGATCTGCGCGCCCACGGCAAGCGCCACGTAGCCGCCGGCATTGCCGGTGCCATGCGTGATGTCGGTGCCGGTGGCGGTCACGCGCATGCCCTTGCGGTAGCCGGTCACGCTGGACGATTTGACGACCGGCACGAACACCTGGGCCACGCCGAGCATCTGCCCGAGGTCGAGTCCCAGACCTTTGCTGCCAAGCAGTTGGATGGAGCCGAACGACGACGCCGTTCCGGCTTCCATCGTGCCCGCATAGCCGCCGGCCGCACGCATGGCGGTGACGTTGCGCACGTCCATCGACTGCCCGTCGGTTATGGTGCCGGTGCGCATCAGGCCCACGTGGCCGCCGGCGACACCGGAATCGCGCAGGTTCGGACCGGTCGTGAACGAGGCGCGCCCGGCGACCACGTTGAATCCGAACACATAGTTGTTCAGGAAGGCGTCGAGCGTGGCCTGATCCTTGACCGAGCCCGCGCCGGCCGTGTTCGCGATGTCGGTGAATTCCTTGCCGTAGGCGCCGTATTTGCCGATGTTGTTGACCCATGACTGCCACTGTTTGTATGCCATGTTGCGCAGCGGACCGGTCACCTTGGTGTGCTCCTCGGTCGGATACACCATGGACAGCGCGCCCGCGATGTTGCTGGCCTTCACGAGTCCGCCCAATACGGAGATCGAACCGCCTTCGGCAGTGTCGGCCGATTCCATCAGGCCGGTGAAGCCGCCGGCGATCTCCTGCCCGTAGACGCTGCGGATACGCGCCGCGTAGGCGGTCTGCTGCGTGATGGTGCCGCCGCTGATGCTGGACCACGCCGAATCGTTCATGCCCCAGATCTGTCCGCCACGGTTGCGCCCGACGTAGCCTCCGGCCATGCCGCGCCGGGTCGTCCCATCGGAGACCGCCTGCGCGCGCACCGCGCCGCCGCACACCACCGCATCGGTGGAGGAGTTGCGAATCGTCGGCACAAAGTCCTGCAGCAGCGACAAGGCGCCGTCCACATCGACCAGCTGCTTGAGCACGCTGCCGTCGCCGAGCACGTCTGCCGCGGCACCGGGCTGGATGACGCCCGCGTAGCCGCCGGCCGCCACCTGTCCGATGATGTAAGCGAATTCGTGCGCGTTGGAATGCTGGATGTGGCCACCCTCAAGGTCGCCGACGAATCCGCCAGCAATGCCGATCGGGTCGGCGGTCACACCGTCCGATTTCAGATGGTCGGCGGTGCTGGATCGCACCGAGTAGCCTCCCGGACCGCCGGTCACATCGGACTCTTCGATCGTGGAGATCATGACGTTCAGCGCGCTGACCAGATCGGACAGTTGGATGGTGCCACCCAGCAGGTTGACGCTGTCGCCCACGCCCGCGGTGGAGCCGAGATCGACGCGACCGATGTAGCCGCCGGCGTAACGGGCCGCGTCCACCGCGTAGGCGCTCACATCGTCGTTCAGATATGTGCTGGTGATGTCGCTGTCGTTCGTCGTCTCCAGATTGGCCGGTGCCTTGACCGCGGTGTGCCGCAGCTGGCCGACCGACGAGGTGCTGATCTGCGCGGCGGAGACGTATCCGGCGAATCCGCCCGCCGACCCGGAATTCGAATCCGCACCATCCAGCCGTCGCGCGACAACGGTCAGTCCGTAGTCCGCGTCCGCGTTCGCGTCCACATCGCCGCCCGCTGCCGCGAACGTCGTGTCATCGGTATGCACGCCCGCGTACAGTACAAACGGCACGTAAGCCTGTGCGAGCGAAAGCACGCCGGAAAGATTCACGCCGTTGAGCTTGCCGAGGACGCTCAGTCCGCCTTCGCCGGCCGAGGCAAGCGCACCGGAACGCACCTTGCCGCCGAATCCGCCCGCGTAGGAGCCGCCGCTCACATGGTCGATGTTGATGACCGCCACGGGGGCCTTCCTGACTTCGGCCACCGTTTCGGCCAGTTCGGGATGGTCCTTCTCCAATACGGCGGTGAGCTTGTTGACGTAGCCGCCTTGGAAGTCGCCCGCGTAGCCGCCGGCCACGTCGGCCTTGACATAGCCGCCGTTCACATAGGCGACGTCGGTCTTTGCATACACGGGGGTGAGGTAGGGCACCGCGCCGAGCAGATTGTCCACGCTGAGCAGTCCGCCGATCTGCGAATCGTCGGCGTCGTTCACCGCGTCGGCGAGGCCGCCGGTGCTGGACAGTCCGACAAAGCCGCCAGCGATGCCGTCCGAGGCGGTGTCGTCGGCGGTGACCGACCGCAACGCACGCACATGCGAATCCACAGTGGTGGTGGAGTTGGCCTGGCCGTAGAAGCCGCCCGCCGCGTAGTCGTTGGTTTCATTGTCCGCGTTGTGGCCGGTTGCGGCGACGGTGAATCCGTCCGTCGAACCGGCGACGTTGGATGACCAGACCTCCACGCCGGAGTATTGGGCCACCGACAGCAGGCCGGAGATTTGGACAAGGCCGAGCACATTGAGACCGGTCGCGCCGACAGCCTTGCCCGGGCCGGCGAATCCGACGAATCCGCCGGCCTCGCCGCGCGCCTTCACCGCATTGAGGTTGCTGACGTTGACTCGTGTCAGGTCGCCGCCGGTGGCGCATCCGAGCGCTCCGCCCGCATAATAGGCATCCGCTGTCACCGTCAGGCCCTGGGTGCCGCCGTCCAGCGTGACATCGGCGACGGTGAAGGCAGCGAACTGGTCCACTTTCTTCAGGGTGGTCATGTCGCCGATGGAGAGCACGCTGTTGAGCAGTCCGGCCACCATGACCGGCTGCAGACTGCCTGCGATGCCGCCCGCATAGGAGCCGGAGGCCTTTACCCCGTGCAGGTTCGTGATGGCAGTGCTTCGTTCGGACGGGTAGGCGCGGCGCGAATGCGCGGTCGTGTCGTACTTCCAGAACGTCAGGTTGTCCAGCTGTGTTGTACCGGAGTTCTCGATCATCGTGCCGGAGCCGACGCCGACCATGCCTCCGGCGTAGTCGCCGCGGGATGTGACGGTCACGGCTGCGCTCATCGTAGTGCCGAGGATGGCGGACGGGTTCACGCCGGCCAAGGACAGGAGTTCGCCTGCGCCTGCGCCTGAATCGCCCTCCAGCAGTTCGGTGATGGCTTTGGTGAGCTGTTTGAGCAGCGACGTGTTCGTTGCATCGTCGGTGCCGAGTTCCAGTCCCCATCCGACCGAGGCGAAGCCGGTGAAGCCGCCCGCATGCGATGCGGTGGCGGTGACGGTTGCGGCACCGGTCAGCGTGTCGTTGACCGCGTACGAGTTGGCCATCGCCCCGGAGAACCCGCCTGCGTAGTTCGCGGCGGTCACGGTGACGCCGCCTCGCGCGTCAACGGCGCTTGATTCGATGAGGCTTTGCGGGCGCAGCGCGGACATGAGGTCGACGCCGAGCGAGCTGACGAGACCGCCCACGTTGCCGTTGCGGCTCACGCCGGCGAAACCGCCCGCGTAGCGCGAGGCCTTCACGGTGAATGGGGTGACGCTGGTCACCGAGGAATCGGTGATGATCGCGCCGATCTGTGCGCCGACGAATCCTCCTGCCTGCGTGGTGCCGTCCGCGCCGATGACGGTGCCTTTGGTAAACCCGTTCACCGTACTGGATGAGATCTCCGGGTTGTAATAGCCGACCGGAATCAGTGCGTTCAGGCCGAGCGTGCCGTTGAGCAGCCAGTCCACGAGATCGCCGAGGCCGAGGAACGGGATGATGCCGAGAATCGAGGAGAGCAGATTCGTCAACGCGCCCACGATTCCGGAGACGGCGTCGTATCGAGTGGCGCCTTCGACATATCCGACGAATCCGCCGGTCATGTCGGCCACGCTGGAGACGGTGACGTCGCTCACTTCGCATCCGACGACCTTCACATCGCCGTAGATGCGCCCGGCGAACGCACCGGTGGCGAGGTTGGATGGGTTGTCCTTGTGCAGCGTGAGCAGATCGGCGAGGTGCAGATCGACGTTGACGGCACCTAAGGTCAGCAGCTTCAGGGCAGCAAGCAATACGTCCAGCAATGTTCCCACGGCCTTGGTGAGCGTGCCAAGCAGGGTGGGTGGAATGTAGGATTCGCTCGCATTGTTCGTGACCGTCACGTCGTTGAGCGCGATGTTGGCGACCACAACCGTGCCGGCGCTGCCAAGGCTGTCGCCAACGATGGTCGTCTTGCTGGCGATGGTGGCGAAGAAGCCGATGCCCTGCTGCGTGCTCACGTCGAGCTTCGGACCGGCCTGGTTGACCGTCACATGCGAAATGACCGGACGGACTGCGGTGTCGTTCACGCTTGCGCCGTCGGTGCCGATGGTTCCCCACAGGCTGCCGGCCGTGGCGGTGTCGGGCGCGATCGTGCCGAGCATCATGCCTGAGAACATGAGCGGCGTCCAGTTGGCGTTGTCTGGATCGGCTGCATTCGAGCTCAGGTCGATGTTGCGGAACACGATGTAGTTCGCGTCCGCGGAGTAGGTCAGGCCGGTGTTGGCTTCGGAATAGTCAGCATGCGAACCGTCCGCAGCGACGCCATAGTATTTGGTGCGGGTCTGGTTGACGGTGAGTGCCGTGCAGCCCAGTACGGGGCCGTTGCTGTGATCATCGGCGTCGGCGTTGCGCAGCGTATCCTGTGTTCCCAGATCGGCGTCGCCCGCATAGGCAATGGCACTGTCCTGCCCATCGACCCATTCGTAGCTCACCAGACCCGTCTTCGTGCAGGTTTGCGTCACGCTTATGATGCGCCCGATGACCTTGTTGCCCGATCCGATGGCGCGCAGCTGCTGTTCGTTGCCGATCAGGATGTACGTTTTGCCATTGATTTCCTTGGTGACCTGACCTTCGAAATCGCGCCCGCCTAGCGTCGCCGTTTCGGCGGAGGCCCGGGGTTGAGGATCGGTGGATGATGAATCCTCGGATTGCGAATCGGATTGCGAATCGGATTGCGAATCGGATTGCGCATCCACCGTATCCGTATTGTCGGAATCTGCGGCATCTGACGATGCGTCATGCTGTGCCGGTTCGCTGGTGTCGTCGTTGGGCGACGAATTGGCGCGAAGCGAGGTAAGCGTCGCCGACTGGGCGGCGGCCACGATGGTGGGGTCGGTCACCATGGTGCCATCCGAGACGACAGTGACACCGGTGTCATCGCCGGAACCGACCGCGGTAATGGACGTGGCGTCTGCATTCAGTGAATACGCGAGGCCTCGCGCATCGGCGGTGGGGATCATGACCACGGTCATAATGACGGCAAGCATGGCGGCTATCGTGCGTCGCCAATCCATGATGGCGCGCGCCACGATGTGCCGCAGTCCGCGCATGCGGAAGCCGTGGTACTTGTTCGACGTACGTCGACGCATATGCCCCCTATCTCTACGGGTCGTCCCTTCTGCGTTGCCAATCACACGGCTCTCTTATTACGCCAAGCAATCAGCCATGAACAATCAACCATGTAGTGTATACCCCC
>NZ_RQSP01000029.1 GCF_009078285.1 Bifidobacterium jacchi
CACGCGACGCGAAAACGCGCGATTATTGCGTCGCGTGACAAGATCGGATGATGAAGAAGACGGGAGTCGGATGGCAACGTGCCCCCGGCAACGTCCCGTCAGAGGGGTGCAACACCACTTAACCAATTACGAGAAATGTCACTGATATAACCAGTGATCTGTCTCTACATAATCGAGGGATGCATCTTTTCCACTCAGCAGCAACACAACTGACAGCCCTTTCATCTAAGGGACCATTGTGTACGTAGATGTATTGAGACATCAGAATCAGACATAAGCAGAGACTTCAGCACAGAGACATAAGCACGTCAGATGCCCAAAACGCGGAAAGCCCCGCGCGAGGCGAGGCTTTCCGAACAATGACGTGACGGTTTCATCCGTCGCGTCATCAATCCGCATGCTATCCACATGTTATCCGCATGCTATCCGGATGCAATCGGCATGCACGGACTCGCTTTCGGCGAGTCAACGACCAGCCTTTCGCTCAACCTTTCGGCCTCACTCAGGCTGATCTGGCAAACGATCCCTTGGACCGTTTGCCTGACGATCAGCCGAAGCGGCCGGAGATGTAACGCTCGGCCTCTTCGTTCTGCGGGTTGTTGAACATCGTGGTGGTGTCCGCGAAGTAGGTGAGGTGTCCGGGCTGACCAACGGCCTTCAGGTTGAAGAAGGCGGTGTAGTCGGCGATACGGGCTGCCTGCTGCATGTTGTGGGTCACGATGACGATGGTGTAGTCGTCCTTGAGCTCGTTGATCAGATCCTCAACGGCGAGCGTCGAGATCGGGTCCAGAGCGGAGCACGGCTCGTCCATCAGCAGGACCTGCGGATGCACGGCAACGGCGCGCGCGATGCACAGACGCTGCTGCTGGCCACCGGACAGACCGATGCCGGGGTTGTCAAGACGATCCTTGACCTCGTTCCACAGGTTGGCGCCACGCAGAGCCCACTCGACCAGATCATCCGCGTCGGACTTGGAGATCTTGCCGTTGTTCAGCTTCACGCCGGCGAGCACGTTCTCACGAATCGACATCGTGGGGAACGGGTTCGGGCGCTGGAAGACCATGCCGACGTCACGACGGACGGCCACGGCGTCAACGCCGGGAGCGTACAGGTTCTTGCCTTCGAGCAGAACCTCGCCCTTGACGTGAGCACCGGGGATGATCTCGTGCATACGGTCGAGGGTGCGCAGCACGGTCGACTTGCCGCAGCCGGACGGGCCGATGAAGGCGGTGACCTTGTTCGGCTCGATGTTGATGTTCACATTCTCCACGGCCAGGAAGTCGCCGTAGTAGATGTTCAGATTCTTGACATCAATACGCTGTCCCATTTGTAGTTCCTTATGTTGGGTATGGGGTGTATCGGATTCTATTTCACTGTTCCGTCTTGACGGCGAACAGCTTCTCGACCAGTCGGCCGATGAGGTTCAGCACCAGGACGATGATGATCAGCACGAGGGCAGCGGACCACGAGCGCTGGTAGGCGATCTCGGGCACGCAGCTGGCGTCGGCCTTGTTGAAGCAGGTCTGCGCACCGGCGGCGAACTGCTTGTACACGTACACAGGCAGGGTTGCCATCTGGCCGTCGAAGAGGTTGTAGTTCATCTTGACGGGCAGACCGGCCGCGATCAGCAGAGGAGCGGTCTCGCCGATGACTCGCGCAATGGCGAGGATGGCACCGGAGACGATGCCCGGCAGTGCGGTACGCAGCACGATCTTGGTGATCGTACGCTGCTTGGTGACGCCGAGAGCGTAGGAAGCCTCACGAAGATCGTTCGGCACGATCTTGATCATTTCCTCACTGGTCTTGACGACGGTCGGGATCATCAGAATGGACAGTGCGACGGAACCCTGGAAACCGGAGTAGAAGCCGGGGCCCATCACCAGCGTGAACAGCGAGTATGCGAACAGACCGGCAACGATGGACGGGATGCCGCTCATCACGTCGACCAGCGAGCTGATCGTGCGGGCGGTCTTGGAACCGCGCGCGTACTCGACCAGATACACCGAGCACATCAGACCGATCGGGATGGAGATGATCATGGCGCCGAGCGTGATCTCCAGCGTACCGATGATGGCGTGGAACACACCGCCATAGCTGCCGGACGCAAGAGGCTTGCCGCCGATGACCCCGTTCATGCTGTCGGACAGGAACGAAATCGTCAGACGCTGCACACCGCTGGAGATCGTGCTCCACAGCACGGAGATCAGCGGGATGCACACGATCACGAACGCAAGCACGATCAAGCCGTACATGAAGCCGTTCATGAACTTGCGACGCTGCACAGAGGAGCGTGTGGGCTGGAACTTCGTGAAATCGATCTTCGGCGCGAACTTGATGGAACCGTCGTCGCCGGTCTTGATGGCAGAATTGGTCACAGTAGTCATCACTTCACCGCCTTATCAGTGATCTTGCGCGCCACGAAGTTGACGATGAAGGTGACGATGAACAGCACGAGACCGGTGCCGATCAGCACCGACACGCCCATATCATCGGCCTCCATGTACTTCAAGGCGATGTTTGCTGCGATGGTCATGTTCTGCGAACCCTTGAGCAGGAAGACCGAGAACAGGTAGCCGGGGGACAGAATCATCAGGATGGCCATCGTCTCGCCGAGTGCACGACCAAGGCCGAGCATGGCGGCGGAGATCACGCCGGACTTGCCGAACGGGAGCACGGCCAGCTTGATCATCTCCCACTTCGTGGCACCAAGGGCCAAAGCAGCCTCCTGCTGCAGACGCGGGGTCTGCTTGAAGATGTCACGAGAGACGGAGGTGATGATCGGGCAGATCATGACCGCAAGCACCACAGCAACGGTCGCCACGGTCTTGGACGGCTGCACGGCCGGGCCCTGGAAGATGTACGTCCAGCCCAGGTACTTGGCGAACCAGTTCCACACCGGCTGAATGGACGGAATCAGCACCAGACCGCCCCACAGACCGTAGATAACGGACGGGATGGCGGCGAGCAGATCAACCACGTAGCTCAGCGCGGTGGACAGCTTCTTGGGTGCGTAGTGCGAAATGAACAGTGCGATGCCGATCGAAACGAAGATCGCGAGCAGCAGTGCGAGAACGGAAACCAGCACGGTGCCGAAGACCAGGATGCCGACCAGCACCCAGAAGTTCTTCGTGGTGCCGTTGGAATAGTCGCTGACCTTCTGCGAAACGTTGGCCTGATCGCCGGTGAAGACCGGCAGTGCCTGAATGAACAGGAAGACGAGAATTGCTGCGAGCACGACAAGAATCAACATGCCGCAGGCGTAGGCAATGCCTTTGAAGACCTTGTCCGCGGTTTTGCCCTCGGAGCCAGCCTTGACTTTAGCTACTTGTGTTGCACTCACAAGTTCTCCTTATTGGTAGCCGCATCTGAACCGCCGAATCGCCGCCAACCCCGCGGTGTGGCGTTGGCGGCGATTCGGAGCCGATGCTTGGTTGTCAGGAGCGGTTCAGTCCCCTAAAGGGCCGAATCACTTGGTCTTGATCGCTTCGATGGAAGTGGTGACCTTGCTGCGCAGCGTGTCGGACATCGGAGCGGAGCCGGCGTTCTCAGCGGCGGTCTGCTGGCCATCCTCGCTGGTGACGTAGGTCAGCCAGGACTTGACGAACTTGGCGTCATCGGCCTTCTTGTACTCCGGGCAGACAACCATGTAGGAGACGAGGGCGACCGGGTAGGCACCGGCCTCGGTGGTCTGGTGGTCGAGCTTGACGACGACGCGCGGAGCCTTGGCGGAATCATCGAACGGAGAGGCGTCGACGACCTTGGAGGTGGCTTCAGCCGAGTAAGGAACGTAAGCGTCGCCGACCTTCACAGCGACGGTGCCGAAGTCAGCGGCCTTGGAGGCGTCGATGTAGCCGATGGTGCCGTCACCCTGCTGAACGGTGGTCGCCACGACGGAGGTGCCGTTAGCGCCCATGCCGACCTTGTTCGGCCAAGCCTTGGCCGGATCGTAAGGCCATGCGTCCTTGCCACCGGCATCCTGCAGGTAGCTGGTGAAGTCCTGCGTGGTGCCGGACTCATCGGAACGGTGGACCACGGTGATCTCCTTGTGGGGGAGGTTCAGGGACTTGTTGTCGCCCTGGCCGGTGATCGCGGCGTCATCCCAGTACTTGATCTTGCCGTCGAAGATCTTCGCGATGGTGGCGGCGTCCAGCTCGATGTGCTTGGACTTGTCAACGCCGTTGATGTTGTAGACGATGGCGATGGCGGAGATGTAGACCGGGACCTCGAACGCGGTGGTGTCGTTCGCGCACACGGCCTTGGACTTCTCGACCTCTTCGTCCTTGAGCGGGGCATCGGAGCCGGCCCACTGGATGGCGCCGGTCAGGAACTTCTTGACGCCGGCGCCGGAGCCGGTGCCGTTGTAGTTGACGGTCGCACCGCTGTTGTTCTGGGTGTAGCCGGAGATCCAAGCCTGAACCGCGCTCTCCTGCGAGGTGGCGCCCTCGCCGTTGAACGTGCCGGAGACCTGCTCGGTGGTGGTGTCGCTGGAGTTGGTGTTGGAGCTAGCGTTGTTGCTGCTAGTGTTGTCACCGCAGGCGGCCAGCGCGGCGAGCATGGCCAGGCTGGAGATTGCGGCGACGGAACGAACGAGCATGGAGTTACGCATGATTCTTATTCCCTCTTGATCACTTACGGCGGCCGAAGCCGCCGGCGTGCGATACCTCTTCCGGAGCCGAAGCTCCTTCATCATCAATTCGCACGCTGTAATTCATGACAATTACAAGCGTATGGGGAATATCAGCGTTGCACGATCAAAATCGGTGAACGGTAGATGAACTCTTGCCCACCATTGCCGCTACGCGTCGACTACGTTGCTTTTGCGGACCCGCCGCGAGCCCGCCGCCGACGCGACATGTCGGTTCAAACGGCTGTATGAGCGGGTTTTGACCTATGCGCGGCCACTCACTCGGCTGGTTCGTCGATTTTGTATCCAAGACCGCGAACCGTAGTCAGGTACTTCGGATGGGCCGGGTCGATCTCGATCTTGGAACGCACGCGCTTGACGTGCACATCAAGCGTTTTCGTGTCGCCTACGTAGTCCGAGCCCCAGATCCGGTCGATGAGCTGATGACGGGTCATCACGCGACCCTTGTTCTGCATCAGATACTCCAGCAGCTCGAACTCCTTGAGCGGGAAGAACACGCTCTCGCCGCGCACCGTCACCTGATGCTGGCCCACCTGCATCGAAATGTCGCCGCACACCAGCGGAATGTCGTCATCCGGCTGGCCGCCAGCCTGCGCCACCACCTGATTGCGGCGCAGCACGGCACGGATGCGGGCCAGCAGCTCGCGGAACGAATACGGCTTGGTCACGTAATCGTCGGCGCCGATCTCAAGGCCGACGACCTTGTCGATCTCGGCGCTTTTGGCGGTGAGCATGATGATCGGCACGCGGCTCTGCTCGCGGATGCGGCGGCACAACGCAGTGCCGTCGATGCCCGGGAGCATCAGATCGAGCAGCACCAGATCGATGCCTCCCTTGGTGAACAGCTCCAGACCCTCCTCACCGGTCTGCGCCGCCGAAACGTCGTATCCCTCGCGCGTGAGCTGATAGACCAGCGGCTCACGATAGGATTCCTCGTCCTCCACGATAAGAATTCGCGTCATGATTCCCTTTCCATGCCGATGCCCATCGATACCGTCCGGTACCAATGCCACAACATCGCGTACGGAGGCCTGTCAGGCCACACTCCGGCCGCGTTCCGTCCGTTCGCTTCCTCCCGTGCGCGTCGGCCCACCCCCGCACGCGGCACATCCGATTACCTATCGTAGCCGCTAAGTGAACGTTCTGTGACAAACTTCGTCAACTACGTAGTGAAATCAGTGGACTATGCTCGATTGGGGCTCGATCGGGGGCATGCCCGTCATTCGCGAGCGAGGCTTTCCTAATCGGCGCGGCTGCCGTCGGACGCATCATCGGAGGCGGCATCGGCGGCGGTATGATGCGCGGCATCGCCGGAAGCTGCGTCAGCAACGCCATCCTCAGCACTACCGGCGGCAGCGGCATGATCATCGCCACCATCGCCGTCATTGCCGTCCTTCGGCTTGGGAAGCACGATCGTGAACGTCGACCCCTCCCCCTCGCGCGACCAGACCGAAATCGTGCCGCCGCACTCCTGCACGCAATGCCGGGTGATCGACAACCCAAGCCCAGAGCCGCCCGTTGCGCGGGAACGGGCCGGATCAACGCGATAGAAACGCTCGAAAATGCGTCCCAGCGAGGCCGCGGGAATGCCGATGCCCTGATCGACCACGCGAATCAGCACGCGCCCGCCGTCACTCGCCACCGCAACGACCACCATCGTATGCTCCGGCGAATAATGGATCGCATTCTCAACAAGATTCTTGACCGCGGTCTTGAGCGATTCGGGTTCGACGTCCGCCACCGGACCAAGCTGGGCGGCAGCAACATCGCCGACGTGGGCAGCAGCAGCGTCGCCGGCGGCAGCCGCGGCAATCTCGTCGCCGCCATCGCCGCCGGTGGCACCGTCGGCACCGTCGCCACCGCTGATGCCGCCACCGATGCCCTCGCCTGCGTCCAGCGGCACGGAACGTCCGTCAAGCGTCAGCCGAATCGTGATATCCCGGGCCTTGGCCTGCACCGCGTTCTCGCCGATCGCATCCCGCACGATCGGCAGCAACGGCACGCGTTTGAGCTCGACGTGACGATCGTCACCGGACTGCGCGCGCTGCAGGTCGATCAGACGATGCACCAGCTCGGTCAGCCGCGCCGATTCCTTCGACACACGGCCCGCGAAATACCGCACCGCCTTCGGGTCGTCGGAGGCGTCCGCAATCGTTTCGGCAAGCAGCGAAATCGCCCCGGCCGGAGTCTTGAGCTCATGCGAGACGTTCGTCACGAAATCGCGACGCACCGCCTCGAACCGACGCCGTTCGCTGACGTCATTGACGAAAATCGCATACAAGTCGTCGCACATGGAACCGACGCGCACCCGCAGATACCGCATCATCGACGGCACATCATCGCCTGCGCGAACGCCACGCCCGTCGGATTCGACGATATCCGACGGCACGCGGCCGTCCACCGACAACGGAATCGTCACCTCGCGCTCACGAGTGGTGCCGTCCGAAACGGTCAGCGACAGCACATCGCGCACTTCGTCGGAGGTGATGCGATCATGCTCGACCAACCCAGCCGCGTTCGCAGCGGGCGACGCATAGCGGACGCGCCCCGCGTAATCGCAGACGATGACCGCATCGGGCATGACACGGACCAAACCGAGCTCGGCCTCGCGAATCGGCACATCGTCGCCAAACAGCGACTGCCGAGACTCGTCATCATGAAATGCGCGAACGGTGAGCTCACGCCCTTCGTTGCGACCGTTCGCGTAGGCGATGGCCCCGACGATGGCCGCAACGGCCGCCATCAGCAGGACGACGACCACCATCAGCACGATCTGCCACCACTCCATGACCACGCCTTTCCACCATTCCTCGGCGACGCGCGCCTTGCGCAATCTACTGCATGCCGGCAATCGCGCACCGCCACTGCCTGCCAATCACTGCTTACCAGTCATTGCTTACCAGCGTAGCGGCCGACGCACGTACTTTCACCGAGCGACTACGTAAGTTCAGCGTATGTTCATGTTCTGGCGGCGTGGCGGGCGGTTGGAGTGAGCAGCGCGACGCAGCGGCGGCCGGCGCAAACGTGCCGCAGCGCGCCGCAACGCGCCGCAACGCACCGCAACGCACTACAGGCGGGTCGCAGCGCAGCGCAGCCGCACTACAGGCGACGCAGGATGTTGACGGCGAGACGGGCCGCCGTGTCGGCGTATTCGGAGATGTCGAACTCCTTGAACACCTCGTAGTCGGTGTCCGCGTTGTCGGACAGCGCGCGAATCACCAGCGCGGGCACGCCGTTGCGCGCGGCGACATGCGCCACCGCGGCGCCCTCCATCTCCACCGCGTCGGCACCGGTCTCGCGGATGACCTGCTCGACCTTGCGCGGATCATCGACAAAGTAGTTGCCCGAGGCGATGATGCCGGTGATGTGCGTGATGCCCATCTCGCCCAGCGCGGCATCAGCAAGCGCGAGCAGGCGATCGTCGGAATGGAACTCCTCGACGGGCTTGTCCTCACTGCCGGGCGCCCACTGGCCGACGAGCCGCATGTCGGTGTCGAGATAGCGCAGCGTGCCGCCCAGCACCACGTCGTTGATGTGCAGTTCGCGATTGAGGTTGCCGGCGATGCCGGAGAAGATCACCGCATCGGGCGCATACGCGTCGATGAGCCGCTGCGTGGTGGCGGCCGCGTTGACCAGTCCCATGCCGCCGACCGTGGCGGCGACGGCGATCGTGCCTCCGGCGTTGGTGGTGATCGTGCCGCGCGTCACGTCGAGGCTTGCCGCCTTGTCGTGGCTGACGTCGGCGAGCGCGCCGGCGATGTGCGCGACTTCCTCGTCAAGTGCGCCGATGATGGCGATGGTGGTCATGGTTGGTCCTTTCTGTGGGTTTCGGTATGGCGCTACGTCACTGCCAGAGCGTCACTGCCAGCGTCGGGTGGAGACCGCCGCCGCCAGCTCGCGCAGCAGCCGTTCGGTTTCGGGCCAGCTGATGCACTTGTCGGTGATCGACTTGCCGTAGACGAGCTGGTCGAGCGGCGCGGCCGGCTGATTGCCGCCTTCGATGAAGCTCTCCATCATCACGCCGGTGATGCCGCGCTCCCCGGCGGCGACGCGGCGCGCGATGTCGCGCACGACCTCGGCCTGACGGTGCTCGTCCTTGCCGGAGTTGCCATGCGAACAGTCGATGATCACCCCGTGGGCGGCGGCCGAGTCGGCTGGCATCATCGCGCGGATGTCATCCATCGCTCGGGCGACCGACGCGGCATCGTAGTTCGGTCCGTGAATCGATCCGCGCAGCACGACATGGCAGTCGGGGTTGCCGAGCGTTTCGACCGCACAGGCGCGCCCCATGTGATCGATGCCGAAGAACGTGTGCTGCTGCGCGGAAGCATAGCAGCCGTTGACCGCCGCCTTGACGGAGCCGTCGGTCGCGTTCTTGAATCCGATCGGCATCGACATGCCGCTTGCAAGCTGGCGGTGGACCTGCGATTCAGTGTTGCGCGCGCCGATCGCACCCCAGCTGACCGCGTCGGCGATGAACTGCGGGCTGGTCGGCTCAAGGAATTCGGTGGCGGCCGCCAGACCCTCGTCGAGCACGCCGAGCAGCGTCTTGCGGGCGAGCAGCAGCCCTTTTTTGATCTTGTGGCTGCCGTCGATGTCGGGATCGTTGATCAGACCCTTCCAGCCGACCGTGGTGCGCGGTTTTTCGAAATACACGCGCATGACGATGAGCAGCTCGCCGTCGAGTTCGTTCATCACCTTCGCCAGTCGGTGCGCGTAGTCGAGCGCGGCGGCCGGATCGTGCACCGAGCACGGACCGACGATGACCAGCAGACGATCGTCCTGACCGTAGAGGCAGGCGCGGATCTCGTCGCGCGAGTAGGCGACGATCTCCTGCGCCTGCGGTGTCAACGGCTGTTCGGCCAGCACCTGGGCGGGCGTCGGCAGCGGTTCAAGTTCAAGGATGCGACGATTGACGATACGGCTGATGCCAACCTGATCCTCCCAACGTGGCACGTCGGTGGCGACCAGCGGATTCTTCCCCTCGTCCATCGCCTGGCGAATCGCGCGCAGCTCCTCGGGGGTGTTGAGCGGCTGCGGGCCGACGCGCAACGGGTGCTGCCGCGGGTCGTTCACGTGCGCGGCGGCGGAATCTTGCTGCTGCATGATGTCTGGTTCTCCTTGAAGTCACTATCTTCCCCAAGGATAAGGAACCGCGGGAACAAGCACGGAACATGCGGATTTTGTGGGCTTCCACTCAATCCAATCACTTTGATCGCGCCGGGGTGCATACGCGTGAGTTTGGCGATTGAGAGGCAGATTTTTGGGAAACACCCCAAGCGAGGAGGGTGCTCAGTTGTGCTTGGAACGTACAACAGCGCAGTACAAGCCGATCGCGAGCAGTGCGAGGCCGAAGCCAATTACGGGTGTCACCGTTGCACCGGTATTGACCGGTTGTTGCGATGATACGTTGGTCGAGCCGCCAGCTCGTTTGCGCACGGCAACCGCAAGCGTGATGCCGTCTCGGTTGATGGCAGGTGCCGTGAACACGCCTCGATCATCGAGACTCACGGTTTCGCCGTCATAAGTGAAGGCCGCAACCGTATAGCCGTCGTCCGTTTTGACACGGTATTCTTGCGTCGCCAGTCGCGCGACGAACACATTCGTCTCGCCGGTGTACGGTTTGCCATCAATAACAACGGTCGCATGAGGAGCAATACTCAGATGAACAGCATGATGACTTGGCACTTCGGCTGTCAGCTCAGTAGTCGCACCGTGAGACGGCTCGTCTGCGATGGCTGGCGGAACGAATACTATACTCACGATGGCCAATAGTGCGGCGATGCCAGCAAAGAGCAGTTTTGTGATGGTCCGGTTCATCGAGCATCCTTACCGTTGATGATATGTGCGGCACGCATCGTGTGTGGATACGCGCCGCACTGTTGGGGCACTGTTGGATAGCACCGTTGCGTTGGAACGCACCGATGAGCGACTACTTCACATCCGTTATCTCGGCGGTGAAGGTGATCGTCCCAGCGTAGGTGCCGGCCTTGGCGACGGCCCAATCGGCGGCGTCGATGGCTACGGTCAACGGCACGGTCTTGGCGTCGCCATCGTTGAGGAAGCCCGCGCGCAGCTCATCCTCGGACCATACAAGACCGTCCTCCGGAGATGCCACCGTCGGCTCGCCGGCGTTGAGCGTGTACGCGATGGCCGCCTTGTCGTCACGGTTCGTGGCGTCGAGCACTCCGCTGGTTTCCGCGGTGACGGTCACGACCTCGTCGTTCACGTTGCCGGTCACCTTGAGGGCATCCAGCGGGGTGGTCTCCGTCTCGAACGCGATCTGGGTGTCACGCGGAATGGTGAGCGTGTACGTGGATTCGACCGTGGCGTTCAGCTGGGTCTCGCCAGCCTGTTCATTGCTATCGGCCGCGACCGCGGTGGCCGGGGCGAGCAGCAGGCCGGCGACGATCAGCGCGCCGGCGAGGGTCATGTGCTTGCTCATGACGGTTCCTTTCGCATGGGGTCTCTCATACAGACCCATGGTGTGAATCAATCTGTGGTGTGGATGGATGCGGCTGATGGATCAATCGGCGGTGACGCCTGCGACGAACGTCATCGTGCCCGAGTAGCTGCCGGCGCGGATGACGGCATCGGGAGCCGTGGGCTGGAGAGCACCGAAGTCAATCTGCTGGGACCTGGCCGTCACGCCGTCTCCGCCAGGGACGCTGATGACGGTCAGATCGTTCGAAGTCAGCGCTCCGCCGTTCATGGTCACCGCGGAGGTCACGGAGACCGCCGCATCCTTGGCGCCTTGAAGATCCAGACTCACCACGGCGCCGTTCGCGTCGGCGGAGAAACTGTTCTTGGCGTTGTTGTCGATGGCCACACGGAACGTATGCCCCGGCGCGACGTTGACGTCGCCGGCCGTCACCGTGACGCTGCCACCATCGACGTTGAGATCCACCTTCTTGGGAATGGTCAGCGCATACGACGACGGCTGGCTGTAGTTCACCTGCAGATCCGTGTCCCCGTCGGCGGCGAGCGCGGTGCTGGGCAATGTGACTGCGCCGAGCAGCATCGCCACCACGGCGGCGGTCATGCATTGTTTCTTCATGATGATTCTCTTTCTTCCGCAGTTCGGTTGTGTGTGATGTGAGTACTGGATTCAGCTGATGTGCTCAATCAGGCGATGACATGCAGCGTGAGTGTGATGTCCGACCCGTTGAGCTGGCTTTGGTCATCCAGCGAGAAGCATTCGTATTGCAGCGTCACCCCCTCGTAATCCCCCACGGACAATGGTTGGCTCAGTTCGATCTCATGCAATCCCTTACCGGGTTCGATGAGTTTCGACTGCCAGATTCGCGTGCCGTCCGCGAGGACAAGCGTGAGCCGGAAATAGCAGGTGTTCTGTTCCGGGTTGTACAAGTTCACCGACTGAGTGGTCGCGCCCGCTTTGAATGTCATCGAGTCGAAGCCGGGAATGTCGATGGTGTCGGTGTTCTTCTTGCCGGTGTAGGTGGGTCGGTCGCCGGTCCAGTCCTCGCCTTCGGTTTCGATCTGACTGCTCGCGTTGCCGCTGCCGCCACCGAACCAGCGGTTCCAGTTGGCACCGGCTACGATACTGCCAATAGCGACGGCGAGTATCAGCAGTACGGTCAGGACGATGCGCCACATTGCGCGGCGCTGCTGCGGCGATTCGGTCATTGCTGTACCTCCTCACGAACAGTGAACGTGAGATTCGCGGAGTAGTTTCCGGCGGGGATGATGTCCGTAGGACTGCCATCTACCGTGGGTTTAGCGAAGTGCAATGTTGCCGTGGATTCGCCGTCGCTGATGTTGTTGCGCAACGGTGACGCGCTGCCGAGCGGATTGCCGTTGTCGTCGGTTACGATGGAACGCAACGTGACGTTGCCGTCGGAACGGGTCAGTTTCAAGCCATCCGATGATGTCCAGTCGTCGCCTTTGCCGTTGACAACGGAGCCGAAGATGGAGAGTTTCCGGTTGGGATCGACGAGTTTGACGTTCGTGATCGTCACCGTTGCGGAACTGTTCGTCGTATCTTCATCTATTGAGACGGTGGTTTTCGGAATCGACAGCGTGTACGCGCTCGACGAGGCGACGGAGAACCACTGCCACGGATTCGTCGCACCATCGGCGTTCTTGCCCGCATACACCGCGCGATACGGCGTATATGACGTATACGACTTGTCCGCGGACACCTGCACGAACTGATCGTCCGTCCCCGGGAGCCACAGATACAGGTTCGCGTCCGCGCTGCCGTCCGCATTCACATGCGCGCCATCGATCTTCCAGTCCATCCTCCATGCATCGCCCGCATCAGCGCAGTCATCGGATGCCACGCACGAACGCACCATGCGTTGTGCCGCCGATGCCGGCACCACCGCCAGATGCACGTCGTTGCCCTTGCCGTCGGTCGGCTGCGGCGTGGTGGAGGCGCCGTTGTACGTTCCGTCGATCGCTTTCACGCTGCCGCCGGTGATCACCACATTCGAACCATCGCCGTAGTTGCCGCCGCCGATGCCGGCACCGAATGCAGCGCTGACGCCGCTGTATGACTGAGCCGTCACCACACCACCGGAAATCACGATATCCGAGCCGTCGCCGTCAAAGGAATGGCCTCCGCCGATGCCGGCACCGCCCACACCATTGTTGACGCTGTATGCCTGGGCGACCACCGTGCCACCGGAAATCTTGATAGCAGAACCGGCGGCATTGTAACCACCGCCAATGCCTGCGCCATACACCTCGCCGTCCTTGCTGTACGACTGGGCAGTCACCAGTCCACCGGAAATCGTGATATCCGAGCCGGCCCCCTCATCGCCTCCACCAATGCCTGCGCCGTGGACATAGCGGGCCTCACCGTATGACTGGGCGGTCACCGTGCCACCGGTGACGGCAATATGCACACCGTCACCGCCATCGCCGCCGCCGATGCCGGCACCATACGCACCATATGCGGATGCATCGCCGTATGACTGGGCGGTCACCAGTCCACCGGAAATCACGATATGCGAGCCATCGCCGTTACCTCCGCCGCCAATGCCGGCGCCAGTCGGATAGACGCCGTACGACCGGGCGTCAATCACGCCGCTCTCGACCGTGATATGCGAGCTGCCGCTATCTTTGCCGCCGCCAATGCCGGCACCATACGCCACTCTATCGGTCACACTGGCATACGACTGGGCGGTCAGGCTACCCCAGTCGGCCTTGCTGGAACCTTCCGACGTGATGGTCAGCGCGAAAGCTTCTGACGGCTTACCGTCGATATCGTTCTTCTCCAGACCGGCATGATTGAAACCGGAAATCAGCTCGTTCTCGCTGTTCTTGGCAAGCGTGAGAGTCAGCTTGCCGGACGTATGCGAGAACGCCGCGGCATCGATGCCCGTGTCGCCACTCAGATTGATCCGGACGCCATCCAGCACCACGTTCGCCGGCACGCCGTCGACCGGCGTGACCACGATGCGATCCTTCGTCGCGGCTGAATCCGCCGACGGATGCCGCAGCGTACCGCTCATCGTGATCGTCAACGTCGTGTCCGCGGATTGAGGATGAATCATCAGCACACCCGGCGACGACAGATCGCCCTCGATGGACTGTTCGACGTGATAATCCGCGGCCCTGCCCGGCGAACCACCCGACATCACAAAATCCGCCGAGGCAGCCGCCATCACACGAACCGGATACGTACCCTTATCGTCGCCGGCATTGGACATTACTTCATATCCGTCCGCCGGCGTCACTCCATATACCTTGTTCCGCAATACGGCATCATCGGACGTATCGGCAAAATAGCCGCCGGTAATCGACACAGAGGAAGCACGGCCGCCTTTCCCGGCTCCAACCGCGCTCCCCTGGCTGGAGGCAGCAGACACATAGCCACCGGAAATCGTGATATCCGAACCGTTACCGTTGGAGGCGCCGCCAATGCCCGCGCCACCTGCACCGTGCGACTGGGCCGTCACGATGCCACCGAAAATCGTGATATGCGAGCCATCTTGGGACACACCACCGCCAATGCCCGCGCCACCATGCCCATACGAAGAGCTGACGGAGCTGTACGACTGGGCCGTCACGATACCACCGGCAATCGTGATATAGGAGCCGCCGGCAGCGCTCGGACAACCACCGACACTGTTCACAAACGTACAGGAACCACCGATGCCAGCACCATTCGCAGACGTTTCTGCACCGTATGATTGCGCGAGCAACGTACCCCAATCATCCTTGCCGGAACCTTGCGAATCGATGGTCAACGCGAAGTCCGCGGACGGCTTGTTGTCGATGTCGTTCTTCTCCAGACCGGCATGATTGGAGCCGGAAATCAACTCGTTCTTGCTCTTGCTGGCAAGCGTGAGATCGAGCTTGCCGAACGTATGCGAGAACGCGGCGGCATCGATGCCCGTATCCCGGCT
Organism: Bifidobacterium jacchi; assembly: GCF_009078285.1. Lineage (GTDB taxonomy): Bacteria > Actinomycetota > Actinomycetes > Actinomycetales > Bifidobacteriaceae > Bifidobacterium > Bifidobacterium jacchi. The sequence goes on from NZ_RQSP01000029.1 coordinate 15,022, forward strand.
CAGATTGATCCTGACGTTCTTCAGCACGACATTCGCAGGCACACCCTTAACCGGCGTGACGACGATCCGATCCTTCGTCGCGGCTGAATCCGCCGACGACGGGTTACGCAATCTGCCGCGCAGCGTTACCGTGAGCGTCGTATCCGCAGACCGCGGATGAATCACCAGCACACCCGTCGATGACGCATCGTCTGCGGACGGTGCCACGACATGATAATCGGCGTTCTTCCCCAGCTTCGCCACCGGCCACCACAAAATCAACCGGAGAGACCGACACCACACGAATCGGATACGTATCCTTGTCGTTGCCGTCGTTGGCGATGACATCGCAATCATCGGCCGGAGCTACGCCATACACCGTGTTCTTCGGCAACGCATCCGCAGACGCATCGGCGAAATAGCCACCAGTGATCGACACGGAGGCGTCAGCAGCGAAATATCCGGAACCGATCGCGCTATAACCGGAAGCCGATATGTGTCCGCCGGTAATCCTGATATCCGAACCAGCACGCTGTTCGCCACCGCCAATACCAGCACCCCACGCATCGTAGGTACTCGCGGATGACTGGGCAGTCACCACACCACCATCAACCGCAATATGCGAGCCCACGCCGTAGGCACCGCCACCAATGCCGGCACCAAACGCGTATCGACCGGCATAGGATTGGGCGTTCACCACACCACCAACGATCGTGATATACGAGCCAGCACCGTATGAGCCGCCGCCAATGCCGGCACCCTGGCTGCTGCTGTATGCGCCGCCGTATGACTGAGCGGTAATCACGCCGCCCGCGACCGTAATATATGAGCTTCCGCTATCTTTGCCGCCGCCGATACCAGCACCATTGGTATTCGACTGTGCGATCAACGTACCCCAGTCGGCCTTGCTGGAACCTTCCGACGTGATGGTCAGGGCGAAAGCTTCCGAAGGCTTACCGTCGATATCGTTCTTCTCCAGACCGGCATGATTGGAACCGGAAATCAGCTTGCTCTCACTCTTGCTGGCGAGCGTGAGATTCAGCTTGCCGGACATGTGCGCGAACGCGGCGGCGTCGATATTCGTATCCTTACTCAGATTGATCTTCACGTTCTTCAACACGACGTTCGCTGGTACACCGGCGACCGGCGTCACGACGATACGATCTTTCGTCGCAGTCGAATCCGCCGTGGACTGATGCCGCAACGAACCTGCCATCGACACCGTCAACGTGACCGATTCAGTCGACGGGTGCAACGTGAGCACACCGGACTGAGCAGTGTCGGTGTTCGGCGTGTACTCATAATCCTTGCCGTACTCGCCACCGGCCACCACAAAATCCATCGACTGTTCCTCGGCGACGGTGTCGGCGGCGGATTGGGGTGCGGCGTCGTTCAGCCGGGATTCAGTATTAATGAATGAAACAACGGATTCGTCGTCACGCTGTGACGACTGTGTCGACTCAGTAACCGATTCAACAGTCATGTCGCCCGCCGTTTGATCGGCAACCGCGACAGGGACCGTAAACAGGACGCAAGACATAGCTACGGTCGCCAACGCAGCGACACCACGGCTGAACCAATGCTGCGAGTTCTTCATCGAACGTCCCTTCCCTATAAGTTCGTTCGGAACACAGCAGAAGCGTACCGACCGACGCACATAGCGTCTGTCGGACTCCTCAACTAGCAAGCCCAGCAGACACTTTTTCAACCTAACATCGATTAAAGGGACAGACAAACTTTCCATGCCCCTACTGCACGAACGCGGCGCGGCATGACATGAATGACGGCCGCGGCATCACACTGCGCGCGATACTGTTGCCTGTGATTTTGAAGCCTCAAGCGCTCGCATCTGAACATATCTTGCAGTTCTAGGTACTTTTGGCATGTACACGGAGGAAAAGCCCTTGGATGCGGAACTTCTCATCGTTGCAATTCCGCCATTTTGCAACATCAAAAGTACAGCGAGAACCGCTCATATTCGCCGAATATCAGCCACAGGAACGCAGCCATCTGGTCAATGCGAACATCAGTCATCACAGCCGTCAACACCAGCGGAATCTCGAACGTGCGCATCGCCTCGCCGCGCAACAGCAAACGCAGTCCGCACCGCCGACAACTTACGTTGCGACACCGGCAGCATCGTGCCGTCCACCAGTCGCACATCCTCACCGACCGCACGCACATACAGTGCGTTCACCACGACTCCACGGCGAACCTGTATAAAACCAGCCGAATCAAACAGTCCAAATCGTTCGCAAAACGCCCCCACTCCCAGATGCACAGTGCATGAACCGCCGTCGGCCGTGTGAATCACCGTATTATGACCGTCCGATTCCGCATATGTGACATCGAACAGCAGGAACCGACGCACCACACTATTTACATCCTGAACCTGAATCTCACGGCGATACTGCTTCTGCTCAGCCATCAGCGACATCGTGCGCGACGTATCACCCGCCATCTGATTTGGGAAACGCTCGCCGGGAGCGGACGCGCGTAGCGGATTCGACAAATGCCAGTGAATAAGCCGCCAGCCGTCGCCGCAGATGGGGGCGTGGTCGCGCGAGTCGTGAGCGGGCGTGGGCTGCTTGTCGGGCGTCGGCTTACGCCACACGACCGTAAACCGTTGCATGTCCGCAAACACCATCTCCTGACCGGGCGCGATGTACGCCTCGTACTGGCCCATCACTATCACCATCTCGTCGGTTTGGGCGATCTGTTCATACACTTCGTTGATGAATACCAGATCCGGTACTGCAGCGGCATTGATAATGATGTCTTCCACGCAAATGCGATACTGCTCCGGTTGAGCGCCGATTCCTGCAAAATCAGCCGCGAAACGATTATGCAGCCATGCGCCGTCGCCCATGTAAAACCGGTGGATAAGTTCACGGGTCAAACATTCAGCTTCCGACAACTCGCGCTGCGGCATGGCACACACCTTCCAGGTCCTCCTACGTCTTTCAGAGTGCTTGAATACTTATGTTTGGAAGGCTACGCGCGGCTTATGTTCGCGCATCGCTGCACACGCTGCGCGTGCAAAGCTTGCGATCTCCACACAGCATGGCACGGACGCAAGAATGGAGATGCCCACCACTATCGATTGTGGCGAATGCGCAGCCTCGACACACACGCCTGAGCACGAATGGCGGCTCTGGCGACACGAATAGCACTAGACGGAGGACGGCAGCAACATCACCGTCGCTGTACTACGTTCACCACACACGTACGCGCGGTGAACCGATACTCAGGCTGCGCGGCGAGTGGCGATCGCGTCGGCGAGCGTGTGCAGCAACTGTTCGGTACGATCCCACGGCACGCACGAATCGGTGACCGACTGACCGTAGACGAGCTGGTCGAGCGGCGCCGGCTTTTGATGACCAGCGACGAGGAAGCTTTCCATCATTACGCCGAGAATGCCGGGTTCCCCCGCCGCCACGCGCGCGGCGATGTTCTCGACCACGTCGGCCTCGACCTTCTCGTCCTTGCCGCAGTTGCCGTGCGCCGCGTCGATGATCAGGCCGTGCTCGCTTGGGCCGGATGCCTTCGACTTCTTCAAAGCCGCGAGCGCCGCCGCCACGGATGCCGCATCATAGTTCGGCCCGTGGCTCGAACCGCGCAGCACAAGATGGCAGTCGGGATTGCCTTTGGTTTCAGCGGAGATGACGCGGCCATCGAGATTGATCGACAGGAAATGATGCTCGAATGCGGCCGCATAGCACGAGTCGGCCGCCGGTTTGATCGACCCGTCGGTCGCGTTCTTGAATCCGACCGGCATCGAGAGGCCACTGGCCAGCTCGCGATGCACCTGACTTTCGGTGTTGCGCGCGCCGATCGCACCCCAGCTAATCAGATCACAAATATACTGCGGGGTGATCGGATCAAGCCATTCGGTCGCCGTCGGCAGACCGAGCGACAGCACGTCGGTGAGGACCTTGCGCGCCAGCCACATGCCTTTGCGGATATCGAAGCGACCGTCGAGATCAGGATCGTTGATGAGACCCTTCCAGCCGATCGTGGTGCGCGGCTTTTCGAAATACACGCGCATGACGATCAGCAGCCGGTCATTCAGCTCCTTATTCACTGCGGCGAGTTTGGTTGCGTACTCGTGCGCGGCTTTCGGATCGTGAATCGAGCACGGGCCGACGATGACCAGCAGACGATCGTCGCGGCCATGCAGCACGTCGCGAATCTCCTGACGCGAGCGCAGCACCAGATCGCTCATCTCGTCGGTCAGCGGAAGCTCCTTGAGAAAATAGCGCGGGGCCGGAATCGGGTCAAGCTGACGGATGTTGACATCCACCGTTTCCGGGAACACGGCGTTCTTGCTCAATCGACGCTCATCCTCGGAACTGTCCGGACCGCGAAGACCTGCCATGCGTCGTTCCTCCTCTCGCATCGTGGCTCATCTCGTTGCACTGCGCGCGCGTTTAAGCGCGTGACTGCGCATGTGCGCGCAACATGTGTGTGCAGCGCGCATGCACGTTGCGCGCGCCGCACACGATACCGGACACAGCATAGTCATTGCATTGGAGGAGCCGTCGATAACGTCCGATTGCTGGAGCACGATTGCTGGAGCACCTGACCAGACTACGTCTGTCATTGCGTCCGATCTGGCCCGACAGAGCCGCATCAGACAGAGCGGAACTGGACAAAACGGAACTGAGCAGAACCGCGCTCGACAGAACCACTCCTCCCGGCAGCGTACCTCCCAGTAGCGCAAGATTTTCTCGAAATAAACAGCCATTTCGAGATTATCTTGCGCTAAGCCACTTGATTACGCAAGATATTCTCGAACTCAAGGAGGATTTCGAGAAAATCTTGCGCCGGGAGCCTCGCAGCGCAAGATAATCTCGGAATCAAGACAAAACCCGAGATTATCTTGCGCTGAGTGCTGGATGCCTTGACTGCCGGGTGCCTTGACTGCGCAAGATATTCTCGAACTCAAGGAGGATTTCGAGAAAATCTTGCGCCGGGAGCCTCGCAGCGCAGCCTCGCAGCGCAAGAAAATCTCGGAATCAAGGTTCTTCCCGAGAAAACCTTGCGCTGGCAACCTGCGCCGAACTGAGCCAGCACCGGGAACCTTGGTTGCGCATGTTTTTCTCGAGATAAACGGCCATTTCGAGATTTCCTTGCGCTAAGCCACTTGATTACGCAAGATATTCTCGAACTCAAGGAGGATTTCGAGAAAACCTTGCGCTGGGCGAGACTGCACAGGACGAGACTGCACTGGACGAGACTGCACAGGACGAGACGGCGCGGCGAGATGTATCGGGCGAGGTCGGAGCGGCGAGATGCGAGGAGCGAGACAGCGTTGCGCGACATGTCATACGTTTGCTGCCATGCGCTTGTCACGCGACGATGAAAACGGCGTTTTTTGCATCGCGTGACAACTCAGTCTGCCACGCGACGCGTTTTCGTGCGTTTTCTGCGTCGCGTGACAGATCACAGCAGCCAAACATGCCGATCAGACACATGCCGATCAGTCCCTTCATTGGCGAACCGACCGCACGTCAGGCGCATGCTACATAGCCAATGCATCTGCAACAGCGGACTGCCTACGGCAGACTCAATCCCACCTTCGGCGTACCGGCCGGCCTATCGGCCGGGAAGGCGGGAAAACAGCCCACCGGACTGTTTTCTTAATCCGCCTTCTCGCGTATTGGCCGGCGCATGCTTCGCATGCTACTTGGCCAATGCAACTGCAACAGCGGACTGCCTACGGCAGACTCAATCCCACCTTCGGCGTACCGGCCGGCCTATCGGCCGGCCGCCGGACCTACAGACAGCCCACCGGGCTGTCTGCTTAACGGTCCGTCGCCTCAGGCGCTCTTGCGTGATATCGGCATCAGCCGATATCACGCAAGAGCTAGCCGGCCTGACGGCCGGGAAGGCGGGAAAACAGCCCACCGGGCTGTTTTCTTGATCCGCCTTCTCGCGTATTGGCCGGCGCATGCTTCGCATGCTACTTGGCCAATGCGCCCATCGGATCCCACGCCGGGAGCATGGTGGCGGGCTCGGAGAGGGCGGCCTGGTATTCGGCGGGGAGGAGGGCCTTGGGGACGGCGACTTCGTAGACGTATTCGGTGAACCAGTCGTCGGACATCGTGAAGTAGCCCTTGTCGGCGATCTTGTCGCCCCACGAGTTCTCCACGCGCCAACGACGAGTCGTCTTGCCATCATCGGCGACATCCACGCCGACGAACGCCATCGCATGGTTCATCGCGGAATCGCCATAGCGCACGCGCGCCTCCTTGTCGAGGTCGAAGTCCACGCCGTACACGCTGCCGTACTCGAACAGGTCGGTCGCCCACGCGCCGTTCTCACGATCCATGAACGGACCGCAGTCGGCGCCGAACCACACCGGAATGCCCTGCTCGACGAGAATCTGACGCACGCAATCCTTCATGAACTGGTTCGGCACGTTGAGATACTCGGTCGCATCTCCCCCGGCCACATTGCCCAGATGCTCGATGCCGATCTTCTTGCCCTTCGCATGCTCGCGACGCGGATCGTCAACCAGGCAGACGTAGCTTTCCAGGTCAGCCGGACCGACATACTTCTTCCAAAACTCAACCGGCGTGATCTCGCCGTCGCGGTGGAACTCGCCATCCTTGTCGGTCCACTCCCAGTCAAACGAAACCGGCGGCTCACCCAGATGAATCGTCAGAATACGATGGCCGGCCGCAGTCGCATCGGCCACGATCTGCGCGGTCTTCGCCTCGTCGCCGGCAGCCTCGAACAGGTGCGCGACCGCCGTGTGCAGCATGTGACGCAGCTGCGAGTTCATCGCACCCGTGTTCTTCGAGGACTCGGTCTCCGGGAACAGGTCCTTCGGCACCGCGCCGTACTTCTTGTACACGTTCATCGCCATCGTCCACTGGCCGCCGTCACCCATCACGTCGGCAAGCAGATGCTGGATCAGACGCGAATCGTTCGGCTCGCCGGCCGCCACGAGCGCGGCCACGTCCTTGAGGAAGTAGTTGACGCGCTCCAGCTTGTCGTAGTACATCGCATAGTTCTGCGAGAACTCGAACTCCTTGAGACCAAGGTTCTTCTTGGCGACGAAGCGTGCCACGTTCAGCGAGCTGAACAGCCAGCAGCGGCCGGAACGGTTCTGGTTCGTGACCTCGCCATTGTCGACGGTGGTCGAGAATCGACGCTGCAGCAGACGCGCACGATCATAGTTGCGAGCCACCTTCTCGATGCCGGCCATCGTGACCGCGTTCATCGCGAGACGATTCGTCGCGTTGCCATCAAACTCGTCACGCAGCGATGCGAGAGCCGCGTCGCTCAACGGCGTGATTGCACTCATAGTGCCTCCTCGAACAGCCGGCCCCTGCGGACCGGCGTGGACCAATATCCAATAATCAATGTGCATGCAAGGTGCACTGTCGCACTGCGGTGACCGCGCAAAGCGGCCATGCGGCGCCGATCAGACGATGCCGCATAGTCGCAAACCGCGGTCAACACAACAGACCCCGGCACGCGCCACCATGGATGGTGGCTGTGCCGGGGTCTGTCATGCGACAAACGCTACCAGTCTACTACGCTCCTGCGCGCTGGTCGCCGAGTCCGCGCGCTGGTTGCCGATTCACTGGTTGCCGATGCGCCGGTTGTCGATGCGCCGGTTGACGGATCAGCGCGCGTCCGGTTCGCCAGCCTGCTGCGCGGCGGCAGGCTGCTGTGCGGCGGCAGCGGAGGATTCAGCCGACGCAGCAGCGGTTTCCTCGGAATCCGCATGTACGGCATCGGCAGCGACAGCATCGGATGCGGCCACTTCGGACGGTTCGTCCGCGGCAGCGGCCACAGCGGCCTGCTGCGCGGCAACAGGAGCCGCGGCCGGTGCAGCCGGTGCAGCCGCGGCCTGTGCAGGCATCGGCACCGGAGCGGACACCGGCAGATGATCGATCGGCGAGGATGCAGGAGCCGGCGCAGTACCCGACGCAGCCGACGCAGCCGACGCAGCCGCGCCAGCGCCATCAGCCCCGGTACCGAACCCGAAGCCGCTGAACGCCTTGGAGAACATCGTGCGCAGTTCGCTGACGCGCTGTGTGATCTCCGCCTCGCGCTGCTGAAGCTGCTCGATATGCTGGTTCAGCCCGTCGATCTCCGACTTGGCGGCATCGCGACGCTGCTGGATCTGCGCGTCGGCCTCCTCGCCGGCCTTGCGGATGAGCTGCGTGGCCTGCCCGTCGGCCTCCTGACGCTTGGCGGACGCATAGGCGTCGGCCTCCTCGCGCACGTTCTTGGCCTGGGAGATGAGCTGATCGGCCTCCTGCTTGGCGGCCGCGCGACGCTCCTCCAAGTGGGCGAGCAGCGCGTCGACCTTCTTCGTGGCCTCATCCTGCTGCGCGGCGATGTCGGCGCGAATCTGCTCGACCTCGGCGCTGACCTGGCTCATCGTCTTCGTGCGGCGCACCTCGGCCTCGTCGGTGATCTCCTGCGCCTTGGCATTGGCGGCATCGGTGATCTCACCGGCCTTGCGACGAGCGTCGGTCAGCATCTTCGACACCTGTTCGCGCACGTCGGACAGCTTCTTGTTCGCCTCGGCGAGCGCCGCCTCGATCTGATCGCTGGTCTCGCTCTTGAGGCGGGTGATCTCCTCGTTCGCGCTCTTGCGCAGCTCGGCGACCTTCGCCGTGGCCTGCGCGCGCATGTCGGCGATCTGACGCTCCTGCGCGGCGCGCTCGGAGGCAAGACGCTTGTTGTGCTCCTCGCGCGAATTGCTCAGCTCCAGATCGACGGTCTGGCGCTGCTCGGACACGGTCTTGGCGGTTTCGGCGCGCAGCTGGGCGGCATCCTCCTGCGCGGCCGTGGTAACGGTATCCGCCTCGTTCTTCGCATTGCCGATGATGGTGGCGGCCTTGGCGTTGGCATCGTCGATGATGTGGCGCGCGTCGAGCTTGGCGTTGTTGATCAGCGTGGCGGCCTGCGCCTTGGCGGTGGCACGCGTGGCGGCGGCATCCTGCTTGGCGCGATTGAGCAGCTCGGCGCTGGTCTGCTCGGCGGATGCGAGCATCTGCTGGGCGTTGGCACCCAGCGACGCGAAGGTATTGTTGGCCGGAGCGGCCTTCTTGCGACGCTCCTCCTGAAGCTGGGCCTGCAACGCGAGCTTCTGCTCGTCGTCGCGCTGGATCTGCTCACGCAGCGACTGCAGCGTCTCCTGCGCCGCCCTGAACGCATTGTCGACCTTCTCCTTGTCGTAGCCGCGCAGCACGACCGGAAAACGATCCGCCATGATATGTCCTTTCAACCATCAAATCACACCCCGAGCCTGATAAGGCACACGATGAACTCTAGCGCAAACAGCGGGCGGCGCACGCCGACCTTCGCAATCCGCACACAAGATGCAAGACGTGTTCGATTCTCCGCGGCTTCGCGGCGGCGATTCAGACGAGACACACCGATGGAGCCGACAATCCGATCATCAAACCAGCCGTCGAATCAGGCATTGCATCAGCCGGCAAGCCAACCCAGCGGAGCCGCCGGCGACGCAGCCAGACGGTCAGCCGGTCAACCAACCGAACAATCAGCCAAACAGTCAACCAAACAGTCAATCAGTCAATAAGAATGTCGCCGGACGACGGCTCCAGATAGTAGCGAACCGTCTCGCCGACCACGTCGCGGCCGGCCGCGATCAGCTGTTCCAGCGACAGTCCGTGACGGAACTTGTCATGATGATCGATCAGCGGCAGGCTTACGAAGCCGCTGAGCACGCGCTGCTGGGTGGACGTCCATTCCATCAGACGGTAGAACAGCGAATTGCATACGAATGTGCCGGCATCCGAACTGAGCGACGCGGCGATATGGTCGCGTGTGAAATCCTTGAGAATCGCGCGCAGCGGCAGTCGCGTCCAGTACGCGGCCGGCCCGTCCGGATTGATCGGCGTGCGTCGTGCCACCACGTTCTCGGCATCGGGCCTCGGCGAATCCATGAGATTGGTGGCGCACCGCTCAAGCATCACGCCGCGGGCCGTGTGCTTGAGACCGGTGGCGATCACGATGTCCGGCTTGGCGGCGTCGATCGCCTCGCGCAGCGTGGGCCACGCCTTACCGAAGCTCACAGGAATGCTGACCGCGTGCACGTTCACTCGCACATCATCGAACACGCCGTCCGCATCCGCGTCCGCGCCCACGCGCGCAAGATCGACACCCCGCTCGACCAGCGCCTTCGGCACTTCAACGGCGGGGTTCACGTTGACGCCATCATAATGGTCGAATCCGGAAATCACCACATTGAGCTGCTGCATGACTCCAGTCTACCGTGCAGCAGTCAGCGATCGATCGCGCGGCGAGGCTGCCAAACCGCACAATTGCCGGACCGCACAATTGCACAGGGGAACTTCGTGAAGCTAGCGTCAGGATGCCACCGAGACCACTGAAACGCCTCGTTAGCCGTCACTTAGCGCAAGGAATTCTCGGGGAAAACGGCCATCTCGTAGAATCCTTGCGCTAAGGGGGTCGTTAGCGCAAGGATTTCTCGGAAAGAAGGGGAACTTCGTAAAATCCTTGCGCTGGGACAGGGCTTAGCGCAAGGATTCTACGAACTCAAGGCAAATCCCGAAAAATACTTGCGCTTATGTAGCCGATACCATGTAGCCGATACCGCGCCGCTATCAGGAAGCCTTCGCGGAGACTTCGGGAAGACTTCGCGGAGACTTCGGGAATGCACCGGGGCTGCAACGGCACGGCACAGGCGAGAAGCGCTACCGGCCGCGGGTCTGGGTGCGGGCCTGTGCGAAGAGGGCGTGCATGCGAGCGCGAACCTCCTCCTTGGTGAGCGGTCGATCATCATCAGATTCAGCAGCATCAACGACATCGGCGCCACCGCCGATCCCAGCTTCGCCGCCAAATCCGATACCGCCATCGACACCGGCACCGCCACCAACACCATCAGCCCCACTGCCACCGGCGCGCTGCGCGGCAATGCGTTCGGCGATGGGCAGATCGGCGCGCGTGGTGATCTTGAGATTCGTCTCGCTGCCGGCAACGATCGCAACCGGCGTATCGGGCATATAGTCCACGACGACGCGCGTATCGTCGGTCGGATGGAAATCCGGGTCACCCGCGGCGAGGTCATAGGCATGACGAATCGTCTCGAACCGAAACGCCTGCGGGGTCTGCGCACGAAACATGGCAGCCCGATCCGGCACGGATTCAATGACCTTGCGATCGCCCAGATCGCGGGTCAGCAGCATCGTATCGGTCGATGCGCACGCCACGGTGGCCGCGTCGAACTGGTCGAGCGCATCCACGCACCCACGGATCGACGACTGCGCGACGAACGGACGCACCGCATCATGAATCAGCAGCTTCGCATGCGGCGGAATCCCCGCATCAGCAAGCGCCTGCAGCGCGCACGCCGTGCTGTCGACCCTCTCCGAGCCGCCGTCGATGATCATGCGCACCTTCGGATAACCGGCCTCATCGACCAGCCGCTCCACTTCGCCGCGCACCTGCGGGTTGACGACGACGAGAATGTCGGTGACCGCGTCGCACGACTCGAACGCCTCGATGCTCCAGCAGACGATCGGCTTGCTGGCAATGCTCACCAGCTGCTTGGGGTTGGCCGGGTCGAAGCGCGTGCCGAAACCTGCCGCCAGCACAACCGCGACGACCGGGGTCGGCATGGAAGCCGCCGTCTGGCGGGGCGTCTCAGCGGCGTTCGGCTGGACGGGCTCGTTGGATTCCTGCTCTCTCATGCTCATATGATCACCGTAATCATGGATGTGTTGCCTGTGACACATATCACAGGGGTTCTGCACGGAACTTTTGCGCCGTGACGGGGGCGACTTGGCCTCTCGACAGCTGCTCGGCACCGCTTATGCCGCCTATCTCGAAACTGAGAGGCTGTTTTCAGATCCTACGGCAGTCTATCTCAAAACTGAGAGGCTACGACGCAGCGAGACGGGCACGGAGTCAAGCCAAAAACGGCTCAACGACCATAGCGTATCAGCCCCTGACAGCCTCTCAGTTTCGAGATAGACTGCCGCAAACAACTAAAACAGCCTCTCAGTTTCGAGATAGCGATCGAGATAGCGTTGTGAGGTAGCGGTGACATCCGATATTGAAAGCACAAACCAGCCGACGCTCCACCGACACCCAGCCGGCACGCCGCCGCCGCTACGCTAGCGCTCGGAGCGCATGATGAGCGCGAGCATGCGCCCTTCGCGCTTCTTGCCGGCGAGCGCGGCGCGGCGATGCGAGTACCACAGCGGGTTCTCCAACGTGCACATGCTGTGCTGCAGCGCGTCAAGCCGTTCGGCAAGCGCCGGCCCCTCGCCGTCGCTCTCGCATAGCGAGGCCAGCTCGGCGTCATGGTCGAGGTATTGCGTGGCGGCGGCGACGCGCGGCCGCGAATCGACCACATGGTTGACGCCGGCGAACGCAAGATCGATCATGGCCGCTTCGGCGATGTCGATGCCGGCTCCCCCGAAGCGCGTGATGGTGCGGGTCAGTGGGAATCGGTTCTGGAACGATTCGGCGATCTCGTCACCCACCTCGTAGCAGTCGCCGCAGATGCGCGGGCCGAGCGTGGCGACGATCCGTTCGCGGACCGCGCCTTTGGCGACCATCAGATCGACGGTTTCGCCGATCACGCCGCGCTCCAGTCCACGCCGTCCGCAGTGGGCCGCGCCGATCACGCCCGACTCGGCATCGGCGAACAGGACCGGCAGGCAGTCGGCGGCGAACATGCCGAGCGCCACGCCGGTGCGGGTGGTCACCTGACCGTCCGCTTCGACAACGGTCGCCTGCGGCTGTTCGCCGCCAGCGTCGGCCACGACCTCGCCGGGGGTGCCGGAGACATCGAATCCGAACGGCGTGTTGAGATGCCACGAATCGTCCACGTCGACGGCCACTGCGGAATGCACCTGGCTGACCAGCGACAGACCGCAGCCGATCTGCTTGGCGAGCGCCACACGATTGGCGAGAATCGCATGCGGATCGTCGCCGGATTTGCCGCCGAGATTGCAGTCGCCGAAGTCGCCGGTGCTGATGCCGCCTAGGCGGGTGGTGTAGACGACCGTCACGCCGGGCGCGAGCGCGATCGGAATCGTCACCGGGATCGGATTGCCGGTCTCGTCGGTCGGACTGATCGCGTTGCTGTCGAGGATGGCATCGTCGTATGCGCCTTGCGGCTGGTCATTCTGCTCTGTACTCATGCCCCCTACTGTAGCCGACCTACCAAATCGGCATCAGCGAAACTCTTGCCGCTACACATACCAGACCAATAGAAAAGCGCTGAATATAGTGGATTTACGATATGGCAGCAATAACGAAACGGCTCAGGTACGGAACGCTGTCTGCCGTCCTTTTATAACCGCGTTTAGAACCGCGTTCGCCGAGTCCTTCTTGCCGAATACTGTGATCTCATGAGAGTATGTGGTTTGCTCCCCCTGCGGGCGCGTGTTCCGTCCCTGCTGGTTCGTTATGCCTGCGCGCAGGGTGCGCAAACCAGCGCCTACATGATGTTCGCCGCGGGTATCGCCTTTGTCGGTGCCGACGAGTCCGACACCCGCGGTCTGGCGTTCACGCTGTGCGCCCGCACCTTGCCGACGTTGATCATGGCATTTGTCGGAGGCGTGCTCGCAGACCGCTGGGATCGCAGAACGACGGCATCTTTGACGCTGGCCACCGTCACTGCCTCATATTTTGTGACGGCCCCGCTGGTGGCTTTTGGTGGCGGGCTCGGCTGGCCGGTACAGCTGCTGTCGTTGGCGAGCGGGTTCGTGTCAGCGTTCGGTACGCCGTCCCTGTATGCCCTGCTGCCGTCGCTCGTGGAGGACGACAATCTGGTGCGCGCCAATGCGCTAGTGCGTTTCTTCCGCAATGCCGCAGCGGTTGCCGGCCCACTGCTCGGCGCATTGATCGCCGCGAACCTCGGTACTACCGCGACTTTTGTCGCAGCTGGAATCAGCGGCATGATCGCGACGGCACTGATGGCATCGCTCAAGATCGCCGACGAAAAGGGCGGGCCATCACCAGAGAACAATCCGGTAAGCCGCGACGATGCTCACGACTCAGACCTGCACTCGACATTGCGCGGAGTTTGCGGAGTGCTTCACCAGTATCGGTGGCTTGCGGTGGGAATCCCGTTCTGGGCCGTGTTCCTTGCGGTGCAGTCCGGCGCGGCAGACGTGACGCTGCCGTTCGTTGTGATACGCGCGACCGGCAAATACGCATGGTCGCTCATGGCATCGGCGTTATCGATCGGATATGTGCTGGGCAGCCTAGTGTCGCTGCGTCTGCGTTCACCCCGGCGCGCGTTGACCGGCTCCATGGCGTGGGCCGTGTTGTCGGCCGTACAGCTGATCGCACCGGCGGTGACCAATGAGCCACTGACTTGGATCGTGGTCTCGGTCGTTGCCGGCATCGGTCTGGAGATTTCCGGCGTGTTATGGGGTAGTCTTCTGCAGTCACAGGTCGACAACCGCCATCTCGGACGGGTGTCGTCGTTGGATTATGCGGTGAGTTTTGGTCTGATCCCATTCGCCTACGCGGCCTATGGCATGCTCGGCATCGTGTTCGACGGCCGAGCGGTGCTGCTGTGGTCTGCCGTCGTGATGATCGCACTGGGACTGGTTGCAATGCCGTTTGCCGCCACCTGCGAACGCCGCACTGCACAAACGCAAGCCGACTGAGCTACTGAACGACTACAGAACGACAATGCAAAAAACAGCCACAAAAAGCAGCACGAAAAGATGTTAATGCGGTTACTTTATTATATGAGATACGGATATCAAGGATTACGCAATATAGATTTAGGAAATATAAACCTTCAAAACGATTCTTCAAAACGATACCAGTCTGTATGCATGGTCTCAATCAATAAGTAGGCAATACGATCTCGATTGGAGTTTGTCTTTTGGAACGCAATGGCTTTGACATCGACATCGACATGCATGGCGTTACCATGCGCTACGGCGACAAAACCGCGCTTACCGACATCACCGTCAATCTGAAGGCCGGGCGTATCGTGGGATTGCTCGGCGAGAACGGCGCTGGAAAATCGACGTTCATTCATCTTGTCGCGGGCGTGCTTGCACCGTCACAGGGTGATGTGTCTGTGTCCGACGCGCGCGTAGGCTGGTGCTCGCAGCGACTGATGATCGACTGGTTCGTCTCCGGGCGCGCGAACATCTGGATGGGCGCGTGCATGGCCGGACTCAAGGGGCGGCAGGCGCAGGAGCGCACGGATTGGGCGATCGACACCGTGGGGCTGAACGACGCCCCGCTTGACAAAACCCCAGAGCTGCTGTCCGGCGGACAGCAGCAACGTCTGATGATCGCCCGGGTTCTGGCGATGGACGCGTCCATACTGCTGCTCGACGAGCCGACCGTGGGACTTGATGTGACGAGCATCGACCGGCTCGGACGTGTTCTGGCCGCCAAGCGCGACGAGGGAAAACTGATTGTCATATCCTCGCATGACTTCGCCGCCGTAGAGGACATCGTAGACGACGTGCTGCTGCTCGACAACGGCAGCATCATGTTCTACGGCGCAAAGGATGAGTTCATCCGCCACTTCGCCCAAGAGGAACAGCTGGACATCACGATCGCGCCGGGCCCGGGCCATATCGACGAATCAATGCTTCCCGACCGGTACCGGCTCACCGTTGACGGCACGCATCTGAGCGTACGACAGCCCACGGGCTCGCCGTTGGGCCCGTTGTTCGAGATCCTCGAACGAGAAGGCATGGTCATCGAGGATATCGCGCGCAAGGGCGTGACGTTGCGCGATGCGATGAGGACATTCAATGCGCACAAACACGAGCATGATACGCCGGCCGAGTCGGCGGCGGGCCCGGCAGAGAAGACGGCGTGACGGGAATGGAGATTTCAATGAATACACTCACCACAACAACGCGCATACACAGCATGCACCGGCAGCGCCTCGGCTGGACGAGGGCGTTTTCGGTCATGGCGCAGCTGGAATGGCAGGGTGCCGACCTGTGCATGCCGATGCGCTGGATCGCCGCCGCCATCAACCCGCTGGTCTACCTGCTGTTTCTCGGCGTAGGACTGTCCTCCACGCTCGACGACCCGGGATATCTGCGCTTTCTCTTCCCCGGTCTCGTGGTCATGCAGGCGTCGGCGGGCATCAGCCACATCGTGGCGCGCGTCGTCACCGAACGCCGCTGGGGGCTCGCCGCGTACAAACTGCAGGCCGGCGTTCCCGCAGGCGCATATTTCCTTGCGATGATGGTTCCCGGAGCCGTGCTGTACCTCTTTCAGGTATGCGTCATCATCGTCGCCGCCTTCGCCGTCGGACTGCGTCTGTCGGTGCTTGCGATCGTGGTCATCGCATGCGTCGGCCTGGTCGCGATCTGGTTCTGGCAATGCTTCGGATACTGCCTGACCGGTCTGATCAAGGATTATCAGACGCGCAACTTCGTGCTGTCCCTGCTCACGCTACCGCTGACCTTCTCGGCGCCCGTGTTCTACTCGTTTGATTCCGCTCCCGCGCTGCTTCGCGCCGTCGCCCTGTGCAATCCCCTGACCTATCAGGTGAACGTCGCGCGAGCGACGATGTCCGGCAGTATCGATCTCGTATCGATCGCGGTGACGGCCGCGCTCACCTTGATCGTCACCGCCGTAGGCGTGATATCCACCCAGCGCATGCGAACCCTGTCGTTTGAGGGGTGAGCTCACCGACGATGAATCCCGCGGCGGGTGGCGACTGACCGCAGAGAGCGGCGACGGGGCGCGAATGCAGTTCGACTGCAATCCGTATCGGCATGGTTGGCCGATGCCATTAGACTGGTGGGGTGCTTGATGAATCGATGGAAACCCTCGTATCCGCGCCAACGTCCGCGCCGCAGTCATCCGCGACGCAGCCCGCGCCGCAGTCGCCCGCATCGCAGCCCGCATTGCAGCCCACCCTGCCGCCGTCCGGCTTGCCCCGCCGCCGCAAGCCGGAGGTGCTCGCGCCCGCCGGCAACCTGCGCGGATTGAAGACCGCAGTGGATTTCGGCGCAGATGCCGTCTACTGCGGCGGCAAGGCATTTGGCATGCGTTCCGCGCCGAAAAACCTGAGCCTTGAGGACTTCGAGGAGGGCGCGCGTTATGCCCATGAACGCGGTGCCCGCGTGTATGTGACGCTCAACGTGCTGCCGCGCAACAGCGAGGTCGAGGCGATGCGCGAATACATCGGTCAGCTCAAGGACACCGGCATCGACGCGATGATCGTCACCGACATCGGCGTGATGATGATGGCGCATCAGATCGCGCCCGACATCGAGCTGCACGTCTCCACGCAGGCCGGTGTGACGAACTACGGCGCCGCGCAGGCGCTCTACGAGTTCGGCGCCCGTCGCGTGGTGCTTGCGCGCGAAATGGATTTGCAGGCGGTGCGCGACATTCGCGCGCGCATCCCCGACGACATGGATATCGAATGTTTCGTGCACGGCGCGATGTGCATGGCGTTCTCGGGTCGCTGCCTGTTCTCCAACTATCTGACCGGCCGCGACGGCAATCATGGCGAGTGCGCGCAGCCGTGCCGCTGGAAGTATTCGATCGTCGAGGAGAAGCGGCCCGGGCAGTACTACCCGATCGAACAGACCGCGGAGGGCGCGTATTTGTTCAATTCGCAGGACATGTGCATGCTTGATCATCTCGACGATCTGATCGATTCGGGCGCGACGAGCCTGAAGATCGAGGGCCGGTCGAAGTCCGCGTATTACATTGCGGCGATGACGAACGCGTACAAGATCGCCGTGAACGAATACATGGTGCAGCGCGGATTCGAGTCGGCGTCCGGCGAGACGCTGCGACCGTTTACGGATAGGGTGATTCGCGAGGGCGATCCCGACTGGTCGCTTATCGTCGATGATGCGGCCGCACTGCCGGCGGATGCCATCGAGCGCAACGCGGACAAGGCGTTCGCCGGCGTACCCGGCGGCGATATGGGATTGGAGTTCGCAGGTGGCGAATCGGATGCGTCCGAATCGCAGACACCCGAATCGCAGACACAGCCGCAGACAACCGCCGCAGCAACCGCATCTAGCGCAGCCGGAACCGCCGCAGCTACGGCGGACGCAGCCACAACATCCCCCAATGCGGCATCCACAGCGGCAGCCACCGCAGCATCCACCGCAGCAAAGCCGACGATCGACGCGGCCGCGCGCGCGGCGGGCGGCACCCAGCTTGACGAACTGAGCTACAAGGCGCGCTCAGCCCGCCGCAAGTCGAACACCGCGCCCGAGGTGCTGCCGGAGGGCTGGCATCACGCGCGCGTTCGCCCGGCGACGCATGTGTCACTGCCCGACTGGCTGCTGGAGGAACCCGACAAGGTGGCGCACCGCGATTATTCGACCGGATTCTATTATCCGGAGCACAAGGTGAGCCAGAACACCGATCGTTCCGCGTATTTCCGCGCGTGGATGGTGGTCGGCGAAGTGTTGTCGTGGAGTCCGAGCGAGGGCGGGCGCGTCACGATCATGAGCCGCAACAAGATCGAGGCCGGCCAGCAGGTCGAGTTCCTGCTACCCGGACGCCGGCCGTTCGCCTATACGATGCCTGCGGGTGGCTTCCGCGATGCGGACGGCCGCTGGGTGGAGGCGATCAACAATCCGGCGCACGTGTTCTCAATGCCATGCCCCGAGCCGATGCCCGAGAACACGGCGATCCGCTCGCGCACCAAACGCCCCACGCTCAAGGCGGAATAGCTCGCTCGGCGACAAGCCATTTCTTGCTTTCAAATGTGTGTATATATATCGACACGCCGGCGAATTACGCTCATGGTGACCGTCTCGGCAGACCGTCTCAGCGAACGAAAT
>NZ_RQSP01000030.1 GCF_009078285.1 Bifidobacterium jacchi
GTCTCTGCTGTGTCGTGTCGTTATCGTGTGTGGTGGTTCGTTGCTGAACCGTTGGGATGGTAGTGGAAGGGCGCTATTCGGGTAGGATGCTCATCGTCCAAGAAGAACCAAGGACCTTGCACCAAGCGGTGTCCCTGCTCTGGCACCCTTCTCCGGCTCACCTCCTGCGTCTCTTTTTACCTCTTTCTAGCTCTACCTTTCTCGATCGCACTTTCCGTCTCTCTTGTGCTTCTCTTGTGCTTCTCTTGTGCTTCCTGTGCGCAAGGATTTTACGAGACGGCCGTTTTCCCCGAGAAATCCTTGCGCTACAGCAGCGCCCCTCGCTCGCGTCTCTCTCGTGCCCCACCATCCAACCCACGAAAACAGCAGAATTCTCGCAAATAGTCACTATGCCGACGACATCATACCGATAACGACGCAGGTCCCTCCCGTCACTTGACGGAAGGGACCTGAGTCATATTGATTCAGCTGCGATCAATCAATCGCCGCATCGGGCCGCGACTGAGCGCGACTGTACTCGTATGCTCACTCGGCGTTGCCGACGGTGTGCACGTAGATGGTGTCGGTGGAGCCGGCGGCGTGTTCGCCCTGAGCGGAGCTCAGCACGACGATCTTGTCGCCGTCCGCCACCTTGCCGGCATTCTTGAGAACCTTGTCGGTGAAGGCCATGAGGTCCTTGCGGGACTTGTCGTGGTAATCCTCATCGAGCAGGAACGCCTCGGTGCCCCAGGAGAGGGCGAGCCAGTGGAAGGTGCGCTCGTTGTTGGTCAGACCGTAGATCGGGGCGGCCGGGCGCTCGCGGGAGACGCGGTGCACGGTGTTGCCGGTCTGGGTGTAGGCGACGATGGCCTTGGCGTTGAGCTTGTCGGCCAGATCGACGGCGGCCGAGGAGACGGCGCCGGTCGAGGACATGTCGAGATCCTTGAGCTCGGGGATGCGGTCGAAGCCGTGCTCGGTGGCGAAGCCGGAGATGCGGGACATGGTGGCGACGGTCTCGGTCGGGTACTCGCCGACGGCGGTCTCGTTGGAGGTCATGGTCGCGTCGGCGCCGTCGAGGACGGCGTTGGCGCAGTCGGA
Organism: Bifidobacterium jacchi; assembly: GCF_009078285.1. Classification (GTDB taxonomy): domain Bacteria; phylum Actinomycetota; class Actinomycetes; order Actinomycetales; family Bifidobacteriaceae; genus Bifidobacterium; species Bifidobacterium jacchi. Next base: position 1,078 of record NZ_RQSP01000030.1, read on the forward strand.
CGCCTCGGCGCGCGACGGCACCGGGGAGTGGACCATGGAGCCGAGGACCTCGGTGGCGACGATGACCGGCTTGGCGTACTGGCGGGCAAGCTCGATGATGCGCTTGGTGGCCAGCGGGACCTCCTCAAGCGGGCACTCGACGGCCATGTCGCCACGGGCGGCCATGACGCCATCGAAGGTCTTGACGATGTCCTCAAGGTTCTCAAGGGCCTGCGGCTTCTCGATCTTGGCGACGATCGGGATGCGGCGGCCTTCCTCGTCCATGATCTCGTGGGCGCGATCGATGTCGGTGGCGAAGCGCACGAAGGACATGGCGATGATGTCGGCACCGGTGCGGATGGCCCAACGCAGGTCGGCCTCGTCCTTCTCGGTCAGAGCCGGCAGGGAGACGGCGACGCCCGGCAGGTTGATGCCCTTGTGGCTGGAGACCGGTCCGGCGACGACGACCTTGGTGTGGACATTGTTGCCCTCGACCTTGGTGACCTCAAGACGAACCTTGCCGTCGTCGATCAGGATCGGGTCGCCCGGGTGGCAGTCGCCCGGCAGACCCTTGAACGTGGTGGAGGTGATGTGCTCGTCGCCCTCGACGTCGTCGGTGGTGATGATGAACTCCTGGCCGAGCTGAAGCTGGACCTTGTCCTCGCCCTCGGCGTTCTTCTTGAACCAGCCGCAGCGGATCTTCGGGCCCTGCAGATCGACCATGGCGGCGACGTTACGCCCGATGGCCTTGGAGGCCGCGCGCACGTTGTTGTAGACCTTGAGGTGATCCTCAGGGGTGCCGTGCGAACGGTTCAGACGTGCGACGTCCATACCGGCCTCGACGAGCTTGGTGATGCCTTCGAGAGACTCGGTGGAAGGTCCGATGGTGTCAACGATCTTGGCTTTACGCATGAATGCCTGCCTATCCTTTTCTGGACTTGAACATGGGCCGGACGGCCCGTTGCCAATCGACAGTGTACTAGATTTCCACGACTCTAGCCACCATTTTGCACGGTGTGTTGTGAGCGCTAACAATGGCGGCATGGCGCAATTTTCCTATTAAGCGATAGCGATGCTTGGCTACCCGCTGCGTGACCGGTTCCATGAATACCGGGCGAACAGATGATGACGAGCGTGCGGCGCCGGAAAAATAACGATCATCTCCCGAATAATGATCTCCGGAGTCGCGTCAGTGAACATTATTCGGGAATAATCCCCATTGCTCCCGAATTTCGTTCACTGAGGAGCTCCAAGCGATCATAATTCGGGAGATAGCCACTCCATTCCCGAATTTCGTTCACTGAGCCATCGGCAGCGATCGAAATTCGGGAGATCAACGATCTTTTCCCGAATTGCGATCGCCCCGAACCCAAACACCGACCGTTGCAGCCAACCGTTGCAGCCACGCGATGAAATGTAAGCGGTCACATCGCAATGCATGGCTGGATTTGATTGGTGCGGGAGCCACGCGATGAGAAAACAGGCGTTTTTTGCACCGCGTGGCTGTCCGATTTGTCATGCGACGACGTTTCACCCTATTTCCACGTCCCGTGACACGCACGCCTGACGCAGCATGGTCCAGAAACATTGGAATTCCGCCATTTTGTAATTATTCAACACGATGATGGTTTTATCACGGTTTATCGTTCGCAGCCACGCGATGAGAAAACAGGCGTTTTTTGCATCGCGTGGCTGTCCGATTTGTCATGCCACACGATGTGACCGATCACAACCGGTCGCATGGCCGCAAAAACGACCCAAACAACGCGATGCAGTCGGTCACACGCCGCCCCGTGGTAGACCACACAGCCACGCGATGAAAAAATGGGGCATTTCTCCATCGCGTGGCTGCGGCAACCCCAGCTGCGGCTACGACACCATCAAGCCCAGCGCAAGAGAATCTCGAAACAAACCCACAGTTCGAGAAAAACTAGCGCTACAAAGCAGCTCAGCGCAAGAGAATCTCGAACTCGCCACTTTCCCCGAGAATTTCTTGCGCAAATCCTCACTAATGTTCTGCGTCAGAAGTGCGTCAGAAATTCGCTGATGATATTGTTGGCTCCCTTTGTCAGGACGTTGCCGTTAGGCAAACAGCAGAGCTGTTTGTAGGCAACGTGCGAGCCGACCGGCGAGCCGGCAAACCGCGCGCGCAGCGCGTCCGTGATTGCGGGACCAGCACTGTAAAGCAAACAGCGGAGCTGTTTGTAGGTGCTGTGCGAGCCGACCGGCGAGCTAGCAGGATGCGCGCGAAGCGCGTCCATAATTACAGGACGAGCTGGCCCGCGAAGCGGGACTGAGGGGTAGTGAATTCGTCAACGCATTTCTGACGCAGGATACTAGTGGTCTGCTGCTCGGAGGTATAAGCCCCGTGAGCAAGGTGACTGGCATCGAAACCGACTGGGGAAGGAAACGAGAGATGGAGTTCTTGATTATTGGCGAGATAGGCCACTGGCTCCCAGTGATCGAAATTCGGGAAACCAGCCGCTATCTCCCACAATTTCGATCGCTGCCGACTCCTCAGTGATCGAAATTCGGGAGCAATGGGCATAATTCCCGAAAAATGATCGCTGATCGGTGCTCAGTGAACGTAATTCGGGAGATCGCCGTTCTTCTCCCGAATTTCGATCGCTGGGCGCTGGCCGGCAACCAGCTGTCTCGTAATCATCGGAGGGGGAACTACTTCCTCTCCACAATCAGCTTCGCTGACAACCCGGTCTGCAGCTGCGGACACGTTTCGCGCGCGGCCTGCCGGCTCGACTATCGTCGGGCGACGTTGTCTGCGAACGGCTCTGCCGTTCACTTCACGGCTACAGTCCACGCCTCTGGGCGATTGTCACGGATTCGGGTAGAATCGGTATCGCTTCAGCGCCAATGTGTGGCAAACCGTCGAGTCGACCAATCGGAACCAGCCAGGAATCCGTGCAAGGTCGTGCGCTCGAACGGGGGCATTGGACGGACGGAATCAGGCCCTATTGCATCGTTCTCTGTCGAAATCCGCCCGAAAGCGTCCCAGAGAACGATGCGCGCCGGCGGCAACGCCAGCAGGGCATTGCGCAGCCGGCGCGTCGAGAGAAACGATTGCAGGGAAATCATCATGACCATCGCGTCAACCATCCGAAAGACCGTCACCCGTGTGTTTGCGGCCACCGCCGCGATCGCCGCGTCGTTCGCGCTCGCCGGCTGCGGCGGCGCATCCAATACGGCGGACTCCTCCAACACGAAACTGACCAAGGTCACCTTCATGCTGGCATGGACCGCCGATACCAACCACATCGGCGTCTACGTCGCCAAGAACAAGGGCTATTTCAAGGATGCCGGCCTTGATGTCGACATCATCGCCGTCTCCAAGACCGGTGCCGAACTTGCCGTGAACAACGGCGTGGCCGACTTCGCCGTGTCCAACCTCTACAATGCGGCCAGCTACACCGACCTCAAGGGCGCCCACATCAAGCAGGTCATGCAGGTGCAGCAGAAGCCCAGCGCGATCTGGTGCGCGCTCGCCAGCAACACGGCCATCAAGTCCCCGAAGGACTTCGACGGCAAGACGTTCGCCACGTTCGGCGGCAACGAATCCGACATCGTCATCAAGCGCATGGTCCAGTACGATGGCGGCAAGGGCGAGTTCGACAAGGTGACCGTCGGCACCTCCACGTTCAAGACGCTTGAATCCGGACAGGCCGACTTCGGCGGATTCTACTCCACCTGGGAGGGCGTGCAGGCCGAAATGTACGGTCCCAAGCTCAACTGCTTCACCGAGCCCGACTACGGCGTTCCCGGCAACGGCGACGCCATCGGCATCATCACGAGCGACAAGCTCATCAAGGAGAACCCCGAACTGGTGCGCAAGTTCGTCCAGGCCTCCCAGAAGGGCTACGAGTACGCCTACTCGAATCCCGACGACGCCGCGAAGATCCTCGTCAAGGAGGCCGCCGACTACCATCTGGAGGAGGCCTTCGTCAAGAAGAGCATGCATGTGATCGTCGACGGCCAGTACTGGGGCGACCCCGCCAAGATCAAGGACGGCTCGTTCGTGCTCGGCACCAACGATTTCACCGGCACGCAGGAGCGCTTCGACTTCCTCGGCGAGGGACACGCCTACACCGATGCCAACGGCAATCCGACCGACAAGGTGCCCCAGTCCAAGGACGGCGCCACCAACGAGTTCCTGAAGGGAGCCAAGTAACGTGACCGAGCCCATGACGCGCCTCGTGCTCGACGCCGACACCGGCATCGACGACGCGCTCGCGCTGAGCTATCTGCTCGCCTCTCCGCAAGCCGATCTGCTGGGAGTCGTCGGCACCTACGGCAACGTGACCGCGCAGAGCGCGGTGCGCAACAGCCGCGACGTGCTGCGTCTGTTCGGACGCGACGACATACCGGTGTTCGCCGGGTGCGAGGCGCCGTCATGGGCCGATCTGTTCGAAGTGGATGAAGGATGCGCCAGATTCCACGGTTCCAATGGACTCGGCAACGTGAATCCGGCCACCTACATGCCGCAGGGCGGCGATCTCGATCATGCCGGCGATCATACCGGTGACGGCGACCATGCGGCCGGTGCTGCCCGATCAGCCGAGGCCGCCCGTTCATCCGCCGCCTTTCGCGGTCGGCTGATCAAATCGGTCGGCGGCGAGCATGTCGATGTCGTCGCGACCGACGTTGCCCCCACCAATGCCTCCGCCGCCACAACCGCTGCGTTCGCCACAACCGCTGCGTCTGCCGCAGCGTCCGCCGCCGGCGTCGCTGCCACAACCTACGCGGCGATGGCCGATGCCGCCGCGGCATCCCGCGAGGGTGAAGGCGTGCGCTTCATCATCGACACGGTTCGTCGCCTCGGCCGCGACGTCACCGTGGTCGCCACCGGTCCGCTCACCGACATCGACGCCGCGATTCGTCAGGCGCCCGACATCGCGGCGAACCTGAAACTGGTCATCATGGGCGGCTCCCTCACGCAGGAGGGCAACTGCTACGATCTGGTCTGCGAAACCAACATCTTCCAGGACCCCGAGGCCGCGAATCGGGTGTTCCGCTCCGGCGTGGACGTGACGATGGTCGGCCTCGACGTGACCCACCAGTGCCTGATGACCCGCGAGGACGCCGAGTCGTGGCGTGCCACGGGCACACGCCGCGGTGCATTCCTCGCCGATATGGTCCGCTTCTACATCAACGCGAACGAGTCGAGCGATCCGATCTTCCTTGCGGGCAGCCCGCTGCACGATCCGCTCGCCGTCGCCGTCGCACTTGACCCGACGCTGGTCGACTGCCTGCCGATCAACATGATGACCGAGACCGCCACCGGCAACGGGCATGGCGTGCGCGGGCGCACCATCGGAGACCCGACCCGTCTGCGCCAGACGAACAAGACCACGCATGTGGCGTTCGGCGTGGATGCGCGGCGCTTCACGACCATGTTCCGGGAGCGACTCGAAGCGCTGTGCCGCTGAACTAGGTGCTATGCCCGCTGATCAGCCGCTGATTCGCTTCTGATCTGTCCTCTGATCCGTCGTCTGATTCGTCGTCGCGCGCCGCGTCCGCGTCCAATGCGTCTGCCAACGTGCGGTCCAGCGTGCCGCCCAACGTCACCCGCGTGGGGGATGCCACGGTCATTCGCGACGAGGATGCGTCGAATCCCGTCGCCGTGCGGTTCGACCACGTCACCAAGCGGTACAAGCTGTTCAGGAACGACAAGCTGCGGCTGCTGGCCACCTTCTCGAAGCGCGTGCCCTACAGCGTGGTGAACGCGAACGACGATCTGAGCTTCACGGTGCCGCGCGGCGAGGCGCTTGCCGTCGGCGACCGCAAATTCGCAAGGAAATGCCGCGAGCGGGTCAGCGGCATCATCGCCAACGAGAACGTGACCGTGCTGTTCGTCACCCATTCGACCAGCATGGCGAAGGAGTTCTGCCACCGGGGCATCGTCATCCGCAAGGGGCGGGCGGTGTTCGGCGGCGACATCAAGGAGGCGATCGACTTCTACGAATCCTCGTGAGGTTTGCTTGTGAGGTTTGCTTATGAGGTTTGCTTATGAGGTTGGTGCCGTTGCGGGTTTCGCGTCGGGATGCCGATGAGGCTATGCTTGGTTGCTTATGCAGACGTACACCATTCGCCCGGCCGAGCCGCACGATCTGACCGCGATCACCGACATCTACAACGAGGCGGTGATTCGCGGCGGCGCCTCCGCCGATCTGGAACCCGTATCCCGTCAGGCCAGACTCGCCTGGGTGGAATCCCATCAGCCGCGCGACCGCTATCCGGTCGTCGTCATCGACGTCGTCGACCCGGCGACCGGAACACGCACAACCGCGGGATTCGGCTCATTGTCGAAATTCCATCAGCGCGCCGGCTACGATGGCGTGACCGAACTGAGCTACTACATCGCCGGCGCATATCACCGGCAGGGTCTCGGCAGGGCGATGGTCCAATGGCTGCTCGACGCCGCCCGTGATCGCGGCTTCACCCATGCTGCCGCGATCATCTATGCCGACAACGCCGGGTCGATCGCGCTGATGCGCCGTTTCGGCTTCACCCGCTTCGGTCTGCTCCAGGGCGCGGTCACCAGCGGCGACGGGCGGCTCCACGACATGAGCTACTGGGTCAGGCTGCTTCGCTGACGGTCGGTGCCGTGCCGGAACACGGGTCCGGGGCGGGCTTGACGTCGGGCGCGGGTATGATGCCTGTGTTTGCGCAGACGGCGCCGCATCGGCATGGCGCGCGGCTGCATTCGATGAACATGGAATACGGAACACGGGACGATGGACGCTGGGAGGGCGAGACGATGGCATCTGATTTCTGGCTGATCGTGGGATTGGGCAATCCGGGCAAGAAATACGAGGACACGCGGCACAACATGGGATTCATGACCGCCGACGTGCTCGCCGAGCGCTGGTCGGTGGCGTTCTCCGATCACAAGGGACTCGCGATGCTCGGCAAGGGCGCGATGCATCTGCAGGGACGCGCGGTCAAGTTCTTCCTCGCCAAGCCGCTGACCTACATGAACGATTCGGGCAACGCGGTCGCCTCGATCAGCGCCTACTATCAGATCGATCCCGACCATGTCGTCGTCATCCACGACGACATGGATCTGGAATTCGGGCGCATCAAAGTCAAGGCCGGCGGCTCGGCGGGCGGGCACAACGGCATCAAGTCCATTGACAGGGCGCTCGGCACGCCGCAGTACGCCCGCGTGCGCATGGGCGTGGGTCATGCCAGGCGCGGCGCAAACGCGCACGACAACACCATCAACTGGGTGCTCGGCGGATTCGGCCCCGATCAGCGCAAACAGCTGCCGGACTTCCTGATGGATGGCGCCGACGCCGCCGAATCCATCATCTTCGACGGGCTTGCCAAGACCCAGGAGAAGTTCAATGGCCGATAGCGTCACGCGCGATCAGGCCGCTTCGGCCGCCGGCCAGACGCATGGGACCCTCGCCGCACTGCTGGACACGCTCGACAAGGGCGACACGGCCTTCCATGATCTCGTGGCCGGTGAGATCGAACCCAGCATCGATGAGCATCCCGGCGAGCGTCTTGGCGGGTGTTCTGGTGAGCGTCCGGCGCAGAGCACCGATCCGGCCATCACCGTCGGCGTTCCCGAGGGTCTTCGCCCGGCGCTCGCGGCGGCGACGGCGCGGCGCGGCGGCAGACCGGTCGTGCTCGTCGTCGCCTCCGGGCGCGAGTCCGAGGAGACCGTGGGCGCGCTGCGCTCCTGGTATGACGGCGATCCGAACGACATCGCCCAGCTGGAGGCGTGGGAGACGCTGCCGCATGAACGGCTCAGCCCGCGCGCCGATACGGTCGCCAGTCGCATGGCCGTGTTTCGGCGGCTCACGCATCCGAGCGCGACGAATCCGATGTTCGGGCCGATCCGCATCCTCGTCATGCCGGTGCGATCGCTCATCCAGCCGGTCGTGCGGGGACTCGGCGACGTCGAACCGCTCGTGTTCGCGCGCGGCGAGGAGCTGGCGCTCGACGAGGCGTCGGCCAGGCTCGTCGAAAACGCGTACACGCGCGTCGATCTGGTCATGGATCGCGGCGAATTCGCCGTGCGCGGCGGCATCATCGACGTGTTCCCGCCCACCGCGCCGCATCCGGTGCGCATCGAGTTCTTCGGCGACGAGATCGACACGATCCGGCAGTTCCACGCCTCCGACCAGCGTACGTACGGTGACGCGCTGGCGAGCATCTGGGCCACGCCCTGCCGCGAGCTGCAGCTGACCCAGGCTGTGCGCGATCGGGCGAAGAGCCTCATCGGGCAGATTCCGAACGCCGACGACATGCTTGAGTCCATCGCCAATGCGATTCCCGTGGAAGGCATGGAATCGCTCATGCCCGCACTGATCGACGACATGGAGCCGATCAGCGGCATGCTCGACGATCACGCGGTCATCATGCTGTCCGACCCCGAAAAACTGCGTCGGGCAGCCGACGACCTCGCCAAGACCGCCAACGAGTTCCTCGCCGCAAGCTGGCACGTCGCCGCCTCCGGTCATGGTGCCGGCGCGCCGATCAGCTTCGATCAGGCGAGCTTCCTCGACTTCGAGGAGACGGTCAGCGCGCTTGCCTATTCGAGGCATGACGTATGGAAGCTGTCCAGCTTCGGCGTGGACGAGACGATGCCCAATCATATGCAGCTCGCCGCGCGCAATCCCGGCGAGTATCGCGGCAATGAGACGAAGGCCGCCGCGGGCATCGAGGGACTGATCGACTCCGGCTATCGGGTGGCCGTCACCGCCGCCGCGCAGGGCACGCTCGCCCGACTCAAGCGGGCCATCAACGAGACCGGCATCGCCAGCTTCGAGGTCATCCGCTCGCAGGCCATCGACGGGTTCGTCGACACGGCCGCGAGGATCGCGCTGCTGACCGAACGCGACCTGACCGGGCGCTCATCCGCGGCGGGCGTCGCGAAGACGCCGAAGCGACGCCGCAAGGCGATCGACCTGATGGAATTGAAGCCCGGCGACTTCGTCGTGCATGAGCAGCATGGCATCGGGCGGTTCGTCGGCATGCGCCAACGCGATATCGGCACCGGGGCGAACAGGACCACCCGCGAGTATCTCGTTATCGAATACGCGCCAAGCAAACGCGGCGCCCCGGCCGACAAGCTGTTCATCCCCACCGATCAGCTCGATCTGGTCAGCAAATACATCGGCGCGGAGGTGCCCAAGCTCAACAAGCTCGGCGGCTCCGACTGGGCCGAGACCAAGGCGAAGGCGCGCAAGCACGTCCATGAGATCGCCGAGGACCTGGTCAAGCTGTATTCGGCGCGTCGCCGCACCCCCGGCTTCGCGTTCAGCCCCGATACGCCGTGGCAGAAGGAGCTGGAGGACGCGTTCCCGTACCAGGAGACCGCCGATCAGCTCACCACGATCGACGAGGTCAAGGCCGACATGGAAAAGCCGGTGCCGATGGATCGCCTGATCTGCGGCGACGTCGGCTTCGGCAAGACCGAAATCGCCGTGCGCGCCGCGTTCAAGGCGATTCAGGACGGCAAGCAGGTGGCCGTGCTCGTGCCCACCACGCTGCTCGTCCAGCAGCATTACGAGACGTTCACCGAACGCTATGAGGGATTCCCCGTCACCGTCGCGGCGATGAGCCGCTTCCAGACGACCAAGGAGATCAACGAGACCATCGAGGGACTGGAATCCGGCGCGGTCGACGTGGTGATCGGCACGCACAAGCTGCTCAACCCCAAGATCAAGTTCAAGGATCTGGGGCTCGTGATCATCGACGAGGAGCAGCGGTTCGGCGTCGAGCACAAGGAGACGCTCAAGGCGCTGCGCACGAACGTGGACGTGCTTTCGCTGTCGGCGACGCCCATCCCGCGCACGCTGGAGATGGCGGTCACCGGCATCCGCGAGATGTCGACGCTGGCCACCCCGCCCGAGGATCGCCTGCCGGTGCTCACGTATGTCGGCGCGTACGAGGATGCGCAGGTCACCGCGGCCGTGCGCCGCGAACTGCTGCGCGGCGGCCAGGTGTTCTACGTGCACAATCGCGTGCAGGACATCTCCAAGACCGCGGCGAGGATCCACGAGCTGGTGCCCGAGGCGCGCGTCGGCATCGCGCACGGCAAGATGGGGGAGAAGCAGCTTGATCAGGTGATCCGCGACTTCTGGCATCGCGACATCGACGTGCTCGTGTGCACCACGATCATCGAAACGGGACTTGACATCTCGAATGCGAATACGCTGATCGTCGATCATGCCGACAAGTTCGGCCTCTCGCAGCTGCACCAGCTGCGCGGCCGCGTCGGGCGTGGCCGTGAGCGCGCGTACGCGTACTTCCTGTACGATCCATCCAAGCCGATGACGCAGCAGTCGCATGACCGGCTCGCGACCATTGCGCAGAACACGGCGCTGGGATCGGGCTTCGACGTGGCGATGAAGGATCTCGAGCTGCGCGGCACCGGCAATCTGCTCGGCGACGAACAGTCCGGGCACATCGAAGGCGTCGGATTCGACCTGTACATCCGCATGGTCTCCGAGGCGGTCGAGGCGTACAAGGAGCCGCAGAAGGCGTTCGAGCCGCTGGCCGTGACCATCGATCTGCCGATCGAGGCGTCGATTCCGGTGGACTACATCAATTCCGACAAGCTGCGGCTTGAGGCGTATCGCAAGCTCGCCGCGGCGCACGATGAGGACGATCTGCGCGAGCTGGCCGACGAGCTTGCGGACCGCTACGGCAAGCTGCCCGGGGAGTTCGAGACGCTGTTCGGCGTGGCGCGGCTGCGCATGCGCGCCCGCCGGCTCGGCATCTCGGAGATCATAGCGCAGGGACGCAACGTGCGTGTCGGCAAAATCGACCCGTCCGAGTCGATGCAGATGCGCATCAACCGCATCTACAAGGGCGCGCAGTACCGGCCGCTCACCCACACCTATACGATTCCCGCCCCGTTCGCCGGCTCGCTCGGCTCCGGTCCGATGAGCGGCGAGCAGGTCATGGACTGGGTGAACGACCTGCTCAACGACTTCGCATGGAAGCCGGGCGGCGGCGAGTCGCGCAATCGCGGATAGTCGTCGCCGGCGGATTGCGCAACGTAAATACTGGAACGTAAGTCACGCCGTGGATTGCGCAACAAGGATTGCGCAACAAGGATGGCGCAACGGATATGCAGCGAATGAACGTCGCAAAGGGAGATGTACATCGGGCATGGATCAGTTTGTCGTGGTGATCGGCCAGCTGGTGGGGTTTCTCATCATGCTGCTGGTCGGATATGGCTGCGTGCGGCTCAAGCTGTACGGTACGGTCGCGTTGAACGGCATGTGCGCGCTGCTGCTCAACGTGCTGATTCCGGTGCTGGTGTTCGCCAACGCCGTGGATGGTGCGACTCGCGGCGATCTGGCGGCGAACTGGGGCGTGATGCTGCTCACGGCGATCATGTACGCGCTGCTGGCGGCGGCGTTCTTCGCCTTCTCGCGGCTGCTGCGGCTGCATGGCTCGCGTAGGCGGGTCTTTCAGGCGACGATGGTGTTCGGCAATGCCGGTTTTCTCGGCATTCCGTTGATCATGTCGCTGTTCCCCGATCGTGGCGCGATCTGGGTGGCGCTGATGTCGATCATCGACCAGTCGATTCTGTGGACGTACGGCGTGTGGCTGTGCGAGCCGGTCGCAGGGACGGACGAGTCGCGTCGTTCCGTCGCTCGGCCGTCTGCCGGCCGGCGTATTGCGGGTCTGCTGCGGCGCTTCGTCAATCCCGCGTTCATCGGCATCATGATCGCGCTGGCGCTGATTCTGGCGGGTGTGCATGTTCCGGGGATGCTGCTGCGGCCGCTGCATACGATCGGCGGCATGGCGACGCCGATGTCGCTGATCTATCTGGGCGGCCTGTTCGCCACGACACGCTGGTGGGGCGTGCTGCGACGACACGAATTGTATGTGGGACTCGTCGGCAAGATGGTTCTGTTTCCGCTGGCATTGTATGCGCTGCTGTCGTGGAGCGCGCGGTTCGGCGCGCTACCGGCCAGCCATGACATGATCGTGATGATCTCGCTGATCGCCGGTCTGCCGACGATGACCACGATCGCGATGTTCTGCGGCAGACGCGGCAATATGCCGGATTATGCGACCGGATTCGTGCTGGTGAGCACGCTGTTCTCGCTGGTCTCCCTTGCCGTCGTCTCCGCTGTGGTGCTGTAGCGTCGGTGTTGGAGGCGCGGTGTTGGATGCGTGGCGTTGGAGGGCCGGTGCTGCGCAAGTCGTGCCGTGGGATCGGCATGCGCGATGAGATGCCCGAGCGTCCCCGGCATCCGCGGATCGATACGGGCCAGGCTTCGCCCATCGGCGCTCAAATGAACGCCAAAATGACGGGAAGATGAATTCTCACGTGGTATGTGAGCGCTCACATCGTCGTGTCGCGCGCTCTTGCGTCTCGTCCATAAACTCCACTATTCTTAGGTCTGTCATCACAACCAAAACGTTAAAGGAGTAGTTGTGGCAGTTATTGAAAGCGTCTACGCGCGTCAGATTCTCGATTCCCGCGGCAACCCGACCGTCGAGGTCATCCTCGATACCGAGGACGGCGCTGAGGGCCGTGGTCTGGTTCCGTCCGGTGCCTCCACCGGCGAGGCCGAGGCTTGGGAGCGTCGTGACGGCGACAAGTCCGTCTACGGCGGCAAGGGCGTTCTGAACGCTGTCAAGGCCGTCAACGAGGAGATCGCTCCGAAGGTCATCGGCATGGATGCCTCCGATCAGCGCGCTCTCGACGACCTGATGATCGAGCTCGACGGCACTCCGAACAAGGGCCGTCTGGGCGCCAACGCCATCCTGGGCGTCTCCCTGGCCGCCCTGTACGCCTCCGCCGAGTCCGCCGATCTGCCGCTGTACCGTTACATCGGCGGCACCAACGGCCACATCCTGCCGGTTCCGAACATGAACATCATGAACGGCGGCGCCCACGCCGACTTCGCCACCGACATCCAGGAGTACATGATCTCCCCGTACGGCTTCGACACCTTCCACGAGGCTCTGCGCGCCGGCGTCGAGGTCTATCACACCCTCAAGAACGTCCTGAAGAAGGAAGGCCTGAACACCGGCCTCGGCGACGAGGGCGGCTTCGCTCCGAAGCTGAAGTCCAACAAGGACTCCCTGAACTACATCGTAGACGCCATCTCCGCCGCCGGCTACGAGCCTGGCAAGCAGATCGGCATCTGCCTCGACGTGGCTTCCTCCGAGTTTTACAACAAGGAGACCGGCCTGTACCACTTCGAGGGTGGCGAGCGCGACGCCGAGTACATGCTCAACTTCTACGAGCAGCTGATCGACGAGTACCCGATCGTCTCCATCGAGGATCCGTACCAGGAAGAGGGCTGGGACGACTGGGCGAAGATCACCAAGAAGCTCGGCGATCGCCTCCAGTTCGTCGGCGACGACCTGCTGGTCACCAACCCGAAGCGCCTGCAGAAGGGCATCGACCTGGGCGCCGCCAACTCCCTGCTGGTCAAGCTCAACCAGATCGGCTCCGTCACCGAGACCCTCGACGCCATCGAGCTGGCCACCGCCAACGGCTTCACCTCCATGGTCTCCCACCGTTCCGGCGAGACCCCGGACACCACCATCTCCGATCTCGCGGTCGCCAAGAACACCCGCCAGATCAAGACCGGTGCCCCGGCCCGTGGCGAGCGCGTTGCCAAGTACAACCGCCTGCTCGAGATCGAGGAGGAGCTCGGCTCCACCGCTCAGTACGCCGGCTACAGCGCCTTCAAGGCCTGCAAGAAGTACATCGCCAAGTGAGCCGTTTCGGCACCCACCGGTGATATCGGCATGATCATGATCGCACCCTGATCGTTAAGGGTACGAGCACATTCAGGACCCGTCGCGTTCCTCGTCGGACGCGACGGGTATTTTATTGCGATATGAGCGGCATGAGCAGACAGAACCGGAGAACGTCGACGGCATCCACCGCATCCCGATCGTCAGGATCCATGTCGTCGGGCATGAGAGGAACGACGAATCCGAAGACAGGCAAGGCGGGCAAGCCGACGAAGACGAGCGCGGCCGGTTCCGCGAGAGGATCGTCACGCGGTTCCGGTCGGGGTCGTTCCGTCGCGCGGACGCGAAGCGCAGGGCCCATCGCGTTTTTCGTCACGCTGTTCATCGTCGCGCTGGGAACCATCCAGCTGCTGTCGACGTTCTACACGTATGCGCTCAACCTGTCAGAGCTCAACGGGCTCAAACGGCAGGAGGCGGCGTTGATCGCCAAGAAGGAAAGCCTTGAAAACGACATCGAACGATGGAACGACAAGGCGTACGTGGCGGCACAGGCCAGAGAGCGGCTCGGATTCGTCTTTCCCGGCGAACAGGTCGTCAAGGTCGCCCATCCCGAGGCCGTGACGGGGGAGAGCGGCGCGAAGGATTCGGCGAACGCCGACGGTGAGGCATCAGGCAAGACATTGCCCTGGTACAGTGAACTGGCGTACTCATTCGAAAAGGCCGATCGCGCGCAATCCGACGCGAATGCCGACGACAACGTCGGCAGCAGTGCGAACGATTCCAGCAACGAGAACGACACCAGTAGCAAGACCGATACCAGCAACGAGAACAAGGACGACAATCAGTGACCGCAACCATGGCGAATCAGACACCCGCTTTTCCCGACACGACCACTGAGGCGGCTGCCGACGAACTGGCCGAGCGCATGCTTGCTCATCCTGCAAGCGACGACGACATCGCCATCGTGGAGCGTCAGCTCGGACGCTACCCGCGTGGCATGGTCGCCGTGGGGGCGCGCTGCGTGTGCGGGCGTCCGCTGGCGGTCGTCACGCGACCGATGCTGCCCGGCGGCATACCGTTCCCGACGACATGCTATCTGACCTCTCCCGAAGCGGTCAAAGCCGTCTCCCACGTCGAGGCAGCCGGCGTGATGAGGGAATACAACGATCTGCTGGCCGCGGACGAAAGCCTGCGCAACCGGTATCTGGACGCGCATCGGCGGTACATCGCATTCCGTCACGCGCTGGCCATGCGCCTCGGCGACGACGAGAGCCACATCGCATCGGTCAGTGCCGGCGGCATGCCCGTTCGCGTCAAATGCCTTCACGCGCTGGTCGCACAGTCGCTGGTGATGGGGCATGGCGTCAATCCGATCGGCGACATGACGTTGGAGCGCATCGCCGGTGAATTCAATCCGAATATCTGTCGGTGCGCGGATGGCTGCACGCCGGGCGATTCGCTGAGTGATTCGCCGGGTGATTCGCCGAGTGCGCCGTCGAGTGATTCGGCAGACATCTTAGCAAGCAACGAGGAGCGATGATGAGCGGAGACGAGCGTTCGGTGACCGTGGCCGGCATCGACTGCGGCACCAATTCCATTCGGCTGAAGATCGCACGGGTCGATGCGCACGGCATGCATGACATCGTGCCGCGTGTCCTGCGCGTGATCCGACTTGGACAGGACGTTGACAAGACGCATCGCTTCGCCGATGAGGCACTCGAACGCGCCTATGATGCGGCGAGGGAATTCGCCGCCATTCTCGCCGGGTATCAGGTGGACGGGCTGCGGTTCGTCGCCACCTCGGCGACGCGAGACGCGGCCAATCGTGATGATTTCGAGAATGGCATCGAGCGGATTCTCGGCGTGCGCCCGGAGGTGATTCCCGGCACCGAGGAGGCGGATCTGAGTTTCCTCGGTGCCACCAGCGTGGTGCCGCGCGACGATCTTGCGGCTCCGTTCCTCGTCGTCGATCTCGGCGGCGGGTCCACCGAGCTCGTGATGGGCGGCGACGGCGTGAGCTCGCCCGACACGCAGGTGCAGGCCGCGTTTTCGATGAACATCGGTTCCGTGCGCATGACCGAACGCCATCTGCACACCGATCCACCGACGCAGGATGAGATCGACGCGGCGATCGCCGATATCGACGAGCATATCGACGAGGCGTTCGCCACCGTGCCGGCCGGCAGGACCCGCACGATCATCGGCGTGTCCGGAACCGTGACCACGATGACCGCGCTGGCGCTTGGGTTGAAGGAATACGATCATCGTGCCGTGGACGGCGTGCGGATGAGCTGCGCGGATGCCTACGCCGTGGACGATCGATTCCTGCGCATGAGCCGCGAGGATCGGCGCGCGTACAAGACGATTCATCCGGGGCGCATCGACGTGGTCGGCGGCGGTGCGCTGATCTGGAGTCGGGTGCTGGCGAAGGTGAGTCAGGCGGCGGAGACGGAGCACGGCGAGACTATCGACTCGTATGTCGCCAGCGAGCATGGTCTGCTTGACGGCATCGTGCTCGACTACGGCCGACGGCTGCTCGCGCGCAAGGCGTGAGCGTGCGTGTCGCGTTTGCGATTGCGGCGGCGAACGGATACGGACGGACGAATTGCGGGTTGATGGCGTATACTGATACGGTTGGCCGTTGTGGCCGATGCCTCCGTGGCGAAATGGTATACGCAGTCGACTTAAAATCGATCGCTTCGGCTTGCGGGTTCGAGTCCCGCCGGAGGCACGTTTTATGAGGGGTTGATATATAGCCGCTTTGCCTTACGCGAGTAGGGCGGAGCGGCTTTTTTATATCATTCCATATCACCCGAAATCATGGCATTTCACGGAAAAATGTGGGCAAGATGTGGGCAAAAAACGGGCGGAAAACAGTGTGCGTCGACGCCGGTCCGCCGGTCCCCTGCGAGGCGAGGCAGGGCGCGGATACGCGAAAGACAACCCGCTTCTCCGCGATGGGAGGAGCGGGCGGCGTGTTGGAACCGGGCGTGGATTATTCCACTGTGACCTGTTGGAGTGTTTGGGGCTGTCGATATGATTGCGGGCATGCTGTTGAAGCTTGACTCGGATCGTTTGAAGACATACCTCGAAACTCATAGACCCGACATCGGGCGTGGCCCAAAAGTCACGGCCGGTATCGCGACGGTGGAGGGCCTGTTCCTCATCCCGTCCGCGTTCACCGACGTGATCCCGTGGCTCTGGCTGCGGTGGGTTCTCGCGATTATCGCCGCCATCGTCACAGGATACTCATTTTGGACGGTTATCATGGCATGGAAAGACGGTTATAACGCCGACAGACTATATCAGGAGTTGAGACACATGGCCGGCACGGAGAAGCACAGCAGCATCGTAGCTATCAACGATGGGAACCGCTATCTCCTCTACCATGACAAGCAGTGGGGCTGCGATTTCTTCCCGAACCATTCGACCAGCGACAGTGAGGCCGAGAACCTTCGTCTCCTCACCGAATACCTGTCCAAAGGATTCGATATCCCATCATCGGATTTCACGCTCACCCGAATCACAGGCAAGCGCAGCGAGAAGTATTCCACCGAACACGATGAGACACGCGTTTATGATTACACGCTATACCGTGCGACCGTGAAGCATATGCCAGACGCGTGGAAAGCTGGCCGGTTCCATGTGGACTCGAAGGATTGCCGTTGGATGACGACGGACGAGATGCTGGCCGATCCGGTCATCCGCAGGATCAACAGCGATGTCATCGCACTGGTACGTGACAATCTGTAGATACGCGAAAAAACCGCCCCTCGTGCCCATTCCCGGGCGGAGGGGCGGCGTGTTAAAACAGGGCGTGAATTATTCCACTAGCACTTATCGGGTGGGGAATCACTTGCCGGCGAGACGCATCGGATTGTAGGTGACGCCGAATGCGGCGGCGATGATGCCTGCGGCGCTGCTGATGTATGCGCCGACCTGCGGGTCGCCGAACGCGGATACGCCGAGGCCGACGAGTCCGGCGACCAGCGTGACGATGTAGATGGCGGTGCGCACGGTGTCGTTGAACACGGGCGTGTACGTGGGGGTTTCAGCCGGTGTTTCGGGCGTGGCCGTCTCGAATGTGGTGACGTTCGTGGGGTCGGGAGTGGTCTGAGGAGTGGTCATGATGGTT
The DNA here is from genome assembly GCF_009078285.1 of Bifidobacterium jacchi. GTDB lineage: Bacteria > Actinomycetota > Actinomycetes > Actinomycetales > Bifidobacteriaceae > Bifidobacterium > Bifidobacterium jacchi. The sequence continues at coordinate 18,896 of NZ_RQSP01000030.1, forward strand.
CCTTTCATGGTGGTTGGTCAGGCGAGTCGCCTGTTGACGATCTGCTGGATGGCAGTGGGGTCGTATCCGGCGGCGCGCAGCCGCTGGGAGCGTTGGGGTTCGTTGCCCCAGTTGCCGCGGATCACCTCGGTGGCGATCTGGTCGTTGCTCTTGCGGGCGGGGGTGGTGGCTGCGCCGAGTCGTTTGTTGACGATGTTCTGGATGGCGGTGGGATCGTACCCGGCGGCGCGCAGTTTGGCGGAGCGCTGCGGGTCGTTGCCCCACCGGCCCTGAATCACCTCAGCGGCGATCTGATCGTTCGACTTGCGCGCCGGGGCGGCGGGCTTGGATGCCGCGCCGAGTCGTTTGTTGACGATCTGCTGGACGGCGTTCGCATCGTAGCCGGCCTTCCTGAGACGGTTCACGCGGTCGGTTCCGTTGCCCCACTTGCCGGCGATCACCTCCGACGCGATCTGCTCGTTCGACTTGCGGGCGGGCGTTGAGGGTTTGGATGGCTGTGCGCCGCCGGTGCTGCCGGGGATGTAGGCGCGAAGCTGGGCGGCGCTGCCGTAGAACTTGTTGAGATCAAGATCCCCGTTGTAGCCGGGCAGCCGCCCGGTGCCCGTGTACTGGCGGATCGTACACGAGTATGCGCCCTCGTTCCACGGGGAAGACTGGTAGCCGTCCACACGGTTCATGTTCGCGTACTGGGCGCACCACGTGCCGGAGTTGTGGCGGCGGGCCACGTCCCAGGGGAAGCCGACCGCGCCCGCGTAGATGATCGGCGGCTTGCCGGTCAGACGCGCGACCTCGCCGACCACGGCGTCAAGATACGCGACGTTCCCGTACGCGCTGTTCTGCTCGGCCTCCCAGTCGATGCACCAGAACACCTTGGTGCGCCAGTTCGAGCAGTTCTCGTAGAAGAACTGGGCCTCGCGTTTCGCGTCGCCGCCTCCCACGTAATGGTAGATGCCGACGATGCGACCCAGTTTGAGGGCCTGTTCGACCTGACTCGCACAGTCGGGGCTGACGTATCCGGTGCCCTGCGTGGCCTTGACGATCACGAAGTCGGCGGGCACGGCCGCAAGATCGATGCCCGTCTGCCAGTGGCTGATGTCGATCCCGTTCAAATGGGTCATGATGGGTCCTTTCTTTCGGAGGCGTATGCCTCCGCATGATGGGGGATGGTTGATGGTGGTTGCGGGTCGGCGGATGCCGACGAGCGGATGGCGGCGCGTAGGATGATGCGTCTGACGGCGGCGAGGAGCAGGCCGAGGCCCGCGCCCCATGCGAGCGCGATGAGATCGAGCAGGGTCATGGGATCAGGGTCTCCCCGTCCACGTCGTCGTCAAGCCCCGTCGCCGCGCCGGGGCGCGGTGGCAATGGGGGAGGCGTGGGGCCGCGATGAGCGCTGATGATCTCGTCGCGCATGTGCGTGCCGATGCCATTGCCTCCAAGCGTGTGGTAGGCGAGATAGATCTGTTCGGCGCGTTCCTTCACGTCCAGCGGGCATGGGCGCTGCTGGGTCACGTACACGCGGTGCATGCGGCTGAGCTTGTCGAAGAGGAGGGCGCGCACGCCCTCCTCGATGGCCGTGTCCCGCTCCCGCTGGCGTTCGTCGCGTTCCCCGACCCGTTTGCGCGCCTGACGCGCCGACGACCACAGCACGCCGCCCACGGCGGACAGCATCGAGATAAGCACCCCGCTGGCCACCGACACCCATAGAGTGCTCCAATCCATGTCACGCCTCCTGCATGAGCAGGCTCACATGCATTTCGTATGGGTTGACGCCGGTCACGTTGAGATTGTCGGCAAACCAGTAGTGGCCGTTCGCCTCGTACGAGAGCCGGACAGTGCTGCCGCCCCCGTAGACCGCGGGGAGGTCCATCGTGGTGCGCGTCGCCCCGGAGCGCCACGGCAGCAGCTCCACCGTGCCGCCCGAATCCTTGCGCAGATGGAAGCCGAAGCCATATGTGCCGGATGACACCTGCACGGTGGCGAGCTGGTCGAGATGCACCATCCACAGGTTCTCGACGCTGAACCCCACCGAGGTCACGCGCATGGCCACGCCCTGCATCTCCTCGCCCGTGCCGGACAAGCCCGACTGGTTGTACACGGGGAACCAGAGGCGTGAATCCCATTGCAGCATGCCGTTCGAGAGTTGCAGTCCGCCGCCGCCCACGTTCACGCTCAGCGTGCCGGTATCATCCACTTTCAGCCCGTCGCCGGGCCTGACCGCGCCGGCCATTGTCCCGGTGGCTGCTCTGGCATCCAGCGTGCCGTCAGTTCCGACGTGCATGTTCTTCCCGATCTTCACGCCGCCGAGCACGAGCGTGTCGGCGATCGGCAGCGTGTACTGGGATGCCTCCGCGTCCAGCGTGCCGTCCGCGCGCACCGTCAAACCTTTGCCGGGTTTGACCACGCCCGCGACCGTCTGGGTTGCGACCTGACCGGCGTCACCCGGATCGCCCTTGTCGCCCTTCGGGCCGGGGCCGCCGGTGGGGATGCCGAACCGGAAGGCGATGTCGCCGTTGCCGTCCACGTCGGTTTGGACCGTCGCGGTGGGCGTCTGCAGTGCGGTCGCGGTCACCGTCGTCACCCTCGCGGCGCGCGGCAGACCAAGCCGCAGATCATAGTCGCCGCTCATGGACCCGCCCATGTTGAGTTCCGCGGTCGGCTCCTGACTGGGGTTGAGGGTGGTCACGGACGTGCCGCGGAAGCGTGCGGCGCGTGGCAGGGCGAGCGACAGCTTGTAGTCGCCGTTCGACTGTTTGTCGAGGCTGGCGCGCGGCGAGAGGCTCGGGTCGAGTTCGCTGGCCTCGACCGTGGTCACGCCCGCGCCGCGGGGGATTCCCAGATCGAGCGTGCGTGTCAGTCCGCTGCCCTTGAGCGTGCTCGTGGCGGGACTGTTCGGCGGGAGCGTGGTCGTCACGCCGCCGCTGATCGACGCGGCGGAGATCACACGGTTCGCCTCGTCGGTCGCCGCGTTCGCGTCCGATACGGCCTGCTTCGCGTCGGCTGCGGCCTTGGCGGCGGTCTCGGCCGCGTTGCGCAGGTCGGTGAGCGGATCGCTGATCTCGGGTGCGGTCGCGTTGACGACGCTGGGTTCGATGATCGCGGTGATGTTGCGTGAACAGACGATCATGCCGTCCGGTCCGGCGATCTCGATGCCCAGACGCGCCCGCCCGGTGTTGGTGGCGAGCAGCGCGCGCGGCACGGGCGCGGTGAACGTGACGGTCTGCGAGCCGTCCGGGAGCGTGGCGGTGCCTCGCGTCATCGGCGTGGACGCGCCGCCGCTGGACGGATCCTCGGGGCGGGGGTTCCATGCGAGGCCTGCGGTCAGACCGGTGTCGGTGATCGGACGGCCCGCGTCGGTGACGATCGCGGTGATGACTCGTCCCTCGTCGTCGCCCGCGTTGAGACGGACGGGAGGGATCGCGTCGTTGGCGGTGTCGAGGGGGATGCTGATGGTGCGGAACGATTCAAGCGTCATGATGCGTCGCCTTTCGCTGGGATGTTCGGGGTTGACGTGCCCGTGCGCGTGTTCGCGGCCGCCGGGTCGGTGATGGTCGCCGGGTCGGCGATCTCGCGGGTCCCGTCCTCGCGTTCGGCGATGATCAGCGTGGACGGCGACCGGTCGGCCAGCGTGATCGCGGCGGGCGAGAAGTCGGTGAGCATGCGCTCCGAGTTGGAGAGCGCGTCGTGGATCCAGTAGACGACGACGGGATTGTCGGCATGATCGGCCTGTGACATGTGGCTCCTTCCTATTTATGATGCGGCGACGGTGCTGTAACTGGTCATCAGACCGTTGATGAACTGGAGTTCGAGCGTGCCGTAGCTCCACGAGACGCGGCCGTTGCCGATGTCGCGGATCGCGCTGATGATGGGCTGGCGGACCTTGCCGGTGAAGCCCTGCGTGGTGGTGACGCTGGTGTTGGAGGTGGACGCGGTGGACAGGCGGGGGCTGCTGATGCGGACGATGCCCTGCGCCTGCAGCTGGAGCCCGTGGTAGACCTCGCTCGGATTGTCGACGTTGTGGGCCTGGGCGCTGTAGTCGATGTATCCGACCTGTTTGCCATGACGGTATCCGGTGAGCTGTCCGGTCGAGTTGAGCGTGATGCCGTATGCGCTCGTGGAGCCGCAGGAGAACGTGCCGGACGCGTTCACGCCGGTCGCGGTCAGGTTCGTGGCGGTCATGTTCACCGCGTTCATGTCGGTCGCGCTCATGCCGCGCGTGGAGAACGTGCCGTTCGTGAGGTTCCAGCTGCTGGCCCCGGTCGTGTCGCGGATGCTGCCCTGCCGGAACGTGAGGTCGCCGCTGGTCAGGTTCCACGTGTTCGACCCGCCCCTGATGGTTCCCTGCCGGAACGTGAGGTCTCCGGTGGTCAGGTTCCACGTGTTCGACCCGCCCTTGATGGTGCCGGCGATGAGCGTGTCGGCGACGAGGCCGCGTCCGGTGCCGAGCGTGCGGAACGCCCATTCCCCGTTCGACTGTTTGGAGTCGGCGATGCGGAAGTAGCCGCCGCCGATCTGGATGCACATGGTCGGGTTCTGATCCTCGGGCCGGTCGTACACGAATATGCCCTTGCCGGGTTTGAGGTACGTGTATCCTCCGGTGGAGTTGAGCTGCGTGTTGAGACCGTCGATGATGTCGTCGAGGTAGCGGGACGCGAGCGACGCCGAGTCGTTCCATGCGCCGGCGCTGTTGGCGAGCGCGTCGAGTCGCTGCTGCGCGGACTGCCATGAGCGGGTCGCCGTTTCGATGATGTTGCCGAGCGTGAGGGTCGTGTCGGCGGGGTCGAGCAGGTTCTCCTCGATCTTGAGGACGCGGCCGGAGAGGCGCAGCGCGGGGGTGATGGCCGTGTCGGTGATCTCCACGCGGTCTCCGAGGTCGACGCCGTGCGCGTCCATGCCGGCCTGTGCGAGGGCGAGCACGTTCGCCTCGTAGGTGACGACGGGGGTTTTGAGCCGGTCGAGGCGTGCGCGGGTCTCGGCGAGCAGCTTGCTCTTGTCGTCCTGCTGGCCGTTCTCGTAGATGCCGCATGCGGGTTGCATGGTCCCGTCGGGGCCGGGCACGCCCCACTGTTCGGTCGCGGTCGTGTCCTCCACGTATTCGCGCCCCTGGTTGACGTCGGCGAAGCTGATCTTGCGGCTGTATCCGCCGGTCGCCTCGCCCTTGTCGTCGGTGGTCTCGACGCCCTTGCCGTACCCGTAGAGGCGGGTGACGACGTTGGACGCGTCGACGGTGCGGGTGATGCCGGTCAGGTCGGCGTGGTAGTCGAAGCGGCGTGGCACGCCGTTGGAGCGTCCCTGTGCGGCGAGCAGGCTGACCTTGCGTCCGGTCACGAACCGGCCGGACGGGTCGAGCGTGTAGGAGGCGACGGCCTCCAGCCCGTACGTGTCGCAGATCGTGTTGATCGCGTCGAGCGGGCTGACGTGGTAGAAGCTCGTGTCCTTCGCGTCGGTCGCGTCCACGTCGCCGATCGTCCACCGGGTGCCGGTGAGCGCCTTGGCGAGGGCCTGTGCGGCGTTCATGCCCCGGTTGCGTTGTTCGGTGATGAATCCCTTGGACAGTTCGCGGATGGTGGACTGGCAGATGAGGCTGGTCAGGGGGATGCCGTTGGCGTGTCTGGTCTGGGGGCTGGTGATCTCGTATTCGCGGACGCGGCGCATGCTGTCGATGTAGGCGACGCGATGCCCCTTCTCATAGGCGGGTGCGCCGATGAGGGTGAGTTCGAGCGTGTCGGTGCCGTCGACGCTCCATGTGTGCTTCGCGCCGAGGATGCCGGTGATGTCGCCGAGGTGCGTGTCGTGCCGGTCGTAGGCCACGAATCGTGGCGTGGTGCCGCTCATGGATGCTCCTTCATGGGGTCAGGTCAGCCAGCGGGGCGTGTAGGAGAGTCGGCCCGCGTGGCTGCTGGTGATGGTGTTGACGCCTGGACGCAGCGGCCACCAGTCGCTGTCGAGGCGGATGGCCTGCAGGGTGCCGTTGAGTCGCGCCTCCCGTGTCGCCGCGTCGAGGGTGAGGCTCATGGTCGCGGTGGGCAGGGTGACGCGGCAGACGATGCTGCGGCCCATGTCGGTCTGGTCGGTGACGGTCGCGTCGGTGGTGCCGGTGCCCGACGGGATGGTCAGCGTCCATTGGGGCGGGGTCATCGCGTTGCCTTGGATGAGGAGCCGGTTGAGGCCCTGGGTGACGGGCAGCGTGACCGGCCGGCCGTAGCAGTAGGGGTCGGCGTTGACGGTCAGGGTGGTCGCCGAGGAGCCCGTGCGGCCGGCGGCGGGCGTGTCCGTCCATGCGCCGACCGTCATGCGTCCCCGGTATTCGCCGTGGGGGCTGATGCCTCCGACGCTCACGATGCGGCCGGCGAGCGCTCCGATCCGCTGTTTGGCCTCGTCGATCTCGATGGGGTCGCCGACCGTGGCCACGTTGATGGTGACGTCGCGGCGGCCGACGTACGCCGCTCCGGTCGCGTCGGTCGTGGTCTGGTCGATGCCGCCGGACAGGCCTGGCACGTCGGTGTAGGTGAGCGTCGGCTTGGCTTCGCCGACGCTCCACGCGTCGCCTGTCGTGAACAGCCCGTAGTCGGCGAGGCGGATCCCGTTGATCGTGACGGGGCCGTCCGCGTCGAGGGTCGCGTGGTGGCGGTGGTCGTATCTCATGGTCATGCCAGTCCTCGGTAGGTGCGTCGGGCGAGTTCGTGGTCGATGGCGGGCGCGAGTTCGCCGGCCATGACGCCGGTGTCGAGGCGCAGCCGCATGTCGGGCATCGACTGGAGCGCCTGCGTGACCGCGATGATGATGTCGTCGCGGGTCAATGCGCCCGTCTCGCCCGTGGCGGTCGTGTCGGCGGCGGGCGCGTGGTCGGCCCATGCGCCGACGGTCCGGTAGGCGACGGTGGGCGGCGGGGTTTGCTGGACGGTCCGGTCGAGCGCGTCGAGCGCGGTGTGGCCGAGGCCGGTTGATGCGGTGGCGACGTCCGGGCCGGTGTCGTCGATGCCGACGGCGAGGCCGAGGCCGATCATGCGGCCCACGGTGTCGCGCATGAGCCGGGACGGCGAGTGGATGCCGAGCCAGCTGAGCAGTCCGCCCCACGCGTCCTTGACGATGTTGAGCAGCGCGTTGAGGATCTGGCCGCCCGCGTTCTTCAGACCGTCGACGATGCCCTTGATGATGTTGCCGCCGAGGCTGATCCAGTCGGTCTCCATGATCGTGTCCTTGACCGCGCCCACGACCTGGGGGATCGCGGCGACGATCTTGGGGATCGCGTTGATGATGCCGGTCACGAACTCGCCGAGGAGCCGGCCGCCGGTGGAGAGGATCTGCGGGAGGCTGGAGGACACGGTGTTCACGAATCCGCTGATGATCTGCGGTATCGCGGCGACGAGCGAGGGGATCGTGTTCACTATGCCGGTGACGAACCGTCTGAGCAGGTTCATGCCGGTGGTCATGATCCGGGGGAGCATGCCCGTGATCCCGCTGACGAAGCTCGTGATGATCCTCGGCAGCGCGGCCACGAGCGTGGGGATCGCGTTGACGACGCCCTCGACGAACCGGGTCAGCAGGTTGAGGCCGGATTGGATGATGCGCGGCAGGTTGCCGGCCACGCCCTGCACGATCGTGGTGATCATCTGCGCGGCGACGGGGATCAGGGTCGGCAGCGCCGACGCGATCCCGTCGACGAGCGTGGTGAGGACGGACACGGCGACGGTGATCATCTGCGGCAGGTTCGCGGTGATGCCCTGCAGCACGCCGGTGAGCAGCTGGAGTCCGGACTGCATGAGGATGGGCAGCTGCGTGGTCACCCATGTCTGGAACTGGAGCATGTAGGCGGGCAGCTGCGTGGTGAGGAACCCGTTGACCATGGTCCCCAACTGGCCTCCCATGCTCTCGTTGAGCGCGCCCAACGCGAGCAGGAGCGCGCCGGCGAGCGCGGCGATGCCGAAGTATTTGAGGAAGTTCGCGGGGTTGAAGAAGTTCGCGAACAGGGTGCCGATGCCGTTGAGGCCGGCTTGTATCGGTCCGGCGAGCTGCGCGCCGAATCCCTGGAACGCGGTGGAGAACGCCGACGTGACCGGGGAGAGGAGGCCTCCGACCCGGCCTGCGAGCGATTGGAGCGGGGCGGCGATCCTGGAGCCGATGCCTCCGATGCCCTGCTGCAGCGGGACGTACACCCTGCTGTCGAACATGCCGGCGAGCGTGGAGCCCATGTCGCCCAGACCGCTTTTCACCCGGTTGGACATGAGGCCGAACACGCCGCCGAGGTTCGCGTCCACGAGGCCCAGCGCGTTGCCCCAGCGGGTGGCGAGCTGGCCGAACACGCCGCCGGCCGCGTCCACGGTGCCTCGCAGCGCGTTGAATCGGCCCTTCATGCCGCCGATCGTCTTGTCGAGCATGGAGCCCATGCCGGTGAATGCGGACAGAATGCCGTCCGCGTTGCCGCCGATCGTGGTGAATCCCGCGAACGCGCCGACGGCGAGCGTGGCGCTGCGCGCGATGTCCTCGAGGGAGATGGATCCGTCGCTGAGCGCCTGCGCGAACCGTTCGATGTAGGGCACGGCGGCCGTGAACGGTGCGGGCAGCTGCGGGGCGAGCTGGCCGATGGCGTCGCCGATGCCCTGCAGTGCGCCGCGTGCGATCTGCGCTGCGCGCGGCAGCGCGTTCGCTACGACCGTGGACGCTGATTCGATCAGCTCGCCGGTGACGCGCGTCAGGTCCCCGTTGCCCTTGCCGATCTCCGCAAGCCAGTTCGACCATGCGGCCTTCATCATCCCGACCGAGCCCTCGATCGTGGTCGCGGCCTCATCGGACGTGGTGCCGGTGATGTCGAGCTCCTGCTGGACGCGGTGGATCGCCTCCACCACATCGCTGAACTTGTCGATGGTCAGGTCGGAGGTCTTGCCCTGCGCCTTGCCGAGCTCGTTCGCGTGCTCGATGAGCCGCTGCATCTCCTCCTTGGTGCCGCCGTATCCGAGCTTGAGGTTGTCGAGCATCGTGTAGTTCTGCTTCGCGAACCCCTGGTACGCCCATTGGAGGGATTCGAGGTCGGTGCCCATCTTGTTCGCGTTGTCGCTCATGTCCACGAGCGCGGTGTTCGCGGCCTCGGCCGCGGCCCTCGTGTCGCCGCCGAGCGAGCTGACCAGGCTGGCGGCGAAGCTGGTGACCTGCGTCATGTAGTCGTTCGCGCTCACGCCGGCCGTCCGGTACGCTTCGGCCGCGTGCTGCTGCACGGTCTTCGACGCGTTCCTGAACAGGGTGTCCACGCCGCCGACCGCCTGCTCCCATGTCGCGTACGCGTCCATCGCGCTTTTGCCGATCTTGCCGACCGCGCCGATCGCGACGCCGCTGGCGGCGAGCCCGGCCTTGCCGATCGATGCGAGCATGCTCCCGGCGGAGGCGGCCACGCCGGACAGCGTGGAGGACAGCCGGTCGCCCAATCCGGTGGCGAACGCGCTTCCCGCCTGCTGTCCCGCCGTGCCGCCGGCGCTGCGGGACGCGCCGGTGAACGCGGTCTCGATCGCACGGCCCACGCCCTTCATGCTGGGCACGATCTGCACGTACGCCTGTGCGAGCTGATACGCCATTGCTCCTCCTTGCGTTCATTTCCCGCCGTGGCGGGCTGCGGCTATGAGGCCATGCCGGGCCGGTTCTCGCGGTGCCGCACGTCATGGAAGCCGCGGCTCATGAACCGGTCGAGCTGGTCGATGGGGATCGCGTGCGCGCGGATCCGCCGCGTGCACGTGCGACGTCCCGGCTCCTCGCCGCCGTCACTGTCCTGTCCGGACCGTTCGACGGGGTGCGCCGGTGCCGCCTTCGCGTCTCCGGGCCGTTTGACCGGCATGGGGCGAGGCCCGCGACGACGTCGGTCCGCGTCGCCCCACATGCGCAGCATGGTCAGATCGATGATCGTGGCGAGCAGATGCGATTCGACGCTCCACGCGCGCGGCGTGTCGAGCACGCGCCACAGCATGCTCCCGTCGGGCAGATACATGGTCAGATCCGCCAGGACCATGGGGCGGATGCCACGGTCGGCGAGCAGCCGGTCGAGATCAAGCCCGTACACGCGTCTCAGGTCGGCGCGCAGCGCGCCGCGCGCCCGGCCGAGCGCGTATACGAGCGTCACGAGTTTGGGGCCATGGCCCTGAGCATCCGGTCGAGGAACCCGGCCATCGCCTCGACCGGGATGCGTCCCGTATGCGGGTCGCGCAGCGCGTCCTTGACCCGCTCGTAGTCGTCGGCGAGCAGTCGGCGCATCAGGGGCACGACCTCCAACGCGCCGCCCTTCGGATCGTTCTGCAGCGCGTACAGGCTTTCCGTGACCTCCCAGTCGTCGAACGCCTTCGGGTCCACGCGGATCGTCACCCCGTCCACGCTCACCTCGCGCGGCCCGGCGGCGTCGAGGCCCCGCTCGCGGCCGTCCGCCGTCTCCGTCTCCATGGTCCTTGTGGTCTTCCCGGTCATTGGTGTCTCCTTTGCCTAGATCGAATCGAAAAAACAGTGTGGTCTCTCCCTTGGAACGGATGATGAGGGGGGCGTGGGGAAAGGAGAGTGAAACCCGCGCCCCCGCAGCCCCCGGATGATTGGCGTGCCGACACGGGGGCGGGGTGTCGGCACGCGGCTTATGGGTTGACCAGTGTGAGCACGGGCGTGATCGTCTCATCGACCGTGACCGGCGTGGATGCGCTGCCGACCTGGATGCTGGTCTGATAGTATCCGGCGGACAGACGCGCCACGGGACGACTCGCGCTGAGCACGGATTGGCTCTCCTTGTACACGATGGCGGACGCGTTCACGCCGCTCCACGCGCACTGGTATACGCCTTCCGCAAGGTTCAGCCCGCCGTTGCATTGCGCCCATGTGCCCGCCTTGGTCGCACCCGACACGCGTATCCCGTTCCCGTCGCGCGTGAACGTCACCCCGTTGGTTGAGGGGGGGAGCGTGGGGTACGCCCACAGGTTCACGCTCCTATACCCCCCCCGCGAGGTCGGTGCGATCCGGTTTCACCCACGGGAGCACCGTGGAGCCTTCATTGCATTGCGCGTGCACCGCGGCCACGTCGAACGCGGGCGGATCGTAGTCCGGCTGGTATGCGCCCGGCTGGCTGGCGCGGACGAGCAGCAGCACGCGCGTCAGCGTCTCCCCGGCGGTGAGGGTGAACGACACGCTGGGAATATGGACATAAAGCATCTGCCCGTCGGACGAATTGGCCCAGCCGACCGTGAAGTTATGCTGCTTGTCGGTCCTGTCGTTGAATCGGAGGGTGACGGCGAGCGGGCGCGTCTTGTCGAACGTCTCCGACACGGACAGCGTGTACGTGCCGCCGGGCGTGAACAGGCTCGGGTCGAGCTCGTATTGCACGCCCCTCCATGCGACGCCGCCCGCATACGACGTGTGGAGGCTCCCGTCCGTGTTCACGGTGACGGTCAAGCCCTGGCCGGTGGCGGGACCGTAGGCGAGCAGGTTCACGGACGGGGCGGACGGGAGCGGGGCGGGCAATACGGTCGAACCGGTGGCGCGCGCGTTCGCGCCCGACAGCAGACAGTCCACGACCGTGACCGACTCGCCCTCCCTGTCCGAGATCATCCCGTCGTCCGGCCAGTCCAGCCAGCCGGCCGCATGCGAGCACACCTGATCATAGGAGATCGTGGGAGGCTGGTCGTCCACCCGGTAGCGTCGCTGGCAGCCATCGGTGACCGCCTCCGCGACCGTGAGAGACTGTCCGCCTTCAACCGCAGTGGCCGTGACGTTCAGAACTCCCAACTCGGGCGGAGGCGTCACGCTTTTGGGGGGACGGTCACCGTCGCGGTCGCATTCTTCGCGCCGTCGGTGCTGGTCACGGTGATCGTGACCGGCTTGCCCGCATCGGTCGCAGCCTTGCCCGTCACAGTCACCTTCAAACCGTCCACCGCGACCGTAGCCTTCGACTGGTCGGACGACACGGCCTTGTACGACTGGTCGTCCGCATCCGTCGGCGTGAACGCGACCGTCAGCTCGGTGGACGCGTCCACCGCGACCGTCGCGGTCTGCGGGGTCAGAGAGACGCCCGTGACCGGCTTGGCGGGCGTGGCGACGGCGGCGAAGTATTCGATGCTGGTCACGCCCTGGCCGAGACGGCTGTCCTCGTTGGCTGCGAGGGTCACGTCGTAGCCGACGACATCGCCGGAATGCATCTGCCGGTCGCCGAACTCGCTGCGGCTCGCGTTGCCGATCACGAGACGGTCCTTGACGCTGCCGGTCGCGACGATCTCGAACACGATGCTGAACCGTTCGTCGTCGGGCATCATGTGCCGGATCGTCATCGCCTTGTCCTCACCGGTCACGTTGCCGGTGCCGTAGCGCAGACGGGCCGCGGACGCGCGCAGCGTCTCGATGAGCGTGAACTGGTAGGTCTCCGAGTAGCTGGAGATCACGTTGAGCACGGTCGTGCCGTTCGCGTCGTTCACGGTCGTGGTGTCCGAGTCGACGCTGTTGGTCACGCCGTCCTCGCTCAGATAGCCGACGAGCTCGAACGCGGGGTCGAGCGGGTCGGTCGCGTTCTCGGGCAGGGGGGTGCCGTAGGGGGCGGCGTACGCGTAGCCGCCGACCTGGAACTTGCCGAGCGTGACGAGACTGGAATCGTTCATTGCACTGGAAGCCATGATAGGTGTTTCCTTCCGTGGTCATGCCACCGTGAGGGTGGGCTGGATGAGTATCTGGTAGCGTGCCCGCCCGTCGGGGGCGGGGAAGTGGCTCATGCCCGTCACCTGCACGTCGGCGACGCACGGCAGTCGGGTCAGGGATTGGAGGCGGGGCAGCACGCGACGGCGCGCCGCCTCGGCCACGATCCACGAGGATTCGCCCCACACCTGCACGGCGAGCAGCGGCATGCTCCTGAACGGCTCCTCCACGCCGCCGGTGCGTTCCACGGTGACGAACCGCGTGGGACGGGATGATGTGGCCGTGGCGGGCACGTCCATGGACGCGGGCCACCCGT
>NZ_RQSP01000031.1:0-16538 GCF_009078285.1 Bifidobacterium jacchi
ACCGCCATCAAGAGCGGCAAAACACACAGGTGTTGCAACCACCACTAAAATCCGCCCGGCCAGCTCGCCGCAATCACGGGCACGCAACGCGCGCAGCCTACCGGCTCGCCGGTCGGCTCGCACAGCACCTACAAACAGCTCCGCTGTTTGCTTCCGGTGCTGTCCGACAAAAGAAGCTGACAATATCATCAACGAACTACTGACGCAAAACTCATTGGCACTTCTTTGCGCATGCTTTTCTCGGGTTTCGCCTTAAGCTCGAGAAAACCTTGCGCTGCGAGAGGCTCTAGCACAAGAGAATCTCGAGATAGCCGTTTGTTTCGAGAATAACTTGCGCAAACAGCCTTCGCAGCGCAAGCTTTTCTCGCAACCAGGGTTTTCCGCGAGAATCTCTTGCGGTAGCGGTCGGTCTCTTAATTGGTTAAATAGCGCTGGCTCCCCTCGGACAGGACGTTGCGTAAAGCAGACAGCGGCCAGCAATCATGGACACCCGCAATCATGGACGCGCTTCGCGCGCGGATTGCTGGCTCGACTGTCGTCGAGCGACGTTGCCTACAAACAGCTCAGCTGTTTGCTTCACGGCAACGTCATCAAAGGGGCACCAAATAGGAATTAACAAACTGCCGACACCAGACGCCAGCGGTCAGCCTCACAATTGTCCGAATGACATTGGTCACGCGACGATCCCTCGCAATGCAACTGCGGTCCATCGTGTAGGGAACTACCCATGATGTAGGGATCCCACAACAGCCAAATCCTACAAACGGCGGAAAATAGCCATTCTCGCTCCCTACACCATGGGGCAATCCCTACATCATGCGAAAAACACTGCAGCATGTGCGAATACGCGAATACGCGAATACGGATTGCGCGCGCTGCGGGGAGGCGGGAGATATTTACAAACCCCCTGAAGGAGCCGATAACAAAAAACCCTCGCCTGAGCGAGGGTTCATTCGCTGGGATGCCTGGACTCGAACCAAGAATGGCTGAACCAGAATCAGCTGTGTTGCCAATTACACCACATCCCAATTCACAAGGCGTTGCAATCTTGCGACTGCGGCGCTTCGTACCCCCAACCGGATTTGAACCGGTGTTGGCGCCGTGAGAGGGCGTAGTCCTAGACCGCTAGACGATGGGGGCATATTCAGTTTTCACTGGCTGCTCGGTAAACCGCGCAACAAATGTTGATAATACACACACCCGTACATGAGCACAAATCACGGCGTGTCGCCATTGTTTCCAAGGGTTTTGCCTGAATCACCGCTGCATGAGACATCCATGCTCGTTATTCCGCAATCGCTATTCCATGATCACCATTTCATGATCGACGTTCCACAATCGGCACCACCCGATCAGCAACCCCAGCCACACACCACACCACTTCACCAACACTCCACCACATCACGATGGCAGTCCAAATCATCAATCAACAGAAGGTCTTATGCGCCTCCACTGACGAATCGTCAACACCTCTACTGATGAATTATCACAAGTTCTACTGATGAATTATCAATAACTCTACTGACGAATCTGCAATCGAGGCACAAATGATCCCACGAACAATCACCAACGAACTCTCCTCCATGCTGTCATGGCTCCCGGTGGTTTCAATAACCGGGCCACGACAAAGCGGCAAGTCGACGCTCATCAGGAACGTTCTGCCCGATTACGAATACGTCAATCTTGAAGACAAGACCGTCCGCGTCAGCGCCACGGATGACCCTGTTGGCTTCATCCGATCGCGCGGTGACAAACTCATCATCGACGAAGCACAGTACGCTCCGGACCTGTTCTCCCAGATTCAGGTCGAAGCCGACGCACGCGGCACCATGGGACAATACGTACTGTCCGGCTCGCAGAACTTCTTGATGGAAAAAAGAATCGGACAATCGCTGGCCGGTCGGGTCGGGATGCTTCAACTGCTGCCCCTTTCCTACACGGAAACGCTTCAAGCGAAGCCCGATCTGACTGTGGATGAATTCATGTTCCGAGGCGGATATCCACATCTCTACGATGTGCCGACTCCAGCGGATATCTATTTCCGGAACTATACGGCCACGTATGTCAGCCGCGATGTAGCGGAGTATCTCAATGTCCGCAACCTTACCGATTTCAACACGTTCCTCCGAGTGTGCGCAGAGAACGCCGCCAACCTCCTGAATCTCACTGCCTTAGCGAGAGATTCAGGAGTTTCCTTCAATACCGCCAAAGAATGGCTCTCCATCCTGGAAGCGAGTTTTATTGTGTTCAGGCTGTCTCCTTATTCCGAGAACACACGCAAGAGACTTACCAAGACTCCCAAACTCTATTTTTATGACAATGGATTGCTGAATTACCTTCTCGGAATCCATTCCTTAGAAGACCTTTTGAATGACCCCAAACGCGGCGACGTGTTCGAGAATCTCATTATTTCGGAAACAGCGAAACGTTACTTCAATAAGAATCGGGATAGCGAACTGTGCTTCTACCGAGACAGTAACCAGAGCGAAATCGATCTGATTGACGCCACTCAGCGACGCAATCCCTTACTGATAGAAATCAAGTCGGGCATGACCGCTCGACCTGATTCCTTCAAACATCTTGCCACAGTCGGAGAAGAACTGGGAGCGCCCGTCGATCGTAGAACGGTTGTCTATCGGGGTACGGAGAGCTTTACCAGCAAGAACGGCAGGTACATTACCGCCAAGGACTACCTTTGCTCCGCTCATTCGTGAACCCACGATATGCCCCCCGCTGGGAGTCCACGCTGCGAGCCCACATATAACAATAACAAACAGAGGTTATGCGTTCAAGGCGGGCATCTGCATGAACAGATGCCCGCCTTTCGCTCCCCTCAGTCAGCTTCGCTGCCAGCTCGTCCTGCAATCAGGTACGCGCTTCGCGCGCGGTTTGCCGGCTCGCCTGTCGGCTCGCACAGCACCTGCAAACAGCTCCGCTGTTTGCCTTACGGTGCTGTCCTGACAAGGGGAGCCATTCAAAACGCCGGATTCACAGGTGTGCGCGCAGGCCCTTCAAACGCGCGATCGTCAGGTCGCGGCCGACGATCTCCATCGACTCGAACAGCGGCGGGGAGACGCGGCGGCCGGACATGGCCACGCGCACCGGGCCGAAGGCGAGGCGCGGCTTGTATCCGCCGTCCTCCACGAGGGCCTTGTTCAGCGTCTCGTGCAGGTGATCGGTCTTCCAATCGGCCTCAGGCACGGCCTCGAGCGCCTCGATGGCCTTGTCCAGTACTTCGCCGGCGGAATCCTTGAGCTGCTTGCGGGCGTCGTCAGCGGGTTCGAGGTATTCCTCGGTGGACAGCAGGGAGCCGACCATGCCGGCGACCTCGCCCAGCAGGCGAACGCGCGGCTGCACGAGCGGCGCAGCGGCGGTCAGGATTTCCTGTTCGCGGGCGGTCAAGTCATCCCAGTTGTCGGCGGAGACGACGCCGTCACGCTTGAGGTACGGGGTGGCACGACGCAGGAAGTCAGCCGGGTCGAGCATGCGGATGTGTTCGGCGTTGATGGAGATGGCCTTGTCGAGGTCGAAGCGGGCCGGGTTGGCCTTGACGTCGCGCACATCGAACTTGGCGATCATCTCATCCATCGAGAACACGTCGCGGTCGGGGGCGATCGACCAGCCAAGCAGAGCCAGGTAATTCAAAAGCCCCTCGCGGATGAAACCGGCGTCGCGATGGTTGAACAGGTTCGACTCCGGATCGCGCTTGGAAAGCTTCTTGTTGCCCTGGCCCATCACGTACGGCATGTGGCCGAACAGCGGAGTGGTCTTGGCGATGCCCAGCGCCTCGAGGTAGCGGTAGAGCACGATCTGGCGCGGGGTGGAGCTCAGCAGGTCCTCGCCGCGCAGCACAACATTGATTTCCATGAGAGCGTCGTCGACCGGGTTGGTGAGCGTGTACAGCGCGTCGCCGTTCGGACGCACGATCACGTAGTCCGGCACGGAGCCTGCCTTGAATTCGATGCGGCCGCGGATGAGGTCGTCAAAGGCGATGTCCTCGTCAGGCATGCGGATGCGCAGGGCGGGCTTGCGCCCCTCGGCGCGGAAGGCGGCCTTCTGCTCCTCGGTGAGGTCGCGGTCGTAGCCGTCGTAGCCGAAGGCCTTCGGGCGGCCTGCGGCGACGTTGCGCGCCTCGATTTCCTCCGGGGTGGAGAAGGACTCGTAGGCATAGCCGGCCTCAAGCAGCTTGGCGGCGACGTCCTTGTAGATGTCGGTGCGCTCGGACTGGCGGTACGGGCCGTGGGGGCCGCCCACGTCGATGCCCTCGTCCCAGTCGATGCCCAGCCAGCGCAGGGCTTCGAGGATCTGGTTGTAGCTTTCCTCGGAGTCGCGTGCGGCGTCGGTATCCTCGATACGGAAGATCAGCTTGCCGCCTGTGGCGCGAGCCTCGGCCCAGTTGAACAGGGCGGTGCGCACCATGCCGACGTGCGGGGTGCCGGTGGGCGACGGGCAGAAGCGCACGCGCACGTCCTTCGGCAGCGCGGGCTTGTCGTTCTTGGTTTCCTGTGCTGCGGTCACAGCAACGTTTTCGGGTTCAGTCATAGGCCCCATTGTGCCGCGTTATCGGGACGTGCCGCGGAATGCGCAAGCGGCTGAGACGCGGGGTGCCGCAAATGCACAGGATTGCGTGGATTTCGGATTCGCTACGGATACGCTGAGGGTTCGCTACGGGATTCGCTACAGAACGATTCCGCATGGAAAACCCGGAAAGCAGGCGTACTGCGCGCACCAACGCGCACACCAACGAGGTGCGCACTTACGCTTGGCTTTGGGCGGACATGTCAGGCGCAACCGCGCGCATCCTTGGTATTGCGCGCAGTCATGCCGCGTACTCGATCGACGAGCGCATCGAGATCGTCGCCAAGATCGCGCGCCAAGTCCGCAGTAAGCGTGCCGTCTGCGTCGGCCGCGCGCAGTACGTCGCGCAAGTCGTGGCTGAACCGGTCCAGCCTACGTTCCGTCGCGACGATTATCGGCTCGTCCGTCACGTTGCGATGCGCCGACGCGCCTGCCGACCGGTTGAGTTCGTCACCATTTGCCGCGTACGTCTGCGCAGACGGCGACGATGAGACCGGCCGCTCGGTTGATGATGCAGCTGACGATGCGTATGTGAGATCGGTCTTCAACGACCACATCGAATCGCGGATGCCTGCGCGCAGCCGATCAGCCAGTCTGCGAACAGACGAATCGATGTCCGACTCCAGCCGATCCGCCTCCTCGCGTCGCTCGGCGAGTTCCGCACGCCCCTTATCGGTGATCGCATAGATGGTCTTGCGACCGACCGTTTCCCTGGTGATGAGCCCATCGTCGGCAAGCTTGGCGAGGCGCGGATAGATCGTACCGGCGCTGGGCACATACGCGCCATCGAAGCGCTGTTCGATGGCCTGCATGAGCTCGTAGCCGTGCATCGGCGATTCGGCGAGCATCGACAGCAGATACAGGCGCATCTGGCCGTGCGCGAAGATCGGAGTCGCCATCACGCTCTCCCAGCGACGCCTGCGTTGTCGGCGTCGGCGGCGTTGGCGGCGGCAGCGGTACCGTCAGTAGCGTCGGCACGACGCGCGATCCTGAGTTTTCCGCGCACCGCCGAGAAACGAACCGTCGTCGGCGGCTCCTGACGCGGGCCGTCCTCGTAGTCAAGCCCATGCCTGATGCCGAATCGCCGCCCGCTGATTTCCGCCCTGCCGGACAGCGCCTCGGCATGGCAGCGCAGGTGCGCGCGGGGATCAAGCCGCACGAATGCGCTGCCGCTCACCGAATGGACCTGTATGGACTGCGGCGATCCGATCATGTCGGCATAGAGGCTGCCGCTGACCGCGTCGATTGTGATCGTCGTGCAGTCGCCGCTGACGATCACGTCGCCGCTGACGGAGTCGGCGTCCACCGAACCGTGGTGATTGCGCGCCTCGATCTTTCCGGAGACGGTATGCATCCGAAGGCTCCCGGAAACACCATCGGCGAGCAGCGTACCGGAGACGGTGTTCAGTGTGGCGCCGTTCGTCAGACCGCCGATCAGAGCATCGCCCTCGACCGAGACGATTCTTGCCGCCACGTCGCGCGGCACGAGCAGGCTGACGTCGGCGTTGACCCTCGATGAGACGCCCCTGCCGACCCAGCTGGAGCTCCGGCCGGAGCGGCCTGCCGCGTTGTTCCCCGAGCGGCCGAACAACCAGTTCAATACCTTGAATACTCCCGTCGGCCCGCTTGCCCTGATGGAGATCGGCTGGCGCTCATCGAAATCACGCACGATCAGCTTGTCACCGTCGCAGACGACTTCGACGGGCAATTCGCGTACGTTGGAGACTTCCAGTCTGCATCCGGGCTCATCGCTGCCGATTACGTCGATGCGGCCCTTTGCGATGGCGACGCGCAGCTTGCGCACATCGTCGAAGTCGAAGGTCTTGCTTTCACCCTCACGCACTTCCCACCGCTCGACGCCATTGTCGGCGCGACCTTCGCGAACAGCATCGTTGTCGTTGCCCTGCGACGGTTCACCGGAACCGTTCGATTGCGTTTCGTTTGACATCATGACTCCTTACATTTGCGACGACCGCGTCGCCGATGCGCGACGGCGCGCATCAGCAGCCGCGTTTCGCGATATATCGCGTTCTTGCCATCACTATAATACGATATATCGCGATATATCGTCAACGTGTCGCGATGCACATGACGCCACGAAGGTTCAAGAAGGCACGAATCGTCCGTAACTGCGCGCGATTACGAGATCCCCGCGCAGTTACGGACGAAAAAGACAGTCAAATCGTCCGTAACTGCGCGGACACATGCCGATCACGCGCAGTTACGGACGAAAACCCCACCGACACCCACCAGCACTCACCGCCTGCGCCGACCTGAGTCGGTCTGTGCGCGATCAGGCCGACAGTCCAAGAAAGAGCGCCGCGAGATCCTGAAGATCGTCGTCGCGAGCACTGCTTGCGTCATTGGTCGGTGCCGATCCGATTCCGATTCGATTGTCGTTCATGGGATACCTCCTCGCTGAGTATCACGCGCTTACGTCTTGGGGGCCTTCCCCGCTGGGTCAATCTTTCACGTTGATGACCGCTTCCATGAATAATGATAGCGCAACCATCCTTGAAATACACCTAAAACCACGTATGCATATTGTGATGGCCCGCTCAAATTGGAACCGCTTACACGCAATCCCCGGCATCGCAACGATCGTTCACCGAAACATCCATGCCGACATCACGCACAATTCCTCTCCCCTCGGCGCGTCACGGCGGTATTCGGCAGGCATCACGGGATTCGCCAAGCGCGTCGGGCGGGAATGTGAAACAATGGATGCATCAGCAACCCGCGACGTAAGGGGGAACACATGAGCGACGACAATCCGTTCATGCCGCAAGGGGACGATCAGGCGCCGGTGCCATCGGCGCAGTATCAAACGCAGCCGGGACAGCCATACGGCGCGAATCCATACGGGGCACCCGGGCAGGTCCCCCAATATCAACAGCCCACGCAGCCAGCCGCATCAGAACGGCAGCATACATCGGCATCGCAGCCAGCCGCGCCAGCCTACGGTCAGGTTCCGCAATACGGGCAGATCCCGCAATACGGGAAGCCGTCGCAGCCCCGCGATGCCGCGCAATCGACCACATCAGTGCGAGCCGGCTACGCCGCCCCGGCGGTCCCGCGCTATGGCGATCCGATCGAGCAGTCTGCGCAGCCAGCCAATACCGCCCCGGTCAATCCGTCACAAGGCAATCCATCACAAGGCAATCCGCCACACGACAACCCATCGCAAGCTATTCAGCCGTCGAGCGCAACGGGCAGCCAGCCTCAGGTTCCCGTATACGGCGAGCCGCAGCCAGCCGCGAAGGCGACCACCGCCGTCAGCGAGGCGACGCCGGCAGCAGCCACAGCCACCGCCGCAAGCGTGGCAGCGGCAGACAGCCAGCCGCAACCGACCCGACCGCAACCCGAATACGGGCAGAATGCGCCGTCGTACAACCCCGCCGCATCGCAAGCCACCGCATCGCAAGCCACCGCAGCGCAAGCCACCGCAGCGCAGCCGCCGTACACCCCCGGCGCAGCCCCGGCGGGCGCCACTCCGCTGCCGCAGGGCATGCCGCAGTTCGACCAGTATGGCCAGCCGTCCATTCCCTACGGCGTGCTCGGCGAACCGCCGATCGACAAGCCGTGGTACGGCATCGGCTTCGGCGCCGCCATCGCGCGCTTCTTCCGCAAATACGCGACGTTCACCGGGCGCGCTTCCAAAGGCGAGTTCTGGTGGCCGTTCCTGCTGTTCGTCATCGTGAACGTCGTCACCGGCATCGTCACGATGGTCAGCTTCTGGGTCGGCGAAGCGCTGTCCACCGTGTGGCTGCTCGCCGTGATCGTGCCGTTCACCTCGGCGGGTGTGCGCCGACTGCACGACACCGGCCGTAAGGGAAGCTGGATGCTTCTGCCCGGCATCCCGTTCATCCTCACGCAGCTGATCAGCTACGGTTGGCTGTACTACATGTTCAAGCTGGCGGCCAAGCTCAAGCCCTGGTTCGAGGCCGGCGGTCAGGGCACGATTCAGCTCAGCGAGCAGGAGTCGGCGGCCGTGCTGCTGCCGCTGCTCGCCATCGTAGTCACCGGGCTCCTGTACATCATTTCGCTGATCGCGCTGATGGTCGGCGCGTCGCATCCGTCCGGCGCGCAGTTCGATGCCGCGCCCGGTCAGTCGAATACTGCGCCGCAGACTCCGGGGAATGCCGCATATGGTGCCGCCTACGCCGCAGGGGCGAGCGCGTACGGCCCGGCATATGGCGGCGCGTATGGTGCACAATCGATGCCGCAGACGCAACCGCAACCGCAGCAACCACAGCAGCAGGCGGCGCCGCAACAGCCCGAGTACGGTCAGTATGCCGGCGCGCCGGTTCCTTCGGTGTCGGCCGGCGCGCCGGTGCCGCCCGATCAGCGATCCGACAACCGGATATCGCGATAATCGCTGATCGTGTAGTCGTAGAGTCCGCGCAATGCCGGATCGTCGGTGACGCGGACTCGCGCCTGGCCGCTGACCGCGACGACGGTCGCTCCGGCGGCGCGCGCGGCGGTCAGACCGGGCAGCGAATCCTCAAAGATGATGCATTGACGCATCTCAGCCGCGTCGCCGACGGCTGCGACGGATGCGTCGGATGCGGCTGCATCGGATGCGGCCGTCGGCGATACGGCCGGGAGCACTCCGGCAAGGCGCGCGGCGGCACGATACGGCTGCGGACTGGGTTTGTGCTCCACGGGATCGTCGCCGCTGATCGAGGCGACGAACGAGCCGGCCGGGGCGTGGGCAAGCACATTGTCGACGATCGGACGCGGCGAACCGGTCACCAGCACCGACGGGATGCCTGCGGCGGCAAGCTCAGTCAGCAGTTCGCGCACGCCCGCGACCCACGGCATCCGCGCCTGTTCCATCGCCAGCACCTCGGCGGTCATCTGCGCGACCGCCACCTCATCGCTCAGCTCGTCGTCAAGGCCATGCTCATGCAGCAGCCGCATCGTCGTCGGGAACGATGAGCCTTGCAGCGCTTCGGCGAGCGCCTCGCTCCACACGCCGCCATGGCCTTCGAGCACCGAGCGTTCCGTCTGGACCCAGTACGGGTCGGAGTCGATCAATGTGCCGTCCAGATCCCAGAACACCGCCTTCGCGCTGCGCAGCGCGGTCGCAAGATCGGTCATCATTCCGTCCTTGTCTGTTGTGGCTTGCCTAGTTGTGGCTTGCCTGTCAACCGGCCTTTATCGGGGTTGCCGCCCGCCTGATCGCTTGATCGCCGACCTAGTTGGCGACGCCGACGCGCCTGATTGTCCACGCGCCGGGTCACAGCTCCACGTGCTCCTTGCCGGCATCGTTCGTGGGCACGTGCGCGAACTTGGCGGCCAGCGCCTCCTTGTTGCGACGCTCGTCCTCCTCCTTGGCGAGACGCTTCGCCTCGTCCGGGTCCCACAGCACATCGTCGCGGTGTTTGCGCCATTCGTCGGCGGCCAACGGAGCCGTGAGCGTGGCGAGGGCCTCAAGACGGAGGAACGTCACATCGTCGCCGGACTCGGCAGTCTGAGCCGAAGGCTGGGCAGCGAACCATACGTCCAGCAGCTTGCGCGTCTGGTCGACGGTCATGAACACGCGCGGCATCGCAATGCGTTCATTGATCTCATTGATGGCGAGCAATGCCGGCAGCAGCGAGCGCACGCGGCGCGCGTCGACGGCATGGGAGTCGGCATCAGCGGCGGCGATCAGCGCATCTGCGGCGATGATCGACAACGCGAACCGCTGCGCAAACGCCGCCACATCAGCAGCATCCGGTACAGTCGCATGCTGCACGGCATCGGCCGCATGCTCAACGGCGTGCACAATGCCGTCCACCGCCTGCGAAACGGACGCATTCCACGGTACACCGAGCGATTGCGCGGCATCGTCCAGCACCGACGCATCGCCGTCGTGAGCGAGGCCACCCATCGCATCATAGGCGTCATTCGCGGCGATCAGCGCGTCGACGAGCGACTGGGGACGGCCGGGAATCTCATCGGCGCCCTCGTAGACGAATTCGGCGTCCGGCATGGTCACCGTCTCGCCGGTCAGAAGCATCGCGATCTCGCGCGTGATGCGCACCTGAAGATTCTCCGCGTATTTGGCGTCGTTATCCATCCGCGTCGAATCGGTCAGCGGCCACAGCGACACCAGCGCCGCACCCGCCTCGGCGGCATCCTGCACCGGCCCAAGCGCCGCAATGCGCGCCACCATGCTCTCATCGATCACCATATTCGCTCCTTTGCGCTGCCGACGGTCGCCGACATATCCGACATATCCCATATATCTCATAATGCTCACCGGATGCCGCCGCCTGTGCGCGATGCCGCGCATCGCCCGCCGACGGCAACCGGCAATCCCATGTACGATCCACGTCCGATTCTACCGCCCCGTTAGCGCACACCGGCTGCGGGGTCCGCATACGTGATCGACATCACGCGGCCGGTCTCTTCTCCCGCTCTCCGCATACGAAAAACCGGTCACTCACACACGGCACGTTCTGCAATCGTTCGGCAATCATTCGGCAATCATTCGGCAATCAGGAATGACCCCAGATCAACGCAGCAACCATTTCCATGCCGGAATCTGATGAATCACACGCCCTTCCTGCTCGTAATCGCGCTCCTCACCATCGCCCACGATAACGGTGCCTTCCTTCATGTCCCGCTCCGCCATCATCTCCCATAATGCGCGCGTCTCGCGCCGAACAGTCGCCGCATCATCCATGTTCACCGTGACCTGATACAACTCGTACGTCTCGCTCTGAAGAGCGTCGCCTACGACGAAATCGACTTCATACCCATGCTCACGAGTGCGATACGAAGCAATACCGTCACGCCGGAAACCGACATTGCGGCGTCGCAATTCCAGATACACCGCCTCTTCCAGACGCTGGCCTTCATCACGGACACCGGCGCTCGCCACCGCAGCAGCCAGACCAGGGTCTATGGCATACACTTTGGGCATTGCCGTGGTCCGTTCACTGAGCGCCATCGAGAATTCGCGCAATCGGAATAGCAGATAAGCGTCTTCAAAATACCCGATGAGGTCTCCGAGCATCTCTCGACTCGCGGGCATGCCGGCTGAGCGCAGATCATTCTCAACCTTGCGCATCGACAGCTGCTTGCCGTTGGATCCCAGCGCACGCCGCGCCAGAGCGGAAGCAACCCTAGGGCGCGAGATATCATGACGCTCAACTACGTCCCGCAACACCACGCGTTGCACATACGACTGCAACAGAGCGATTCTCTGCGGGTCGGGAAGCTCCTGAACCGCAGGGAAACCACCGACAGTCAGGTAACGTTTCATTGCGTTCCGCAACAGGAGCCGCTCCTCGAGCGAGTATGCTTTGACACCGTCGTCGCCCGCATCCAGTTCGACAGAGCCGACGGCATCATTCGCACGCACGAATTCCCGGAAGGAATACGGCAGCAACTCGAAATCCAAGGCCCGCCCGCGAAACTCCGTTGCTATCTCATTCGAGAGCATCTTGGAGGAGGAGCCGCTGACATAGATTGTGGCTTTGGCGTTATCTACAACACGGCGCAGCCACGCTCCCCAGTCGCGCATCTCCTGCAACTCATCGAAAAACAGATAGACGCCTTCGCGCAAGCCCTCTGGATGCGCCGCGTAAAACGCTTCCAGCACTTCATCTCCAGTGGCCGGAGTGACTGACCCTAAACGATCATCCTCAAAATTGAAATAGCAGATGCGGCTCCACGGGATGCCCGACTCATGCAGCATTTCCATTTCCTGAAACAGGCGATAGCTTTTGCCGCTACGCCGCATGCCGGTCACTACCTTAACCAGATTGCCAGCCTTTGGCGCCAACGGTTTTCCCAAATCCAAATCACGCGCGACGATTGGCTGAAAGTCCTTTATCGTGAAGCTGGCCAGCTTTTCCGCAATCACTGGATTTGCCATAGACACCACAAGCTCCCGTCATTCATCGTCATTGCCCACGTCATACTACCATGATCACGCAAACTGGTAACTTTGCTTTTCCAGTTTTCGAAAAATTGGGAAAGCAGCGTTACCAGTTATTGAAAAACTGGTCACCTTGCGTGACCAGTTTGCCTGTTGATGATTCATGCCGCGACGATGATGCCCATCGGCAGCATAACGTGTCACTGCACACCGGCTGCGGGGTCCGCATACGTGATCGACATCACGCGGCCGGTCTCGTTGTCGTAGGTCACGGACGTGACGGACGCGAGCGCGGTGTGCCGCAGGAACATCCAGTGCTCCGGGTGCCCGGTCTCCAGATAATGGCGGTACGACCAGATCGGCGACTCGTGGCTGACCACCACGATCTGCTGGCCGGGATGCCGGGCGACCTTCTCGCGCGCGAACGCGTCCATGCGCGCCGCGATATGCCGGTAGGACTCGCCCCAGCTCGGCCTGTACAGGTTCAGGACGAGCTTCCAGTTGCCGTTGCGCCACAACGCGCCCTCGCCGTGCCCGATGCGAAGCCCGCGGAACTCGTTGCCGGCCTCGATCACCCGCTCGTCGACGGTCAGCTCCAGCGGCTCCTCTCCTCGCTCCCCGCGCACGGCGTTCAACGCGTCGATGATCGCACCAGCGGTCTCGCGCGTGCGGTCCAACGGCGAGGAGTACACGGCGGCGATCGTATTGGTCCGCGGATTGCTCGCCAGATAGGCGGCCGTGGCCTGCGCCATGCGCCGGCCCACGTCGGACAGATGGAAGCCGGGCAGTCGCTCATAGAGCAGATGGCCCGGGTTGTACACCTTGCCGTGGCGGACGAAATGGATGGTGGTGGCGGTCATGGCGGTGTCTGCGGCCTTTCCGCTGCGGTTCGCGCAGCAACGACGGATCGATCGGCATCGCCCACGGAACACGACGCGACAGTTGCGAGTCGCAACCGGCTGCGCACCGCCATCACGGCACCCAGCGAATCCAAGGCGCACCGCCATCGGGCTGCCGACCGACATCACGTATCGAATGCAATGATTGCAAGTCAATGGCGATCTGCGATCAACTATGAAAAATTATGCCGACGAACCGGCAATGTGACCGATCACAGCGTGTCGAGATGCACCAACCCCCTACAATAATGGCTTGACGCAATTGGGAACCGACAACTCGTCAACGGCAACTCGTCAGCCAACGGCAACACGGCAGCAACGACCAGCAGCGCGGCAGCACAGCGGCAACGCGGCGGCGACGACCGAAAGACGACCGACGGCACCCTCCTTTGCGCGACCAACAGGACAGCATCAATAACGATGAGGGCCTCTCCGCCAACGCCACGGCGGCGAGGGACATCCAATCGGGAGCGGAAAGGAGCGGGTGCAGCATGTCCAAATCATCTCAATCATCCACATCGTCGCCATCGGCGCTCAAAGATCTTGCCTCACGCGTATTCGGCGGCTACGCGGAACTGCTGCGCATGCCGCACACGGCACGATTCTCCATCGGTTCGGTGATCGCCTGCATGCCGTTCCCGATGACCGCCATGACGATCACGATCTCCGTGCAGTACTACTACGGCAGCTACGCGCTCGCCGGCAGACTCACCGCACTGCAGGCCATCGCCATGGCCATCGTCACACCGCTGCTCGGCAGACTCACCGACAAGTTCGGCCAGCGACAGATCACAATACCGACGATTCTCGTATGGATCGTCTCGGCGATCGCGCTGATCACCGCCATCAGCAACAGGGCCCCGGAATGGGTGCTCTACTGTCTGACGCCGCTGCTCGCCGCCATTCCGCCGTGGGGCGCGATGAGCCGCGCCCGCTGGACCCGCCTGCTCAAAGGCGATCGGGAACGCACCGATCGCGCACTGGGCCTGTCGGGCGTGTTCGACGAATGCATGTGGGTGATCGGCAATCCGCTCGCCTCGACGCTGGCCGTGATCTCCGGTCTGCTCGCATTCTCGTTCACCGGCGCATGCGTGGTCATCGGTGCGCTGATGTTCCTGACCGAACTGTCGACCGAGCCGCCGTCGCAGACCGTGCTCGCCCGACGCGCCGGCATGACCCGCAAGGAGTACCGCGAGCGCGAGGCGGCAAAGGCGCGGGCGCTGCAGGCGGCCACTGCTGCCGAGCATGCGCGCGCCCTCGCCGTGGCGCAGGGGCTGTCCGACGAACAGATGAAGGCCGCCGTCGACAAGGCGCGCGCCGACGCACTCGCCGGACATAAGGAGTCGATCTGGGGGCCAGGCCTTGTCGCCGTGTGCGTGACGTGGTTCTCGCTCGGCGCGTTCCAGGCCGCGGCCAACATCTCGATCATCGCCTTCGCCACCGAGGCGAACATGAAGCAGTACACCGGTTTCGTCTTCGCGTGCTTCTCGATCAGCTCGCTGACCGGCGCACTGGTCTACGGCGCGAAGAACTGGACGATTCCGCTGTGGAAGCGCTTCTACTTCTGCCTTGCGATCGTGAATCTCGGCATCGGCACGTTCATGTTCGCCAAACACCTGTGGGTGATCATGATCATCTATCTGATCATCGGCGTATGTCAGGCGCCCACATGGATCAACGGCAACCAGCTGATGCTGCATCTCGTGCCGCCGACGCGCTTCACCGAAGGCGTGGCATGGATGGGTGCGATGAACTCCATCGGCTCGTCCGTCGGCTCGGCGTTGGTGGGATTGTGCATCGACTACGCCGGCTCGCATGGCGGATTCATGATGACGACGGCGTTGGCGCTGGGATCGCTGGCGTTGGCATTCGTCGGATTCCGCCAGATCAAGTCGAGCACGGAGGCGCCGTCGCTGACGGAAGTGAGCGTGTGAGCGAGCGCTACTTCTGCCAGCCCTTCGGCGTGTGCTCCAGCGACCAGACGCCAAGCCTATGGGAGAAGCTGTTCTGCCACTTGGCTTCAAGCTGCTCGGCGCTCAGCTTGTTTTCCGCGGAACGCAGACGGTTCATCGCGTTGGTATGCGTGTCGTCGAGCAGCCATTTGCGGATCAGGAAGTTCCAGACCATCACCACGGCGGTCGCAATCAGCTTGCCGATGTTCGTGCGCAGCAGATATTCGGCATGCTGCGAGACGAACGCGTCGCGATTCATGCCGTAAGTCGAAATCCAGATGATCAGATCATTCATGAACAGGCCTACGACCGCGGCCGCGACGAAGATCAGGATCTCCATCCAGCGGGCCATGTCCTCGCGATGCTTGAACACGAACTTCATGCTTGCCAAGTAGTTGAAAATCAGCGAGATGATGAATGAAATGGTGGCCGCGATCACGTTGTGCATGTGGAACGCGCCAACCAGCAGATTGAGAATACCCCAGTCGATGACGAAGGCGATCACGCCGACGATACCGAACTTCATAAGCTGTGCAATCAGTTTCCTCACGCAGGCCATTAAACACGACCGTGCTGATAATGCCGATACACGCGGCCGCATCGACCGAGCCGTGCCGCACAACCGATCCCGTGCGCATGCCGTGCCCAACCAGGGTGTCAAAGCAGAATGCAGTATGCGGAACAGGGTTGCCGGACGATTAGGATACATAGTGAACAGCATCAACCATCAGGAGGTCATCATGCCCGTCATTCACACCCATGTCTCCGTCAAGACCACGCCCGAACAGCGCGAAGCGCTCAAAGCCGCCTACGGCAAGGCGATCACCGCGGTTCCCGGCAAGTCGGAAAGCTGGCTCATGTGCCCGTTCGAGGACGACATGCCGATCTACTTCGCCGGCAGCGACGACAAGCCCGCCGCATACGTCGAAGTGAACGTGTTCGGCCGCTCGGTGCCCGGCTCGGCTTGGGAGAAGCTCACCGAATCGATCATGGCCGCGCTCAATTCGACGCTCGGCATCCCCGAGGACCGCACGTACATCCGCTATACGGCGACGACGGATTGGGGGTGGAACGGCGGCAACTTCTAGTTGCCACCGTTCCTTCGCGGACGCCACAGCGCGTCCGCTCACCTCACCTACGGACCGTCCACCGGACGCTCCGTCAAACGGTTCGGGGCGGCAACTTCTAGTTGCCACCGTTCCTTCGCAGACGCCACAGCGCGTCCGCTCACCT
>NZ_RQSP01000031.1:16609-18308 GCF_009078285.1 Bifidobacterium jacchi
TCACCTACGGACCGTCCACCGGACGCTCCGCCAAACGGTTCGGGGCGGCAACTTCTAGTTGCCACCGTTCCTTCGCGGACGGCACCGTGTAACGAACAGTCCAGTGGACTGTTCGTAGGTGCCGTAGCGAACGACAGTGCGCCAGATCACTGCACGAATCAGATCACCTCGCAAAAGCGTCCGGCTATTCCCAAGATATGAACACTTAGAAAAAGATATACAAAGATAAAAAAGGATTAAAAAGGATATGAAAAGATAAACAAGGACCATTACACCGGTATCACAGCAGCGAGGAGATGCAGAACGCCATGATCAACCCGTTCAGACCTTCAGCTGGAGCCAACCCGCCTTACCTCATCGGACGCAACGACACGCTTGACGAATTTGAAGACTCGCTGGTCTCCGGCCCCGGCTCCCCCAACCGACTGCTGCGCATCACCGGAAGCCGAGGCGCTGGCAAAACCGTGCTGCTCAACGCCCTCGGTAAACGAGCAAGAGCTCACCATTGGGAGGTCATTGACGAAACCGCAGCCCCTGGATTCATCAATAATCTCATTCTCACCGTGCAAGCCTCACAACCGCGCACGATCAAATCCGTCGAATTCCCCAGTCTGGGCATCGACGGTATCGGCAACGCGGCACTGGGCAAAGTGGAGTTCAACGAGACGACACTGCCATTGACACTGCGTACAGCCCTTACCGAGTACCTAGACCATATAAGCAAACGGCATCATGACCGCGGATTGTTCATCACCATCGACGAGACCCAAGGCGCTTCCACGTCCGACTTGCGCGCGCTGGCCACAGCAGTGCAGCACCTCATACGCGAGGACCGCAACATCGCCGTGGCATTCGCCGGACTGCCCGGCATGACCTCCTCCCTGCTGCACGATAACGTCATCACATTTTTGCGCCGTGCAACACCGATTGAACTGACGGATATTCCCCTCGATCTGGTCAGCGATGCCTTCGAAAATGTCATCGAAAAGAACGGCCGATCCATCACGCCCGATGCCTTGCAGATCGCAACGGAAGCAACACGCGGATACCCCTTCATGGTGCAACTCGTCGGATACAACATTTGGCGCAAAGCCGACGACAATACCATTGATGCAGACGCAGCCAAAGCCGGTGTCGAGGCGGCGCGCATCCGACTTGGCGGAACCGTGCATGAACCCGCCATCGAGGACCTGTCGGACATCGATCGAACCTATCTACTCGCCATGGCCCAAGATATCGGCCCATCAAAGACGGGAGACATCGCGCAACGCATAGGCAAAGACGCGCAGTACGCCGGCCGATACCGGGAACGCCTGATTCAGGCGGGCATTATTTATGCATCCTCATATGGATACGTGGACTATACCATCCCGTATCTGCGTCAATGGCTTCGAGAGCATGCCGCAACGCTGTTGATGACTGCGACCGAAAGGTAGCGCCACCGCTCACGCCACGGTCAGGGTCTGAGAGAACGTGTGGGATGTGCCGGGTGCGAGGGTTACCGCAAGCTCGCGGCAGACGGCGGCCTCGATGGCGGCGGAACCGCGCCATTCCGCCGCGGCACCCGGGCGCGTAACGGGCATCGTCTCTCCGCCCGCCTTGCCGGGGCCGGCCAGCGCCAGTCAACGCTTGCAAAAGCAAGACAATCTCACGGTGTTCTGCGGTACGCAACACCCAAACTATTATCCTGCGTCAGAAA
>NZ_RQSP01000031.1:18402-30812 GCF_009078285.1 Bifidobacterium jacchi
CGACAATATAATCAACGAACTTCTGACACGGCACACTATGCGAAAATCGCGTTGCGTACCACTGATTCGCGGTACGCAACGCAAAACCCAGCCGCCAACCAGCCGGTAACCAACCGATCAATCAACCAATCAGCCAGCCGATCAGACGATCTTCGGCATCGGCGTGGTCAGCGACGTGGTGAGGTTCACCTGCACCAGACCGGCACCGGCGTGCACTTCGACCTTCTTGAGGGTCACCGTGCGCTCATCCTCGGGGGCGCGATCGTCGTCGGTCATCGTCGCCGGCGACTTGACCGCGACCAGCGCAAGGTCGGACAGCGAGAATCCCGCGGATTCGCACAGCTTCACGGCGGCGTCGCGCGACGCGATGAATCCGTCCTTGAGCAGCACGCGCTCGGCCGGCACGCCATAGGAATGCTCGGCTACCCACTTCACGTTCTCGATCACCGACATGCCCTTGTGGCTGTGCGGGCGAGCCGGCATCGAGCCGTTGAGCAGCGCGTCGACGAAGCCGTCAAGCTGCGGGGCGAGCGCTTCGCCGCCGTCGCGGTACAGGTTGCCGATGATCGGATCGCGGAACTCCAGCTTGGCCGCGGTCTGACGCAGCGACGGAATCTGATCGTCCTCGCCGTCCCACAGGTTGATCAGCGGGAAAGTCGGGATGTCAAGCCCCTCAAGATGCTCCACATGGAACGGGTAGCGCCACGAGAGCGCCGGATCGTCACGCCAGGTCGAGGCGCGCGTCACCACGACCGCCGCCGACGGCCACTGGGCGTCGAACTCACGGCAGGCGATGTCCAGCCACTTCTGCGCACCGGCATCGGTGCCGTATCCGGCTTCGACGATGACGACATCGTGCAGCGCGCACGCCATCTCCACCGAAACCAGCGTCGGAATGCCGATCGACACGTTCGCGAACGGACCGCCGTGCACATACACCGGCGAACCGTTGACCGTCTCGGTCAGCGCCGGCTGCACCGCGCCGGACAGAATGCCCGTGATGCGCCACAGATCGACGAACTCGCCGAACGTGACGGCCTTGCCGTCCTTGGTGCCGGCGATCATGCGCGACACGCGCTGCGCGATCTCGTCCATCGAACGCGACAGGCAGACGATCTGCATGAGCTCGCTGGTGGGCGTGAGCACCACGCGCTCGGCGACGTTGTTCTTGCCCGCGTCCACGGTGATCGACCGCAGCGAGCGCGACGGCACCTCGGAGACGCGCGGCACGAGAATCGTGTCGATGCGGCCTTCGTCAACGGCCTTCTCCGCGAACGAGACCAGCAGATTCTGCGCGGCGGCGATGGCGGCCATCTC
Source organism: Bifidobacterium jacchi (assembly GCF_009078285.1). Classification (GTDB taxonomy): domain Bacteria; phylum Actinomycetota; class Actinomycetes; order Actinomycetales; family Bifidobacteriaceae; genus Bifidobacterium; species Bifidobacterium jacchi. The sequence goes on from NZ_RQSP01000031.1 coordinate 19,720, forward strand.
GCCGGTCAGACCCCAGTCGATGAGTTCGGGGTGGGTCAGCGACGCCTTGCCGCCGCCGGATGCGCCGCCCTTCGAGCCGGCTGCGGTGATGCCCATGCTCGGCTGGCGCAGCACGGCGGCCGCGTCGATGCCGCGCGCGCGCAGTGCGTCGATCAGCGCGATGGTCGTGGTGGTCTTGCCTTCGCCGCGGCTCGCCTTGAGCGGAGTGTCGGCGGTGACGAGCACGACCTTGCCGTGCTTGCGCGGGGCGTCCGGGTTATCAGCCAGGTACTTCAGGTAGCCGAATGCGTCGATTTTCTTGACCAGGCCGTACTGGCTGGTGAAGTCCGCGATGGTGGTCATGGATAAACCTTTCTCAATATCGCTGGCTCCTCCTACCAAGGAGCCGGTTCGTGTGACAAGACTGAGGGGTAGTCACATCATATAGAAAACTACCCCTCAGTCAGCTATCGCTGACAGCTCCCCTGACAAGGGGAGCCAAGACAGTGAATCAGAAGTCGGACATGTGGAAGCCGTTGTTCATGGCCATGGACCGCGTGTACAGCACGGAGTCGAGCAGACGGTCGGTTTCGGCCTTGAGCTGGTCGGCCATCGTCTGGTTGGCGGCGGCGAGAATGGAGCGCACCTCGGCATTGCGCGTGGCCTCGATGATCCCCTCCGGGTCCATCGGCTGCACGTCGCCATCCACGTTGTCGGCCTCGAACTCCTCTTCGGCCGCGGATTCGAGGGTTTCCTCCGCTTCGGTAAGCCCAAGGCGCGCGACCTGGTCGTCGGTCGCGGTGACGAGACGGTGGCCCATCGCCCCGGTCTTCTCCTGATAGCGTTCGACCGCATTGCGCGTGTCGGCGAATGCCGAATCGCACAGTGCGGCGATCACGCGGTTGGCCCAGTAGAAGTTCTCGGTGGTCACGCGCGTGGTGGTGTCCTCAAGATACTTCGGCGTGGAGTCCACGTTCGGATAGAACGGCACCAGCGTGTTGAACGGGTTGGAACCGTAGGCGATCCACTGGATCGCGCGGCTCGCCTGCGGACGGTAGGGGCGAATCTGCATGACCGACAGCTGGCTTTGGCGGTTGATGCCGATCGGGCGATACATGTGACGGGTGTGCTCGTCGCCGAGCTTGCCGTATGGATCATACGGCGTGCCCTGATAGTGGCCGGACAGCACGTACTTGATGTCCTCGATGGTGATCTTGCGCTCCGGCTGACGCGCCCACGGAATGTCGTTGTTCTCCGGGCCGTGATCGGCGTCCGGACCGTCCCACACCTCGTCGTAGGGGTTGAGGAAACGCTGCATCCACCACGCGCGCGGCGTGTTGTACACATGGTCGGAATCGGAATGCGAGCCGAACGCGTCACGCGGGTTGAAGGGGCTGGTCGATTCGACCGACAGGTCCAGATGGTTGCGCTCGATGAATTCGGCGAGATCATCGGAGCACATGTGGCTCTCCTGCTCGCCGAGCGCATCATCAAGATCGAATTCGTCGATGCCCAGCTGGTTCGGCATGGTCACATAGGCCTCGTCGGGCACGCGCTTGGCGATCCAATGGTGGCCGCCGACCGTCTCCAGCCACCAGATCTCATCGACGTCGGAGAATGCGACGCCGTTCATCTCATAGGTGCCGTATCGCTCGAGCAGCGCGCCGAGACGCTCCACGCCCTCGCGCGCGGTCCTGATGTACGGCAGCACGAGCGTGACGAAATCCTCCTCGCCGATGCCGCCGGCGACCTCGGGCTCATAGCCCTCCTCGCCAGGCTTGCCCTTGGCCGGGGTGAGCTCGACGAACGGATCGGCGCCGAGCACACGCTCATTGGTGGTCAGGGTCTCGGTGGCGCTCATCGCCACGTTGGCCTCGTTGACGCCGGCTTCGCCCCAAATGCCCTCCTTGAGGTCGGCGTTGGGCACGGCGGTGTACTGCAGCGGCTCCTCGTCGCTCAGATCGACCTCGACATGGGAGATGACGCTGCGGTAGTGCCGCGGCTGTTCGCTCGGCTTGACGACGACGAATCGCTTGGGATTGAACTCGCCGTTCGCGCTGTCCTCATTGCGGGCGATGATCGTCGAACCGTCATAGCTCGCGTCCTTGCCGACCAGAATCGTGGTGCAGCCCATGGATGATGCGTCCTTTCTTGTGTTGTGTTGGTTCCCAGCTTGTGTTGGCATTCAGCTTGTGTTGGCATTCAGCTTATGTTGGTGTCCATCGGTGCCGTTCTGCCGACGGTTGCTGTCGGTGAACGCATGATGATTGCCGATTGCGAATCGATTGAGAATCGATTGCTGCGGCTGACTGAGGCGGCTGATTGCGACGATTCACGCCCGGCCGGTGACGAAGATGCCGCCCTGATCGGGGGTTTCACCGCATTCACGCAGCACATGCAGCATCTCGTTGAGCCAGAATCCCTGATTGAGTCCGGCCAGTGGACGCTTCGTCGCCCAGACATGCAGATAGTAGTCATGATCCTTGTCCGGCGGCTGCGGACCGTTGTAGCGCATGGTCACGGCCGGGTCCGCCGGGCGGCCCAGCAGCTTCGAGGCCGAGGAATTGCGCCCCTGCACCGCTTCAGGGATCATCGACGGCATCTGCCGTGAGAAATCCGGGGGGATGGCCAGCGCGTGGGAGTCGTTGAAGTCGTACATCAGCGCGTCGATCGGCAGATTGGCGACGGTCCAGTGAATCCACTCGAATCCGCACACCGGAATGGAATCCGGGTCGGTGAACGCCCAATGCATGTAGGCGGCATCCGGATCGATCGCGTCGATGTAGAACGGGAAGGAGACGACGGGAATGCCGCCGTTGCGATATTCGGGCGGCGCGGCCTTGGCGAAGTCGTCGGGCACGACCGTGAAATCAGCGGAAATCTTCATGCATCCCAGTGTATCGCGGCCACGTGTCACCCGTCGATACCTCACTTTCATGTGAGGCATGTGCAAAAGTGACGCATGCCGCACAATTGGTTGAATGGTTTTGAAGCAGGCGGCTGGAAGATTAGGTCCTTCCAGCCGCACCCCTGACAAGGGGAGCCGACGATATAATCAACGAACTTCTGACGCAGGACACTAGTTTGTCGCTTGCGGTATCTTGCTTGACTAAGCTTGATACTTGACGCTATATAGCATCATTGCGGGGCATGCAAATCAGCGTGTCACACCACCTATCATGCGTCTTCAAACAACGTAGCCTCGATTCGCTCATCTGTCATATGATGCGCCGCTTTTTCCGCAGCCTCAACACTGGGATCAGGCCACGCATATGGGTCAAACCGGCACATATACAACTCCCAATGAGTGCACAACCGCACCACAAGTACGCGGGAGCCGACCACGCGATAAATCAGCAGCACATCAGACTCAACATGACATTCCATATAGCCGGACAGGCAACCATTCCCGATCTTCAGCCTATGAGGATCGCATTCTACAGGCACTCCCCCATATTCCGCCAGATGATTATCCAGCAGATCGTAAACCGATTCGGCCAACATGGGCTTATACCTACGCAGCCGTTCAATATCCATGTAAAACCAGTCAGTAGCACTAGGCTCGATCATCCAGCATCCGCCTTTTTCATCGCGCCTCGCACGCTCGCCAGAAACTCACGCTTAGACGCAAACCGACGTACGCCAGTCGGCAAATCATCGCCAAGTCGGACGGTATTATCCCGACGCGCTACTGTCCTCAAACGAGACGACATTATTCGCTTCGCGCGTCGTTCCATCACTAAACTGCTCATGTGATTTCCTCCTTGCCAATAGTGTGCAAAATCAGCATACCCAACAACAGTTAAAATATGCCAACTGTCGCGCCTACATACTCTCCTCGCTTTGTCGGTGAGACCGATTCCACTCTTGCAAAGTAGGGCTTAATCCCGAGTGCATAACTCAGGTACGGACGCGAATCACGGACACGAACGCAAACCGCGGCATGAGCACGCAAAAAGGGGCCACTCGCCGAAGCGAATGGCCCCAAAGCATCAATCAACCCATCAATCGGCTCATCAATCGGCTATCTGCCGAACGATCTCAGTTTGCGCACATCTGCACAACCGCCACAACCGCCCGATCAGTCGCGATAGCCGCGATCAGTCGTCCCAGGAGGACTTGTAGAACTCGCCGTTGAGGGCCTTGGCGGCCTTCTCCTGCGCCTCTTCAAGGGTCCAGTTGGCGAGCTCGGCGCGCACGTCGTCGAGGGCGACCGGCGTCATCGACAGCGAGTTGACGCCGATGCCGGCAAGCACGACGGCCAGATCCGGGTCGGCCGCAGCCTCGCCGCACACGCCGACCGGCATGCCGTTGGCGTTGCCGGCGTCGGCGATGAGCTTGATCGCGCGCAGCACAGCCGGATGCCATGCGGTCTGATAGTTGGCGACGGAGCCGAGCGTACGGTCGGCGGCCAGCGTGTACTGGGTCAGATCGTTGGTGCCGATCGACACGAAGTCGGCGACCTTGGCGACCTGATCGGCCATCAGGGCGATGGACGGCACCTCAGCCATCACACCGACCTTCTTGAGGCCGAAGCTCTTGCCGAGCTTGACGAAGTAGGCGGCCTCATGCGCATCCGCGACCATCGGGGCCATGACCCACAGGTCCGCCTCGGTCTGGGCATCGGCGGCGGCGAGCGCCTTGAGCTGGCCTTCGAGGACCTCCTTGTGCACGCGCAGGGTGCGCAGGCCACGCAGGCCGAGGGCCGGATTCGGCTCGTCCTCTGGGGTGAGGAACGGCAGCGGCTTGTCGGCGCCGGCATCAAGCATGCGGATGACGACCTTCTTGCCGGGGAACTGGGCGAGCAGCTCGGCGTACGCCTTGGTCTGCTCCTCGACACTCGGCGGCTCGGCGTTGCCGATGAACAGGAACTCGGAGCGGAACAGGCCGACGCCTTCGGCACCGTATTCCAGCGCGGTCTTGCCGTCGGCCGGCTTGCCGACGTTGGCGAGCAGCGGAATGTGGTGGCCGTCCTTGGTGGAGCCCGGCTTGCCACGCAGTTCCTTCGCCTTGGCGGCGTGCGCCTTGGCGGCCTCGGCGGCGGCGATCTCGTCGGCGGTCGGCTCGGCGGTGACGGTGCCCTTGGCGGCGTTGACGATCACGGTCTCGCCGTTCTTGAGGTCGTCTGCCTCGGCGGCGGAGACGACCGCGACGATGCCGCGAGCGCGGGCCAGAATGGCGGTATGCGACGTGGGACCGCCCTGCGACGTGACGATGGCGAGGGTCTTGTCGAGATCAAGGCCGGCGGTGTCGGCGGGGGACAGATCCTCGGCGACCAGCACGAACGGGGTTTCGGACACGGGCACGCCGGGGGCGGGCAGACCCATCAGATCGGCGATGACGCGCTGGCCGACATCGTGAAGGTCGGCGGCACGCTCACCCTGATATCCGCCGATCGCGCGGAACATGTCCTCGACCGCGCCGAAGCCCTCCAGCACGGCGCGCTCGGCGGTCTTGCCCTGACGGATGAGGTTCTTGATCGACTCGGCCAGCGACGGATCGGACGCGAACATGGCGATGGCCTCAAGGATCGGAGCGGCCTGCTTGGCGCCCTCGTCGCCGTTGGCGGCCTCCTTGGCGCGACGGTTGAGATCGGCGTTGACCAGTTCCAGCGACTTGATGGCACGCTCGATCTCGGCATCCGCGGACACGCCTTCGGCACGCGGCGCGTCGGACGGCTCGGGCAGCGGCGCGGCCATGCGAATGACCGGACCGACTGCGACTCCACGACCAATGCCAACACCCTTGATTTCCATGTGATCTCCTTTGTTCTCCGGCCATCCGGGCGGGATTGTCCGGCCTTGGTTATCCGCCGCGCGCGTCTGACGGCATCATGACGACACCACAATGGGCCGCCATGAGCCCGCAACACCGCACAGGACGGTAAAACATGTTCGATTGCAGTCGAGTATACACCACATAGCACGCGACACAACAAGAGAAAACGTTTTCAGCGTTTCGGGAAAAACGTGCTACACTCTTTTCCCAGCAGCATCGCAACACGCTTGCGGGCCGCACCACAATCGCAGCACAGTCCACGACTCAAAGGAGTGTCCTTATGGTTACGCGTACCACCACCATCAACGATCCCGTCGGCATCCACGCCCGTCCGGCCGCACAGTTCGCCCAGGCCGTCGCCGCCTCCGGCTGCACCGTCACCATCGCCAAGCAGGGCGGCAACCCGGTTCCCGCCGGCTCCATCCTCTCCGTGATGGGTCTGGGCATCAAGCAGGGCGATGCCGTCGAGATCAACGTCGAGGGCGACAACGCCGACGCCGTGGCCGACTCCCTGGTCGCCACCCTCACCGCGGCCGAGTAAGCCGCACAAAGCCTTCAAGGCCACCCTTCATCAATTTTCCTCCGCGGCCGCCCGGCACACATCGTGCGGGCGGCCGCGCGCGTCACCGGCATCGACGATGACGACGAACTGCCGCGTGCGCGCAACGGCCCCGGACCATACGACCCATACGGGCCATAGGCAGGCAGGACGCGGCATGCACGCAATGGAGCGATTATCATGACATCCACGCAACCGACGCCCCCGGCATCGATCACCAATGTGGCCGCGCTGGCGAACGTTTCCATCGCGACAGTCTCGCGCGTGCTGTCAGGTAAACGAGACAAGGACGACGACATCGCCCGCCGCGTGCGCGCCGCCGCAGCAGAACTCAACTACTGCGTCAACCATGCCGCGAGCACGCTGCGTTCCGATGTGACCAACACCATCGGTCTGGTCATCCCCTCGGCGACGAATCGCCTCAGCGCCCAGCTGCTCGGCGAACTGGAGCCGACGCTGTGCGCATATGGCCGACGACTCGCGCTCGGCATCGGCCACACCGCCCAGGAGCAGGCGACGCGTATCGAAGCCCTCGCCGCACAGGGCCTCGACGGCCTGATCGTCGTTCCCGCGAACGCCAGCGACCTGCCGGCTTCGCTGGAGCGTCTCACCGAACGCATCCCGATCGTACAGGTGGGCGGGCAGCAGAGCTCCTACCGCAGCTTCATGATCGCCATCGACGACACCGCCGCCATGGAGACGACCATGCGCCATCTCGCCGACGCCGGCGTGCACTCGGTGGCGTATCTCGCCGGCGACCGCATCTCCTTCGATTCGGCCGAACTGTTCGCCATGTTCCACACGCAGATCCGCGCGTTCGACATGTTCACGAAAAGCTCATGGAACCAGTTCGGCGAGCGGACCGTCCAACGCGGTTTCCACTGCGCCATGCAGCTGTTCGGCATCACCGCCGACCTGCCGAAACGCGGGCTCGCTCACATGCGGCCGCAGGCGCTGGTCTGCTGCGACGATTCGGTCGCGATCGGCGCGATGACGGCGATCGAATCGCTTGGGCTGACCATTCCCGACGACGTGCGCGTGGTCGGGGACGGCGATTCGCTGATGGCGCTGTCGACCACGCCCACGCTGACGTCGCTACGCCCTCCGGTGCATCGGATAGTCACGGAATCGCTTCGGCTGATCGATTCCGGCACCATCGATCCGGTGCGCATCGTGCTGCCGAAGCAGCTGGTGATCCGCGATTCCACCGCCGGCGATGCCGTGCATGATCAGGCGTAGGCGCGCCTGAATAATCACCCCAGCCCATGCGCGATCAGTCGGGAATCAGGGCGCAGAACAGCGCCTCGAACACCAGCAGCGGGTTGCCGTTGCCCATGAGACGACGCCGCGCCTGCGCGATCTCCTCCAGCCGAGCCACCGCCTGCTGCCGCGTCAGACGCACCGACAGCTCGGTGATGGCCTTGCGGTTCTCCAGATTGACGAAGCCGACCGCATCCTCGGCGTTGTTCTGCACCACCGACACATCCCGATAGACGCTGGCCACGGTGTTGAGCGCCCGATCGAGCACATCACGGGTCTTGCGCGTGGCGGTCCGCTTGATGTCGTCCTTCTTCGCCAGCGCATTGTACGCGCCGCGCAGCTTCGGCGGAATGCGATCGTCGGGGCCGAGACCGTTGACGCGACGGAATTCGGCCTGCGCCCGCTCGGAGGCCTCCTTCGCACTGGCTTCCGCCTGCCCCTTCGCCTTGTCGAGAAGATCGCCGGCCAGCAGCACGGCCTGCGAGGCGCGTTCCAGCCCCAGCACGCCGACGACGAGATCATCGCGGTCGGACATCACCCGCTCGTCCGTCGCATACAGCTTCGCCACGCCGATATGCCCTTCGGCCAGACGCGCCGCGCGGGCCGCCACATGCTCGTCGAACCGGTCCTTTGCCGGCAGTCCGGGATTGACCTGGTTCATCAGGAACGCCGCCACCTGCCGATCCGACGGCACGGCGAGATTGACGATGCGGGTGCGCGAACGGATCGTGGGCAGCACATCCTGCGCGCCGGGGGCGCACAGCATCCAGATCGTGCGTTCCGCCGGCTCCTCGATCTCCTTGAGCAGCACGTTCGTGGTGCGTTCCAGCATGCGATCGACATCCTCGATGATGATGATGCGCCACGGCGCGGTGCTCGGCATCTGTTCCGACACGCCGATCAGGTCGCGCACCTGATCGATGCCGATGGTGACCTTGTCGGTGTCAAGCGCGATGACGTCGGGATGCGTGCCCGCAAGCACCTGTGCCGTGACGCGCGTCGGCTCGTCGCCCATGCCATGATCCGGGCTTTCCAGCGCCGCGGCGAACGCCTTCGCCAGATTCGAGCGCCCCGAGCCGGGCGGTCCGCAGATCAGCCATGATTGGGCGATCGCCTTCGGATTGCCGCAGGCGATGGCCTTCAACTGCTCGACGACCGGCTTCTGGCCGACGATCGCATCCCATACGCTCATCGCTCACGCTCCCTCGACTCGCTTGCATCGGTATCATCAGGGTCAGCAGCATCATCAGCGGAATCAGCGGAATTCGGAATCAGTGATGCGAGCGCGGGTGCCGCCGCTACAGGCGCTGGTGTCGCTGCCGCTGCGATTGCCCCCGCGGCGGCGCGCAGCCGGCTGTCGCCGTATCCGTCGGCAATCAACTGATCGACATCGGCGCGAATCGTCTGCCAGACCTCGTCGACCGACTCGGCGGCGTCAACGACGACGAAACGAGCCGGATCGGCTGCCGCCAGATCGAGGAACGCCTGTCTGGTCCGCCGCTGGAACTCGTCGCCCGCGGATTCCATACGATCCTCGCTATGATCAAGCCGCGCATGCGAGCGCCGCGGATCCATATCCAGCAGATACGTGCGATCGGGCAGCAGATCGCCCGTCGCCCACATGCTCAGCGACCGCACCTCGTCCGCGGTCAGTTCGCGACCGCCCGCCTGATAGGCCAGCGACGAGTCGATATAGCGGTCGGTGACCACCACCTCGCCGCGGCGCAGCGCCGGGCGAATCACCTCGGCGACGTGCTGGGCGCGATCAGCGGCGAAAATCAGCGCCTCGGCGCGCGGCGCGATATCGGCGGAATGCGCGATATCGGCGGACTGCGTTGCGCATTGCGCATTGCGTTGCGCATTGCTCTGCGCGTTGCCGCGCGCTTCGCTCTGTTCGCCGCGCCCGCCGTCTTCGCCGTCTTCGGATTGCTTCGCCACACCCTCCAGCAGCAGTCGGCGCAATGCGACGCCAAGCGGCGTGCCACCGGGCTCGCGCGTGGTGCGCACGGTCAGACCGCGGCCGCACAGATAGTCGCGCAGCCGCTCGACCTGCGTGGTCTTGCCGACGCCATCGACGCCTTCGAATGAGATGAACAATCCAGTCATGATATGCACCTTAGCGGCAGCGCGCGATTCACGACACGACCAGCGATGCGCTTCGGCGGACCACCGAACGGAACGCAGGCGGGCACGCGCGTCGGCCGGAAGGGAAGCGTTCTGGTTGCGAAGCTGGTGGGCATTGTCGGCGGCAGCGCAGGTTGGCAGCAGCGACGACGAATGCTTCACTCAGGAATTCTCACCTGACGATTCCTCGCCTGCGTCAGCGGGCGTGTCGGTGATCGTGCCGGAGGTCGTGCCGGATTCGGCGGATTCCGCGTGCCCCGCATGATCCGCCTGCCGATGCAGCAGCATGTCGATCTCATGCTCAAGCTCACGGATGCGATGAATCTGCTGCGCGATGAGCTCGTCACGCAGATCGACGCCCGCCGACCGGACAGCCTCCTGCTCAGCCACATGCATCACCGGGGTGCCATGACCGTCATGGGCACGAAGCTCTGCCCCGTTGCTATGAGACCGCTCTTCGCTCCACTTCGCCGCGAAATGCTGCAACAGGCCCGCAACATCCGTTGATTCCGGGGACTCCGCCCGAAGCGCGTGTCCGCTCAGCTGGCTTCCCTCCGGAATTTCGCTACGCCACCGGGCCACGCAACGCTCGATGCGCTTGTAGCCGATCATCGACGAATCCAAACCGGCATCACGGAAGATCCGAGCCGGCGAATCGCCCCCACGGTAGCGCACGATGCAGTCATTTTTGAACCATTGCGCGTATCGGATACGATCCCGACCGACGCTCTCCACCGCCGGCAGCGAGCGCAGGTACGCGATTTCCTTCATGGTGAACGAGTGTCGTTTCGTCACGAACGATCACCCTCTCCGCATGCGTGGGCCGAATCCATGTATATGTCGCACAGTTGCACAATGCCACGTAAAGCAGTGCCGCATGAAGCAGTCCCGCGTTGCGCTGCGCCACATGGCATGGCAGCAATCCAGCGCGAACCGTTGCTTAGCATCGCCGTCCTCCCCCTGTTTCGAGTCGGCGAGCTCGCACCACATATTTCTGTCGCCGTAACCGATCACATTGTCGTAACCGATCACATTATAGGGCATACCGTCGGTCTTCTTCATTCGCAGGGCGGATTCATGTCAGGGTGAAGCGGCCTGATTGTTGTGCAGTCTCCACTGTGAGACGGCTTGTGCAGTCTGCTGTCGATAATACCGAGGCTTCTGCTGTTTTCGTGGGTTGGATGGTGGGACACCAGAGAGGAACGAGGGGAACGAGGGGAACGAGAGAGGGGCGCTGCTTTAGCACTACTTCAGCGCACCTGCTTCAGCGCAAGGATTTCTCGGGAAAACGGCCATCTCGTATTGTGTTGTCTCGGGGCATGGTTGACGGGTGTCCTGGGGCATTGTTTGAGACTGTTGCTGTTTTCGTGGGCTGGATGGTGGGGTGCCATGG
>NZ_RQSP01000032.1:0-195 GCF_009078285.1 Bifidobacterium jacchi
GCTGCTCATGACGCGCACGCGGGCGCGGCGGGACAGGCCGGCGTCGGCGTGGCCTTGCGGATGACCGGGACAGCAAAAAGGCCGTCGGCGACACGCCGACGGCCTCTGATGAGCTCCTGCGGCTGGGCTTGAACCAGCGACCGTCCGATTAACAGTCGGATGCTCTGCCAACTGAGCTACGCAGGAATGGCTTGC
>NZ_RQSP01000032.1:232-28496 GCF_009078285.1 Bifidobacterium jacchi
CGTGCGGCTTAACGCCGCGCACAAGAAGTAGAGTCTAGCCGTAATTTCCCAGAGTGCAAATCCGACGCCACATGGGCGTGTCGCACACTGCCGCATCCATCTGAACCAACAAGTGGCAACACGGAGCATCGCTCACCAACCGCATGCGCGACCGCTGGAAGAAGTGGGTCAGTGCCAGCGCCCCGCTTGGATCAGCGACCCGCCTAGGTCAGCGCACTCGCTGGCTCAGCGTCCCTTGCCGAATGCACGCAGCCGAATGCCGTTCCAGTCGCTGCTTACGGTCAGGGGAGTGGCGGCGTTCATGCCGGCTGTTTTTGCTGCGGACTGCACGGTGCTGGAGCTTGCCGCACCCGGCCGTCCCGGCTTGGGGGTGAGCACCCAGAGCGGACCATCATCACCGAGCACTGCGTAGGCGTCTACGATCACGCCGGACAGCTCGTCCTCGTCATCGCCGTCCCGCCACCAGATGATGACGCCGTCGACTGCGGAATCATAATCCTCGTCAACCAGGTCCTCACCCGTCAGGTTCTCGATCTTGGCGCGGATCGAATCATCCACGTCGTCGTCCCACAGCCACTCCTGAACGATGTCACCGGAGCGGAATCCGAATTCCTCAGCGTTGTTAGATGCCGTTTGATTCACGCATCACACATTACCAACACAGGGGGTACAGCCGTGTTAATCGTCTCGGCGCGTCGTGGAATCACCCCGGCACGCATTACGGCGCGCATCCCGCCACGCATTACGCCACGCCAAGGCGCGCATCCCGCCACGCCGGGTCACGCCTCGCACTGCGCCAGATCCGAGGTCTGCCCTTGTCCGATCGCCGTCAGCGCCGCGTAGGCCTCATCGAGCGTCGAGACTTTCACCACGCCGAGACCTGCGGGGATGTGTCCCACCACTTCGTCGCAGTTGCCCGCCGGAGCGAGGAACCATGTGGCGCCATCGCGCTTGGCACCGAGCATCTTCAGCCTGATGCCCCCGATCTCACCGACTTTGCCGTTCTTGTCGATGGTGCCGGTGCCGGCGATGGTCTTGCCGCCGCTCTCCTCGGCCTCGGTGAGCTTGTCGATCAGGCCGAGCGAATACATCATGCCGGCTGACGGCCCGCCGATGTCGTCGACATGCATGGAGACCTTGATCGAGGATGTGTTCACGCCGCGCCGCTTGAGGAACGCGAATGCGGCCTGGACGGCGGCATCCTGCGACGAGCTCATCTCCCGGTCGCTTTCCTCCTTGTATTCCTCGGTGGTCTGCCCGACCGGCACGACCGCCTCGCGCGGCAGCACGGTGATCTGCGGATCGATCCACCCGACCAACGCCTGCGCGTTGCTGACCGGGTATCCCGGCACGCCCGACGCGCTGACGGTGACCAGCAGCAGTTTGCCGGGATCCTTATGGACCGTCGCTCCGCTCACGGCGATCACCTCGCCTTGGGAGACGCGCCCAAGCACATCCTGCGTGGGCCCTGGGGACTCGACGGTGTAGGCGCTTGGCATGCACATCACCAGCACCGATGCGAGCAGGGCGAGCATGCCGGTCGATGTGCGGCGAAGGCGCAGCCGACGACGCGACCTCAGCGCAACGCGGCCCGGCATCGAATCGGGATGCCCCGCTGCGGGCCCCGCTGAGGGCCTTAGTGCGGGCCCCGCCGAAGGCCTCACTGCGGCCCCCGCCGCGGGACCCGCTGCAGACTCCGCCGCTGGCTGCACCTCGCTCTGACCGGCCGGCAACATGCCGTCGAATATGCCTTCGGCTTGAGACTGACGTTTCGGATGCATTTTCGACATACCTCCAATACTATGGAACCAAGCGACGTTAACACATCAGGCAGGGAACGGACTATGGACGAGAATGCAATCCACCAGTGGCTCATCAAATGCTTCGGCCCGGTGCAGGGGGAGATGGCGTGGAACCAGATCGGCTCCATGCCTGAGGAGATCCGCGAGCAGCTGCTCAGCCAGGATCCCTCCAAGCTTCCCGATCCGAGCGAGGTGCGCACGCTGATGCAGGCGTTCACCGCCGGTGGTCTCAATACGCCGGCTGATATGCAGCGCACTGTCGAGGAGGGGCCGATCAACGTCAAACTGGCCAAGTCCCTCGCTCTTCAGCAGGCGCGTGGCCAGCGGTCAGGTGATCAGCGAACGGGTGACGACGGGTCCTCGTCCGCACCATCGTCCGCAGACACGCTCAATGCCTCTCAGGCGCAGATCGCTCGTACCGCGATGAGCGAGGCGAATCTGTGGCTCGACACCGCCTGCGCATTCAATCCCGCGCCGGGGGAGGCTCAGATGATGACGCGCACCGGTTGGATAGAGGGCACGATCGATGCGTGGGCGAAATTCGCCGCGCCGGTGGCGCAGTCCATGAACGACGCGCTGGCGTCGGTCATTTCGCAGCGTCTGGGCGACTCCTTCGATGGTCAGATCGCCGGAATGTTCGCCGGTCCGGTGCCGATTCCCGTGCCGGATGGCATGAAGGATCCCGGTCAGCTGTTCAAGCTGCTCGGCAATACGTCGTTCGCGATGCAGCTTGGGCATGCGGCGGGGGATCTGGCGCATGAGGTGCACGGCAGCTTCGATCAGGGCATTGCGCTGCTGAACAATCCCGCCGGCGGACTGATCGTGCGCAACATCGAGGAGTATGCGGCATCGCTTGACCTTCCGCAATCCGAGGTCACGGCGTTTCTGGCTCTTCGCGAGGCCGCGCATGCGCGCCTGTTCGCGTCGGTGCCGTGGCTGATGCCGCGTTTCGAGGCACTGATCGGCAAGTATGCGCGTGGCGTCGACATCGATCTTGACGCGATGGAGGAGCAGCTGCGCGAGGCGACCTCGATGGATCCCGAATCCATCTCGGGTGCGGTGAACCTCACCAAGGTGGGCATTCCCGACACGCCCGAGCAGCGTGAGGCGATGAATTCGCTGGAGACGCTGCTCGCGCTGGTCGAGGGATGGGTTGATTGCGTGACGTGGCGTGCGGGTATGCCGCATATCGCGCATATCGAGCAGCTTCGTGAGATGATGCGCCGCGAGCGCGCCGTGGGAGGTCCTGCCGAGCGCACGTTCGAATCGCTGCTGGGCATGCGGCTTCGTCCCAAGCGCATGCGGGAGGCCGCGGCGCTGTGGGAGCGGATCGGCAATGACGAGGGCGTCGAGGCTCGTGACGCCAAATGGTCGCATCCTGATCTGCTGCCGACGTTGCCGACCGATCATCCTGCGGGTAGCGTCGGCGGCGGACCTGCTTCTGCCGCATCCGTCGCCGACGGCGCTTCGGAGGCGGCCGTCGGGCAGGATGGGGCGTCGTCGATCGCCGCATCCGGTTCCATCCCCGGTGCGATCGATTGGGATGCCGAGCTCAGCAAGCTGCTCGACGGTGACGCGGGCGATGCCGGTGACCTCGGTGATGCCGGTGACGCGGGCGATGCCGGAGTTTCCGGCAATGCTGATGATTCCGGTGATGCCCACGACGGCGGCGACAGCGATGCCGGCGGCGAGGCAGGCACCGCAGACGCCACCGGCGATGATCGGACGGGCGGCGACGACCTCAAATAAACCGCGCGGGGAGCCGCCGTTCAGCGCAGTTAGTTCAGCGCAGTAGGCTCAGCGCAGGAATCTGCTGGGGACGCGAGGGCGACCCGTGCCGTCTCTGGTCTTCGCATACGACATGTGAAGATCCTCCTCGGCGCGGGTCACGCCGACGTACATCAGTCGGCGTTCCTCCTCCAACGCGTCGGCATCGGAAGGCGAGCCGTAGGGCAGCAGCCCCTCCGAACAGCCGATGATGAACACATGGGCGAATTCAAGGCCCTTCGAGGCGTGAATCGTCGAGACGGTCACGGCTCCCTCGGCTATGGATGCCTCAGTCTGCGTCGCATCCGCCAGCAGGCTCAACTCATCCGCATGAACGTCCCAGCCGGCATCCCGACGTTGACGCAAGCGCAGCCCGCATTGCCGCAACGCCGAGCAGATGGCCGTCTGCTGGGCGTTGACGCGCGTGAGCACCGCGAAATCCTTCGCATGGGCGCCCGAAGCGATCATGCGCGCGATGCGTCCGGCCACGCCGCGCGCCTCCTGCGCATCCGTGTCGTATACGGTGTGGCTCACGCGCGGGCCGTTCTCTCGGGCGGATACGAGACGAAGATAGTCGGCTCGCTGCGGTGAGGATGCCAGCACCTTGTTCGCATAGCCGACGATCTGCGGCGTGGAGCGATAGTCCGTGTTCAGACTCACATCGGCCGCAAGCGGACCGAACTGGTCGGCGAAGGCGAGCAGATCGTAGCTGCTGGCGCCGGCGAACGAGTAGATCGTCTGCGCCGCGTCGCCTACGACCGCCACGTTGCGGTTGTCGCCGAGCCAACGGGTGAGCAGTCGGTGCTGCAGCGGCGAGACGTCCTGATATTCGTCGACGGTGAGCCAGCGGATCGAGCGGCGAATATCGCGGGCCACATCCTCATAGTCGTCGATCACATGGCAGGTGACCAGCAGAATGTCGTTGAAATCCATGCCGCCGCGGTCGGTCTTCTCCCGCTCATAGTTCAGATAGATGTCGGCGAATCGAGTCGGATCGAAGCTGGCCGGAGGCGTGCGATGCAACGCCGCGCACACGCGCGGGTAATCCTCGGGGGCGATCAGCGAGACCTTCGCCCAGTTGAGTTCGGCAAGCGAATCGCGTACCGTGAGCTCATCATGATCATGCTGCGCGGTCGCGCGTCGCAGAGCGGCCTGCACGATCGGGCGGACATCGTCGATCACCTGGGGGAACGGCGCGTCGCAGATGTCGTTCCAGGCCCTGCGCAATTGCCGGAGCGCTGCCGAATGGAAGGTTGCCGCCCGCACTCCTTCGACTCCCAGCCCGGCGAGCCGCGCGCGCATCTCCGCCGCCGCCTTGACCGAGAAGGTGACGGCGAGCGCGCCGGACGGCTCCCATTCGCCGGTGGCGCATCCGTAGGCGATGCGCCGCGTGACCGTGCGCGTCTTGCCGGCACCGGCACCGGCGACGATGCGCACCGGACCGTGCAGCGAGGTCGCGGCACGACGCTGGGCGTCGTCAAGCCCTTCCAGAATGTCGTTTTCCGATGATGCCGATGTCGTCATATGCTCCATTGTGCCAGCATCGCGCGTTGCGCCACACCCGGTGTCGGACGCCACACCTGACCGGAATGCCACATACGACTGCGTGAGGGGTGTGCGGCGCAACGCGCGATGCCGATTGCGGCACAGGCGATGCGGCACAGCCGACGTCTGTAGCGATCGGCGGGGAACGGCTTAACTGATGACGCGCATGCGGATGGTGCCGTCAAGCGACGAGAGCGCCTTGAGCGTATCGTCGGACGGCATCTGCGCCACGTCGGTCACCACATAGCCGATCTCTCCCTCGGTGCCCAGGGACTGCGCGGAGATGTTGATGTTCTCCTCGCCGAGCACGCGGTTGACGCGCGCCAGCACGCCGGGAAGATTGTCGTGCAGATGGGCGATGCGTGCCTTGGACCGGCATGCGTGCAGCGTCAGCTGCGGCAGATTCACGGACAGCATGGTCGAGCCGTTCTCCCAGTAGTCCTCGAGACGCTGGGAGACGAAATGCCCGATCGACTCCTGCGCCTCCAGGGTGGAGCCTCCGATGTGCGGGGTGAGGATCATGTTGTCCTCGTCGGCCAGATCGGTGGTGAACGGGTCTCCGCTCTTCTTCGGTTCGACGGGGAACACGTCCACGGCCGCGCCTGACAGGTGCCCGGAATCCAGATGGCGCTTCAACGCGTCGAGATCAGCGACGAAGCCTCGTGACAGATTGATGAAGATCGCGCCCTGTTTCATATGCTCGAACTGGTCCTCGCCGAAGAATCCGGTGTTCGACTTGCGCCCGTCGACGTGCAGCGTCACCGCATCCGACTGCTCCAGCAGCTCGTTGAGCGTGTCGCAGCGCTGGGCGTTGCCCATGGCCAGCTTCTCCTCGATGTCGTAGAACACGACGCGCATGCCCAGCGCCTCGGCGAGCACCGAAAGCTGCGAGCCGATGTTGCCGTATCCGATGATGCCGAGCGTCTTGCCGCGCACCTCATGGGAGCCGGACGCGGACTTGTCCCACAGACCATGCCGCATGTGATGCGTGTGCGCGGGGATGCGGCGCAGCAGGCAGATGATGTCGCAGATCACCAGTTCGACCACGGATCGCGTGTTGGAGTAGGGTGCGTTGAACACGGCGATGCCATGCTTGGCGGCGTAGTCCAGATCGACCTGATTGGTCCCGATGCAGAAGCATCCGACGGCGCTCAATGACGGGCGCGCGTCGATGACCCGACGCGACACGGTGGTCTTCGAGCGCACGCCCAGCAGATCGACGCCTTCCAAGGCCTCGATGAGCTCGTCTTCGCCAAGGGCGCCCTTGCGGGTCTCGACTTCAAATCCGTGGTCGCGCAGCGAGGCGGCCGCGAACGGATGGATGTTCTCCAGTAACAGTGCTTTAGGCATAGCACCAGTCTAGATGCCCATACGGTCTTCGTCCGCTTGTGTCCGCACTATAAGCAGTCGTTGCGTCGGCCTGGTCATGGCCACGTACAGATCGGATGCCGCGACCATGCGTGATGGCGCGTTCTGTTCGATGAGTCCGGGCTCGACGACGACGACCGCGTCGTATTCCAGTCCCTTCACCGCCGCCGTGCCGCACACGCAGATCTGCTCGTCCCAGGCGCTTTGCGCTTCAAGCCGAGCGCATTCGTCCTCGGGGAAGGTCGCGTGCAGCGCCTTGCGGATCGCCGCGCGGGTCGGCTCGATCCACTCATCCGGCGTGATCACCGCCACGCGCCCGGTGCCGTCCCGCCCGATGAACTGTCGGGCAAGACCCATCGTGCACGCGGCGGTTCGCTCAGCGAGCCCGGCCTCGTCGTCCACGGTGATGCGCATGACGGAATCCGTCACCTTGCGCACCGCCTTCACGGTGGAGATGTAGAGTCCCTCGGTCTGCGCGAATCGCGATGCCAGCTCGCAGACCTGCTGGGGATTTCGATAGTTGATGGTCAGCTCGTCCAGCGTCCAGTTGCCTTCGCCGAACAGCGGATCCATCGTGCGCTTCCACCGACGCGTGCCGCCCATCGCCGCGGTCTGGGCCACGTCGCCGACGATGGTGAACGAGCGCGACGGGCATCGGCGCATCAGCATGCGCCAATCCATCGCGGTGAGCTCCTGCGCCTCATCCACCACGATGTGCCCGTAGGTCCATTCGCGGTCTGAGGCGGCCCGCTGCGAGGTCAGCGTCTCATCCTCGCCGTTGATGTTGTCGATCAGCATCTGCGCGGTGACGATGCCCGACCCGATGCCCGCCTGCGCGAGCGTGTCCTTGGCGAACTGGAGTTCCTGAGCCCGCGCGGCATCGGCGGCGTTCGCGCGCGAAGCGGATGCCGGGTCGGGGCCGAGAAGCTCCAACGCCTCATCAAGCAGGGGGATATCCGATGCGGTCAGCGGCGATCCCTTCGGCCGCACCAGCATGGCGGCCTGCTCCTCGTCGAGCCAGGGCGCATACGAGCGCAGGCGGGCCGCATCGAGCCACAGATGCTCGATGAGCCACATGCCGGTCATCGGCAGCCATGCGAGATTGAGCGTGCGGCGCACCTTGTCGTTCATGCGCAGCATGGAGCGCACGTTCGACATCTCCGAGGCGTCCGGCGTGTAGTCGAGCTGTTCCTCATAGCGTGCGCACATGGCCGAAAGCATGCTGCGCACGAATGTCTCACGGGCCTTGTTGTGCGGCTGCCGCGTGCGGTGCGCGTCGGCGATCGCCTGCTCCACGTCGACGCGGGTCATCGGCACGGTCAGACCGTTGATCTGCACCTTCGGCAGATCGGCGGGGACACGCTCGCGGGCTGCGATGGCGTTGGCCACCGCGCGCGCCATGCGCTTGTCTCCCTTGAGCTGGGCGACGTGGGGTTCCTCGCTGGCCGTGGAGGACACGCCGGGAATGAGATCGCCGATGGTGCGGCTGACCACGCCGGTCTCGCCAAGCGAGGGCAGCACCTGATCGATGTAGCGCAGGAACGCGGTGCTCGGACCGACGATGAGCACGCCGGAGCGGCCGAGCGTGCGTCGATGCGTATAGAGCAGATAGGCGGCGCGGTGCAGTGCGACGGCGGTCTTGCCGGTGCCGGGGCCGCCCTGCACCACGACCGTATGCTTCATGTCGGAGCGGATGATGCGATCCTGCTCGGCCTGGATGGTGGCGACGATGTCGGTCATCTTGCCGGTGCGGCGGGACTTGAGCGAGGCGAGCAGGGCGCCCTCGCCGGTGAGTGTGCCCGAGGACACCGCCTGGTCGACGCGCTCGGAGTTCATGTTGAGGATCTCGTCCTCGATGCCGATGACCTCGCGAAAGCGCAGAGTGATGTGCCGGCGCAGCACGATGTCGCCGTGGTGGGCCGGCGTCGCCTCGTAGAAGGGACGGGCGGCCTCGGCGCGCCAGTCGGTCAGAATCGGCTCGTGATCGTTGTCGGACAGGCCGATGCGGCCGATGTAGCGGCGCTGGCCCGCCGTGTTGTCGAGTCGCCCGAACACCAGTCGATCCTCCACCGCGCGCAGCTGGGTGAGGCGATCCTCGTACATGGTGGCGAACGAATCCCGTTCGGTGCGCATGGTGGGGGAGCCGTGGGCGCCGGTCGCGCGTACGGCGTCAAGCCGCGACCGGTTGATCGCGCGCATTTCGTCCAGTCTCGCGTATGAGCGATCTACCGCCTGCTGTTCCTCCTGGATCTGCGAAGAGTAGCTCGACATGGAATTCCGTTCCCCTAGATGATGTTCGGTTGACGACTCAAGGCGTTCCAGCTTACCGCAAGCTCTCTACGAGCGGGTGGCCCTGGTCTGCGACTTGGACTTCCGATCGCGGCATTGAGATCGGTTGGCTGCATGGAGCGGTCCGGTCTGCGACGCGGGCTCGCTGCGCATGGAATCAATGGGTATGGGTCGCTGTGCAGAGGCTCGCTGCGTCAGCCGCCTGTTCGCCGCTCATACTGAGAAATAGCTGATAGCGAACTGTGAAATATCCGTCAATCGACTGGTGTGGTCGTGGTGTGGCGATGGTGCGGCGGCTGCTGTTGTGGAGAAAAAACGGAAAACTGACCTCTGTTGTGTGAAAAAGTGGCGAGTGGTGGTGGGAAGTGGGGTAAAGTGGTGAACCAGTTGTGGTCGAACTGTCCCTGAATGGCGAATGGGCGGATATGCAAGGAGGTGGGACGCGATGGACGATCAGCACATGACTCCAGCGGATGCGTCCGCCTCGCAGCCGACGAATCCGCAGCCGACGGTCGCACAGCCGACGTCCACGCAACAGGCTTCCGTGCAGGCGGCGTGGGCGGCACAGCCAAATCAGGATGGCGCATCTCCTCTGGCCGCTTCGCAGCAGGCCGCCTCGCCGATGCCCGCCGGGCAGTATCCCGCATACCCCGGTGCCATTGCGCAGCCGTATCCGCAGGGCTATGCGCAGCCGGGCTACGCACCATATCCCTATGGCTATGCGCTGCCGCCGCAATCGCAGATGCCGCAATCGCAACTGCCGCAATCGCAGATGCCGCAATCCCAGCCGATGCAATCCCAGCCCGTCTCGCCGCAGCCGGGCATGGCTCCGGTCCAGCCAATGCAGCCCCAGCCGATGCAACAGTCGCTGCCGCCGCTGCTTCTGGGCACCTATACGCCCAAGATCGACGCCAAGGGGCGTCTGGCGCTTCCGGTCAAACTAAGGGCCCAGCTCGGCGACGGGCTGATCATGGCCCGCGGTCAGGAGCGATGCGTGTACCTGCTGCCGCAGAGCGAATTCCGTCGCATCGCGATGCAGATCCAGCGCACGTCGATGGGCGACAAGGCGGCGCGGGACTACCTGCGTGTGTTCCTGTCCGGCGCCGTCGATCAGGACCCCGACAAGCAGGGCAGAATCCTGATTCCGCAGATGCTGAGGGACTATGCGGACCTTGACGGCGACGTCGTGGTGATCGGCGTCGGCACCCGTGCCGAGATCTGGAACGCCGCCGCATGGGAGCGCTACCTGGCCGATCAGGAACAGGGATATGCCGACATCGCCGACGATGTGCTGCCATCCGTGGGGTTGTGATCGCGACATGGACAGGTGGAATGAATCGAATGGAAACGACCAAATGAAGATGAATGAGAACACGGGGCAGACGACCGCCGTCGCTGGCGTCGCTGCCGGCGCAGGCAGCGCCGACGGCAGCGACGTCGCCGACGTCAGCGACATCGCCGGCATCGCCTCCATCCACAAGCCGGTGCTGCTCGACGAATGCGTGTCGCTGGTGGCGCCCGCGCTGGCGGACGGCGGCGTTGTCGTCGACTGCACGCTTGGGCTGGCCGGGCACGCCACCGCGTTCCTCGATGCCGCACCCGACGCACGACTGATCGGCATCGACCGTGACGGCGAGGCGCTGTCGATGGCGACGCGTCGCATGCACGGCAATGGGTTGTCCGACCGATTCACGCCGGTGCACGCCGCATTCGACGAGTTCGAGTCGGTGCTCGGCTCGCTTGGCATCGATGAGGTTCAGGCGGTGTTCATGGATCTGGGACTGTCGAGTCTGCAGATCGACGAGACCGACCGCGGCTTCTCCTATGCGCACGATGCGCCGCTCGACATGCGCATGGACGCCTCGCAGCCGACGACCGCCGCGACGGTGCTTGCGCACTATGACGAATTCGATCTGACGCGCATCTTCCGCGAATACGGCGAGGAGCGGTTCGCCCGCCAGATCGCGCGCGAGATCTGCCGTGTGCGAGCAGACGAGCCGATCGTCACCTCGGCGCAGCTCAACGCGCTGGTCGATCGCGTGATTCCCCGGTCGCGCCGCCCTGCGGGCAATCCCGCCAAAAGGGTCTTTCAGGCGCTTCGCATCGAGGTCAACGGCGAGCTGGACAAACTCGCCCGCACGCTGCCGCAGATCGTCAATCATCTATCCGTCGGCGGCCGGCTGGTGGTCGAGTCCTACCATTCGCTGGAGGACAGAACCGTCAAGAACTTCATGCGATTGGGATTGGAGACGAACGCGCCGGCCGACCTGCCGATCGTGCCCGAGGACGCCAAGCCGTTCCTTCGTCCGATCACGCATGGCGCGCTGATGGCCGACGAGGCGGAGAAGGCGCGCAATCCGCGATCCGGCTCGGTCAGGCTTCGTGGCGTGGAACTGGTCAGACCGCTGCCGCAGGGCATGCGGGAGCGCTTCGAGCGCATGGCGCAGGGCGAGGAGGACCCGTTCGCGCAGCGTGATCGACGGCCGCGACGGGATGCGAACGGGCGAAATGCGAACAATCGGACGCGACATACACGGGAAAGGAACTCATGATGGCGATGCAGGCAAGGTCAGTGCGATCCAACGCCGTGCCGTCGGACGGTCGTCCCTCGGCGGGCGAGACGCGTCCGGCGCTGTCCACCCCGGAACCGCGCCCGCAGCTGCATCTGGTCGTCGGCGGGCGGGCTCGCAGCGAGGAACCGTCCGGAATCGCACGGCTGGTGACCTGGACCCGAGCCCGCCGTCTTCCGGTGGTGCACATCGTGATCGCGGCGTTGTTCCTCGTATCCTCGCTGCTCGGCGCGCTGATGCTGCGCACCCAGATGGTGCAGAACTCGTTCGAGGCATCCACGGTGCAGGAGTCGATCGGAAGGCTCACCCAGGATGTGGAGGAGGACCAGTCGAAGCTCGACGCGCTGATGATGTCGCTGCCGGACAAGGCGCAGAAGATGGGCATGGTGCCGCAGTCGGGCTCGATCTCCATCGATCTGAACGGATACACGCCCACCTATGACAAGCCGAAGACGCAACCGACGAGGTGAGGGAAGATGATTGCAGGAATCCGTTTTTTGCGCGCGTGGCTGCGCACGTTTGCCGGCCGCTGCATCAGCATCGGCCTCGTACTGGCGATCATGGCCTCGGCGTGCCTCGGACAGCTCACCTACATCCAGCTGCTCAACGGGCGTGACACCGCGCTCGCCGCCACGCAGGGACGCACGTGGAAGGTCGCCATCAATGCCAAGCGAGGGCGCATTCTCGACGCGAACGGCACCGTGCTCGCGCAGAGCGTGGAACGGTACAACGTGATCGGCGTGCCGCAGGCGGCATCCGAGTTCAAGCCGATCACCTGCACGCAGGAGACGAAGAGCCGCTGCCATCAGATCGACGGCAAGCCGGTGGGGGCGACCGGCGCCGCTGCCGTCGCCAGACTCGTCTCTTCGGTGCTCGGCACCGATCCGCTCGAACTGGGCGCCAAGCTCAACGGGACCGGCCAGTACCTGATCATCAAGAAGGACGTGACGCCCGAGGTCATGCGCAAGCTCGAGGCGCTCCACCTCGGTGGCATCATCTACGGCGAACTGACGAACGAGCGCGTCTACTCGGGCGGCACGCTGCTCGGCCCGGTGCTCGGAGGCATGACCGACGCCGGGGTCGGGGCGAGCGGTCTGGAGGCGACGCTCAACAAGACGCTCGACGGCACCGACGGCTATGAGGTGTATCAGCGCGGACTGGGCGGCGAGGAGATCCCCGGCACGCTCACCGAGTCGAAGGATGCCGTCAACGGGTCGGATGTCAAGCTGACCATCGATTCGAGCGTCGACTGGTATGTCAAGAACGCGTTGCTGGAAGGCAAGAAGACCTACAACGCCGCATGGGCGATCGCCGTCGTGCTCGACCTGCGCACCGGCCGGATCATCGCATTGGAGGACACCGACCAGTACAAGGCCGGCACCCAGGACGCGATGCTGCATACCTCGCGCGCCGTCAGCGAGGTGTTCGAGCCCGGTTCGATCGGCAAGGTCTTCACGATGTCCGCGCAGCTGCAGCTGGGTCTCAACAAGATCACGGACCGCTTCTCCGTGCCCGACCACATCACCGCGTCCGGCCAGAACTTCAGCGATTCGTTCGATCACGGCACCGAGCGGTGGACGCTTGCCGGCATTCTGCAGAACTCGTCGAACGTCGGCATGATCATGTCGTCCCAGAAGCTGACCAACCAGCAGCGCTACGAGTGGCTCACCAAATTCGGCATCGGACAGATGACCGGCCTGAATCTGCCCGGCGAATCGGCGGGCATCCTGACCAATCCGGCCTCGTGGGATCTGCGCACGCAGAACACGGTGCTGTTCGGTCAGGGCTACGCCACGAACGCGCTTCAGCTGACCAACGCGGTGGCGACCATCGGCAACAAGGGCGTCAAGCCGCAGATGTCGATCATCGATTCGATCACCGACGCCAAAGGACACGTCACCGAGACGAAGACGACCGGCTCCCAGCGCGTCGTTGACGAGAAGGTCGCCTCGCAGATGCTCGACGCGATGGAGTCGGTGGCCGAGCACTACAGCTTCGTCAAGGTGCCCGGCTACCGCGTCGCGGCGAAGACAGGCACCGCCCAGGTCGCCGGCCCCGACGGACAGCTCACCTCGATCATCAGCGACTGGTCGGGCATCATTCCCGCCGACAACCCGCGTTTCGTCGTCACGGTCGTGATGAAGGACCCGCAAGGAACGTACGGCGGTCTGACGGCCGGTCCGGTGTTCGCCAAAATAGGTGAATTCCTTATGCAGAAATACGAGGTGCCGGCCTCGCAGCCGCGCCGCAATGCTATCCCGGTGGAATGGTAGGCCGTGTCTGATGGAACGACTGGCGACGCGGTTGATGAAACGACTGATGGAACGAACGAGGAGGGCCGGAGCATGAGCGCAGTGAGCGAATCCGTCACCGGACGGATCACATTGGGCGATCTCGCCGATCGGTACGGGTTTGATCTGACGCCGCCGTTCGCGGCCAATGTCACGATCACGTCGTTGGCCGACGACGCGGAGTCCGTATCGCCCGGCGCGCTGCTCGTCGTCACGTCGCCTGACGAAGCGGATGCCGCAAGGCTCGGCGAGGCGGCGAATCGCGGCGCATACGCGGTGCTGGTGCCGTCCGCATTCGATGGTCGTCTGCCTGATCTGGACATTCCGGTGCTGTACGGCGATCCGGACGGCGAATGCCTTGGCCGTCTCGCCGCGCAGATCTGCGGTTCCCCGGCGAACGCGATGGCGGTGTTCGCGGTCATGGGCACCGATGATGCGTCGATCGAGGAGAACGCGCATGTCGCCGCGACGCTGCTGCACACGCTGGGCAACCCGGTGGCGGTGATCGGCGCCGACGGTTCGCTGTCACTGGAACGGCACCTCAATCTTCGCTATCCGCTGGGCATCCTTGATGTCGAATCCACGCTGGCCGTGTGCGCCGAGGACGGTGCCGCCGCGGTGGTGATCGCGCTCAACACGCGTACGCTGCGCGATGGCGCGCTCAATGGCGTGAACGTCGACGTCCTCGGTCAGGACTGCGCTCAAGGCGATTCCCTCGAACGTGTCATGGGTCAGGAGGCGGCGGATCGCTACGGATTCGTCATCGATGATCAGACCCATCTGACCGGGTTCACCGAGGAGTCCGATCAGCTTGCGATGCAGTCGGTGAGCTCGGGGGTGCCTGAGAACGATCGGCGTCTGTCGTTGGCGATCGCCATGGTGATGGCGGCCGGCGTGCGTCGCGCCAACATCAGAAACGCGCTGCGCGTCAGCCGCGACATCAGCGAGATGAAGCGGGACGCGGGCTGATCTGGCCGGATTGGCCGATTTTGGTCGGATCAACCGGATCGGCGCACGGCTGGCGACGAGGACCGGACACGCGGAACGGCATCCACAGAACGGCGATCAGGGAACGGTAATCAGGGAACAATGCGGATGGAACAGGAGAACATGAGCAGCGGGATGATGCGGGAATCCGGCAAGGCGACCGGAACGCCTACGAATGGGGAACCGATGACGGCTCAGCAGGCGGATCAGATGCCGGCGACCATGATGCCGATGTCGCTTGAGGAGATCGTCGAGGCGACGGGAGGACGGCTCGCGCTGCCGACCGGAGCTTCGGCGCCTGCCGGCGATGTCGCGACCAGCGCGGTGAGCGACTCGCGTCAGGTTCGTCCCGGCGCGGTGTTCGTCGCCATCGCCGGCGAGCGGGTGGACGGCCATGACTTCGTGGCGCGGGCTGCCGACGCGGGCGCGGTGTGCGCGCTGACGACGCATACGGTCGATGCGGCGCTGCCGCAGATCGTCGTGGACGATACCGTCGCGGCGCTCGGCGAGCTGGCCCGACACAACATCGCACGGCGACGGGCGTGCCCGGAGCCGTTCTCGATCATCGGCATCACGGGATCGGTGGGCAAGACCACCACCAAGGATCTGCTGGCGGCCCTGCTGACGAGACTCGGGCCGACCGTCGCGCCGATCGGTTCGTTCAACAATGAGATCGGACTTCCCCTGACCGCGCTCAAAGTGGGGCCTTCCACCCGTTTCCTCGTCGCCGAGATGGGAGCGAGCCACATCGGCGAGATCGCGCGACTGACCCGCATCGCGCCGCCCGACGTGTCGGTCGTACTCAAGGTCGGCGTCGCCCATCTGGGGGAATTCGGCTCGGTGGAGCGCATCGCCCAGGCGAAGAGCGAAATCGTGCAGGGACTGCTTCCGGGTGGTCTTGCCGTGCTCAATGCCGACGACGAGCACGTCGCTGCCATGCGCACGCTGACGGACGGGCCGGTGCGTTGGTTCGCGCTGAACCGGCATGAGGATCGCGAACCGGCTCTGATCGCATCGGACATCGCCTCGGATCGCTTCGATCATCCGTCGTTCGTCATGAGCGGGCCGCTTGACGCGACCACGGGCGAGCCGCAGTGGCGGCAGCCGGTGTCGTTGGCGATCAGCGGCAGACACAATGCGATCAACGCGCTGGCCGCATCCACGGTCGCGCTGCATTTCGGTCTGACGCCACGCGAGGTGGCCGAGACGCTTGCCGGTACGAGCCGCATCAGCGCGCATCGCATGGCCGTCTCGCACGTCGAGTCCGATGGGGCGTCGTTCACGCTCATCGACGATTCGTTCAATGCGAATCCCGATTCGATGCGGGCAGGCATCGACGGGCTGCGCGCATGGAACGCCGGCATCGGCGAGGAGGGCGATCAGTCAGCCGACGGCGATGCGAGCAGTCAGACGCGGCCGTATCGCATCGCCGTGCTTGGCGCGATGCTGGAGCTTGGCCCCCAGGAGGTGGAACTGCATCGTCAAACCGGTGCCTACGCCGCCCGACAGGGTCTTGACGCGATCATCGCCGTGGGCAACGGGCATGACGAGCATTTCGACGCCCTTGCCGCAGCACTGGTGGAGGGCGCACGGTCCGCCGCGGGCGATGCGACGCTGATCGAACAGGCGGCGGATGCCGCCGAAGCGCAGCGCATCGTCGAACGCCTCGCCCATGAGCACGGCGGCGCCGTCGTGCTGCTCAAGGGCTCGCACGCGTCGGGACTGAGCGTGCTGGCCGAACGATGGTCGTCGGGCTGCGGGTCGGGCTGCGGGTCGGACTGCGGAAAGGAGCGGTGATGAGCCGATTGGCGCGAGCCGTACCAGTCGCATGACCCGTATGGCATGGCACTGCGCATCACTGCCCACAGGCAGGTTGCACGGGGATTGTAGGATCGAACTGAACCGGTAGGACGCGCGGGCGCGCATCCGAATCACAAGTCGCAACGGAGAATCACACGTGATCGCACTCATCATTGGCATTCTGGTGTCGCTGCTCGTCACCATCTTCGGCACGCCGGTGCTCATCCGGCTGGTGCACCGACTGCACTACGGGCAGTACATTCGTCAGGACGGACCGCAGTCGCATCTGGTCAAGCGCGGCACGCCGACCATGGGCGGTGTGGTCATCAACCTCGCCATCGTGCTCGGCTGGTGCGCTTCGGCGCTGTACCGGTTTCTGTCCCACGGTGACGTGCCCTCGTGGTCGGCGGTGCTCGTGCTGTTCGCCATGCTGTCGATGGGCGCGCTGGGATTCATCGACGACTTCGCCAAAGTCCGCAAGAAGCAGAATCTCGGTCTTTCGGTGAAGGCCAAGTTCATCGGCCAGTTCATCCTCGGCACCATCTACGCGGTGCTGGCGCTGCTGACCCCCACCAAGACGGGCTTCCCCAGCGCCCAGGCGGGCATCAGCTTCATCGAGAAGCCGTTCATCAGCTTCGATTTCGCCGGCAAGGCGCTGGCGATCGTGCTGTTCGTCATCTGGGTGAACTTCCTGATGACCGCATGGACAAACGCGGTCAATCTCACCGACGGACTCGACGGTCTCGCCGCCGGCTCGTCGATGATCACCTTCGCCGGCTATGCGGTCATCGCCTTCTGGGAAAGCTACCATCTGCGCGGCAGCGGTCATCCCGGCTACACCTACGCCGTATCCGATCCGCTTGATCTGACGATCATCGCCGTGTGCGCGGCGGTCGCATGCATCGGATTCCTGTGGTACAACTCGAATCCGGCGACCGTGTTCATGGGGGACACCGGCTCGCTGGCGCTGGGCGGGCTGTTCGCCGCGTTGTCCATCGCCACGCACACCGAGTTTCTCGCCGTCATCGTGGGCGGACTCTACGTGATGGAGGCGATGAGCGACGTGATCCAGGTCGGCTATTTCAAGATGACGCATAAGCGCGTGTTCAAGATGGCGCCGATCCACCACCATTTCGAGTTGTGCGGGTGGAGCGAGCAGAAGGTGGTCGTCCGCTTCTGGATGATCGACCTCATGTTCGTGCTCATCGGACTCGTCGTGTTCTACACCGACTGGGCGGCGCGCTCCGGACTGCTGTGATTCGCGGGGTGCGAGCCTGGTCGAGGTGCGGTGCGCGGCTGGACCGGCGATGCGGTGACCGGTACCGTCATCGGTGAAGGCGCAAAGGTTAGACCAAGGTTTTCAAGCAAGGATTCGAGGAATTGCAATGAACGACGAAACCATGCGGAAGAACAACGAGGAAGCGAAGACGTTCAGCCGGTCCGATCTGGCCGGGTGGACGGTTCTGGTGGCCGGTCTTGGCGTGTCCGGCAGGAGCATGGTCGATGTGCTGCGCGACCGTGCCGCCACGGTGATCAGTGTGGACGAGCGCAACGATCAGGCCGATCTGCACTCGTTCGACGACGTGGACTGGGATCGCATCGATCTGGTGTGCACGTCGCCGGTGTTCAATCCGCGCACCCCGTTCATTCTCGAGGCGCAGCGACGGGGGATTGAGGTGATCAGCGAGGTCGAACTGGCGTGGAGGCTTCGCGCGCGGCGTGCCGACGGCTCCCACGCCGGCTGGATCGGCATCACCGGCACCAACGGCAAGACCTCGACCACCGAAATGACCTCCGAGATGCTTGCCGCATGCGGCTTCGACTCGCCGGCCGTGGGCAACATCGGCAAGGCCGTCTCCCACGCCGCGGTCGACCCGAGCCATGACGTGCTGTGTGTCGAACTGAGCTCGTTCCAGCTGCATTTCACCTATTCGCTGGAGCTGGACTGCGCCGCCATCACCAATATCGCCGACGATCATCTCGACTGGCATGGCGGCATCGACAACTATGCCGCCGACAAGTCGAAGGTGTTCCACGGCGTGACGCGCACGCTGGTCTACAACGCCGACGACGAGCGCGTCACCGCGTTGGCGCATGCCGCCCAGAAGGCTCCCGGATGCCGTATGGTCGGATTCACGCTTGGAGAGCCGCAGGCTGGCCAGATCGGCGTGAAGGACGGCTGGATCGTCGACATGAGCGGTGTCGCCGGAGGCGAGCCCGGGGTCGAGGAGCGCGTGGCGAAGGTGGCCGAGTTCACGCATCTGTGCGAGCCGGACGGCACGGTCTACCCGCATCTGCTCGCCGATGCGCTCACCGCGCTGGCGTTGGTGCTCGGCTATGGCGCTCAGCGCGACAAGGCGCTCACCGCCCTCAAGGCGTTCGCTCCCGGCGGGCATCGCATCCAGAACGTCGCCGTGGCGCATCTCGCCGACGGCGGCAGCATTCGTTTCGTCGATGATTCCAAGGCCACCAATGCGCATGCCGCCAACGCCTCGCTGTCGAGCTTCGCGCCGAAGTCGGTCGTGTGGATCGCCGGAGGACTCGCCAAGGGAAGCCGGTTCGAGCATTTGGTGGCCGATCAGGCGCATACGATCAAGGCGGCGGTCATCATCGGGCGCGACCAGCAGCCGATGCTTGACGCATTTAAGGCGAGCGCCCCCGATATCGCGCTGTCCGTGATCGATCCGGCGGACAATGCGAGCGTGATGGCTCGCGCGGTCGATGCCGCCGGAGCATTCGCCGCGTCGGGAGACGTGGTGCTGATGGCGCCCGCGTGCGCGTCGATGGACCAGTTCAGGTCGTATGCCGACCGTGGTGATCAGTTCGCCGCGCAGGCGAAACGCTGGGTGCGTGACCATGAGGGGCACTGATCGGGCAGGCGGCGATGCCGGACGCGGCACCGGTTCCGGTCGCAAGGTGAGCGGCACCGCCCGCGGCGGCGAATCCAAGGCGCAGGGCCGCACAGGCGGTGACTTCGACGGGTCAGGCGATCCGTTCGGACGCTATCTTGGCGTGGGCAGTCTGCGCAACCCGCTGTGGTGCTACCACGGTTTCATCGTCGCCGTGCTGATGCTGTCGGTGTTTGGCCTGATCATGGTCTTCTCCAGCTCGTCGGTTGATCTGGTCGCCGCGGGATACTCCCCGTGGAGCAAAGTGATCAATCAGGCGGTCTTCGGCGTGATCGGCATGATCGCCGCCTTTGCTCTCGCCCGCATCCCGGTGCTGGGATATCGGCGGCTGAGTGTTGTGATGCTCGGCATCGCCGTGCTGCTGCAGCTGCTCACCTTCACGCCGTTGGGTCTCAGCCAGTACGGCAACGCCGGATGGATCTCCCTCGGCGGCTTCCAGATGCAGCCTGCGGAGGTGACCAAATTCGCCTTGTGCGTCTGGCTGCCCTCCGCACTGCTTGACGCGTCGCGGCGTTCGCGTAGCGAGGGTATGCGCGCGTGGCTGCCGGCTGGTGTGGTCTACGCGATCTGCCTTGCACTGGTGCTGCTGGGCAAGGATCTCGGCACCGGCATGATCGTCGTGTCCATCGGTCTGACCGCCTTTCTGGTAGCCGGTTTCCCGGGTCGCTGGATGGCCGCCGGCATCGGTGTCATGGCCGCTTTGGTGGGGTTGCTCGTCATCATGAGTCCCAACAGGCTCGGCCGTGTGCTCGCCGCATACAACGGCTGCGATTCCGGTGGTGCGCTTGGATTGTGCTATCAGTCCACGCATGCCAGATACGCCATCGCCGGAGGCGGGTTGCTTGGTGTCGGACTTGGCAACTCGCATGAGAAATGGAACTATCTGCCCGCCGCGCACAACGATTTCATCTTCGCGATCATCGCCGAGGAGACCGGTTTCGTCGGGGCCGCCATCGTCATCCTGCTGTTCGTCGTCATCGGCTGGTGCATGATCTGGATTGCGTTGCAGACTCGCGACCGGTATGTGTCGATGGTGCTGGTGTGCATCACCGTGTGGCTGGTCGGTCAGGGTCTGGTCAACATCGGTGTGGTGGTGGGCATTCTGCCGGTGCTGGGTGTGCCGATGCCGTTCGTGTCGGCAGGCGGCTCGTCGCTGGTCATGTGTCTGTGCGCGGCGGGCGCTGCGGCGAGCATGATGCGCACGCAGGCGCAGATCAGCATGGATGTCAAACCGTTGTAGCGTATTGCGCGCACGGTCTACAGGGCGCGCGCCGAGGCAGCCGGTGACGGACACGTCGGATCGCGGTATTGTGGTGATTCGGATAGAGGTATCGTGTGCCGATTGGACTGGCCGTGGCGGGATGCGTCATGGCGGTTCGCGGCACGAAAGGAATGAAGCATGAGCGGCAATGAGATGCAGCGCAACGTAACCGGACGCGACGTGCACGTCGTCCTCGCCGGAGGAGGAACCGCAGGCCATGTCAATCCGCTGCTGGCCATCGCGTCCGCCATCCGTCGGCAGGATCCCAACGCCTCGGTGAGCGTGCTGGGAACCGCAGTCGGATTGGAGCATGACCTGGTGCCGCACGCCGGATTCGAGCTCGACACCATCGAAAAGGTGCCGTTCCCGCGTCGACCCGACCTCAACGCGCTGCGATTCCCCGCGCGGTGGATTCGCGAGACCCGACGCACACGCGCGATACTCGCGCAACGGAACGCGAACGTCGTCGTCGGCGTCGGCGGGTACGCGTCCGCACCGGCGTACAGCGCCGCCCACCGCATGGGCATACCGATCGTCATCCATGAGCAGAACGCCCGCGCCGGCATGGCGAACCGCCTTGGCGCGCGTTGGGCCGACTTCATCGGCACCGCCTACGAGCACACCGGCTTGAAGGCCCGTGACGGCGCATCCATCGAACGCGTCGGACTGCCGTTGCGATCGGTGATCGCCGACCTGTGCGCACGATTCGAGACCGATCGCGACGCGGCGCGCGTCGAAGCGGCTGCAGCGCTTGGCGTGTCAGCTGAGAGACCGCTCGTACTCGTCACCGGCGGCTCGCAGGGCGCATTGAGCATCAATCGCGCGGTCGCATCGGCGGCGAAGGAGCTGCTCGCCCACGCCCAGATCATCCATCTGACCGGTCGCGGCAAGGACGGCGAGGTGCGTCGCATCGTCGCCGAATCCGCCGGAGCACAGGTCATAGGCCGCCTCGCCGGACGAGACGGCACGCCGGCCGAGGGAGGAGACTACCGGATCGAGCCGTATCTGGAGCGCATCGACCTTGCGTTCGCCTGCGCGGATCTGGTGATATGCCGTTCGGGGGCGGGCATGGTCGGCGAACTTGCCGCGCTCGGACTTCCCGCGATCTACGTGCCGCTTCCGTTCGGCAATGGCGAGCAGCGGTTCAACGCGCAGCCGGTCGTGGACGCCGATGGCGGTCTGCTGATCGACGATCGGCAGTTCACCGGCGAATGGGTCAGATCGCATGTTCCCGGCCTGCTCGCCGATCGCGGACGATTGACCGGGATGGGGCAGCGCGCATGGCGATACGGCATCCGCGATGCCGCGGACATCATGGCGCGGCATGTGCTGGAACTGGCGAGGAGCGGAACCGCGAC
Source organism: Bifidobacterium jacchi (assembly GCF_009078285.1). Lineage (GTDB taxonomy): Bacteria > Actinomycetota > Actinomycetes > Actinomycetales > Bifidobacteriaceae > Bifidobacterium > Bifidobacterium jacchi. The sequence goes on from NZ_RQSP01000032.1 coordinate 22,180, forward strand.
GAATGCGCCGGCGGGCCGCTGACGCAAAGCAGCCGCAACAGCGGGAATGGTTTAAAAGAACGAATGGCGGCAATCACACGACGGACTGCCACGCGTCATGCGCATGACGCGTCACGCAGACATTGGAACTTGGACAAGGAGCGCATCATGAATGAAGCGACGGACGACATCGACGACATCAAGGATGGCGCGGCGCGCGCCCTACGGCAGCCGAGGATCACGCTCGATCCACCCTGTGCCGCGTTCGGCGCGAACGAGACCATCGCCGATCTGGGCAGCACCCATTTCATCGGCATAGGCGGTGCCGGCATGAGCGTGCTGGCCGAAATGCTGCACGAGCGTGGCGTTGCGGTCGATGGTTCGGATCGTGAATCCAGCGCGAAGACCGAACGTCTTGAATCCATGGGCATCCGCGTCGAAATCGGCCAGAACGCCAGCAACGTCGCCGAAGCGGACACGGTCGTCTATTCAAGCGCCATCAAGCCGGACAATCCCGAGATCATCGCCGCGGCCGAGCGCGGCGCACGCATCGTGCATCGCAGCGACATCCTCGCCCTGCTCATGCATGGAAGGCGGGCCGTGACGGTCGCGGGAACCCACGGCAAGACGACGACCAGCTCCCTGCTCGCCCACATCCTCACCCATGCCGGCACCGGAGCGCTCGCCGACCCCAGCTACGCGATCGGCGGCACTATTCAGGGACCGGACGGCACGACGCTGGACGGCGGCCATGCCGGCACCGGCGACGTGCTCGTCGCCGAGGCGGACGAATCCGATGGCAGCTTCGAGAAATACCATCCGACCATCGCCATCATCACCAACGCCGAATCCGATCATCTCGACCATTACGGCACTACGGAACGCTACCGCGAGGCCTTCGTCGAGCATGCCCGTCATGCGGCTGGCGCGGATGCGACGCACGGCGGCGAAGCGGGGCATGTGGTGCTGTGCGGCGATGACGAGGGTGCGCTTGAGGTGCTGCGGCGCGTCGATGAGACCACTGCACGCCGCACGATCATCTATTCGACGCACGACGAGACGCGGATCGGCGACCTTCGCGGCGCCGCGTTCGTCCGCATCGAATCCGAGCGGGAGAGTGCGGGCAGCGGCGTCGAATCGTTCCGCATCATACTGCCCGCTGCCGTGGTCGGTGCTGCTGCTGGTGCCGGTGCTGAGGCCGGTGACGCCGTCGGTGACGCCGCCGTGGCCGGGGCGGGTTCCGGCACCGACGCTGATCGGAATCCTCGGGATGTGACGGTGCCCGTGCATCTGATCGTGCCCGGCCTGCACAATGCGCGCAACGCCACCGCCGCGATCATCGCAGCCACTCTGCTGGGCATGCAGCCGGCCGATGCGGCCCGTGCCGCGGGCACGTTCCTCGGCGCGTCCAGGCGCTTCCAGATTCGAGGAACAGTCGATGGCGTCACGGTCGTGGACGACTACGCGCATCATCCGACCGAGATCGCGGCACTGCTCGACGCCGCGCGCCGCCGGTATCCGAACGCCACGCTGCATGTGCTGTTCCAGCCCCATCTGTTCTCGCGCACGCGCTTCTTCGCGCACGAGTTCGCCGAGGCGCTCGCCAAGGCCGATGACGTGATCGTCACCGGCATCTTCCCCGCGCGCGAACGTCAGGCCGATTTCCCTGATGTCGGACCGGGGACAGTCGTCGACGCGGCTGGTGCGGCGGCCGGTTCGGCCGGCTCGGGCGACCCGGGTGGTGCGGGTGACGCGGTTGATTCTGCTGGATCAACCGGTGTGCCGAATCGTCGGGCGGATTGGATCGAAGCGGTCGACGACATGCGCACCGCCGCGCAGATGCTGGCATTGCGTGCGCGTCCGGGTGACGTGATCTTCACGGTGGGAGCCGGGGATGTGACCACGATGGTGCCGGTGCTGCTGCATGCGCTGCAGGCGCGTGCCGGGCAGGTCGGCCGCGACGCCGGGCATGCCGGTGCGGTTGCGGATGGCATTGCTTCTGATGGCGCTGCTTCTGATGCCACTGCTGCGGATGGTCGGGGATGAGCGGCAGAAGAGTGGCCGGTTCGGCCGGTTCCACTGGCTCGGCTGGCTCGGCTGGCTCGGCTGATTTTCCATCGGGTGCGGTGCCTCATCGCGGGGTTGATGCGGATGGTGCCGGGCGACGCATCGCCTCGTCGGCGCATCGCGATGCGCAGACGAATCGCGATGCACGCCCCACTCGTGGCGCGCGATCGTCGTCATCCTCGAAAACGTCAACTGCGCAATCGGCATCGCAGACAACCCTGGCATCGTCCGCATCGCGTGCATTGAGCCGCCTGAAACGTTCCGTCCCATCGCGTTCCCGCCGCGGCCGTTCCGCGGACGCCGTCAGCGTACGTCAGGCGCGTTCGGTGGCGGGGTCGAACACCCGTGCGAATGCGCGTCAGGACATCAGCGCGGGCGGAACCGGGCGCGCAGATGCCGAGTCGGGTGCCAGGTCGGTCGGCAGCGGATTCGTGGATGCCCGACGTCTGCGCAGCGAGGACCACGTCGCGAACACGCTGCGGCAGACGGCCGGCTCGCTGGGCGTCTCCACACGCCCCAAGGTGGTCGATTTCACCGCTCGTCGTCGTGAACGGCGTATGGTGAACGTCAAGGCGATGGCCGGTCGAATTGCTATTGCCGTGCTGGCGTTGGCATTGGTGTGCACGCTGATCTGGGCGTTGTTCTTCTCGTCGGCGCTACGGCTTGAACAGTCCGAGATTCAGGTGACCGGCGACAATGAATGGGTCAAGCGCAGCGATGTGCTCGACATAGCGGACCGGCAGGCGGGTAAGTCGCTGCTGCTGGTATCCACCGAGGATGTCGCCGAACAGCTGGGAGGCATACCGGGAGTGACCAAGGCGGATGTCGTCAAGCGATACCCGCATGGTCTGACCGTGACGGTCGAATCCCAGGAGCCGGCCGCGATTGTCAAAGGCAGCGGGGGAGCGCTGGTGGCGGTCGATTCCAAGTCACGCGTGCTCAATACGGTGGCGACCGCATCCAAGATCAAAGGCATCCCGGTCATCGAGGTGTCCGATATCGACAAGAGCCTTCAAAGCCGTGCCGTCAAGGAGGCGGTGACGATCCTGGCAGGTCTGCCGGCCTCCATGCGCGGATCGATCTCCAAGGTGAGCGCCGCGACCCAGGATTCCATCACCACGCAGATCAACGGCTACACCGTGGTATGGGGCGATTCGAGCCAGCTCAAGCTCAAAACCGCCGTGGTCGACGAACTGATCAACCGCAACGCGTCCAAGCTCAATGGCAAAAAACGCATCGACGTGTCGGCCCCGACCCGACCCATCGTCAAATAGACCGAGATCCGGGCGACGGTGCGGCGATGCGGCGATGAGGCGGTCGCCGATCGTCGCTCGACGGCGGCAGCATGACGGCAGCACGACGGCGGTCATGAGGAATGCGGTCGCGCGTGCATGCGGCTGCGGGCATGGCGACTGCGTGCATCGCGGTCGCGGGCATATGGTCATGTGTGCATGCGTTCAGGTCGGTGAACATGTGTGCGCTGGCGCGGACTCGTCAAGGATGAACGGTGATAGCCTGAACCCGTGGTTCAATGATTCGACTTGTCAGTCGGAAACGACACCAGTCGGAAACGACACCAGTCGGAAACGACACCAGTCGGAAACGACACCAGTCGGAAACGACATGCAGGGAGGCATAATGACTCGGATTCTGGTGGCCGGCATCGACACATCCACCCAATCGACCAAGGTGCGCGTCACCGACGCTGCAACCGGCGAACTGGTACGGTTCGGGCAGGCGAAGCACCCGGACGGCACGAGCTGCGATCCGAACGCGTGGTGGGATGCGTTCCTGGAAGCGAGGAAGCAGGCGGGCGGCCTTGACGATGTCGCCGCTCTGTCGGTCGGCGGACAGCAGCATGGCATGGTGCTGCTTGATCGTCAGGGACGCGTGGTGCGTGACGCGCTCCTGTGGAACGACACCCGTTCCGCACCGGATGCCGAACGTCTGATCGCGCGGCTTGGAGCGTCCGGCAAGGCTGCGGACGGCTCCGAGGATGATCTGAGCGACGATCCGGTCATGCGCGGCCGGCAGCGGTGGGTCCGGGCCGTCGGCTCGTCGCTGGTCGCCTCGCTGACGATCACGAAGATCGCGTGGGTCGCGGCGAACGAGCCTGACAACGCGGCGCGCGTCGCTGCGGTCTGCCTGCCTCACGACTGGCTGAGCTGGCGCATCGCAGGGCACGGACCGGTCCGCGACGACGATCCGACGGCGAACGCCGATCTGGACGCGTTGTTCACCGATCGCTCGGATGCCTCCGGCACCGCGTATTTCGATGCGGCGACGAACGAATACCGCATGGATCTGTTCAAACTGGCGTTCGGCCGCGACGACGTGCTGTTGCCGCGCGTGCTGAAGCCGACCGAGATCGGCGCGATCGCCGATCCTGCGATCGCCGGCGCAGACGTGCCCGGAGGGTGCATCATCGCGCCCGGGGGCGGCGACAATGCGATGGCGTCGTTGGGATTGAACATGGGCGTGGGCGATGTGTCCATCTCACTCGGCACCTCTGGGGTGGCTGCGGCGATATCGTCCTCTCCCGTCTATGATTTGACCGCTTCGGTGACCGGATTCGCCGACTGCACTGGCCATTGGCTGCCGCTCGCCTGCACGCTCAACGGGTCGCGCATCAACGATGCCGGTCGTGCGGCGCTTGGTGTCGATTATGATGAGTTGGCCGATCTTGCCGCGCAGTCGACACCGGGCGCGCAGGGCCTTACGCTGGTTCCGTATTTTGACGGGGAGCGCACGCCGAATCGTCCGAATGCGACGGCCGTGTTGCATGGCATGACGCTGGCGAATACGACGAAGGCGAACATCGCCCGGGCCTTCGTGGAGGCGCTGCTGTGCTCGCAGCGCGACTGTCTGGAACTGGTTCGTGGTCTTGGCGTTGATGTGCGTCGCATTCTGCTCATCGGCGGGGGCGCCCGTTCCGCGGCCGTGCGTGCCTATGCGCCGGGGATTCTGGGCATGGATGTCGAACTGCCGAAGATCGATGAATATGTGGCGATCGGTGCGGCCCGTCAGGCGGCATGGGTGCTGAGCGGCCAGGCGGAGCCTCCGGCATGGACGCTTGACATCGAGGAGACGCTGAGCGGCGAGCCGACGCCTGAAGTGTACGAGCAGTACGCGCGGTATCGCGGCTGAGTCGGGGTGGACGTAGCCGACTGGGTGTGGAGCAGTCGGCTACGTCGTTCATGTGCGAGACGGAGCGCTGGCATATGGCAGATCTGTCACGCGGCGTGTTCTCTCTGATTTCGTCGTCGCGGGACAATTAATGGTGCGCACGGCATGTACGTCTATGTGATCGTGTGCATGGAGCGTACATATCGGGGGTGTGAAGGGTCCTCCCGGCCGTGTCGGGCCGGCGATCGTGTGCATGGAGCGTACATAAGGCGCTGCTGATCGTGTGCATGGAGCGTACGTCTGCGCGATCGTGTGCATAGGATGTTCATGAAGCGCGCGTTTCGTGTCTCTACACAACCGTTCCATGCACACGATGCCTCCGACGACATACATTGCATGCACACGATGCCCGCGCGACAACCGTTCCTTACACACAATGGGTGCGAAAGACACGGTGAGGGCCTGTTGGGGTGCTCTCCAGCGATCATTGTTCGGGGATTTTTGGTTGATCTCCCGAATTTTGTTCACTGAGCGCTTCATAGCGATCGAAATTCGGGAGCAATGGGTTGTATTCCCGAATTTTGTTCGCTGAGACAACCCCAGTGATCATTATTCGGGAGATGGCGGTTTGTTTCCCGAATTATGTTCGCTGGGGCTTGCGACCCCGCTGTGATGCTGCTGTGATGCTGCTGTGATGCTGTTCGGTTTGTGCTCGATGCCGCTGTCCGATGTTGGGTTGCGTTTGTTGTGTCGCTGATTCGTCCGTAACTGCGCGTGATGACGAGGGTGCCGCGCAGTTATGGACGAAAACGGCGGTGGAATCGTCCTTAACTGCGCGGGGACGTCGAGATCGCGCGCAGTTACGGATGATATGCCGTGCGCCCTATGCCGTGCGCCCGCCATGCTCGTGCCGCGCATACGGCTGCACTGTGGTGACGCTCCCATACGCCAGTGTTCCCTCTAAGAGTGTCCGATGCCGAAGTCGTTGCCGGAATGGCCGCCACTCAGTCCCCCAAGCCGGAATCCTTGGCAAGGGGCAGGAATGGTATAAACGAATTTCTTCCGCTAGTGTCCTGCGTCAGTAGTTCGTTGATTATGTTGTTGGCTCCCCTTGTCAGGGGAGCTGGCCCGCGAAGCGGGACTGA
>NZ_RQSP01000032.1:28618-29707 GCF_009078285.1 Bifidobacterium jacchi
GGGGTAGTGAATTCGTCAACGAATTTCTGACGCAGGACACTAGAGATTAGCAATCCGTTGAGCGCCTGCGCCTCTTTACAGCTCCTTGCCGTTCTTCCTATGCATGCCACTCGACGTCGTCATTCCGGCAACACGCCGAATGCTGTCTCCGGACTTGTCACCATCATTCTGTTGTTGGTATAGTGAAATGTCCGTTTCCAAGCAATGCCTTGGTAACGGGGTTTGATAATTCAACATGGGGATGATCGGTTTCGACGGTGACCTGTTCGTCGCAGGGAAGCGTGCCGAGAACGCCGGGTCCGCTCGTGGATGCCCCCGGCAAAAGAATAAGTGCTAAATCTAACCGCACTGAGTTCGCTCTCGCTGCCTGAGCTTCGCGCCAGGATTAACCAGTGAGCAGCAGCTCCGTTCACTCCTCCACGTCTTCGGGAGGATGCTGAGCGTCGTTTAGGAGACTTGCTGATGCAGCCGCGCCACAGGGCCGCATCGGGACTTTTTCTGCGGATATGCCCGCCATCAGCTGTCTGCGGCATTGATGGGGGCAGACAAAACTGCCGTACGGCCAGCAGACTACGCACGTAGAAGACTGAGGGTTCGGTCATCGGACCGGGGTTCAATTCCCCGCATCTCCACCATCGCCGCTTCGGCGGAACAAGCCGCTTTTCCTTACGGGAGTAAGGGATAGCGGCTTTTTGTTTTTCCGTTTTTTCCGTTGGAATCACGTTGGAATCACGTTGGAATCACGTTGGAATCATGTGTTTTCCGAATGTGTTTTCCGGAAAAATGTGGGCAAAAAGTGGGCAAAAACGGGCGCGTCCGGAAGCCCGTGAACACCCGTCCCGGCATGAGAAAAAGCCCCGCCCTCCACACGGGGGAGAGCGGGGCGGCGGATGTCATGGGGTGGACCGTCTACTTGGCGGCGCGCGGCCTCGGCCACGATCCACGAGGATTCGCCCCATACCTGTATGGCGAGCAGCGGCATGCTGCGGTGCGGCTCCTCCGTGCCGCCGGTGCGTTCCACGGTGACGAACCGTGTGGGACGGGATGATGTGGCCGTGGCGGGCACGTCCATGGACGCGGGCCACCCGT
>NZ_RQSP01000033.1:0-6206 GCF_009078285.1 Bifidobacterium jacchi
GTGTCGCTGGGGGTGCCGCTGGGGATGCTGCGTGGGGCGCACGGGGGCTGCTGTTGCGGGGATGCCGTTGTAGGCGTCACCACGGTTTGTTGCTGTTGCCGGAATTGTTCGTCGTAGTGCTGTCCGACCCATCGTTGGCGTTTGCGGCATCGTCAGTCGAGGCATCGTCAGTCGAGGCATCGCTGTTGGAGGCGTTGTCGGACTGCCGATTCGCATTGAGCAGCTCCTCGACCTGGCGTTTCTGCTGATCGCTCAAGCCGCCTTGGGATTGCGCGGCATCATCCGACTGATTCGCATTGTCGCGATTGGTCGTGCCCTCCTGCTGGTCGCGCAGTCGGTCGTTCAGCGACGCGGTGAGCCGATCGGACACCGTCGAGTTCGTGGCGATGGAGTCGCGCACCGACGGCAACAGCAGATTGCCGAACCGTGCCGCCTCATCGAATTGCGCATCGACCTGAACCTGACGGGCGCTCAGCTGCGCAAGATCGGGGTCTTTGCCGGCGGCTGCGCTGATATTGGATTCCAGCCCGGCGGTGGCCTGATTGTACAGGCCGACCGCGCGCAGATTGATCGCCACCGGCACGCCGGCGATCAGCGCCGCCGCCGCGATCATGGACAGTGCCACGCGCACCGGCAGCGACGCGCGCGCCTGGCGCTGGCTGCGCCCACGCGCGCGCCCGCGTCGCCGTGCGGTGCCTGCGTCGACGGCGCCATCGTAGGCATCGGCAGCGGCGCCGGCGGCATCAGCGGACCGATCCGTGGCGATGATTGACGCTGCAACCATATCGGCGTTCATATCAGCCTCCTTGACACGACGATCCACGAGCCGATCTCCCATGCGAGCAGCACGACCATCACGATGGCGAGCGGCCAGACGACCGGATTCACGCGGGTTCGTTGCTTGGTGCCTTCGCTGACCTGCCATGCGGAGGAGACCTTCGACGAAGCCTCGTCCCGCAGCGTATGCGTGGCATCGGCGGGCAGATACGCGCCGCCGAGTTCGTCGGCGATGTCCTTGAGATTCCTCACATTCATGCGCGAGATGCCCGGCTGGCCGGTGTCGGGATCCTGCACCCATTGCCCCGACTGGATGCGCGATCCCGAGGTGCCGTCGCGAATGACGGGGATGCGCCCGCCCTTGCTCGACCCCACGCCCACGGTGAACCCGTCGTCGATGTATCGGCGCAGCGTCGAGAAGCTCCGCCGGCTTGCCGCGCTCGTCTGCTCGCCGTCGGTGACGATATAGACGATGATCGCATCGTCGGGATGCGCCTGACGCATCGCCTTCAACCCCAGCATCAGCTGATCGAGCGGCGCGTCGAGACTGGAGCCGGCCGACACCGACGTGGACTCCGGCTGCAGCGTATCCGCCCAATTGCCGATCGCCGGCGCGTCGGGTGTCAGCGGCACGTCCGTGGATGCGCTTGCGCCGAACCTCATGGCCGAGAAACTCGCATCAGGATACGAATCGGTGATGTCCTTGACTGCCTTGCGCGCAGCATCCAGCCTGGTCATGACGTCTGCGGACCCGTATGACGCGTCGGAGACCGCCATCGAACCGGTCACATCCACCGCGATCACCACATCGGTGGCGTTGACGGCCCGACTGGTGGTCGTCGTCTCTATGCCGGGAGTCAGCACCGCCAACGCCAGCGTCATGCACAGCAGCGCCCTGCGCACAGCGGTCGGCCACGTCTCGTCGGTACCCTGCGCACTGCGCGCGCGGCGGGCATGCAGCACCAGCGCAAAAACCGCCAGACCGACCATGCACGCCGCCAGCGCGCCGCCAAGCGGCCACCCCAATGCCGGGGCGAAAACCAGCGTGTTCCACCATGCCAACGTCATCGACGCAACCTCCATGCCAGTATCAGCCACACGGCCACGACCATGCACGCCGCCAGCGTCCACCAGCCTGGCGCGTCGGCCATTGCCGCATGGCTGGCCTGCTCCACCTGCGCGTGGGAGCGCGACTCGATGTCACGGACCAGCGACGAGACGTCAGTGCCGTTCGACTGCGTCAGGAACGTGCCCCCATGCGATTCGATCTGCGCGCGCATGTCGGTGGTCGTTGCATCCGACTCGCCGGATGTGGGACCGGAGAACAGGCCATCGACGACGATGCCGGCCTGCTTCGTCAGATCCAGCGCCTGGGCAAGCGTATAGGACGGCGTTCCCGACACGATGTTGTCGGTGGCGAGCACGATCGACGCGGCACGACGGCGTTGCGAACCGGTTCCCGAAGCCGAACCGCCGTATGTGAAGCCGGGCAGCATCGCCGCGCAGCCGACCACGCCGTCGCCGATCAGCGAAGTCGCGTCGCGTCGGTTCTGCGTGCCTTCTAGCCAGTCGGAAATGCGCTGATACTGCTCATCCGACATCTTGTCGATATCGCTCTGCGTTTCGACGCCGCGCAGAATATCGGCCGCGTCCTTGAGCTGGCGGGAGACCAGATCATAGTCGTCGGTCAGCGGAAACACGGTACGCGACGTGGAATTGAAGATGCTCAACGCGATGCGCTCGCCCTTGAAACCGGCGACAAGATCACGGTAGGTCTCGATGACCTGCCGGTCATACGGCAGCGTCGAGCCGGACACATCAAGACACAGCACGATGTCGCGGCTGGAGGAGCGATCATCGCTTTGATCGATCTGGGAGGGACGCGCGACCAGCACGATCGCCAACGCCGTCGCCAGCGCGATCAGCGCAACGGCGACGCGGTTCCACGCACGCCACCGACGCATGAGCATGCTCGCCTGCTCGCCGGAACGATCGTCGTCAAGCGAAAACACGGTGATCGCCCCGTCATGCGCATCGTTCGCGGTATTCGCAGCATCCTCATTATCCGCGGTATTCGCTCCATTTGCGGCATTCGCAGGACGATGCGGCATCAGCGCCATCGTCAGCACGATCAGCGCGATGACGCCGATCAACGCGGCGAGCGCGGCCCAAGGCCATTGCCAGACTATGGTCATCGACGACACCTCTCCACCAGATCGGCCACCCAGCCGGCCGCCTCCTCGACGCTGACGTCGCGCGCCCGGCCATTGACCGCGGCATCGGCGAACTCGGGCGGATACAACGCCTCGATGGTCGTGCGAAGCGCATCCAGCGCGCGGGCATCGGAGGAGCTGCGCTCAATGCGCGCCAGATCCGAAAGCGTGTCGAAGGACAGATCACGGCCGGTCGCGTCGGACGCAAGGTCGCGGGCGATGCGCGCCAGACGACGAAACGCATCCTCGCGACTGACTTCGCCGCCATGATACGCATGCACGACCGCATCGATGCGCTCCAGCCACGTTCCTCGATCGGACTGGGGTCGATGCGCGCCGCGCCGCTGCGGCCGGGCAGGATGGCGACGCGGCCGCGACAGCAGCACCACAAGAGCGATCAGCAGCAGTGCAAAAGCGACAAGCGCGATCAGCCCGATCAGCAGAGTCGCGGCGAAATCCAGCTGAGGCAACGGTTTGAGATCGCTCATCGCATGCCTCCCAGGCCGTTGCCGGCCGCCGCCGCTGCCGCCGCCGAAGCAGAAGCAGCCGCCGACGAAGCCGGTGCAGCTGCCGACGAAGCCGGTGCGGCAGCCGCCACCGGAGAAAGCGGCGATAGCGGCGAAAACGCTGTCATCTGCGGCATATTGCGGGCGGCGCGCACGCGGGCCAGCGACACCAGATGCACGAACGAATCGAACATCGCCTCACTCGAATCCGCACGAATCATCCGCGAGCCGCATCGGGCCAAGGTGCGCTTCAACGCCTCCGCCACGTATGCACGATGCGTCGTCACCTCGTCCGCGCTCGACGGCTGCCTGAGGAACGAGGGAACGCGACGGCCGGAAACCCCGTCGACCACCTTCGATGCGATGGGGGAGAGCGCGAAGGGATTCGCCGTCGCCACGTCGATGACCACCAGCGGATGCGTGCGCGCGATCAGGCCGATCGATTCAAGATGATGCTCCGTCAGCGCATGCTCGTCGACCGCAAGAACGATCAGCGCGTCGTGATCGCGAATGCGGCGGGCGAACGCCAGCAGCGCGTCGATGTCACGGCCATGCGACCATGCTCGGCTCATCGCCTGATCCAGCATTCGCTCGAAACGGGCGAATCCGCCGTTGAACGGCATGCGCGTGATGCGCGAATCATCGCCGAACACCAGCGAAATGTCATCGGAACGTCTCAACGACAACGCCGCGAACATGAGCAGCGCATTCGCCGCCACATCGCAGGCGCGCTCGCCGTTCGGGCAGGAGCCTGTCATCTGACGGCTCGCATCCATCAGCATCCACACGCGGCTGGTGACGCGGCGCTCACGCTGGACTACCATGGGCCGCCCCTGACGGGCGCTGGCACGCCAGTCGATCAGGCGGGCCTCGTCGCCGGGCTCATAGGCGCGGATGTCCATCACATCGTCGCCGCCGCCGCGTCTGCCGGACGCATGCTCGCCCTCAAGCACCCCCAGCGCCCGGCGAACCGTGGGCAGACTCATCGCCATGCCCAGCGACTCGATGCGCGAGCGCACGTCGCCCGACGCACCCCTGCCCGTCGCGGAGCCGGCGTCGGTCCGCTTGCCGCCGTTGCCGGTGGTGCGGCCGGTGCGGCCGGTGTTGCCGGTGTTGCTGCCGGTACGGTTGGCTTTGGCGGTATGGTCGGTCCGTTTGATTCGACCGATCATGGAACGGGAACCGCCTTGACGATCGAATCGATCACCTGATCGGTGGTCACGCCGTCCGCAAGCGCCTCGAACGTGAGCATGATGCGGTGGCGCATCGCCTCATGCACGAAATCGCGCACATCCTCCGGAATGACGTAGTCGCGCCCGGAAAGCAGGGCGTGGGCCTGGCCGATGCGCGTCAGGGCGATCGACGCGCGAGGGCTCGCGCCAAGACGGACCAATGCGGACAGGCCCTTGATCGGATGCGAGCCGCCCCCGCGCGATGTCGCCGCCAAGTCGACCGCATACTGCATGATCGCGTCGGAGACATGCACGCGACGAGCCGCACGACGCATGAACTCGATGTCACGAATCGACACCGTCTCGCCGGTGAACGACGTGGCATCGACGGTATCCGACCCGCGTCTGGTCAGCAGCGCCAGCATGCGACGCTCCTCGTCAGGCGTCGGATACGTCATCACCGCCTTCATCATGAAGCGGTCCATCTGCGCTTCGGGAAGGTTGAACGTGCCCTCCTCCTCGATGGGATTCTGCGTGGCGATCACCATGAACGGCTGGGGAAGGGCGATGCGTTCGCCTCCGATCGTCGTCGCGCCCTCGGCCATCGCCTCCAGCATCGCCGACTGCGTCTTCGCGTTCGATCGGTTGATCTCGTCAAGCAGCACGAAATTCGCGTGAATCGGGCCGATCTGCGTGGTGAACCGCTGCGTCGAGAAATCGAAGACCTGCGTGCCGGTCAGATCGGACGGCATCAGATCAGGCGTGCACTGCACGCGCTTGAACGAGCCCGACACCGATGTGGCGAGCGTCTGCGCGGCCGTCGTCTTCGCCAAGCCCGGCACCGATTCGATGAGAATATGGCCGCCGGCGACCAGCGTGACGATCAGTGATTCGCGCAGATTGTCCTGGCCGATCAGCGACTGCGCAAACCGTGCGCGAATGCGGTCGGCGAGGCGACGCGCCTGAGTCACGTCGTCGGAACCCAGCACCGAGGCGACCGGCATCGGCACCGCGGTCGGGGATGCCGGGGATAGCGGGGAAATCGGGGAAGTCGGTGACAGGGGCGCGTTCGGCGCAGGCGGCGTGGTCGTATGAGTCGGGAATATCGGCATGATGCTCACTCCAACACAATCGGAAATTCGTGACTGCCCACCTATGGTAACGGCACGACATGAAAACACGGTGAAGAGCGGGCGGCCGAAGCGCCGGCTTGCCGGTTTGCTTTACGCCAATGTCCTGCAATTGTGGTCGGGCTGCGCCCGCGTTTTGTTGGCGGGACTGTCGTCCCGCTACATTGGCTACGAACAGTCCACAGCTGAGCCGTTAAGGGAACAGTCCGGTGGACTGTTCCTAGGCGAGGTGAGCCGCTTGCGGCGAAGGACGAGCGTAGCTCGTCGGTTTGCTTCACGCCAATGTCCCGCAATTATGGTCGGGCTGCGCCCGCGTTTTGCTGGCTCGACTGTCGTCTCGCAACGCTGCCGGCGAACAGTCCACTGCTGAGCCGTTAAGGGAACAGTCCGGTGGACTGTTCCTAGGCG
>NZ_RQSP01000033.1:6290-24818 GCF_009078285.1 Bifidobacterium jacchi
AGGTGAGCCGCTTGCGGCGAAGGACGAGCGTAGCTCGTCGGTTCGCTTTACGGCAGCGTCCAATTAACCGGCTGGGCGCCTAGGGAGGTGAGGGCGGCGTTGGCGCGGGAGAAGGGGTGCGAGCCGAAGAATCCGCGCGAGGCCGACAATGGGCTCGGATGCGGGGATTTGATGATGACGGCGTTGGTGAGCAGCGGTTCGAGGCTCTGAGCGTTTCGTCCCCACAGAATCGCCACAAGCGGCCTCGGGGTGCCGTCAGGCTGCGTGCGGGCGTTGAGCGCGCGGATCGCCGCATCGGTGATCTTCTCCCATCCTTTGCCCTGATGGCTGTTCGGCCGCCCCACGCCGACCGTCAGACAACGGTTGAGCAGCATGACGCCGCGCTGCGTCCACGGCGTCAGATCGCCGTTGCTTGGCATGGGCACGTCAAGATCGTCGACCAGCTCCTTGTAGATGTTCACCAGACTCTTCGGCAGCGGTCGCACGTCCGGCGCCACGCAGAAGCTCAATCCGACCGGATGCCCCGGAGTCGGGTAGGGGTCCTGCCCGACGATCAGCACCTTGATGGAATCGAACGGGATCGTGAAAGCGCGTAGAATATTGCGGCTTGCAGGAAGATACTGCCGTCCCGCGGCATGCTCGGCGCGCAGGAAGTCGCCCATGCGATGAATGTCCGGCTCCACGTCCGCCAGCGCATGCGCCCAGCCGGGGTCGACCAGCTGCGCAAGCGGTTTGACGTGCGCCGATGTGTGCTCAGAAGTCATATGACCACTGTAGATGCATCGGTCGATGGCGCTGCGGGCACGCGCTGCGGGCACGCGCTGCGGATGCGCGCTGCGGATGCGTGGAGGGAAGCGACGCGCCGAGGGCACGCATCGGAGGGCTCGCCCCGCCGCCGGAGTGTGCACATCCGGTGCATGCCGCGCGCCGCGTCGGCATTCAATACAGGGCGGCGGTTAGACTCGTCAATAGTCTGTAATGGGAGGGTTGATATGGCGAAGAACGAGAACGAGACCTACGATTCGTATCCGCGCGACGGATTCGACAATCCGCCGATCGGCCCGGTGGGAGTGCATCGCGGCGCCCGGTCGGTCGGTGCTCGCATGATGCCGTATATCGTGGTGCTCATCATCGCGGCGCTGGTCGGCGCTCTCGCATGGGGTCTGTTCTCCGGCGAACTGACGAAGGCGTTCGGCGGCGGCTCGCAGACGGCTGATCAGAGCCAGACCGTGCAGTCGGCGAATACCGACTCGGCATCGAAGAACACGTCATCGGATTCATCCGATTCCAAGACCTCGTCCTCGGATGGCGACGCCGCGAATCAGTCCTCCAATACCGATGATGCCAATTCCAGCAACACGGATTCCAGCGATTCGCAGAGCACCCAGGATGAGCAGAATGCGAACGATTCCCAGAATTCCAGTGACGAATCCGACCAGTCCTCCGCGCAGTCCCAGCCGAACAAGGCGTCCGCGGTGCGCGTGGTGAACGCCACCGGCATCGCCGGGTACGCCGCCAGCAAGGCGTCGGTGCTCACCGGAGCCGGCTACACGAGCGTGACCGCCGCCAATCCGACCGGCGCCGCCCTTCCCGACACCACAGTGGTCTGGTATCAGAACGAGACGGACAAGGCGACCGCGGAGGATGTCGCCAAGACGCTTGGACTCACCGATGTGCAGCAGGCGTCCGGTCTGGACGTTCCCGTGGTGGTGGTGCTGCGGAACTGACCGTTGGTTTCGCTTGCGGTTTTGTTTGCGGTTTAGCTTACGGTTTTGCTTACGGTTTCGCGCTGAGCGGTCGGCTTGCGGCCGGCTCGGGGTCGGCATGTGGGCAGTTTGCCTATTCCGCCTGTTTCCGCCGATTTCGGGGGGATGGTCGGGGCTATTCGGTTGGCGTTTCGTCCCGCGCCCCATTACAATGGGGTTAGTCGCGGGCGGGGGAAGCGATGTGGGTTGTGTGCGATCTTCCGCGGGGTGCGGCAACTGGATACACAGAAAGAATAGATATGGCACACGGAACCGTGAAGTTCTTCAGCGCGGGTAAGGGATACGGATTCATCAACCCGGATGATGGAGGTGAAGACGTATTCGTCCATTATTCGGTGATTCAATCCGAAGGATTCAAGACGCTGGATGAGGGGGATAAGGTCGAGTATGAGGCTGAGCGCGGCCCAAAGGGCATGCAGGCCACCAAGGTAGTCAAGCTGTAGGGACTGCTCTGCTCGCACGGAATCTCCATGGAACGGACCCCGGATCGACATTGATCCGGGGTCCGTTGCGTTTGTGGAAGGTACTTCCGCTTTTCGCCTTGTGGGCAAATTCATGCCTAAAGCGCAATCGCCGCGCATACGGTTGGCACTCGGCCGCCCTGAGTGCTAATGTCCCAATTAGCACTCGGAGGTTGACAGTGATAGCCGATAGCTGACGATCGGTCGTCGCTGGTGCCTTCGCAGTGGAAACCTGACAACGAAAGCCATTTGGAGGAATTGCAACCATGGCAAAGATCATTGCGTACGACGAGGAAGCTCGTCAGGGAATGCTTGCGGGTCTCGACAAGCTCGCCAACACCGTCAAGGTCACGCTGGGTCCGAAGGGTCGCAACGTGGTGCTCGACAAGACCTACGGCGCCCCCACCATCACCAATGATGGCGTCTCCATCGCCAAGGAGATCGACCTTGAGGATCCGTACGAGCGCATCGGCGCCGAGCTGGTCAAGGAAGTCGCCAAGAAGACCGATGACGTCGCGGGCGACGGCACCACCACCGCAACCGTTCTGGCTCAGTCCCTGGTGCATGAGGGTCTGAAGAACGTGGTCGCCGGCTCCAACCCGATCGCGCTGCGTCGTGGCATCGAGAAGGCCACCGACGTCATCGTCAAGGAGCTCGTCGCCGCCGCCAAGGACGTCGAGACCAAGGACCAGATCGCTGCCACCGCCACCATCTCCGCCGCCGATCCCGAGGTCGGCGAGAAGATCGCCGAGGCTCTGGACAAGGTCGGCCAGGATGGCGTCGTGACCGTCGAGGACAACAACCGCTTCGGTCTGGACCTTGAGTTCACCGAGGGCATGCGCTTCGACAAGGGCTACATCGCTCCGTACTTCGTCACCAACGCCGACGATCAGACCGCCGTTCTGGAGGATCCGTACATCCTGCTCACCTCCGGCAAGCTGTCGAGCCAGCAGGATGTGGTCCACATCGCCGAGCTCGTGATGAAGACCGGCAAGCCGCTGCTCATCATCGCCGAGGACGTCGACGGCGAGGCGCTGCCGACCCTGATCCTCAACAAGATTCGTGGCACCTTCAACTCCTGCGCCGTCAAGGCCCCGGGCTTCGGCGATCGCCGCAAGGCCATGCTGCAGGATATGGCCATCCTCACCGGTGCTCAGGTCGTCTCCGATGAGCTGGGCCTCAAGCTCGACTCCATCGACGTCTCCGTGCTCGGCCACGCCAAGAAGGTCATCGTCTCCAAGGATGAGACCACCATCGTGCAGGGTGCCGGCGCCAAGGCCGATATCGACGCGCGTGTGGCTCAGATCCGTGCCGAGATCGAGAACACCGATTCCGATTACGATCGCGAGAAGCTGCAGGAGCGTCTCGCCAAGCTGGCCGGCGGCGTCGCCGTCATCAAGGTCGGCGCTGCCACCGAGGTCGAGGCCAAGGAGCGCAAGCACCGCATCGAGGATGCCGTGCGCAACGCCAAGGCCGCCATTGAGGAAGGCCTGCTGCCTGGTGGTGGCGTGGCCCTCGTCCAGGCCGCCAAGAAGGCCGAGACCGCCGAGGAGATCACTTCGCTGACCGGCGAAGAGGCCACCGGTGCCGCCATCGTGTTCCGCGCCATCGAGGCTCCGATCAAGCAGATCGCCGAGAACTCCGGTGTCTCCGGCGATGTGGTGTTCAACAAGGTCCGCGATCTGCCGGACGGCGAAGGCTTCAACGCCGCCACCGACACCTACGAGGATCTGCTGGCCGCCGGTGTCGCCGACCCGGTCAAGGTCACTCGTTCCGCTCTGCAGAACGCGGCCTCCATCGCCGGTCTGTTCCTGACCACCGAGGCCGTCGTCGCCAACAAGCCGGAGCCGAAGACCGCCGCCCCGGCCGCCGGTGCCGACATGGGCTACTGATCCGAGTGATCATGTGTCCGCTTGACCGAACAGCCCAAGGCTGAACAGCGAAAACTAATGAGCTGAAGCTGGTCGGTAGAGTCTGATCAACGAATCGATATGAGGGGAGAGGAGTCCTGGCGACTCCTCTCCCTTTGTTTGTATATGCCGCCATCCGTGCTGCATTCAGTGTCCGTGCTTGTGCATTCATGGATGGATTCACTGTCCCTCAGACCAGCTTCGCGGGCCAGTTTCACTGATAAGGGGAACCGAGAATGGCATAAACGAATTGCTGACGTGCGATACCAGCGTTCCGTGTTGGTGATGACGAATTCGCTATCCGCGCAGTCCTGTTTCTCGGGTGGCCCGCTCGGCTCAGCGATCGAAATTCGGGAGATTGCTCCCGAATCGTCCTTAACTGCGCGCGATCTCGAAAGGCCCGCGCAGTTAAGGACGATTCCGAGGGTGTTTTCGTCCTTAACTGCGCGGATGCGTTGAGATCGCGCGCAGTTAAGGACGAAAACCCGCGTGTGACGGTACCGACTGTCATGGATCATGTCGCGTCGTGCGTCGAGTCGGGCGCTTGCCGTCGCGCTTGCCGGCTCGCGCGTTGCCACGGATACCTTCCGCTGCCATCTCACGGCAGCAGCACCAGCTGAGCTTGGAACATGATCGGCGAACCCTCCTAGCCGGACGCAAAAATGCCGTTGCTGCGCGAGTGCCGTGGGTTTCCACCATGGCGCTCGCGCAGCAACGGCATCAGAACCGATTGCGTTCAGTCGCGCGTTCAGTCGCGAGTCGGTCCCGGGCCAGTCGCGAGCCGGTTACGAGGCGAACAGACGCGCCGCCTGCATCTCGGCGTCGGCGTACACGTTGGACGCCTGCGTCAGTGCGTTCTGAATCGATTCCAGCGACGCCTCCATCTGCCGCTGCGCAGCCTGCCATTGTGACGCGACGGCGTTGAACTGCGTCGCCGCCCCGCCGCGCCACACGCTTTGCAGATTGTTGAGATTGGCGTACATGCCGCTGACGGCCTGACGAATCGCTCCGATCGAGGCGTTGACGGCCGCGCTCGACGACCTGATCTGCTCCGAATCCACCTGATATTGTGCCATGATGTCTCCTTGCCGGTTAGAGTGGTTGATCGTACATGTCAACGGCGGCCTTGGGCCAGCCGACCGTTACAGTGAAGGATATGGAAAAGTTGGATCGTAGATACGTCAAATCGGTCGATGTGGTCGGAACCTCTGTCGCAGTGTCGGTTTTCCGCGTCATTGCAGTCATCGCGCTGGTTTTGTCCACCATGGTCGTCGGCATGGCGATGTGGATAACTCCCTCCGCGCGGGCCGATGAGAGCACTCCGGGCGACGGCACCGCAACCACCAGCGAGAACAATTCCGGCATAGAAGGCACGTCGGCGACCATCACCGAGAACATCACCGACACGGAGAACCTACTGGGAGCCAACCTGTCGGACGTGTCCGACATGATCGCCACCACGAAGAAGAACACCGGCGTCACCGTCAAGTTGCTGTATCTGGCTGACTTCGATGAGAAGAAGGACGTCGCCGACTGGGCCGAAAAGGTCATGACGTCGATGAATCCGGCCCCCAACACGGTGATGCTGTCCATCGCATCCAACGATGGCCGCATGGTGGTCACGGTCTCCCAGAATTCCGACCAATGGCTCAGGGACGGCGTCAACAAGATGTCCGACGCCGCCAACGGGCCGCTGCTCAAAAGCAAGCCCGACTGGTCCGGCTCTGCGATTGCGATGATGAAGGAGATCCAGAATCTCAAAAGCACGTCGACCTCTTCGTCGTCGATGGTGATCGGTGTGGTGGTCATGGGCGTTGTGCTGGTGCTGCTGATCGCGGTGATCGTGGCGACGGTGGTGATACGGCGTCGTCGTGCCGCCGGCAAGGGGCGGCGTCCGCGTGGTCGGCATGGTGCCGGCGCCCACGCCGGTACGCAATCCAAGACGCGCTCCGGGAAGCGATCTAGGGCGCGGTCCGGGAGGCGAGCCAAGGCGCAGTCCGGCGACGCATCGAATCGCGAATCCAAGTCGGAATCGGTGGATTCTGCGGCATCGGTGACATTGCTGGATTCGGTGGATTCGTCGGCAGCGGCGGTATCTGCGGATTCGGATTCGTCGGCATTACTGGATTCGTCGGCATCCACGAATGCAGCAGAAGCGACGAATGCAGCAGATGCCGGGAATGCGGCAGATGCGATCAAATAAGATCCCCGACTGACTGCCCGGTTGAGATCGATGCTGCGTTTACGCCATGACTAGCCCATGACTTTGCCATGACTACGCCGTGACCATGCCACGATTACGCCGTGACTACGTAGTGACCTCGTCATGATTATGTCGTAAGACTCAGAGGGCTTTCAGGAAACCACCAGACTTGCGCGTGATGCTAGAAGCCATGAGCAAACCTATCGAAGCATCGATCGTCGTCGTGGACGACGAGCCCTCCATCCGCGAACTTCTGGTCGCATCCCTGCACTTTGCGGGATTCGACGTCACCACGGCGGCCTCCGGTTCCGAGGCCATCGAAGTCATCGAGAAAACGCAGCCCGACCTGATCGTCCTCGACGTGATGCTGCCTGACATCGACGGCTTCACCGTGACCAGGCGCATCCGTCAGGAGGGCATCTCCGCGCCCGTGCTGTTCCTGACCGCGCGTGACGACACGCAGGACAAGATCATGGGCCTGACGGTCGGCGGCGACGACTACGTCACCAAGCCGTTCTCCCTGGAGGAGGTCGTGGCCCGCATTCGCGCCATTCTGCGCCGCACGCATGAGCAGATCGAGGATGACCCGATCATCCGCGTCGGCGATCTGGAGATCAACGAGGACTCCCATGACGTGTCGCGCGCCGGCAAGGTCATCGATCTGAGCCCCACCGAATACAAGCTGCTGCGCTATCTGATGGACAACGAGGGGCGCGTGCTTTCCAAGGCGCAGATCCTCGACCATGTCTGGCAGTACGACTGGGGCGGCGATGCGGCCATCGTCGAATCGTACATCTCGTATCTGCGCAAGAAGGTCGATGGACTGGAGATCGAGGACGAGGACGGCACCAAGCGCAAGGTCACCCCGCTGATCGAAACGAAGCGCGGCATCGGCTACATGATTCGCGCTCCCAAGACCGCAAAGGGCGCGTGAGCGTATGCAGGGCGCGACTGACGTGGGCGGATTCGCCCAATCCGCCGTTCCCCAGCCGTATCCTGCGCCGAAACGTCTTCCTCCGCTCGGGCAGGGGAGCGGCGCTCCAGCGAACGGTGCTCCCAACGGTGCTCCCAACGGCGCTCCAGCGAACGGACCGGCCACGAACAGGCCATCCGCCAACGGGCAAACGCCAAACGGTCCAACCCCGACCAACGGCGGTCCAACTCCGACCAACGGCGCACCGACCCCGAACGGCAGCCGAACGCAGCGCGGGCATTGGTTCCGCCGAGTGGTCCTCCAGCGCATCGATGCGGTGTCGTTGAGCACCAAACTCGTCGCATGCATGCTGGTGCTGCTGATCGTCGGCGTGACCGGCATCTCGCTGTCGATCAGACAGCTGGTGGGCAACTATCTGCTGGACAAGACCGACAAGCAGCTGATCGAGCAGAAGGAACTGGTGGTGCGCAACACCGATCTGCTGCGCAGCGCCGACGCCAACCAGAACACGCTGGGACTCAACAGCTACTACATGCAGGTGCGCGACGTCAATTCGCATATCCTCGGCTCGCCGCTCTCCCCGCTGATTCGCAACGCCGTCAAATCGACGCCGGTGCTTCCCACGGACGGCTCGATGGGCGACATCAGCTTCGGTGAGCTGTTCACCACCGACGCGACCGTGACCGTGCAGCCCGGGCAGAGCGCCAGCCATACGGCATTGTCGAGTGCGAACGCCCCGTGGCGCGTGCTGTGCCTGCAGTGGGTGGACAGCGATGGGACGCCCAAGGGCGTGATCTATCTCGGACTGTCGCTCGCCGACGCGATGGACACGGTGAACACGCTGACCAGATACTGCATCATGGTGGGCATGGCGGTCGTGCTGTTGGGCGGTGTGATCGGCACATTGGTCGTGCAGCGCACATTGACACCGCTCAAACGCATCGAGAAAACCGCCGCCAAGATCGCGGCCGGCGACCTGAGCCAGCGTGTTCCCAGCGCGCCGGAGAACACCGAGGTCGGTTCGCTGTCCGCCTCGCTCAACGCGATGCTCGCGCGCATCGAACAGAGCTTCAACGAGCAGCAGGAGACGACCGAGAAGATGAAGCGGTTCGTCTCCGACGCCTCGCATGAGCTGCGCACGCCGCTGGCTGCGATTCACGGGTATGCGGAGCTGTACAAGATGCAGCGCGACATGCCGGGGGCGCTGGAGCGCGCGGACGAGTCGATCGAACACATCGAGGCGTCCAGCACGCGCATGACGGTGCTGGTCGAGGATCTGCTGTCGCTCGCCCGACTTGACGAGGGACGCGGCATCGACATCACGCAGCAGGTGCCGCTAACCTCGCTGGTGTCCGACGCCACCGACGATCTGCACGCGCTCGACCCGGAGCGTGCGATCCGCAAGGGCGTGCTCACGCTGGACAAGCCGGAGCAGGGCGGACCGTCCCGATTCGCATTCGAGGAGGGCGATCTTGCCGACATCACGCTCAAGGGCGACGGCTCGCGGCTGCGCCAGGTGGTGACCAACATCGTCGGCAACATCCATCGGTACACGCCGTCGGATTCCCCGGTCGAGGTCTCGCTGAGCGTCATGCCCGCGTCGATCAGCCCGCAGTCGCTGTCGCACATGCCGTCCACGGAGCGCTCGCTTGGCCATCTCATCGAGGCGATCGAGGTGGGCCAGTCCATGCAGGTCGGCATGAACTATGCGATCATGCGCATCAGCGATCACGGTCCCGGCGTGCCGCAGGAGTCGCGGGCCAGGATATTCGAGCGGTTCTACACGGCCGATCCCTCGCGCGCCAGGCTCAAGGGCGGCACCGGCCTGGGCATGGCCATCGCCCAGTCGGTGGTCAAGGCGCATCATGGGTTCATCTGCGCATCCGGCAGCGACGGCGGCGGTCTGACGCTGACGGTGGTGCTGCCGATGTCGCCGGTCGAGCCGCGTCCGACGAATGCCGGCGTCGGCGGGCAGGTCGTATCCGCATCGCCGAAGGATCGCCAGCGTCGG
Organism: Bifidobacterium jacchi; assembly: GCF_009078285.1. Lineage (GTDB taxonomy): Bacteria > Actinomycetota > Actinomycetes > Actinomycetales > Bifidobacteriaceae > Bifidobacterium > Bifidobacterium jacchi. The sequence continues at coordinate 15,576 of NZ_RQSP01000033.1, forward strand.
CAGGATCACAAGGATCGCAAGGATCACAAGCAGGAGCACAAGGACCGCAAGTAGAAGCATAGGAGTAGAGGCAATAGGTAGGGAACGGCACGTTCGGACCGCTGGCCGCGAGGTCACGACCCGCTGAGCAGACCTTGAGGTAAACTGATGCATTGATTGAAAACGCGCCGGCCATCAGGCTCAACACTCGTCAGCAGCGATGGCGGCGCGCGATGCGTGGAACGAGGTGTACGATGCCCAGCGGACGTGTACGTTGGTTTGATGCGAATAAGGGATACGGCTTCATCACGGATGACGGCGGTAGGGATGTCTTTCTTCCGGCTGCGGCGCTGCCTGAAGGCACGAACGCGCTGCGTAAGGGAGCCAAGGTCGAGTTCTCCGTCGTCGATGGGCGCAAGGGGCCGCAGGCGATGGGCGTGACGGTGGTCGCGTCCGCGCCGTCGTTGGTCAAGGCCACGCGCCCCAAGCCGGATGACATGGCCGCGATCGTTGAGGATCTCATCAAGCTGCTTGATGCGGCCGGCAACGATCTGCGCCGTCACCACTATCCGTCGCAGAGCGAAAGCCGCAAGCTTGCGGTGCTGCTGCGCGCGGTCGCCGACAATTTCGATGTAGAGGAATGAGCTATACGGATATGAGTCTCATGCTGGATACGACTCTCGACCCGCAGTCGATCGCGCATGCCGTTGCGGTCGAATCCGCCGATGAGCCCGGCCAGGTGGGCGAATTCGCGCAGGCCATAGAGCTTGGCAATGGCGTCACCGATTTCAGATTCGACTGTCTGGCACAGGGATACGAAGGCTGGCAGTGGTCGGTCACGCTGTATCACGATGTCGAGGTCGGCCGCTGGACGGTGAACGAATCGTCGTTGCTGCCCACCGACAAGGCATTGCGCCCGCCGGCTTGGATTCCGTGGAAGGATCGTCTCGAACCGGGCGACCTCGCCGTCACGGATTCGATCGGCACCGATCCCGATGATCCGCGAATCGAGGATGGCGTGTCGCCTGAGTCGGCTGAAGCGGCATTGCACAAGGCCGAATCGGAGGATTCGGAACGCGCCGAGTCGGAGCACGCCGCGCAGTCGGCTGAATCCGCTGCGTCCGCTGCGCCGAACGTGGCTGTTGCCGCGGATGCGTCTGTCTCGACGGATGCCGATGATCCTGCGGCGGAGGTCGCTGCTGCGGCTGCGGTCGCCGGTGCAGCCGATCCGACTGTGGCGGATGCATCTGCGGCACCGACAGCTGGCGAGGCGACCGCCGACGGCATCGACAGTGCGGCCGACATCGTCGAGGCGGTTCAGGAATTCGCCCTGACGCGGCGTCACGTGCTCAGTCCCCTCGGCCAGGCGCAGGCCGTGAAACGTTGGTATGAGGGGCCTCGCGGGCCCAAGTCGCTGTCCACGAAGACCGCTTCGGGCAACGTGTGCGAGAACTGCGGGTTCTTCATTCCCATCAAGGGCTCGATCGGCACGATGTTTGGCGTGTGCGCCAACAAGTGGAGTCCGGACGATGGTCGCGTCGTCTCGCTTGACCACGGTTGCGGCGAGCATTCCGAAATCGAGCCGCCGGAGCCGTCCCACCTGTGGAACCAGTCCAAACTGGCATACGACGACATGCACGTCGAGATCGTCGCCACGCCGAAGCGTCGGGATGACGATGCGAAGGCGGCATCGGCGTCGCTGTCGGCGCCGAACGGCGGTGGCAGGCGCGGCAGACGCAGGGCCGGCATCATCGTGCTCAAATCGCAGCTGCCGGAATAACGTCTGGAATACCGCTGGATGATGCTGCCGAAAGCGACTCCGGAATAACGCACCGGAGCGGCGCCTTCGGCATGGTGCCTGCGTGGCGATCGCCCAGCGGAATCGGTGCGCGCATCGATCAATAGCGGCACCAAACCAATGTGGCCGACCAGCGAGCGAACGCTCGGCGGTCGGCCACAGGCATGCCATCCATCAATCCGATATCAGCGATCCATCATCAGTGCACCACGGTGACGGTGCATTCGGCGAAGTTGACGATCTGCCGACTCACCGAACCGAGGAAATGCGCATCCATGCCGTTGAGACCACGCGAGCCGACCACCAGATGACTCGCATATCGGGAGGCGCTGATCAGACCCTTCGCCGCGGAAATATGGAAGACGTGCAGCGACGTGTCAAGATCATCGGGAACGTCGACCGTGGCCATCAGATCGTCGAGCAGCTCGGATGCGCGCTTCTCGCCGGCGTCGAGCGGCGCGATCGCGTTCTCATAGCCGGCAATGACGCCCAGATCCTTGAGCTGCCAGCAGAACAGCACATGCAGCGGCACCTGATGCAGCTGCGCCTCGGCGATGGCGAACCGCAGCGCATTCAGCGACGAAGCCGAGCCGTCCACGCCGACCGCCACCGGCCGACGCACGCCTGTGGTCTGCTGCACGGCGCCATCAGACGACGCGGCGACCGAGCGCGGCCGTCTTCTCGACGCGTGAGCGCCGGGAGCGAGCGCCTCGGCGATGTCATCCTCGACGCGCTCCTCCTCGCCATCGGCGATGCGCACCACCGTGACCGGCACCTCGGCGGACTCGGCCAGCGAAGCGGAAAGCGAGCCGGTGAACCAGCGCGCCACGCGCCCAAGCGAACGCCGCCCCACAACGATCTGCCGGGCATCGGCACCGAGCTGCAGCAGCGCCTGCGTGCCCGAGGCGCGCACCGACGTCAGCCGCAGCCGCGTGGGATCGAAATCGATGTTCTCGCTCGCCGCCTCCACCCACTGCCGCAGCTGTTCGGCGAGACGATGACGCATCTGATTCCAGGCGTCGTCGCTGTCCGGCTTCGAGCCGGCATCCCACGAATGCGTCCAGCCAAAGACCGCATTCACGCCGCAGTCCGCCAACGCCGCCTCCCGCAGCGCCCAGCGAAGCGCGGCGAACGATTCGTCCGAGCCGTCCACGCCGACGACGATGTCGGATGAACCGGTCTCGGCAGCAGCGAGATGATCGGTATCGGCAACATTCATGGCAACCTCCTTGATTTTCAGAAAACCGCCCTGCTACCAAGCATAACGTTCCCAGTTGCGTTCATAGCGCAATTCATGGGAAAAGCGCAATAAACGTCACCGCAAATCGGTAGAGTGTACTGGAATACCAAGAGTGGAAGGACAAGCATGTTCGAACGGTTTACCGACCGTGCCCGGCGCGTGATCGTGCTGGCGCAGGAAGAGGCTCGTACCCTCCAGCACAACTATATTGGCACCGAGCATCTGCTGCTGGGCCTGATTCGCGAAGGCGAGGGGGTCGCGGCCAAGGCGCTCGCATCGAAGGGCGTGTCGCTTGAGGACACGCGCAAACAGGTCGAAGAGATGATCGGCAAAGGCAATGCCGCACCCAACGGCCACATACCCTTCACTCCGCATGCCAAGCAGGTGTTGGAACTGAGTCTGCGCGAGGCGCTGCAGCTGGGACACAGCTACATCGGCACTGAGCACATCCTCCTCGGCCTGATTCGCGAAGGCGAGGGCGTGGGCACGCAGGTGCTCATCAAGATGGATGTCGATCTGGGTGATCTGCGCTCGGCGGTCATCGACATGATCCGCGGCAACAGCGGTGCGGCGGCCGGTGATGGCAAGGGCGAACTCGCCAACGCCGGCGGCGTGGCCGACAAGTCCAACAAGACCGGTTCGGCCATTCTCGACCAGTTCGGCCGCAATCTGACGGCCGAGGCCGCGGCGGGCAAGCTCGACCCGGTCATCGGGCGCTCCAAGGAGATCGAGCGCGTCATGGTCGTGCTCTCGCGGCGCACCAAGAACAACCCGGTGCTGATCGGCGAGCCTGGCGTCGGCAAGACCGCCGTCGTCGAAGGGCTCGCGCAGAAGATCAACGCCGGCGACGTGCCGGAGACGCTCAAGGGCAAGCAGGTCTACTCGCTGGATCTCGGCTCCATGGTGGCCGGTTCGCGCTACCGTGGCGATTTCGAGGAACGCCTCAAGAAGGTGCTCAAGGAGATCAAGACGCGCGGCGACATCGTGCTGTTCATCGACGAGATCCACACGATCGTCGGCGCGGGCTCGGCCGACGGCGCGCTCGGCGCGTCCGACATGTTGAAGCCCATGCTCGCGCGCGGCGAACTCCAGACCATAGGCGCGACCACGACCGACGAATACCGCAAGTACATCGAGAAGGACGCGGCGCTCGAACGGCGGTTCCAGCCGATTCAGGTGCACGAGCCGACGATCGCGGAGACCATCGAGATCCTCAAGGGGCTGCGTTCGCGCTACGAGAACCATCACCATGTGACGATCACCGACGGCGCGCTGCAATCCGCCGCGGAGCTTTCGGCCCGCTACATTCAGGATCGCAACCTGCCCGACAAGGCCATCGACCTGATTGACGAGGCCGGCGCGCGGCTGCGCATCAAGCGGCTCACCGCACCGCCCGAGCTCAAGGATCTCGACACGCAGATCGCCAAGGTCGCCGCCGACAAGGACGAGGCGATCAAGGCGCAGGACTTCGAGAAGGCCGCCACGCTGCGCGACCGGCAGGAGAAGCTGGAGGCCGAGCGCAAGAGCAAGGAGGACGCCTGGAAGCAGGGTGAATCCGACGTCAAGATGGTCGTGGACGAGGATGTGATCGCCGAGGTCATCTCCAACACCACGGGCATCCCGGTGTTCAAGCTCACGCAGGCCGAATCCAAGAAGCTCATGAGCATGGAAAGCGAGCTGCACAAGCGCATCATCGGGCAGGACGAGGCAGTCTCCGCGCTGTCCCGTTCGATTCGCCGCGCGCGCGTCGGCCTGAAGGATCCGAAGCGTCCGGCGGGCTCGTTCATCTTCGCCGGCCCCACCGGCGTGGGCAAGACCGAACTGGCCAAGGCGCTCGCCGAGTTCCTGTTCGACGACGAGGATGCGCTCATCCGCGTCGACATGTCCGAATTCGCCGAAAAGTACGCGGCATCGCGTCTGTTCGGCGCGCCTCCGGGATACGTCGGCTACGAGGAGGGCGGCGAGCTCACCGAGAAGGTGCGTCGCAAGCCGTTCTCCGTCGTGCTGTTCGACGAGATCGAAAAGGCTCATCCGGACATCTTCAACACGCTGCTGCAGGTGCTGGACGACGGTCATCTGACCGACGGTCAGGGGCGCAAGGTGGACTTCAAGAACACCATCATCATCCTGACGACCAACCTCGGCACGAACACCGAGTCAAGCTACCAGCGCATGAAGGATCAGGTCAGTTCCGAGCTCAAGCAGCAGTTCCGGCCTGAGTTCCTCAACCGACTGGACGACATCATCGTGTTCCGCCAGCTCACCGAGCCGCAGGTGCGTCAGATCGTCGATCTGGATGTCAAGCAGCTCAACGATCGTCTGTTCGACCGTCACATGTCGCTGGAACTCACCGATGCCGCCAAGGATCTGCTCGCGCAGAAGGGCTTCGACCCGCTGCTCGGTGCGCGTCCGCTGCGCCGCGTGATCCAGCGCGACATCGAGGACGCGATCTCCGAGAAGATCCTCATGGGTGATCTTGAGGACGGTCAGCGCGTGGTCGTGGACGCCGAGGGCGAAGGCATTCTGGGCGAGTTCACGTTCAAGGGCGAGTCGTTCGATCAGGGCGATGCCGGTGCCGACGCGGCTTCGGCTCAGGACGATGCTGCCGACTCGCCGGATGCCGCCGGTGCCGACTCGCCGGATGCCGCCGCTGCCGATGACGGAAAGGAACCGCAGTCGGTATCGCAATCGGCGCAAGGCGACGCGCAGGAAGGCCCTTCGCAGGCCTGAGCAACTAAGCTGGCTTGAATGCCTGATGGCCGGTCATCTCCGTTGATTCTCATACGGAGATGACCGGCCATTGTCGTTGCTGTGCTCTGTTCAGGTGCTGCGCATGATGGGTGCGGCACAACAGTCGTTGGCTATGACTGGCGATGCTGCCTCAATGCCCTTTTGCGTGTCCCAGTCAGTGTTCCGCAGCGTGTCCCGTCAGGATCGTCTCGACAGGTGAGGTGGCCTGACAGTGTGTCCCGTCAGAATCGTCCTTAACTGCGCGTGATTACGGTGCCTCCGCGCAGTTAAGGACGAAACGAAGGCGGTTTTCGTCCTTAACTGCGCGTCCACGTCGTTATCACGCGCAGTTAAGGATGATATCGGGCGTTCTGTCGTCGGTATGCGCCCACAAGCATGCGCCGCGACATGCGTGCCATCCTCAGGATGGCAAATCCGCTGCGAACACGATATGATCGAACTGTTCCGTTCTACGCTGGAATTGACACAACGAAGTGTTGAGTCAGAAAGGAACCACAATGAAGCGGCATCATGAAGCAAGAGGAATTCAGATGAACACGTATCTTCACCAAGTGCAGCGCCGCTGGCGTGCGATCTCTCGCTGGCAGCGATGGGGTTTCATTGCGATGGCGGCACTGCTTATTGCGAGTGCCGCATATCAGCCATTGTCGGAGTTTTGGGGTGGATGGCCGCTTGCCATAGGACTGTGTCTGACATATGTCATGATGTTTTTCCTTTGAAATCCGGTTGGAGAAAATGGGTTTGCATCGCTGCACTTCTTGGCGGATGCTTCGTAACGGTCTGCGGCACGGTTCCGGCCTTAAGAGATTACTACTTCATGACTATCACACCGATAATCGGTGTAGCGTCAATGATGATTTTGGCATGGAATTTCGCTGTTCCCATGAAAGACAATTCATAGCGCTATTCGCCGAGGATCGAGCAAAAGTGAGTGACATATGAAATATGCTGTCGGCGGAGCGTTGCGTGTCTGTGTTGACGATGAGGATTGCCGCAACGTCTACGTGTGCGTGCCGATGGTTGCATAACGAATAATGGCGTCAGCCCGGGGCTTGCGGAGGCGGCATCGCAACGTCAGCGGGTTCTGTTGCCGCGGGGTTGGCCGCCGTTCATGAATGCGGCGATGCGACGGGTGAGCGCGCGTGGCAGCATATGCTCGGCGAACATGCCCGCCTTGGCGGTGAGCCCGTGGTAGGCGAGCGTGCGTCCGTGCATCATGCTGCGGTAGGCGAACGCGGCCAGTGCGCGGGGCGAAGCCGGGCGCGTCATCGTGAAGAAGTTGTGTGTGCCGCCCATCGCCGCGGCCTTCTCGAAGCCCGTGGTCGTGGGCCCCGGGCATACGCAGGTCACGCTTACGCCGGAGTGCCGCAGCTCGTGGGAAAGCGCTTCGCTGAGTGAACGCACGAACGATTTCGTGGCGAAATACATGGCCATATACGGTCCGGCCATCGTGGCGGCCACCGATGCGATGTTCAGAATGCGCCCATGCCCGCGTTCGCTCATATCCCGCCCGAACAGGTATGCCAGCTGCGCGAGCGAGACCATGTTGACCTGCATCATCGAGCGGATTTTGCTCCAATCGGCATGCACATACTCCGCCCAATCACCGAACCCCGCGTTGTTGACGAGCATGTCGACGTCGATGTGATGCCGCGTCGCATAGTCATGAAGTCGGTTCGCGGCATCCTCTTCGGCCAGATCAAGCGCCACGACATGCACGGCAACGCCGAACGCCGCTTGCAATGCCGATGCGAGCGCGCGCAACTGCGTCTCGCTTCTGGCGGTGAGCAGCAGGTCGTGCCCGTCGCGCGCCGCCAATGCGGCCAGTTCCCGTCCGATGCCGCCCGTGGCACCGGTGATCAATGCGGTGGTCATGCCTGTGCTCTGCTTTCTGCTTGATGTTGCCTGTGTGCTGTTTTCCGCTTCGTAGTCATGCGGCCCACGGCATGTCCGCTTCATGCTGACAGATATGTGCATGGCTGGGATGCACTGCGGCATGCGCCTTTGGCGCGCCGCATCAGCTGCGGTCGTATGTGGTTGTATGCAGCCGTATGCAAAGGTGGGTGCATTCCATGATATCGGAGTGCACCCACCTTCGTTCAGGCCGCTGCTTCCGGGCAGCCTACTTGATGGCGTTGAGCCACTGCTCCTTGGTCGCCTTCTCGGCTTCCAGCTTGGCCTTCTTCTTCGGATCGGACTCGGCGGCGATCTTCGCGTCGAGCTCGGCGAGCTGCGCGGTCAGCTGCTCCTCGAAGCTGGACTTGCGGGCGTCCGCCTCGGGGTCGGACTTCTTCCACGCGGCATCCTCGACGGCCTTGATCTGCTTGTCCACTGCATCCAGACGGCCTTCGATGCGGCGCATGTCGTCACGCGGCACGTAGCCGATCTGATCCCACTCCTCCTGGATGTCGGCGAGCGCGCGGCGAGCCTTCTTGGCGGCAGCCTCGTCGGCGACCGGCACGAGCGCCTCGGCCTTGACGAGCAGCGCCTCCTTCTTGGCCAGGTTCTCCTTTTCGGTGGAGTTGATCTGATCGCGATCGGCCTGGCGCGCGTTGAAGAACGTGTCCGCGGCGGCGCGGAAGCGCTTCCACAGATCGTCGTCCTCGTTGCGGCCGGCGCGACCGGTCTTGCGCCAGCGGTCCATCAGATCGTTGAACTTGTGCGAGGTCTCGCCCCAGTCGGTCGAATCCTTGAGCGATTCGGCCTCGGCGATGATCGCCTCCTTGGCCTGCTTGGCGGCATCATGCTCGGCGTCGCGTTCCTGAGCCCACTTGCGACGGCCCTGGTTGAAGACGGTGCGGGCGGCGGAGAAGCGCTTCCACAGCGCGTCGGCGTCGGAGCGCTCGATACGCACGCTGGTGCGCTGGTGCTCCTGCCACTGGTCGAACAGGGAACGGAACTTGTCGGCGGTGGAACGCCAGTTGGTGTTGTTGTCCAGCGACTGGGCCAGCTCCTCTGCCTTCTCCACGATGGCGGTGCGCTCGGCGAGCGCCTTGGCGACCGCGGCCTTGCGGGCCTTGGTGATGGCGGCCTTCTTGGATTCGCCCTTCGTCTTCAGCGCCTCGTACTGGGCGCGCAGACCGGCGAGATCGCCGACCACGTCCGGCTTGGCGGTCTCCTCGGCGAGCGTCTTGATGGACTCGTCGATCTCGTGCGTCTTGATGTTGCGGGACTTGAGACGGGCCGCGAACAGGTCGAGCTTGGCCTTGAGGTCAAGGAAGCGGCGGGCGTAGAGCGCCAGCGCCTCCTCCTTGGAGGCGTCCGGGAACTGACCGACCTCGCGCTCGTCGTCGCCGTCCTTGACGAAGACGGTGCCGTTTTCGTCGACGCGGCCGAACGCTTCGGCGGCCTTGACGTCGTCATCCGAATACGAGCCGGCCGCAGGCGCGGCGACGACATGCTGCGACGCGGACTTCTTGGCGAACGCGGCCGGGGACGGCGCGTGCGGCTTCGGCTTGGGGGCGGCGGGCGCTGC
>NZ_RQSP01000034.1 GCF_009078285.1 Bifidobacterium jacchi
ACCGCCAATCGTCGCAGCAGCCAACCGCCGCAGCCGCAGCAGCCAACCGCCGCAGCCGCAGCAGCCAGCAACCGCAGCAACAGCAACCGCAGCAACCAGCAACCGCAGCAGCCAGCGAATCAGGCCTCGTAGAAGCCGGATTCGCCGAGTCGCGCGTCGCCGTCCAGCAGCATGGCCTTCTCGACTTCGTGCGCATTGTAGCGCGAACCGTCCGCCAGGCGTGTGCCGTCCTCGCGGAAGCGACGGCCGGAAATCGGCTCGTACAGCGCCGCGTGACCCATCATGCCCTCTTCGAGGCGACGCTGGCCGGCGAGCAGTCGCGCATCCGCACGCCGCCTCCACTCGTCGAGCGCCTCGCGCCCGTCGGCGGCGAGCACGGCGGCCTCGAACGCACCGGGGTTGACCAGCGCGACGAATCCGGACACATGCCCGAATCCCAGCGAGGTCGCAAGTCCCGCCTTGACGGCACCGGCACCGACGGTCAGCGGCGAGCGCAGCCACACCATGTGGTCGTCGCGCGCCATCTTCGGGTCCACGCAGTCGAGCGCCGCGTTCGCCGGAATCACGCCGGTGCGGAACAGCTGCGTCAATCCGTTGATCTGGAACACGCACGCGCCGCCCTTCGCGTGACCGGTGAGCGTCTTCTGCGAGATCACGAACAGCGGGTTGCCGTCGGTGCGGCCGATCGCGTGGGCGATCGTGTTGTGCAGCTCGGATTCGTTCGGATCGTTGGCATTGGTGGACGTGTCGTGCTTGGAGACCACGGCGATGTCGTCCGGCGACACACCCAGAGCCGCCAGATCGCGCACAAGTGCAGAAGAACGTCCACCGCGGGCCGCTGCGAGCGCGCCGAGTCCGGGGGCCGGAATCGACGTGTGCGCGCCGTCGGCGAACGAGTGCACGTAGCCGACCACGGCCGCGACCGGCAGGCCGAGGCGCGCCGCGATGTCGCCGCGGGTCAGCAGCACGGTGCCGCCGCCCTGCGATTCGACGAATCCGCCGCGGCGGCGATCGTTGGCACGCGAGAAGAACCGCGCATCGATGCCCTTGCCGTACATCTCGTTGGCGTTGGCGGTGGCGTTCATGTTGCCGAATCCGATCACCGACTCGACGCCGATGTCGTCGATCGCGCCGGTGACCACGAAGTCGGCCTTGCCGAGCCTGATCTTGTCGAAGCCCTCCTCGAGCGAGACCGCGGCGGTCGCGCAGGCGGAGACCGGCTGGATCATGTCGCCGTAGCCGCCGATGTAGCTTTGCATGACGTGCGCGGCGACGACGTTCGGCAGCGCCTCCTGCAGGATGTCGGTCGAGATCTCGTGGTTGAGGAAGCGGTCAAGATACAGTTTGCGCATCGACATCATGCCGCCGAATCCGGTGCCCTGCGTCGATGCCACCAGCGACGGGTGGATGGCCTGGAGGATTTCGACCGGCGTGAAGCCGGCGGACAGGTAGGCGTCCACGGTGGTGACGATGTTCCACAATGCGATCTTGTCCACGTCGCCGACCATCGAGGCGGGAATGCCCCACTTGACCGGGTCGAAGCCGGTCGGGAACTGGCCGCCGACCGTGCGGGTCATGGTGGCGCGGCGCGGCACGCGGATCATCGATCCGGCGTGGCGGGTCACGTTCCATTCGCCGGATTCGGGGTCGCGGGCAATGGTGGTGTGCGCGGCGTCGAGCGTGACGTATTCGCGCGCGGCCGCCTCGTCGGGCACCGAGAAGGTGACGTCGTGGTCGAGATAGACCTCGGCCTCCTCCTCGTCGTTGCCGGACCTGCCGCCGTCCGCCGGCTGATAGTCGTTGCCCATGCCGGTCTCGAACGGACGGATGCCGGAGCGGGCGACGACCTCGTCATGGTAGCGGTCGTGGATGTCCTCTTCGGGCACGAGGTTGCCGTCGGTGTCGTACCAGCCGGGCTTCGGGCTGTCCTGCCAGGTGAGCAGACCCATGTTCCACGCGAGTTCCAGCACGGCACCGGCGGACAGATCGACGCTGCCGTCCGAGTGGATGCCGAGTTCGGCTTCGGCGCGGGTGCGGCCGGAGCCCCACGGGCCGAGTTCGCCGATCGAGACGATGACGATCTCGTCTTCGGGGCGGGCGGTCACGGTCGTCCAGTCGGCCAGATCCACCGGCGCCTGGGACGGCACGTGCGGGGTGGGCAGCGCCTTGATCCGCTGCCCACGCGAGGAGGAGGACAGTCCAGTGGACTGTCCGCCGACGGAGCCATCCGTTTCCCGCGAGGAGGAGGACAGTCCAGTGGACTGTCCGCCGACGGAGCCATCCGTTTCCCGCGAGGAGGAGGACAGTCCAGTGGACTGTCCGCCGACGGAGCCCTCCGCTTCCCGCGCCGAATCATCCGCCGCCGCAGCCGCCGCAGCCGCCGCGCCGGCCACTGTAGCATTCACCGACACTGCAGCATTCACCGACGCTGCGGCGCTCGCTGCCGAGGCACCGGCAGCCGCCGCCGCAGCATCCGCCGCCGCCTCCGCGCGCAGGGCGCGGATGTCGATCGGCTCGCTGCCGAGGCCGCCGGTCAGATCGACGTCGAGCGGCGCAAGCGAGGCCTGTTCGCGGGATTCCACGGTGCACAGATCAAGCAGTTTCGCGGCGATCTGTTCGGTCGAATACGTGTGGATGCCGTGGCGCTCCACCACGTCGACCAGCGGATCGTTGCCGCCCATGAGTCCGGTGCCACGCACCCAGCCGATCTTCGGATGGGCGAACGTGACGCGATCCGACCATGCGCCATGCTCGGCGCGGGCGCGGTTGACGATCGCATCGAACGCGGACTTGACCTCGCCGTATGCGCCGTCGCCGCCGAATACGCCGCGGTTGGGCGAGCCGGGCAGCACGACGTGCAGACGGTGGCGCACATCGGTGTCGGAGCCGATCGCCGCGAGTCCGGTGATCGCCCGCTCGACGCCCCACAGCATCAGACGCGCCTGCGATTCAAACAGCGCGCCCGAATCGGCCATCGTGCCATGCACCGGCGGCGCGGCGAACGGGAAGAACAGCGTCGGCTCGTAGGCGGGCTTGAGGATGGTGGTCGTCGCGCCACTGACCTTGCGCTGCTCGTGGCCAACCCAGTCCACCAGCGCGTCCACATCGCGGAAACTCGACAGGTTGGCGGGCAGCAGCCACAGTTTCGCACCGGCCGTGGCATGCTCGCGATACGCCTGCTTCGCCCACGCCTTGACGGACGGACGGAAGCTGTGCGACGTGGCGACCACGGTCGCGCCGGCCGCGAGCAGCCCCTCGACCACCTGCGCGGCGATCGAATTCGGACTTATGCCGGTCACCACGGCGATGTCGCCGGCGAACCGGGACGTTGCGGCATCGGAATCCGCCGGAACCAGCGCCTCGGCGGCGATGCGCTCGAAGGCGGTCTGGAGGGCGGCCAGCGGAGCCACGGCCGTCGCGCCGCCTTCCGCGCCGATCTTCGCCGCAACTCGGCCCGCATACCAGCGCGCCTCATCGGCGACGGCCTTCCCCAGCCCACGGAACGAGCCGGTCAACGCCGCCGCATCGCCCGCATAGAACGCACGGGCGAGATCCTCGCGCGCCGACGCCCAACGATCATCGAACAGGATCGCCTTGGCGGCATCGAACCGCGGCTCGACCTGCTTGGGCCAGTCGGCGCCCAGCTCAGCCTCGACGGCGGCGACCACGGCCGCATTGCGCGCGGCCTCGTCGGCATCGAAGGCGACCTGCGGCGCGCTGATGCCCAACTGGTTGAGCACCGTGCGCGCAGCGGTCGCAAGCACGCCATCCGCACCGGTCACCTTGGCGGCGAACGCATCCAGCGCGGCGGAATCGACCACCGCCCCGGCCGCGCCCGCACCACCGGCGGACGGCTTGGAAACGGCCACGCCCTTGGTCTGGCCGACCAGCGCGACCGCATCATCGATGAGCTTGTCGGCGGCCGCGGCGTTCGCAGCGGCACCGGTCGGCAGCTTGGCGAGATCGCCGCCGCGCGAGCTGGCCCCCTCACGGGTGTCGAGCAGCAGCGCGGCGGTCGTGGCGGCGACCCAGCCGTCACCGAGTCCCCACACGCCGGTCACGCGCTCGCGGATGTGCGCGGGCTTGACGCCGGCGGCGCCGAACAGCGCGCGCAGACGGTCGCGGATCGCGTCGGAGAGCACCGGGCCGAACGGCTTGTAGTTGGGGGCCGCCTTGTTGACGATCTGCGCCAGCTGCGTGAGGGTCGCCTCGGCGGCGCCGTCCACGCTGGCCACGCCCAGTTCGGAGCTGATGTCCATGAGCAGCTGGTTGCGGCGGGACGACACGCCGTTGGTCAGCGTGTCGGTGGTGTCGGACGCGCCGATCTGGTCGAGTCGCACCTTGGCGGAGTAGGCCATGAGCACGCCGATCGCGTCGGCGGCGCGGAACGGCAGATCCTGCACGTCGGCGCCGGCGGACTGCGCCACGGCAGCCGGCGCCGGCATTGCGGCGGCAGCCGGCGTTGCGGCGGCGGGCTTCGCAGCAGCGGCCGGCGCAGCAGCGGCCGGGGTCGCCGCCGAGCCGAGCTTGGCGACCGCGGAACCACCCGCTGGGGCGGCGGCCTTCTCCACCTTGCCGGATGCATGCGCGGCGGCACCGGCGGACTGCTCGCCGGATTCGTCATCCGACGGCTCCGCCAGCGAGTCCGAATCGGTCATGTACACGCGGCCCTCGTCGCGGCCCACGTTGTAGACGGCCACGTCGACGCCGGAGAATTCCGGCAGACGCAGCGTCTTCGTGCCAAGGTTGGCGAGCGTCGGCGCGTTGCCGAGGCCGACCTCGACGTATTCCTCGACGCCGAGTCCGCCCTGCGCGGCCTTGTTGAACAGCAGCGCCTGGGTTTCGATCCAGCGCACCGGCGAGGCGAACTGCCACGAGAGCAGTTCGGTCAGGAGCAGTCGGCCGAGCTTCTGGTCGTCGGCTGCGTACGAATCCCATACGGCCGGGTCGGCGAGCGCGGCGCGAATCCGCTCCGAAGGCACCACGTCGAGGATCTTGGCGGCGAATTCGCGCGTCATCTCGAACGGCGACGCCACCAGATTCGGGATGTAGCGGCCGACGAGTCGGCCGCGATAGTCGATTTCGGCGGGCAGCAGCGCGTCGAGCTTGTCGCGGAATTCGGGCACGCCCTTGCGCAGCAGCGTGGAGTGGAACGGCACGTCGATGCCGGGCACGAGCATGAACGCCGGCTTGCCGCCCGCCTCCTTGGCTCGGCGGTTGGCGTCGGCCTGGAGCGCCTTGAGTCCGGCGATCGTTCCGGCGACGGCGTACTGCGCGCCGGCGAGGTTGTAGTTGACGATTTCCAGGAATTCGCCGCTTGCCTTGGCGACGGATTCGACGTATGCCTTCACGCCGTCGTTGCCGACGCCGAACTGGTTCGGTCGCAGCGCGCCCATGCGGTAGTTGGAGCGGCCCTGCGCGTCGCGCTCGATCAGATGATGCATGGTCGAGCCGCGGTGGAACACGAGTTCGAGCACGGTTTCCAGCGGAATCACGCCGGCGAACGCGGACAGCGCGTTGTATTCGCCGAGCGAGTGGCCGGCGAAGTAGGCGGGCCAGATGTCGGCGCCGGCTTCGCGCAGACGCGCGGTCTGGGCGAACGCGACGGTGGCGAGCGCCACCTGCGTGAACTGGGTGAGGTTGAGCAGTCCTTCCGGATGGCGGTAGGTGACGCCGTTGGCGACGATCTGCTTGGGGTTGTCGCGTACGAGGGCGAGGATCGAGAATCCGAGTTTGGAGCGGGTGAGCTTGTCGGCGCGTTCCCACACGTCGCGTGCGGCGGGCGATTTGGCGCGCTCGTCGAGCACCATGCCCTGCTTCTGGATGCCCTGGCCGGGGTAGACGAAGGCGGCGCGGGGCGCGCGGACCAGTGCGGTGCCGCGTGAGACGAGCTGTCCGTCGATGCGGCAGGTGACCTCCAGCGCCATGCCGGCGTGGGCGAGTCGGCCGACGCGCTCGATGGAGATTTCGACGCGGTCGGACAGCTGGACCATGCCGTACATGTTGTAGGTCCATCCGGCGATCTCGTAGTGCGCGCCCTTGTCGTCGAGCGCCTGCACCGCGTGCTGCGCGGTGGCGGACAGCCACATGCCGTGCACGAGCGGGGCGGCGAGTCCGGAGATGCGGGCGCCGCGCACGGAGGTGTGGATGGGGTTGAAGTCGCCGGAGGTGCGGGCGAACGCGGTCATGTCGTCCGGCGCGGTGACGGTGACGCGGCGCAGGAGTCGGCGGGCGGTCGGTTTGACCGCGGTGCCGTCGGTCGTTTTGTCGGTGCCCTTGCCGGTCTCGGTCTTGTCGGTCTTGCCGGCGTGCAGCGCGAGCCAGTCGCCGTATTCCGGCGCGTCCACCGGCAGCGTGTCGGAGTAGACGCGGCCGCGGATCGCGAATCGTTCGGTTTCGCGGGCGAGCACGGTGCCGTCCGCGGTGGCGTGGACCACATGGATGGTCACCACGCGGCCGGATGCTGATTCGACGTAGTTCTCGGCCCACGATGTGAGATGAATCGTCTCGCCGACGTGCTTGAGCAGATCGTCCTCGGTTTCCTCCAGTTCGATGAGGTGATCGAGATGGACGGCGTTGAGCAGTCCTTCGATGATCGGATAGCCGTTGACCGACACTGAGCCGAGCGCCGCGTAGATCGCCGGCCATGCCGGGCCGACCAGCGCGTCGGGCGCGATGCGCGTGGCGCGCAGCGAGCCGGGCAGCGCGCTGCCGGTGGCCGCCTCGTGGTCGAATCCGAGATTCGCGGACAGCGTGTACGTGGCGTGCGCTTCGCCAAACGGCGCTTCGCCGGCGGACTGCGAAGCAGCCGCCAACCGCGAAGCGCGCGAGGAGTTGGACAGTCCAGTGGACTGCGCTTCGCCGGCGGACTGCAAAGCAGCCGCCAACCGCGAAGCGCGCGAGGAGTTGGACAGTCCGGTGGACTGTCCAACGACGGAGCCATCCGTTTCCTGCGGCGCAACAACCGAACCCGCATCCGCCGCCGCAATCTCAGGCATCGCCTCCAGCTTGTCGCCGGTGATCGCCGTGTTGCCGATGCCGGCAGTGGCGGCGAGCATCGCGTACACGTCCGGGATCAGGCGTTCGCGGTTGACAATCGGCATCGCGCCGGTCGCGTCGGTCGGCACGGTCAGCGGGATGACGATGTCGCGCACGGCGTGCTTCGAGCGGCCACCGTCCGGATCGTTGTCCCAGTAGGTGTCGAGGTGGATGTCGAGATCGTATTCGCCGCGGGCCTCGTCCACGGCGCGGATCTCGTAGTTCCGATCACCCAGGGGGGTGCCGTAGGCCGGGTTGTCGGTCACGTGGCCGACCCAGGAGATGTTCGGGGACTTGCGGATGAAGTCCTCGGCGCTGGTCGCCTCGCCGATCGTCGCATACAGCGGCTCGAACGCGGACTCGTCGGCCGCCGCGGCGGTGGCGTCTGCGGCTGCTGCTGTTGCGATCACAGTGGCGGCCGCAGCGGTGACGGCTGCGGACTCGGCCTTATCGGCCTTGTTCTTGGCTTTCTTCTTGCCCTTCGACTTGTCCTTGTCGGATTTGTCGGCCTTGTCGGCCTGCGCGGCGGCATCGGCGGCGCTCTGCGCGTCGGCGGCCGCCTGCGCCGCGTCCTGCGCAGCAGCCGTCTCCTCCTCGGTGATCTCCTTGGCTCGCTCCAGCGCGGCGGCCTCGAACCGGCCGAGGATGTCGGCGACCGGCTCATCGACCGTGGTGATGCCGGCCACCGAGATCGGGCCGGGGATGATGCGCACGGAATCGGCGGAATAGCGCGAATCCTCGGACTGCCACAGCTGATCCTGACCCCACCAGCGCAGCAGATCGTGATCGATGACCGGAACGAACGGCATCGGCTTGGGGTATTCGCGAACCAGCACCGGGAACCATGCGGCATCGGCCGGAGTGACGGTCAGTTCGGCCGACTGCGGGTAGACCGCGGCGAGTCGATCCAGCGCGGGCGTCGGATCGGTGAGCACGTCGTCGCGCGTCACGTCCAGCCGCGACTCGAATTCACCATGATCGACGTCGGCGACGCGCGCCTCGATGCGACGCAGCAGATCGACGAAGCGATCGGCATACGTCGGATCGACCCACGGGAAGGCGAGTTCGGCGAAGCGACGAGCCCACGCCAGATACGTCATCTTCTCCAAGTCACCGAAATACGGCTTGGCGGTCTTGTTCAGCGCGGCGATGATCTCCTCGCGACGCGAATCCAGCTCCTCGGGATGCTTCATCACGCGAACCAGCAGACGGCCGCACGCGGCGGACGAATTCTCCACCTCGTAGATGTCAGCGTGCAGATGGCTCAATCCGGAGGCGACGCCGCCCACCGACTTGCCGGACGGCACCCAGCGTTCGCCGGCCGGCGCGAACAGATCATCATCATCCTTGGCGGCAGCGCCAGCGCCGGCAGCACCGGCGGCACCAGCCGCAGCGGCACCGGCGGCAACCCCCGGAATGCCGGGCGTCTCCACCAGCAGCCTCTTGACCTCCGGGCTGGTGTGCGCCTCCTTCGCGGTCATCACCGCCGTGCCGACGAGCACACCATCAACCGGCATGTCGGGCAGCCCGTAGGCGCGCGACCACTGGCCGCCGATGTAGTCGGCAGCGCGTTGCGGCGTGCCGATGCCGCCGCCGGCGATCAGCACAAGATTGTCGCACGCGCGCACCTCGGCGTACGTGCTGGTCAGCAGATCGTCCAGCGACTCCCAGCTGTGGTGGCCGCCGGCCGAGCCGCCCTCGACCTGCATCAGGATCACGGTCGGCGCGACCGCCTTGGCGATGCGCACCACCTGACGAATCTGATCGACGGTGCCGGGCTTGAAGCTCACGTATGGCAGACCGTCCTTGCGAAGCTGCGCGATCAGCGCCACCGCCTCGTCCAGCTCGGGCACGCCGGCCGAGACGACCACGCCGTCGATCGGCGCTCCGGACGCGCGCTTCTTCGGCACGATGCGCTTGCCGCCGAACTGCAGATTCCACAGGTAGCGGTCCATGAACATCGCGTTGAATTCGACCGTGCGCCCCTCGTCGAGCAGCTCCTCCAGCCGCGCGACGTGACGATCGAACACCTCGGCGGTCACCTGGCCGCCGCCGGCCAGTTCGGCCCAGTATCCGGCGTTGGCGGCCGCCGCCACGATCTCGGGATCGACGGTGGTGGGGGTCATGCCGGGCAGCAGCACCGGCGGCTTGCCGGTCAGGCGGGAGAACTTCGTGACGATGCGGTCGCCGGCCGGCGTGTGCGCCACGCGCGGCGCGAACGCCTTCCAGTTCTGCGTGCGCGCCGGTTCGTCGGTGGAGGTGGCGAGCGCCGAACGCTCGGCCATGGTGGTCGCCTCGACCACGCCGACGCCGGTGCCCTGCACCACGTTGCCGACGAGCTTGCCGAGCGTTGCGCCGGGGCCGAGATCGACGATCCACAGTTTGGCCGGATCGGTGTCGGCGAGCGCGGCACGCACGCGGCTGGCCCAATCCACATGGTTGAGCAGCACCTCCTCGGCGAGCGCACGGGCGCGGTCGGCGTCGAATCCGCATGCCACGGCCCATGCCACGGCCTGTTCGACGGCCGGCTTCATCAGCGGCGAGTGGAACGGCAGCGTCACGTCAAGGTATTCGAGCACGGGGGCGAACACGCGCCCGCCGCGCACCTTCTCCTCGCGCAGCTTGGCCTGATGCGCATGCTCCTTGGCGACTTCGACGCCGAACGCGGCAAGGTCGTCGGGGAATCCGCAGATGACGTGGTGGTCGGCGGCGTTGGTCACGGCGATGGCGATCGGACCGCGCGGATTGTTCACGCGCGCGGCGAGCGCCTCGACCTGGTCGCGGGTGGCGCCGCGTACCGAGAGCATCGGCGTCGCCTCGCCGTGGCGCGGGTTGAGCGCAAGCTCGCGGGCGGTTCGGGTGCCGGCCGCGCCGATCAGGGCCGCGGTGGCGAGGATTTCGTCGATTTCGTCGGCGGCCGCCGCGATCGAGCCGGCCTGGGCGATGGCTTTGACCATGTGCACGGCGAGCACGCCCTGCGAGTGGCCGAGTACGGCCTGCGGCTTGGCTGCGGCGACCTGATAGCCGAGATGCTCAAGATCGATGAGCGCGCCGAGCTGGGTGAGCGCGATGCCCTCGACCGATGCGGTGGCGTCGGCCGCGGCGCCGAGACGGGCCGGGTTAGGCGCAAAGCCGAACAGGTCGATGGGGTGGCCGGTGGTGGCGAGCAGATCGGCGTTCACCGGGGTGAGTTTGAGCGCTGCGGCGTCGGCATGGGTGTGCAGCGCGGTTTCGAGCGTCGGGTCGCCGGTCTGGTCGGCGAGCGCGACCGGCCACGGCGTGGACTGGCCGGCGAAGGCGAGCACATGCGATTCGCCCTGCGCGAGTCTATTGAGGAAGAAGGTGGGGTTCATGACCATTCCTTACATTGTGTTGGTTTGGTGACGTTGTCTTGGTTTGGTTTGGCTTGGGGTTTGGCTTGGTTTGGTTTGGGGTTTGGTTTGGTGTCGTTGCTGGCTTTGCCTACGGTGTCCTGATTGGGGCTGCCTACGCTCACAGGGAGCGGGGCGCGCCCTGTGAGAGAATCACAGCGGCCCGTTGCCATGGTGCTTGTCGTTGAGACGGCGGCGACGCTTGCCGGCGAGCAGGCGCAGCGATTCGGCGATCGCGTCGCGCGTCTGCTCCGGGTCGATCATCGCGTCGATTTCGCCCATTTCGAGCGACAGATTCGCGTTGACCGTGGTGCGTTCGTATTCGGCGGCGAACTTCGCCCGCAGCGCCTCGACGTCCTGCCCCGCCTCCTTCGCCTTGACGAAGTCCTTGCGATGGATGATGTTGACGGCTCCGGTCGCGCCGAGCACGGCGATCTGCGAGCTGGGCCACGCGAAGTTCATGTCCGCGCCGATGGCCTTCGAGCCCATCACGATGTACGCGCCGCCGAACGCCTTGCGCAGCACCACGGTCACCAGCGGCACCCGCGCGTTGGCGTAGGCGTAGATGACCTTGGCGCCGCGGCGGATGATGCCCGCATGCTCCTGATCGGCGCCGGGCTTGTATCCGGGCGTGTCCACGAGCGTGATGACGGGCAGGTTGAACGCGTCGCACAGGCGCACGAATCGCGCCACCTTCTCGGACGCGTCCACGTCGAGGATGCCGGCGCGCACGTTCGGCTGGTTGGCGACCACACCGACCGGATGCCCGTCGATGCAGGCGAATCCGACGACCGCGGACGCGGCGAACAGTTCGTGCACCTGCACGAACTCGCCATAGTCCACGATGCAGCGGATCACATCGGTCACGTCGTATGGCTGACGGTCGTTGTCGGGCACGATCTCGGCGAGGCGCTTCGCGGTCTCGCGTTCGGCCCGCGTGGCGGCGTATGCGTAGACGGGCGGCTCGCTTTGCGAATTCGACGGCAGATAGGCGAGCACCGTCCGCGCATAGTCGATCGCGTCGGCCTCGTCCTCGCCCAAGTAGTGGGCGACGCCCGACCTGGTGGCGTGCACGACGCCGCCGCCGAGATCGTTCATGCTGATGATCTCGCCGGTCGCGGCCTTGACGACATCCGGTCCGGTGACGAACATGTTCGAGTTCTCACGGGTCATGATGATCAGATCGGTCAGCGCAGGGCAGTACACGGCACCGCCCGCGCAGGGGCCGAGAATCAGGGAGATCTGCGGCACGAATCCGCTCGCCTCGCAGGTCTTGCGGAAGATGCGGCCGTACTGGGTGAGCGCGGCTACGCCTTCCTGGATGCGCGCGCCGCCGGAGTCGACGATCGCGATGATCGGAATCTTCAGATCGAGGGCCATGTCCATCAGATGACAGATCTTCTCGCCCTCCGCCTGGCCGAGCGTGCCTCCGCGCACCGAGAAGTCCTGCGCATAGACGGCGACGCGGCGACCATAGATGTCACCGAATCCGGTGATGACCGCCGAACCGGCGCGTCCGCCGTTGATGTCGCCGCCGCGGAATCGGCCGATCTCCTCGAACGTGCCGGTGTCGAGCAGCAGATCGAGGCGCTCGCGCGCGGTGCCCTTGCCTTTGGCATGCTGGCGGGCGCGGGCGTGTTCCTCGGCGTCGCGTGCGAGTTCGGCGGCGCGAACCACGGCCGCGCGAATCGGCTGGGTTGCGGACTGCTGGAGCGAGGACTGCTGCGTCGCGGACTGCTGCGCGGCGGCAGCTTGTTTCACGGCTTGTTTCACAGCCGGTGAGCTCATGATGTCGGTCATCGCGTCGCCTCCTTGCCACGGTCGCTGCCGCCGTTGCCGGTGGATTCGCCAGTCGCGGATTCACCGGCAGCGGATTCACCGGCCGGGGCCGCGCCCTTCGGCTTCGCCTCGGCACCGTTCACGTCAAGCGTGACCAGCGTCTGCCCCGCCTCGACGCCGGCGGCCGGCGCGACGAAGATCTTGGTGACCGTGCCGCCGGCCGGCGCGTACACGTAGTTCTCCATCTTCATGGATTCGAGCACGACGAGCAGATCACCCTTGGCGACCTGCTGCCCCTCGGCCACGTTGATGCGCGTGACGACGGCCTGCATCGGCGCCGCAATGACACCGGACTTGGCACCGTCGTTGCGCGCCTTCGTCTCGACCGCGTGCAGTCCCTGACCGCGCAGCGGCTGCGTCTGGCGCTGCGCCCCGCGAGCCTGCGCCGCCCCGGTGAGACTGCTGACGATATCCGAAGGCAGCGTGAGCTTGACTCGACGATTGTCCACCTCGATCACGAAACTCTCGGTCTTCTGCTGCGCCTCATCCACGTTCTCGCCGGTGCTCAGCGACGCGGGCTGACCGGTGCGCACGGTATCGGGCTGTCGGTTCAGATACTTGCGTTCCAGCCACTTGGTGGACACGTCGAACGGATGGCCGTGCTCCGCGGTGAACTCGTCATCATTGAAGATGCGCTCGAACAGGCTCGCCGGCGTGGGCACGCCCTCGATCACCAGCTCCTTGAGCGCGCGCCGCACACGGGCCACCGCCGCGGCGCGATCCTGCGCGGTGACAATCACCTTGCCCATCATCGAATCGAACTTGGGCGACACCGTATCGCCGGTCTCCACGCCGGTGTCGATGCGGATTCCCGGACCGGACGGCCACACGATCCGCTCCAGCGTGCCGGAGCTCGGCGTCAGGTTCGTCGCCGGATCCTCGCTGGTGATGCGCAGCTCGAAGCTGTGGCCACGCGGCTCAGGGGCGGGCGTCAGATGTCCGCCGTCGGCGATGACGATCTGCTCGCGCACCAGATCGAGGCCGCACACCTCCTCGCTGACGGTATGCTCGACCTGAAGTCGCGGATTGACCTCAAGGAAATACACCTTGCGCTGCGGCGTGACCATGAATTCGCAGGTGCCGAGTCCCACATAGCCGACCTTTTCGAACAGGCGACGCGAATAGGTCTTGAGCCGCTCGATCACCTCGTCGGGCAGATACGGCGCGGGCGCCTCCTCGACCAGCTTCTGGTTGCGACGCTGCAGCGAGCAGTCACGCGTCGAATACACGGTGAATCCGCCGAACCGGTCGCGGCCGCACTGCGTTTCGACATGCCGCGCCTTGTCCACGAACTTCTCGATGAAGTATTCGTCGAGATCGCCGCCCTGCAATGCGTCATGATTCATATAGAACCGGCGCAGCCCGTCGTCGTCGCGCACCACGGTGATGCCGCGACCGCCGCCGCCGTCGGTGCGCTTCATCATGATCGGGTAGCCGTACGTATGCGAGAAATCCAGCAGCGTGCGCAGATCCCGCACCGAATCGCTCACACCGGGCACCGGCGGCACCTGAGCGGCCTTCGCCACGCGACGGGCTGTGATCTTGTCGCCCAGATCGGTCAGCGCCTCGGGCGCGGGGCCGACCCAGATCGCACCGGCCCTGAGCACCTTCGCCGCGAACTCGGCCACCTCGGAAAGGAAGCCGTATCCGGGATGCACGGCGTTCGCCCCGGAACGCTGCAGGATGTCGATCAGCGCGTCCTCGTTGAGATAGGTGTCCTTGTACGTGTCGCCGGACAGCAGATAGGCCTCATCGGCAAGCTGCACGTACTGCGAGCCGCGGTCCTGCTCGGCGTATACGGCCACGGTGGGAATGCCCATCTCATGGGCCGTGCGAATCACACGCAGCGCAATCTCCCCACGATTGGCCACGAGAAGTTTGTTGACGGATAGAGTCATGAAATCAACTGTTCCACTATGAGGCCCGTCAGGGAACCGCATCGGCCACAAAACGGACGGACCGGTTTTGTACGGTTCCACAAACGTCACCGTAGGTTACGCAAGCGTATGCGCCGCCGCCCGCCTCGCAGTGGCGTGTCGCCGCCTCGCGCCGACCCATGCTGTAGGCAAATTCCCATGATGTAGGGAACGCCCCATGATGCAGGGAACAAAAACGTCTTCATTCCGCCATTTCTTCCAACATGGGACATCGGCAATCCCTACACCATGGGCAAATCCCTACACCATGGCAGACCATGAAGGCCCTGGGCGGAAGCGTAATGCCCACACCCCGGCATCATCTCAAATCAGCGGATTTCCAAAGCCCGCATCCGTAATTTGTAGATTCCCACCAAACGTGACGCCGAGCGGCCTTCTACGATGTGTCGTCAAGGGGGAAGGCTCCGGGCATACGCCCGACCTGATGACATCCGCGCGTCGTGCGACATAGTGCAGTCACGCGCAACCGCACGACTCGGCGCACAGCCCACACACAGCGTCCCTGCACAACCAACGATCGGAGTAACCATGCAACCCACTTCCGCAACCGCCGCATCCACTTCCTCGACCCGCCGCATGCTTCGCGTCACCGGTCACATCGCCAAGTCGCTGCTGTTCGCCGGACTCATGTGGGCCGCGGCCGCAGCGGGCGAACTGCCGATTCCCGGCACCCCGGTGCCGATCACGCTGCAGACGTTCGTGGTGATGATGGCCGCGCTGATGCTCGATTGGCGCGAGGCGGCGAGCGCGGTAGTCGCCTATCTTGCGGCCGGCGCCGTCGGACTGCCGGTGTTCGCCGGCGGAGCATCCACCGCCGCGTTGTTCGGCCCGAGCGCCGGTTTTCTGATCGGCTTCCTGCCCGGCGTGATCGTCGCCGCGCTGCTGAAGGGCCGCGCACACACCGATTCGTTCAATGCCTCCCTTCGTACGGCGTCGCGTTATTTCGCCGCGTCGCTGCTCGGCGGCGTGGTCGTGGTGTATCTGATCGGCTTCGCGGTGCAGTCGTCGCTGACGCATGTTCCGTTCGGCGTGGTGGCTGCGGCCTCGATGGGATTCGTGATCGGCGACGTGATCAAGGCCGCGGTCGCCTCGCTCGCCGCCGCCGGACTCGCGCGGCTGCGCTGACCCGCTTCCGAGCGTCTTGCACTAGAGGTTCGCGATTTCACGCTGGCTCCCCTCGACGGGCGAGCCGGGTGGCGGGCGCGAAGCACGGCTGAAGGGTGGATAGCTCGTCAACGAATCGCCGACCGAGCTGCCAGACTACAAGCACAAAGCCGCGCATAGGCCATGCACGTCGGGCACGGCAGACGATACGACCCATCCCGGTTCGGTATGCCTGTTCTCTGGCATACATCTTGCAGTTGTGTGTACCGCTGGGCGAGTACATGACGACAAGGCATTCAGACAGGAATTCCACAATCGTTGCAATTCCGCCGTTCTGCGATGCCGACCACGCCACGGGAGCCACCTGTTTTCTCCCAACTGCCAGACCCCGGTACACACAACTGCAAGATGCGTCGTGAAACAAGCCGAATTCAGACGCTCGCCCCAAGCAGAACCACACCAGTGCCTTGTTCCGCAATTGCCTGAGCTGACTGGGAAAGATGCGAAGCCGAAATTCTCAATCATCGGCAAGACAATCCATATGGCATCCCGCGTCAACAGCTCGTTGACAGCATGGCCACCCTCTAAGCCCCGCGGTGCGTTCGACGCACGTGCGACGCACGCACCGCACACACACAACAATCGCGTCACAGTACGCCGACGTCGCCGGTGGTGACGACGTGCAGCGTGCCATCGGCATCGCGCACGCTGAGTGATGCATCGTCATTGAGCCCGACAGCAGTGCCGCGCAGGGTTTCCCCGTCCGTATAGTGCACCTCGACGGGCCGACCCAGCGTCCAGCATACGGACCGCATCTCATCGGCGAGCGCCGACGCCGCGCCAGCGGGATCGACCACGAACGAGCCCAACCGTGAACGCATCCCACGTACGACGCCAGCCGCGATCGCATCGCGCAGCACCGCCCCGCGACCAGTCAGGCCACTCCACATCAGCGACAGTGATGTGGATTGCGCCGTCGGCAGCCGGTCAGCCGGCACATCAAGATTGACGCCGATGCCAACGATCACCGCCACGGCATCCGGGTCATCATCCAACACCACCATTTCGGCGAGAATGCCACCCAGCTTGCGGCCGCAGCAGAACAGGTCATTCGGCCACTTGAGTCGCAACGCCTCGTTCGGCTCCGCGCAACCTGTCTGGCGCTCCTCGCTGCGGTCGGCGGCATCGCATGACGAATCATGATCGGCGCGTCCCGCAGCGCAGGCATCCAAAAGCGCCGTATCATGCGCCCCAATGCGTTGAGCGGCCTCCGCGACCCCGGTGCCGCCGGCATCCCCGGCGACCCCGAGTTCCTGCGATACCGCGGCGACCACCGCATCGCGCGCAGCCAGCCCGGCGATCATCTGCACCCAACCGCCGACGCTGGCATCATGGATGATGCCAGCCGGCACGCGCATCGCGAACGACACGGTGAACGAGCGCACCGCCGCGGCGGAGGCATCGTCGATCGCACTGCTCCAGACGTGATCGAGCCGTCCGCGCCCTGCCGTCTGCCGGTCGGCGGCGACCACCGCCACCGTCGCGTCGGCGAACGGCCAGTGGCTGCGCCCCTGTGGCGCATCGCCCGCGATCAGCTCACGAAGCGCAGTGTTCGTGGAGCCGACGGAATCCAGTAGCAGCACCTGTCCGCTTTCGGCCACCGTGCGCGGCATCCGCTGCCGCGCGCTGTCATTTGTGATGCTGCCGTTCGCGATGCCGTCTGCTGCCGTGCTGTCTGTTGCAGTACCGCCTGCTACAGTGCCGTTCGCGATGCCGCTTGAGACGCCGTTCGCCGCGTCAGCCGCAGCGTCGGCCGCATTGTTGCCATGCCATTCGCTCATATTCCCAAGCATAGGCCGCCGCACAGCCGACGCATCCAGCCGGCATCTCCAGCCGTCGCCGAGCCGCGCGCCAGCCGCACAGTACAATACTGTGCATGACCAAGCCCACCCACGCCTCGCAGCCGCCGACCGCCTCCGCACCGCCGACAACGCGCGCGCCGCACGACACGAAAGCGCGCGACGCGAACGTGGACAGCACCGACGCAGCAGGAGCAGCAGCCACAGCGCGCACATCCACAACCGCGCACATCGGCGCAGATGCGCGCATCGGAACAACCGCAGCCGGCCGCTTCAGCACCGCCGCACGAATCGGCGCGATCGCGCGCTGGACGCTTGCCGTGCTCGCGTGCCTGTGGATCGCGCTGTGCGTCGCCGTGGGGCCGCTTTACTGGGACGATTCCACCATCGCGAACTGGTCGTGGACCAACACGCTGTATTTCACGCTCGCGTTCATCGCCACGCTCGCAATCGTGGCGTTGCTGGTATCCGCCGGCAGCGGCCGCCTGCTACCGGCGATCGCGCGCATGGCCCGCTTGGCGCGCATCTCAGGATTGCCGCGACCGCTGGAGAGACCGCGCCCATCGCAACGCACCGCGCCTGCTGCGACGGCCGCTGCCGTAGCCGATGATGCGACTGAGGCAGCGACTGATGCCGCATCCGGCAACGCCACCGGCCCCAGTCGCGCACTCCGCGCAATCCGCACCCCCCGCGCAATCCGCACCGCAGCGCGCACCGCAGCGCGCACGGTTCCCGTCGCGATCACGCGCGCGACCGACCGCAGATGGAAGATTCTGCTGATTCTGCTCATCGGCTGGCTGTGGGTGCCGACCACGCTGCTGTCCGCATTCGGCGCGGACATCCGCTCGCAGATTCGCGAATTCAGTTGGGCATGGAATCAGTGGACCGGCATCGACCAGCCGTATATCGGATTCTTCTCGTTCGTGCCGATGGACATCTATCCGACCGCGCACTACATGTGGCCGAGCGATCCGACGTATCTGACCGATCAGCACAACATCGTGCTGACGGTGATCTACGGCGCGTTCGCGTCGGTGTCGCGGTATCTGACCGACTCGAATGATGCCGGATTCGTGGCGCTGTCGGCGATCCAGTGGCTGTTCGCCGCGTGCTGCTGCGCCGCGACCGCGCACCGGTTCCTCAACGTGCCGTGGGCAGGTTCGATGCAGACGCGCGATGGCGGCGCGATCGATGGCCGATCGCCAGATGGCCGATCGCTCGGTCGCAATCATCGCGGCGGGAATCTCAGCCTCCGCGACTGCGCCCACTCCGGCGCTCCCCAGCCCAGCTCCATACCCCACAGCGCCAGCCAGCCCAGCGCCTCCCTCCGCCCGGCCGGAGCGTTCGCACGATTCGTGATTCTCGGGTTCTTCCTGCTGTGCCCGCTGGTGCTGTTCTCGACGATCTCCCTGACGAAATCGCCCTTGTTCGCGTTCGCGTTCGTCTGGTGGTTCGGCATCTGGTACCAGCTTCACACCACCTGGCGCGGCACCGCATCGCATGCGACGATGCGCCGCAACCGACGCAGTGTAGCTGACGCAATCCGCGCGCAGCGCCATTCGCAGACCGAAGCGCCATCCGATGCGCGGTCCAAGGCACAGTCCAAAGCACAGTCCAAAGCACTGTCCGATTCTGCGCGCTCAGCAAGCGACCAACCGATCACGGCAGACAACGCAGACTCCGGTGCAGACTCCGGTGCAAGCGCCTCGAAAAGCGTCGCACCAACGGTCACAACCAAACAGCCAGCCGCAATCGACGCAGCTCCGGCAACCACGGCAGCTCCCGCACAGCCATCCGCGACCGCACCCGATCGGGCGCCCGTCGCGCTGCCTGCGCGCACGCTGATCGCGTTCGTCGCGGCCGGCTGCGTAATGCTGATCTCCGCGAAATACGCGTGGTACATCATCATCGCGCAGTTCACGCTCGCGCTGATCGCCGATCGCCGCCGCTGGCTCACTTATGTGACCGCGCTGCTGCTGCCGGTGATCGTGATCCATGGCGGCATCTCGCTGCTCATCGACCGCGGCATCATCATCAATGGCGATCCGATCGAAAGCCGCGGCGTGCAGATCCAGCAGATCGCGCGCGTGGCGAAGCGCAATCCGGGCGGCATTCCGCAAAGCGCGCGCGACAAGCTGGAGCCGATCTTCAACCTTGATCAGATGGCCGAAGCGTACTTTCCGCAGGATGCCGACCCGGTGAAATCGTCCGGCATCCAGTCGAAGAAGGTGAGCTACAAGTGGCGTTCCGTCACCGCCGACGACATGCGACGGTTCAACGAGGCGTGGCTGGAGATCGTCAAGGCGAATCCGGTCATTGCGATCGACGCGCTGCTGGCGAAGTGCTTCGGCTATTTCAACGTGACCGATCAGCCGTACGTGGCGATGTCGTATTACGTGAACAGCACCTACGTGCAGGAGCAGACCGAGTGGATCAAGGACTACAACCACAAGTGGCGCAACGACGTGGTGAAGTGGGTGCGTCAGCGCAGTGCGGTTCCGGTGCTCGGCTGGCTGATGCACGGCAATCTGTATGTCACGCTGACGCTGCTGATCGGTGCGGCGGAAGTGGTGCTGCGGCGGTGGCGCACGCTGATGACGCATATTCCGCTGCTGTTGCTGATGGGCGTGATGATCACCGCTCCGGCGAATAATTTCGAACGGCACATGCTGCCGGTCGCGTTCGTGTTCGGATTCGTCTGTCTCACATTTTGGCGCGAATCGCTGCGCCAGGACATGCGCCAGGACATCAGATAGCGCATTGACTGAGATACCTGAGATAGCACCTCCAACCAGATAGCGCAAGTTTTTCTCGGGATTTGCCTTGAGCTCGAGAAAAGCTTGCGCTGAGACGGGCTCCAGCGCAAGAGAATCTCGAGATAGCCGTTTGTTTCGAGAAAAACTTGCGCTGCGCACCCCGAGCACCCGTACCCCGCGCCCCGTTCACCATTGCGCACTACTCTGCACCCGCGCACCCGCACATCCACTCACTGAGCATCTCGGCTCACCCCTATCCCCGCCGCACTTCCCCGAATATGCGCCGGTCGACTATGCTGAATGGCATGGTTGGCATTGATTTGGGATTCGCCTGGTCTTCAGGCTCGGTCGGCCGCAGTCCGGCTGCCAGCAACTCGGCTGGCCGCGGTTCGACCGTTGTCGACGCACACCATGCGGCCGGCGATCTGCTGGATCTGATCGTTGCCGGCGTTGTATCGGGCATGGACGGCAGCGCCAACTTCGGCAGCGGCACGGCTGCAGCCTCAGCAGCATCTACCGCTACTGCTGCGACTTCAACCAGCTCGGCAGCCGATTCTGCGATGTCCTCAGACGGCGACCCGTCGATCAAGTCACCGGAGTCACGAACACCGGAGTCACGCGCATCCGGCTTATCAAACGGCACAACCAGGATTGTTGCCGATGCGTTCGCTGCACCAACCTCTGGTCCAGCCGATTCGACCTTGCCCATCAATGCCGGCCGCAATGCGAACAGCGTCTCAGATATCGGCCCCGGCACCGACCGTCTGGAGACGATCGCATTCGAATGTCTGGTCGCCGGCCTGCATGACGACCGCGTTGCCGCGCTGCTTCATGCACTCGGCTGGTCGGATGATTTCCAATGCTTTGCCGTCGCCGGAGCGCCCGGCGGACCGGTGGCGCAAACCCGCCAACAGCTGCGTCGAGCGGTGCGCGATCTGGGCGGCACGCTCACGCTGACCGGCTTGCATCAGGGGGTGTGCGTCGCGTTGACAACGGTTCAGGCGGCGGTCACGCCCGAAGTGACATGCACGGCGATGATGCCCGCGTTCGACGCTTCCGCCGCGGTGGCGCTCAGCCCGGTGCGCAAGGGGGTTGCGGGGGCCGTCGTGGCGGTGCGCGCCGCGTTGAGCACGATGGCGGCGACGAAGGCGGTCGCCGGTTCCGAATCGGTGCGGCCGCTGCGCGCCGAGGACGCGCTTCCGGAACGCGCGCTGCTGGGGGACGATGATGCGCGCAACGAGCTGATCGCATCGGTGTACGGCAGTCTCAAGGAGGCCGGCCCCGACGATCCGACGCTAGGTACCGTATCCGCGTTCCTTGATTCTGGTGGATCACTGGAAACCACGGCGAAGACGCTGAACGTGCACCCGAACACGGTGCGATACCGGCTGAAGCGCGCCGCCGACACGACCGGCTGGGATGCGACGAATCCGCGCGAAGCCTACGTGCTGCGCACCGCGATCGCGCTCGGCCGCATCGCCGATGCCTGATGCCTGCGATCGGCGGCGGCATGCAACCGTCAACCGCCTCTTCGCGCGACCATCTCGGAATAGAAGTACTGAAAATCCGGAATAGCAACGCCAAAATCTCGGAATAGGAATGCTAAAATCTCGGAATAGAAGTCACGAAAATCCGGAATAGCAATGCCGAAAACTGCCCGCAGGAGAGCCACCCATGCTGATTAACCGCGCCATGTCAACGAAAATACGCTCTCTTGCCAACCAATTCCCCATTGTCACAGTGACTGGCGCGCGGCAGAGCGGAAAAACCACACTTGCTCAGGAACTGTTCAGCGATTTCGAGCATGTCTCCCTGGAGGATCCCTCTATACGCGATCTCGCAATCAATGATATGCATTCGTTCCTCACCAGATACAGCAACCACGCTATCTTCGACGAAGCGCAGCGAGTTCCGCAGTTGTTCTCCGCTTTACAGGGCATCGTTGACCAGCGCGGCACCAACGGACAGTTCGTGCTCACCGGTTCGCAGAACTTTCTGCTGATGAAAACCATTTCCCAATCACTCGCCGGCCGAGTGGCGGTCATGTACTTGCTGCCATTGTCGTATGCCGAATTGTCGGATGCCGGCATGCAGCCCAAAACCTTGGATGACTGGGTGTGGCGTGGCGGATATCCAAGGCTCCACGCCAACAGCATCAGTCCGCTCGACTTTTATCCCAGCTACATCGACACTTACGTCGAGCGTGACGTACGCGAGGAACTTGGCGTGAGAAAACTAAGTCAATTCCGCCAATTTCTGGTGCAATGCGCAGTGCGGACAGGCGAAGTCATCAATTATGAAAGCCTTGC
Organism: Bifidobacterium jacchi; assembly: GCF_009078285.1. GTDB lineage: Bacteria > Actinomycetota > Actinomycetes > Actinomycetales > Bifidobacteriaceae > Bifidobacterium > Bifidobacterium jacchi. Next base: position 22,214 of record NZ_RQSP01000034.1, read on the forward strand.
GCGAGACAGTGGCATCGATGGCAAGACCGCGCAGGAATGGCTTTCCATTCTGGAAGCCAGTTTCATAGCTTTCCGGCTATACCCCTACTATAAGAATTTCGGCAAACGTCTTGTCAAAAGCCCAAAGCTGTATTTCTACGACACAGGTCTTGCCGCAAACCTTCTGGATTTAGGATCATGCGACGAAGTGCTGACCAGCCCGTATCGTGGCAACCTATTCGAAAACGCTGTAGCAGTCGAAATCATCAAACAGTATCAGGCGCAGGGGCGCCGACCTCGCCTCTACTACTGGCGTGACTATGCCAAGCAGGAGATTGACTTCATCATCGAGAAAAGTGGCAATATACAGTATGCCGTCGAGGTCAAAGCCTCCGGCAGCTTCAATTCCCATGCCTTTGCCACGATTGACGCTCTTTCTGCAACACTTGGTTTGGACCGTGCACAGCGCATCGTCGTATACGGCGGCAGCGACTCATACGACACAAGGTTTGGCAGGACCATCCCGGTAAGCGAATTACCTCAGTTGATCTCCTGATCAATAAGAATGAATACTCGGATATCGCATCCACACGTGGTGAATAGCATTTGATAAACACTCGTGCAACAGCCACACACGAGCCATGAACCGTACTACATAGCAGGAGGCCTGCGGCACATGGTGTACCGCAGGCCTCCTGCTATGTATGGTTTCGCCAGTGGGTTTCAGGCTCTCCGCTTGATCAGCGCTCGATCAGTGCAGCGGCCGATCAGCAGATTGCCCGAAACTCGGAAAACTCGGACGCGACAATCAGGCGAGCGTGGCCGGATCGACCGGAACGCCGGGGTTCATCGTGGAGGTGATGGTCGCCTTCGTGATGTAACGGCCCTTGACGGTGGCCGGCTTGAGACGCTTGATCTCGTCGGCGGCGGCCTTGAAGTTCTCGTCGAGAGCGTTCTCGTCGAAGGAGAGCTTGCCGATGAGGAAGCTCAGGTTGCCGTTCTTGTCGACGCGGAACTCGATCTTGCCGCCCTTGATGTCCTTGACGGCCTTGGTGACATCCATGGTCACGGTGCCGGTCTTCGGGTTCGGCATGAGGCCACGGGGGCCGAGCACGCGGCCGAGACGGCCGACCTTGCCCATCATGTCGGGGGTGGCGACGACGGCATCGAAGTCGAGGAAGCCGTCCTGCACCTTGGCGATCAGATCGTCATCGCCGACGATGTCGGCGCCGGCCTCGGTGGCCTCGGTGGCCTTCGGGCCACGGGCGAACACGAGGACCTTGGCGGTCTTACCAGTGCCGTGAGGCAGGTTGACGGTGCCGCGGACCAGCTGGTCGGCCTTGCGCGGGTCGACGTTCAGACGGTAGACGGCTTCGACGGTCTGGTCGAAGTTGTACTCCGGCATGGACTTGAGGAGCGCGATGGCCTCATTGGCGGTGTAAAGGTTGTTACGATCGACCTTCTCAGCCGCTTCGCGATACTTCTTGGAACGCTTAGTCATCTGTCCTTCTCCTCTCAGTCGGTAACCGTGATGCCCATGGAGCGAGCGGTGCCGGCGATGATCTTCATGCCAGCCTCGACGTCGCGAGCGGACAGATCGGCCATCTTGGTCTCAGCGATCTCACGAAGCTGAGCCTTGGTGACGGAACCGACCTTGTGGGTCAGCGGGTTCTCGGTGCCCTTCTCGATGCCGGCGGCCTTGAGCAGCAGAGCCGCAGCCGGCGGGGTCTTGAGAACAAAGGTGAAGGAACGGTCTTCAAAGACGGTGATCTCAACCGGGATGACCTGACCCATCTTGTCCTGCGTCTTAGCATTGTACTGCTTGCAGAAGTCCATGATGTTCACGCCATGCGAACCGAGAGCAGGACCCAGCGGCGGGGCGGGGTTCGCCTTGCCGGCCTGGATCTGGAGCTTGATCAGCGCCGTGACCTTCTTTTTGGGAGCCATAGTATGGTTCTTCTTTCTGTGAAGCGGTGATAGCGGCGAACGTCGGCGACATGCGCGCGGCGGACTCCTCCCGCAACCGATAGTGCTGTGCTGTGCTAGCGGGAATCCCCTCCAGACACAACTTTTCCATTATGCGCCGATGCTCCGACATTGCGACTCGGCCAGCGCACCGTCTGCGCAGTCTGCGCCGACATGCGCCGGCATGAGTCGGCATGAGTCGCCCACCAGCGATCGCTCAATTCGTCAGAATACTCAACTGCTCAAGTAGCCGATTGAAGAAGTTGCCGACTGCCAGAGTAACCGGCTGCTCAAGTGGCCGACAATGATCTGGAATCGTCCTTAACTGCGCGCGATCACCATATGCCCGCGCAGTTAAGGACGATTTTGGTGCCATTTTCGTCCTTAACTGCGCGCCCCTGTCGTAATCACGCGCAGTTATGGACGAAAACCGACGCGGCCCCTCCCCGTACTCGTCTTAGCGCCACTGGCACGCCCACCCCAGCGCGATCCCGTTGCAGCATGTCGCAAACGACCGGTGGGTCGGAGCTGGGACTCATCATCCCAGCTCCGACCCACC
>NZ_RQSP01000035.1 GCF_009078285.1 Bifidobacterium jacchi
CGCTCAATTCCAATGAGGCACCACTAACCATTACGCGCTCAAAAAACGTGAGGCACGTCGCAGCCGCATACCACCTGCGCATACTCCTATACTGGAGTGCATGACATCGATGGATAATTCCCGACTGCCGTGGTCGTATCGGACCAATGCGGTCGTGCGTGGCCTGATTTCGCTGCTGGCCGGTGCCGGGTGCGGTCTGGTCGGCACGTTCGCGCACCGATTAGGCGCGCCCGACAACATCCCGTATGGCCTAGTGCTCGCCTTCGCCATTCTCTCTTTGTCCACGTGGGCGGCGCGAGCGCGTTGCGGGATCGTCGGTGCGGCGCTGCACATGATCTCGTCGTCCGGCGTCGCCTGGCTGATCGCGGCCATGCCGATCGGCGGCGACGTGCTCACTCCAGCCGGCTTCAACATCGAAGTGCCGTTCTTCAGCGAGCACGCCGGATACATCTGGCTGTACGGCATCATTCTCGTTGAAGTCGCGTTCGTGCTCATGCCGGCCTCGTGGTTCGCGGTGCGCACCGCCGACACGGCTAAGGCCAATGCTGCAAAGGCAGCCGCACAGAGCGGCATCAAGCCCGAACGAGGGGAGCTGCCCCGTGGCTGATCGCAACGATGCCCTGAACCCGGCGAGCAACACCGCGAACACCACCACGAGCAGCACTGCAACAGCCGTTCCGACCGTGCATTATCTGGGGCCGGAAGGCACGTTCACGCATCAGGCGGCGATGCAGTCGCTGATGCAGGAATCCATTCTCAGCAAGGCTACGGCAACGCCGAATCCAACGTATTCGCCGCAGATCAAGCGAGCGGCTGCGGCGCTGGTCGCGGAGCCGGACATACGCGCCATTCTCGATGCCGTGCAGTCGAATCCATCACCATCCGCTGCACCCCAGTCGACCGCACCCCAGTCGACCGCAGCACATCACACCGCAGCACATCACACCGCAGCGCTGCCAGCCGCAAACCAGCCAGCCGCAACCCAGCCGACTCGCGCGCAGTCGCGCGGTTCGTATGGCGTGATCGCATGGGAGAACACCGTTGAAGGCTACGTCGTGCCCAATCTGGACGCGCTCATCGATGCCGACAATGCGGTCGGCGTGGCCCGCATCAGCGTGACCGTATCGTTCGACGCATTCGTCCGGCCCGGCACATCACTCAGCGCATGCACGGCAGTGACCGCGCACCCGCACGGCCTCGCCCAATGCCGGCGTTTCGCGCAGGAGCATCATCTGCGCGCCGTTCCCGCATCGTCGAATGGCGCGGCCTGCCGCGATCTGCATGCCGATCAGGTCGGCCTCGGCCCCTCGATCTGCGGTGATCTGTACGGGCTGGAGCGCGTCGGCACCGCGGTCGAGGACTATCCAGGTTCGCAGACCGATTTTCTGCTGCTGGCCCCACGCTACGAGGTCGCACGGCTTGTCGGCGGCACGTTGCGCGACGGCACGGGGGAGTATGAGTCGATCATCGCGTTCATCCCGCTGAGCACCGGCCCCGGCGTGCTCGCGAATCTGTTGGACGTGCTTCGCGATGCCGGCCTCAACATGACGAGCTTCATCTCGCGTCCGATCAAAGGCCATGCCGGCACGTACAGCTTCATCGCCACCATCGATGCCGCCCCCTGGCAGCCACGGCTGCACGCCGTGCTCGAGGAGGTCGTCGACCATGGCGATTGGGTGAAGACGCTGGCGGTCTATCCGCGCAGGGAGCGTCCGAATCCGCCGGTGTACGACTGGTCGCTGCCGCGCGGCGGCGTGCGCGTGGGCAACCATGGCACCGGCGACGCATCTCAGGAAGGCGGCCGATGGCCGGCTGCGGCGCGGCAGGAACTGCTGTGGTAGAGGCGAAAGGGGAGTGCGGGCATATGCTGAAATCCGTATTGGATGGCGACGGCGGTGATGGTGGGAGCCGTGCAAAGTGGAACGATCTTGTGGATTCCGCCTGTTTCGCGAATCGTACCGTCGGCATTGTCGGTCTGGGGCTGATCGGCGGTTCGCTGGCGCGGCGGCTTGTGTCGCGCGGCGTTGACGTGATCGCCTGGAATCACCGGGATCATCCGTATGCGCAGGCGCGCGCGGACGGCATCCGCTGCATGCCGACATTGGCATCGTTGGCGCAGGCTCGGCCGGATGTCATCGTATTATGCAATCCGCTCAAGGCGATGCCGAGCATGCTGGCCGCCCTCGCGCCGGTGATCGACCGCGATGCGACCACGCTGACCGATGTCGGCAGCGTCAAGGGCATGGTTCGCGAACAGGTCGTCGAGGCCGGCTTGGCGGACTGCTATGTGGGCGCACATCCGATGGCCGGCAATGAACTGTCCGGCTGGTCGGCCGCCGATCCCGCATTGTATGACGACGCGCTGTGGGCGGTCAGCGTGGATGATTCGACTGATTTCGCCCGTTTCGTCGCCGTCGCGTCGATGATTCTCGATGGTGTGGGCGACCGGCTCATCGTGCTGAACGACGATGTTCATGATCGTGCCGCGGCGCTCATCTCGCATATGCCGCACGTCGTCGCCACGGCGCTGATCAATCAGCTGACCGGCGACCCCGATCGCAACATCGCCGCCGCGCTGGCTGCGGGCAGTTGGCGTGACATGACGCGCGTCGCGTTGACGGACCCTGACCGCACCCGTGCGATGGTCGAGGAGGATGCGGTCAACGTCGCGTCGCTGCTGCGATCGATGGCGGCTCGCCTGACCGCCGTCGCCGATGCGCTGCACGGCGGCGACGGCGGCGACGGCGACGGAACGGATGACAATGGCGGTAGTTGCATGGACGAGGACGTGATTGCGCGGTTCTTCGCCGACGGCCAGCCGTTCCGCGACTACAAGGCGGCGTTGCGCGCGGCGGACGGCATGCATGACGCGTTGCCGAACGCCGCTGATTCGGCTATCGCGCTCAGCCCGCTGCATTGGCGCGATGATCTGCTGGCAAGCGCCCGCCGCGGCGAGCATGTCGTCGGCTTGTCGAATACCGGCGACGCGCCGACTGCGCTGGTGCGCGTCTATTCCGCGATGTAGCCGGTATTCGCAGCCGTGCTGTGCTGCGAATACCGGCTTTGAGTCGTGACCGCTGTGAATCGTGATCGTGGGCTGTGTGCTACGGTCTGGTGACGTTGCGTTCCGGCACCGGTTTGAGTGTGATGATGGTGTCCGCGTCGATGCTGACGCGCTGCTCCGGGCGTGAGCCGTTCGCCGCCGCATCGCGCGTCATCTCCAGCCGGTGACCGTCCCATGAGGTGACGTGGCCGACGTAGTCGCGGTACTTCATCCGATGATCGATCGGATCGACTCCTTCGGACACGCGTACGACGATGCGCGCGTGGGCGGGAATCTCATTGGGTATGGGCATGATGTCTCCTTCGGTGGCTGTGGCTCTGCGTTGAACTGCTCGTTGACGGACCCTGCGACGTTGGTTCCATCATCCCACAGATGGGCCGGTGATGCTACTCCACCTCGATGGCGTCGAGCACCGGCACGCGAAGCGCCCGACGCGCCGGTGGCAGTGCGGCGATCACACCGACCGCGATGGCGGCCAGCAGCGCCACGCCGAGCTGCTGCCACGGTATGGCGAGCATTTCAAGTCCCTTGGTCGAATACACGCGCTGGATCACCACGCCGGCGATGCCTCCGGTCGCCACGCCGAGCAGCGTGCCGAGCACGGCGATGAGCGACGCCTCGATCTCCAGCATGCCGCGTATCTGCCCGCGTGATGTGCCGATCGCGCGCAGCAGACCGAGTTCACGCGTCCGCTCGGACACGCTCAGCGCCAGCGTGTTGACGATGCCGAAGATCGCGATCACGATCGAGAGGGCGAGCAGCGCATAGAGGATGATCAGAATCTGATCGACCATCGTGCTCATCGTCGATTTGAACTCCTCGCGATCCTGCACGTTGACCACATAATAGGGTTTCACCGCGTCGATCAGGCGCTTCTTCAACGCCGTCGTGTCCGCCGTCGTGTCCGCCGTCGTGTCCGTCGCATCGTCGGAGCCGGCGCTGCTGCCGGCGCTGCTGTCGGCACCGTGATCGGCATTGATGAACAGCATGATCGTGAACATCGTATAGTCGTTTGCGATCCTCGCCGCGGCATCGTCGTTCATGAGCACCATGGAACGGTAGATCGAGTTGTCGATGATCGCGCCGACGCGCATCGACACATGTGTGTCGACGTTCTTCGTCTTCACCAGCGTCGCCGGATCGATGTTCTTCGCGTCCTCGCCGACCTTGACCGCCTCCTGGGTGAGCGCCTGGGCCTTCGCGGCGTCACCGGCGAGCATCGCCTGCCTGGCCTGCTCCTGAAGATCGGCGATGCGCGTCTGCGTTCGCGCCTGAACGTCGGCCTGCGCCCTGGCCGTGGCATCCTCGTCCACCACGACCTGACGTCCGTTGACCCGTATGCTATCGCCGACCTTCCATCCGTTGCGTTTCGCCACCTCGCTGCCGACCACGAGCTCGCCTTCGCGCAGCGCCCTGTTCGCATCCCCTGATTTCGACACCGGAGCGAACACGCTGGTGAACAACGACGGCTGCTCCGCGAACGTCATCGCACTCGCCGCCGCATCGCCGTCGCCAAACGTCACACCGACCATCATGCGGCTTTGCGACACCGACGAGACGCCGCTCACCTTGCGGATCGCCGTGATCGCATCATCGGGAATGCGGCCGTCCGACACCGACATCGCCGAAAAATCGGATTTCAACCCCGAATCGACGATGCCCGCGACCGAAGCCTTCGCCGACGAGGCGACCACCGACAGACAGCTGACGATCGCCACGCCGACGAACAGCGCGGCCGCCGTGTTCGCCGTGCGACGCTTGCCGCGCGTCATATTGCGCGTGGCAAGACGGCCGGTCACAGTGAACACGTGCGTCGGAATCCAACCCAGCACCACGCTCGTCGGCGTGACCAGCGCCGGAGCCAGCACGATCACGCCGACGACCACGAGCGCCGCGCCCGCGCCCAGCGTCCAACCCGTACCGGCGGCCTGCGCCAGCCGGTCGGCCCACTGCCAGCCGAACACGGCCTCGCCGGCATCATCGGCCTTCGCGATGCGCATGCACAACGCCCACGAGCAGGCGCCGAGCACGATCATCAGCGCGCCGACGACGCCGCGCAGCCGCACCGGGCGCTCCGGATTCGTCGTCTCGTTCATCGCCTGAATGGGCGGTGCCAAAGCCGCTCGACGCGCCGGCAGCGCCGCACCCACCAGCGTGACGACGACGCCGACGAGCAGCCCGACCAGCATGTCGGACGGCTTGGGGTCGGCCGCACCGCTCAGCGGCATGCCAAGCGATGACATGCCGGCGGCGATCGCGCGGACCATGCCCCAGCCCAGCGCGATGCCGCCCACCGAGCCGATCAGCCCCAATACGATCGCCTGGATGATCACCGTGGAGAACACCTGCGCCGGCGAGGCGCCCACCGAACGCAGCAGCGCGTAGCCGCGCATCGACTCGCGCACGATCATCGAGAACGTGTTCGCGATGATGAACGAGCCGACGAACAGCGCGATCACGGCGAAGATCAGAATAAGCGGCTGGATGAAGCCGAGCGCCTCCTTCGTGGACTTCGCGTTGTCGTCACGGATGCTCTGCCCGGTCACCGCGTGGGCATGCGCGTCGGCGGGAAGCGCCTTGTCGACGCGCGCGGCGAGCGTGCGCTGCTGCGCCTCGCTCAGCGCCGCACCGCCGTTCGCCGAACCGTAGACGCGGATGTACCGGGTGGTGCCCATCTCGCCCGACTGCTGCTGGAAGTAGTCGCGCGCGACCTTCGGGTTCAGGCCGACGACGATCGCGCCCGCCTGCGTGGACGCGGTGTCGAATATGCCGACCACGGTGACGTCCGTCGCGCCATCCGGGTAGACGAGCTTCGTCTTCTCGCCGACGCTCAGCCCGGCCTTTTCGGCGGCGAAGGAGTGCAACGCGATCTCGCCCTTGCCGCGCGACCAGCGACCCGCGGTCAGCTTCGCGGATCGCCATGTGCCGTCCTCAAGCCCCAGTGCGACGGTCGCGCCGCCCATCGTGGACGCGGCGTTGCCGTCCGAGCCGACCAGCACGATGCCGGACACCGAGTAGACCACGGCCGCCGATTCGACGCCAGGCACATTGGCGATGCGTTCGGTCAGATCGACGTCGATGCGGTTGTAGGACTTCTCGTCGCTCGACGTGGCGGACTGCATCGACGCGACCGAGGAGTCCGCGCCTCTGCGCTCGTCGCTGCCGCGCACGTAGACGTCTCCGTCCGAGTTCGAGCCCATCATCTGATCGACCTGATCGCTCATCATCGCGCGGAAGCAGAACGAGCCGACCACAAAGGACACGCCGAGCGCGATCGCGATGATCGACATGACAAAACGGCCCAGATGCGCGCGTGCGTCGCGCAGACCGATGCGGATCATGCCGCACGCTCCTCGGACTCGGCATCCTCCTCACCCTCGTCGGCGAACACCGCAAGGATCTCGTCATAGGAGGGATTGCGCAGATCGCGCGTGATGCGGCCGTCGGCCAGCACGAGCACGCGATCCGCGTAGGATGCGGCCCTGGGATCATGCGTCACCATCACGATCGTCTGCCCGTAGTCGCGCACCGAATCCTTGAGAAAACCGAGCACCTCGCGGCTGGAATGCGAATCGAGGTTGCCGGTCGGTTCGTCGGCGAAGATCACGCTCGGCCGGGCCATGATCGCCCTAGCGCACGCCACGCGCTGCTGCTGGCCGCCCGACAGCTGACTCGGACGATGCCCGAGCCGCGAGCGCAGACCGGTCACCTCGACCACCTTGTCGAACCAATCGCGGTCGATCGGCCGTTTCGCGATCTGCAGCGGCAGCAGGATGTTCTCCTCGGCCGACAGCGTGGGCACCAGATTGAACGACTGGAAGATGAATCCGATCTGCTCGCGGCGCAGTTTGGTGAGCTGACGCTGGTTCATCGCGGAGACCTCAAGACCCTCGACGACGACCGTGCCCGATGTGGGTCGGTCCAGCCCGGCCATGCAATGCATGAGCGTGGACTTGCCGGAGCCGGACGGCCCCATGATCGCGGTCATCTGCCCGCGCAGAAAATCGACGTTCACATGGTCGAGCGCGACCACCTGCGAGTCGTGGTCCTTCGCGTCGCCGTAGATCTTCGTCAGGTCGCTGGCGCTCGCCACCACGTCGGCGTTCGCTGCGTTGGCGTTTGCTGCGTTGGCGTTCGTTGCGTCGCCGTTTGCCTGATCGGCGTTTGCTGCGTTGGCGTTCGCCGCTGTGTCGCTTATCGCCGCCTTTTCTGCCGCCTTGCCCGCTGCCGCGCGTTCCGCTGCCGCGCCGCTCGCAGCTGTGCTGTCTGTTTCATCCCACTCGTCCACCATCATGCCTCCCTCATCGCATTCCGCCAGTCATGACATTCCTTGTGATATGCGGTCGTGATATGCCTTGTGATATGCCTAGTCTATCGGCAGATGGCAATCAACAATGGCATTCAACTGGGCAGTCAGCAGGGAGGCGGCATGGGGCGGCAGGCGTGGTTCGATGACGATTGCGATGCCTTTGTGCGCTTTCTCAAGGTGAATCGGGGACTGAGCCCCAATACGCTCAAGGCGTATCGCCGCGATGTCGGCGACTGTCTGGGATGGCTCGACCGCAGCGGCATCCGCTCCCTTCGCGATGTGACGATCGATGATCTGCGCGATTGGACGGCGTTCGACGCGAACGGTCGCGCGCGCTCCACCCGAGCCCGTCGCATCGTGGCGGTGCGCGGATTCTTCGCGTGGGCGTACGACCACGGCATCGTCGATGCCGATCCCGCGAACGCGCTGGTCGCGCCGAAGCTGCCGGCCGTGCTGCCGGCCGTGCTTACCGAGCGGCAGGCGGCGGCGATGATGGAGAGCGCCGATGCGCGAGCTGGGCTGGTCGGCTCATCCGCGCTGCCTGCTGATGTGGCGTCTGCGGAGTCGCTGTCTGCTGATGCGGCAGCTGATGCGGCGATAGCTGATTCGGCGGCTGATTCGGCGGCAGGAGCGGCAGCGGTCGATGCGACGGCCGATGCGACGGCCGATGTCGGGACGTCGCGATCAGCCGCTTCGCCGCGGCGGCGTGATGCCAACCCTCGCCCCGATTCCGGCGACCGCGCCCAGGCGTTGCGCGATGCGGCGATCGTCGAGACGCTGTACGCCACCGGGATTCGCGTCGGCGAGTTGGTGGGGCTCGATGTCACCGACATTGATTTCTCGAATCGTACGCTCAAGGTGACCGGCAAGGGCAACAAGCAGCGTGTGGTTCCATTCGGCGCGCCCGCCGCCCGCGCGCTTGAGGCGTGGATCGACGAGGGGCGCCCGGTGCTGATGGCCCGCGCGGCGCGCATGCATCGCGCCACGTTCGAGCCGCAGCGGCATGCCGACGCTCGTCGCGCACTGTTCCTTGGCGTATATGGTGCGCGTCTCGCAACGGCAATGGCGTGCACGATCGTCCACCGCGAGGCCGAACGTGCCGGCGTGCCGGACATCTCCCCGCATGCGCTGCGACACAGCGCCGCCACGCACATGCTCGACGGCGGCGCCGATCTGCGCGAGGTCCAGGAGATGCTCGGCCATTCCTCGCTCGCCACCACGCAGCGCTACACCCACGTCTCCATCGGGCAGCTCAAGGCCCGCTACGAGCAGGCCTTCCCCCGCGCCTGATCTCATATTCCCCCTGACTACCGTCGTATCGCGATTGTTCTTCGTGATTATTCCGACGGAGCAATGTCTGCGCGAGGCGTCTTCACGGCCATACAACGCCTATAATGATTCGTGACGATCATAGCGGTGTGATGATCGGTGCTACGCAGCCCATACTGGTTGCGGGGGGGCAACATAATGTTCGCGCATTCCAACGGCAGCGTCGCCGGAAGGCCCTATTGGCGCAGCTCGCGGTATCTGACGTGGTTCACCGCCGATACGGCCGTGGCTTCCGGCGCGGCGTTGCGCGCGGTCGCCAGTGCGCTGCTCGTCTACGCGCTGTGCGGCTCGCTGTCCGTGGCCGGAGCCTTCACGGCTGCTATGCAGATCTACGGGCTCGCGCTTTCCGCATTCGGCGGCACGGTGGTGGACCGGCATTCGCGCAGGCTTATGATCGGCGTCAATCTCGGCGTGCAGTCGGCATATGGTCTGTTCGTGGTCGCCACATTGCTTGCCGGCAGACTGACCTTCGTCATGTACGCGCTCGCCATGGTGATCATGACGACGGTGTCGTCGCTGTTCGGGCAGGCCACCGACGCGATGATGCGGTCCATCGTGGACGACAGGGATTTCGCCAAGGCGAAGACCGTGAACCAGGGTCGCGATTCGACGGTGGAGATCGTTGGTGGTCCTCTGGGAGGCGCGCTCTACGGTATTGCGCCGTGGGTGCCGTATCTCGTCGCCGGCGTGATATGTCTGCTGGGTGCGGGATGCGCGTTCCGTCTGCCGTCGAGGGAGCAGAAGTCCGAGGATGCTCGCGTGGGTGCGGAAGGCGCGGAGGACGCCAACGCATCCGCGAGCGACAAGGCCGAATCCGCTGACGACGCCAACGGCAGTGGAAACGGCGATGCAGACAATGGCAAGGCGGCCGGGCGAGGTGCCTTCTTCGATGATTTCCGCGAAGGATGGCGTTTCTTCTTCTCGTGTCGTACCGTTCCCGCGATGACGCTGCTGTTCATGCTGTTCAATCTGGCCGGCGTGGGTCTTCAGTACGGTATCCAGCTTCATCTGGTCGGGGTTCATACGGATTCGACGCTCATCGGACTGGTGAACGCGTTCGCTGCCGTGGCGGGCCTCGTCGGAGCGCTGTTGGCGAATCGACTCGTCGGTCGCCTCGCCACAGGGCGGATCCTGATGCTGGTATTGGCGGTGTCGATCATCGGATTCGCGCCGTTGATCGCTTCGTCGGCCTATCCTCTGCTGGTCGCGGCGTTGTGCGCGGTCGGTCTGTTCACACCGCTCGCCGAGGCTTCCGCGCTGGGATTCATATTCGCGAGGACGCCTGATCGCATGCAGGGTCGCATGTATACGTGCGTCGGCGTGCCGTGCTCCGTGCTTGCGGCGTTGAGCCCGGCTCTGGATGGCTGGATCATCGATCGGCTTGGCTTCACCGCGTTGGCGATCATCTACGAGACCATATTGCTGCTGTGTCTTGCGATGGTGCTGCTCCTGCCTGCATTGCGCGGCATACCGAAGCCGGATCATTGGTCCGAAGCCGTGCTCTAGCGTCCACGTTGGAGAGGACATTGTGCCGTAGCGTCCCGCTGCTAGGCTCGACACCATGATTACGATCACCACATCGAACGTGAACGGCATTCGGGCGGCCCGCCGCAAGGGCATTGAGACATGGGCCGGGCGCAATGCGCCGGAGGTCTGGTGCATGCAGGAGGTGCGCGCGCCGCAGAACGAGCTCGACCCGATCATTCATGAGATCGCCTCCGAATACGTCGATGCGGCGGTGATCGGCGACGAGGCCGATCTTCACGCCGCCAACGAGGTGTGCCGCGTCAAGGGGCGCGCCGGCGTGGCCCTGCTGACCGATCTGCCGGTCACCGCCACGCGATACGGCCTTGCCGGGCTCGATGAGGACGTCGACTCCGGTCGTTGGATCGAATCGGACATCCGCACGCCACAGGGCTATGAGCTCACCGTCGCATGCGTGTACGTGCACGCGGGCAACGCCGACGACTCCGAGAAGATGAGCCAGAAGTACCGCTTCCTCGACGCCATGCTCACACGCATGGGCGAACTGCGCGACGAGGCGGCCCACGGCGGGCGTCAGGCAGTGTTGTGCGGGGATTTCAACATCGCGCACACGCCGCTCGACATCAAAAACGCGAAGGCCAACGAGACGCATGCCGGATTCCTCCCCGCGGAACGCGCCTATGTGGACCGCTGGATCGACGAATACGAGTTCGTCGACGTGATGCGCGAGCTCGCCGGCGACATCCAGGGCCCCTATACGTGGTGGAGTCAGCGTGGCCGCGCCTTCGACAACAACGTCGGCTGGCGCATTGACTACCAGTTCGCCACGCCGGAGCTGGCCGAGACCGCGCGCGGCTTCGTCATCGACAAGGCGCCTTCCTACGATGCCCGCTGGTCCGATCATGCGCCGTTGAGCATCAACTACGACGTGTGACGGGGCGGCGACGAGGCGGCGATATGGCGGCGACGCGGCTGTGTCGATGTGGCGACGCGGCTGTGACACGGTTGCGACGCGGCGAATCGGGCATCCAGCCGATCGCAAGCCAAGGTGATACGCTAGTCGAGGTTGCACGCGACATATTGCACCCAACATATGAGATACATATGAAATGAGGACATCAATGGGACTGTTTGGATTCGGCAGGAAGAAGCGCCAGCGCGAGGAGGCCGAACGCGCCGAGAACGCCGAGAGCGACGAGGCTCTCAAGAGCGCGCAGAGCACCGCGGACAATGAGGATTCCGCGGAGGACGACGAGCAAAGCGGTCCCGCGCACCCCGATCAGGCGGTCAGCGCCTATGATCGGCGCGGCGAGGAATACGGCCCGTGGGACACCGCCGACGACGATGTGCCCGACTACGACGACTACCTCGATCTGGGCGCCTACTATCTGCCGTTCATGCGCGGCATCGAACTGCGCATCAAGGCGAATCGCGCCACGCACGACATTCTCGGCTCGACCATCACCTACGGCGGGTCCAGCCTGGAGATCGAGGCGTTCGCGGCCCCCAAGTCGATGGGCCTGTGGGACGACGTGCGCGAGGACCTGCTCTCCGGCAACGAACGCGCCGAGGTGAAGCCGGGCGTGTTCGGCATGGAGCTCAACCTGCCGGTCGTCGTCAAGGGCGGTCGCGTCGTCAACACGCGCATCGTCGGCGTCGACGGCCCCCGCTGGATGCTGCGCGGCATCTTCTCCGGCAATGCGGCATCCGATCCCGACCACGCCGAAACCAAGGCGCTCAACGGGTATTTCGCTGACATCGTGGTCGAACGCGGCGAGGAGCCGCTCGCGCCGCGTGACCTCATCCCGATGCATCCGCCGGTAAGCCCTGCCGAGCGCAGGGCGGCGAACGGCGAGACGAACGCCGAAGGCGACGCGGCGGACGAGGCGAACGGCAAGGAGCATCTCAAGGACATCCCGGACCGTCCGAACGGCCCGTTCGACTCCGATCAGCAGACCGAGGTCAAGACCACGCTCTCGCGCGGACCGATGTTCTCCGAGGTTCGCTGACCTTCATCATTCGCGCATCGTTCGCTGACCCCCATATCGAAGCAGGATTTCCATACATGACTGAGCACAGGCAGCAGCGCCGAAGCGGCATGGCATCCCTTGCCGCCGCCGCGGACGAGGACTTCTCCATCATCGAGGCGATAGGCGGGCCCCGCGGTGTCATCGAATCGATGCTTCCCGGACTGGTATTCGTCGTCCTGTTCGTTGCCACCAGCAACCTCAACCTGACCATCGCCGTCTCGGCCGCGCTCGCGGTCGTGCAGGTGGTGGTGCGCCTCGTGCAGCGCCAGTCGGTCATGGGGGCGCTGAGCGGACTGATCGCGGTCGGCATCTGTCTGATCTGGGCATGGAAGAGTCACGAGGCGCGCAACTACTACATGTTCGGATTCATCACCAACGCCGTGTACATGGTGCTGCTTGCCATCTCGCTGATCGTCCGCGTGCCGGGACTGGGACTCGTGGTCGAATTCATCCGCTCCATGCCGACCGAGCGATTCCGCGCATGGTTCCACGGCTGGATGGACGATCGGCCGCTCAAACGCGCCTATATGCTCGTCACCTGGCTATGGGTCGGCGTGTTCGCGCTGCGGCTCATCGTGCAGGTGCCGCTCTACCTGACCGATCATGTGGCGCTGCTCGGCACCGCGCGACTGCTCATGGGTATTCCGTTCTGGGCGCTGGCGATCTGGGTGTCGTATCTGATCATCGCCACGCCGCTGCACCGGCACAAGGCGCTCGCGGCAGGCGCTTCGTCGCACGGGGACAAGGCGGGGAGCGCGACGAACGGGCACGATACCACAGCCGACAACACGGGCACAGGCAACACGGGAAAGGAAATCGAACACCATCATGGACGCTGAGGTCCGCATCGAACGCTACGCCGATCAGGGGCGTTGCATAGCCCATATCGACGGTCGCGTCGTTTTCGTGCGATTCGCGCTTCCCGGAGAGCTGGTGCGCATCACGCTTGACGAGCCGCATGATCGCGACGACCGGTTCTGGACCGGCGAGGTCGTCGAGGTTCTCGAAGCCAGCGAGGATCGCGTCGCCCCGGCATGGCCGCTTGCCGGACCGCTCGCGATGGGTGGCGGCGTCGGCGGAGCCGATCTCGTGCACGTTTCGCTTGCCGGTCAGCTGCGATGGAAGGCCATCACCATTTCGGAGCAGCTCAGCCGCATCGGTCATATCGACGCGGTGGTTCCGGTCGATCGCATGGAGGGCGACGAGTCGCTGGGCGGGCTGCATTGGCGCACCCGCATCGAAATGATCGCCGACGACGACGGCCGACCGTCGATGCGGCGTCGGGGTACGCATATCCGCGTGCCTCTGACGACCATGCCGCTTGCTTCGCGCGCGCTGCTCGCCGTGGCCGACCATGAGCAGATCTGGGATGGCGGATTCGAGCCGGGATCCCAGATTCGACTGTCCGTGCCCGAACCGCATGGCGACGATGGCTCCGACACCGATTCGGTTGAACGGCGCGCGGATGGCGGCGATGCACAGACGCTGCGCTCGCAGGTCGGCGACAACTATGCCGTGCTGGTCGACGGCCGCGTCAACGCAGGCTCCTCCCGGCTCATGGAAAGCGTCACCATCGACGGAACGCGGTTCGAATACGTCGTTGATGCGAACGGTTTCTGGCAGATGCATCGCAAGGCTCCGGCGGTGCTCGCCGGCCACGTTCTCGACCTCGCCCGACGCGAGCTCGACGGCGTCCAATCCGCCTGCGTATGGGATCTGTATTCCGGTTCCGGCCTGTTCGCGCTGCCGCTGGCGACGCTGACCGCGCCGCGCACCAGAATGCTCAGCATAGAGGGTGGTAGAAGCGCGGTCGCCAACGCGAAGCGCAACCTTCGTCATCTCGATCTGGGCGACGTCGATGCCCGGTGCGGCGACGTCTCCACGATGCTCACCCACGTTCCCGCGCATCTGTCGCAGCCTGATCTGGTGCTGCTCGACCCGCCGCGCGCCGGCGCCCGAGGCAAGGTGTGCCGGCAGATCGCCGAGTCCCGTGCGCGCAGCGTCATCTACGTCGCCTGCGATCCGGCGAGCCTGGCGCGCGACGCGGCCACGCTCGTCTCGCTCGGATATCGCCTGATCGACATCCACGCCTTCGACATCTATCCGATGACCCATCATGTCGAAACCGTCGCCCTGTTCCGGCGCTGATCATTCGCCGGCTTGCCGCCATTGCCGCCGTTCGCATGAAGGCGGATTGCGTGCGCGCGCGGCCGGCCGGCGGTTCCTTGCCGTCACTGCCGTCGCGTGCACGCTGCTGGGTACGCTCGCATCATGCGCGCCCGCCGGTCGTGCGGTGGGCGACACGACGGACGCGGTTCCCGCAATCGGCCATGATGGCGCCGATCTGTCCGATATCGTCGTTGGCGTGGTCGGATCTCGCGATCGCGTCGCCGACGTCGCCGTCATCGATGCGCTGTCGCGCGATGGAATCGCCGCCGTCTACGCGTCGCCAAGCGTCGTGCCGGGCGGCGGCGAGGCAGCCGGCGGCGAGACGGGTGACGCCGAGGCAACCGGCGATGCGGGCGGCTCCGATGGCGGCGGCGTGAACGGCGCGGTCGCGTCGGTTGAGGATTTCACGACTCGTGGCGTGAGCCTGATCATGATCTGTCGGGCGGATATGGGCGATTCACAGACCGGTTGGCGCGATGCGCTGGTCAAGGCGCGTGACGCGGGCATTCCGGTCGCGCTGGTCGAGCCGCGATCGACGCCGGCCGACGATACTTGGTATGCGGCGGTCGTGGACATCGCCGCGAACGCCTCCGGCACGCGTGATTCGCATGATTCGCATGACCAGAGCGCCGCAGCCGAGCGGACCCCGGCATCGGGCGCGCTTGACGACGTCGTCTTCGATCTCGTCAACGACAGGCCGCACAAGCGGCGCGTCACCGTGGATCTCGACAAGTAGGACGCGGCGAGTGCCAACCTCGGCGAGCCGCGAACACGGCACGTGGGAAACGTGACAGACGCATCGCAGTCCCTCGGGTGGGTGTTCTCGGTGTAGGCTGAAGCCATGAGTGAATCGAATGCCCAGTCCATGCCGCACGTCGATCTGCCCGGATTGTCGTCCGCCGAGGTGAGCCGCCGCGTCGAGGCCGGCCAGGTGAACCGGGTGACCACGTCCACGTCGCGCTCGGTGGTCGACATCGTCCGAGCCAACGTGTTCACGCTGTTCAACGGCATCATCCTCGCGGCCATGGTGCTCGTACTGCTCACCGGCTCATGGCGGGACGCGGTCTTCGGATTCGTCATCATCATCAACACGGGCATCGGCATCGTCACCGAGCTCAAGGCCAAGCACACTCTTGACAAGCTGTCGATTCTGGTCGCCGCCGACTACATGGTCCATCGCGACGGCAGGGATGTGACGGTTCGTCACGACGACATCGTGCTCGACGACCTGCTGTGGATTCGCGCGGGCGACCAGGTGCCCGCCGATGCCGTCGTCGTCACCGCATACGGGCTGGAGCTGGACGAGTCGATGCTGACCGGCGAGTCGCGCACCGTGCGCAAAAAGGACGGCGATCAGGTGTATTCCGGCTCGACAGCCGTCTCCGGCATGGCGCTCGTCCAGGTCAGTGCGGTCGGCGAGCATGGGTACGCGGCGACGCTCACCGCGCAGGCGAAGGTCTACAAGAAGACCGTGTCCGATCTGAGCCGGGGCATCAACACGATTCTCAAGTTCATGACGTTCCTTGTCGTGCCGTTGTGCGCGCTGCTCATCTGGTCGCAGATCGGCACGGTCGGCGGATGGTCATACGCGATATCCACCGGCGCGTGGCGTGGCGCGGTCGTGTCCGCGGTGGCCGGCGTGGTCGGCATGATTCCCGAAGGTCTGGTGCTGCTCACCTCGCTGAACTTCGCCGTAGCGGCGATGCGTCTGGCAAGGCACGACACGCTGGTCCAGGAACTGGAGTCGGTGGAGACGCTGGCTCGGGTGGACTGCCTCAATCTTGACAAGACCGGTACGATCACCGACGGCGGCATCGCGTTCTCCCGGCTGGTGATGCTGGATGACGCCGGTGAGGTCGTTGCAGATGATGCCGCCGATGGCAATGCCGCCGATGGCGCGCTCGCGGCCGATGGTGACGCCGCCCTGCGCGATGCCGTGCGTCAGGCATTGTATGATCTCGCCGACGAGGAGCAGCCGAACGGCACCGGTCAGGCGATATTGGCCGCACTGGCTGATGCCGGGCTGTCCGCCGGGGTCGTGGTGCAGCGCGTGCCGTTCTCGTCGGCGCGCAAGTGGAGCGCGATCACGGATTCCAATGGCGGGCGCTGGTATATGGGCGCGCCCGAGGTGCTGCTCGCCGCATTCGACGGGGACTATGCGCACACGCTGCGCGTGGTGAACGCGTATGCGAACGATGGCAATCGTGTGCTCATGGTGGCGCGGGCGGCGGCGCGAACTCCGACAGCGGATGTCGACGAGCCGACGTTGGATTCGCATGCGCGCCCGGTGGCGTTGGTGCTGTGCTCGGAACGCATCCGTGCCGATGCGGAGAGGACGCTCGCATGGTTTCGCGATCAGGGTGTGCGATGCCGCATCATCTCAGGCGACAATCCGGTCACCGTCGGTGCCATCGCGGCCAAGGTGCGCCTCACCGGCGACCGCCGTCCCGTCGCGATGGATGCCAGAACGCTGCCCGACGATGTCGACGAACTGGCCCGTGTGCTGGAGGGCGTCGACGTGCTTGGCCGTGTGCTTCCCGAACAGAAGAAGGCCATCGTGCAGGCGCTGCATGTCGCCGATCATGTCGTCGCGATGACCGGCGACGGCGTCAATGACGCGCTGGCGATCAAGGAGGCCGATCTGGGCATCGCCATGGGCAATGCCGCGCCGGCGACCAAGGCCGTGGCGCAGGTCGTGCTCGTCGACTCGAAGTTCAGCCATCTGCCCGACGTGGTCGCGCGCGGACGTCAGGTCATGGCGAACATGGAGCGCGTCGCCAGCCTGTTCCTTGTCAAGACGGTGTATTCGGCGCTGATCTCGCTCGGCGTGGTGCTCACCGCCATCCCGTTCCCATACCTGCCGCGCCACATCACATACATCGGCGGGCTCACGATCGGTGCGCCGGCGTTCATTCTGGCGCTCGCTCCCAATACGCGGCGCTACATTCCGGGATTCCTGTCGAGGGTCGTCCGATTCGCGCTGCCTGGCGGCGTCGCCGTGGCGTTGTCGGTGCTGTTGTCGTCGTGGATTCTGCCCGACATCATGGGCTGGGATGTGTCGGATGCGGCTGATCTGGCGTCGCTGCGCGCCACCAATGCGATCATCGTGTTCATTCTGGGCGTGTTTGTGCTGGCGCGGGTGGCGTATCCGCTCAATTCGTGGCGTGGCGTGCTGGTTGCGTTCTTCGCGTCGGCCGGCGTCATCGGCATGCTGATCCCGTTCGTCGCCCGGTTCTTCGCTTTGCAGGTGCCCACTGGCCGTGAACTGCTGGCGACGGTGGTGGCGCTGCTGCTGTCGGCGGTGATCTTCGTGGCGTGCCATGTGATCATCGCCGCGGTGTCGCGGATTATCTCACATAGCAAGCCGACACGCCAGAGGTGAGGAAACAATCCGGTAGCGTGGTCGGCGGATAATCGGAGACGATATCTTCATTTGTCGTTTGCACATCCGGAGGGAACATGTCCGTACGAGACGACCAGCTGTCCACGCTCAGCGTGGGCGGCAGGGACTATGACTATTATTCGATCGCCGATCTGCCCGGCATCGACCATCTGCCGTATTCGTTGAAGGTGCTGGTCGAGAACCTCGTACGCAACATCGACGGTGCCAACATCACCGATGATCATGTGCGTGCGCTGCTCGACTGGGACCCGGCCGCGCAGCCCTGCCACGAGATCCAGTTCACCCCGAGCCGCGTGGTCATGCAGGACTTCACCGGCGTGCCGTGCATTGTGGACCTCGCAACCATGCGCGATGCGGTCAAGGACCTCGGCGGCGATCCGGAGGTCATCAACCCGCAGGTCCAGTCGGACATGGTCATCGACCACTCCGTGCAGATCGACAAGTACGGCATCGCCGACGCGGTCGAGCAGAACATGGACATCGAATACCAGCGCAACGGCGAACGCTACCAGTTCCTGCGCTGGGGGCAGCAGGCGTTCCGTAACTTCCGCGTCGTGCCGCCGGGAACCGGCATCATCCATCAGGTCAACATCGAATACCTGGCCAAGGTCGTCATGACGAAGGCGGGGGAGCGCGGCCGCCAGCTCGCCTACCTCGACTCCTGCGTCGGCACCGACTCGCACACCACCACCGAAAACGGCCTCGGCGTGCTCGGCTGGGGCGTGGGCGGCATCGAGGCCGAGGCCGCCATGCTCGGCCAGCCCATCTCCATGCTCGTGCCGCGCGTGGTGGGCTTCAAGCTCACCGGCTCCATCCCTGAGGGCGTCACCGCCACCGATGTGGTGCTGACCATCACCGACATGCTGCGCAAGCACGGCGTGGTCGGCAAGTTCGTGGAGTTCTACGGCGAGGGCATCGCCTCCGTGCCGCTGGCGAACCGCGCCACCATCGGCAACATGAGCCCGGAGTTCGGCTCCACCTGTGGCATCTTCCCGATCGACGACGTCACGCTCGACTACTTGCGCCTGACCGGCCGCTCGGACGAGCAGGTCGCGCTCGTCGAGGCGTACGCCAAGGCCAACAAGCTGTGGGGCGACGCCAACGATCCGGATTACGTCGAACCGAAGTACTCCGAATACATGGAGCTGGACCTTGGCACCGTGGTGCCGTCCATCGCCGGCCCGAAGCGCCCGCAGGACCGCATCACGCTCGCCACGGCCAAGTCCACGTTCGAGGACACGCTGCCCGCGTACGAGACCGAGAAGACCGCCCACGAGCCGATCGCCGTCTCCACCGACTTCCGTGGTGATTTCGACATCACCAACGGCGACGTGGCCATCGCCTCGATCACCTCCTGCACCAACACCTCCAACCCGTCCGTCATGGTGGCCGCCGGCCTGATCGCCCGCAATGCGCATGCGAAGGGCCTGAGCCCCAAGCCGTGGGTCAAGACGTCGCTCGCCCCCGGTTCCCAGGTGGTGGCCGACTATCTCAAGGCCGCCGGACTGCAGGACGACCTCGACGCGCTCGGCTACGAGCTCGTCGGCTTCGGCTGCGCCACCTGCATCGGCAACTCCGGCCCGCTGCTGCCCGAGATCTCCGAGGCCATCAACGCCAATGACCTGACCGTCACCGCAGTGCTCTCGGGCAACCGCAACTTCGAGGGACGCATCAGTCCGGACGTCAAGATGAACTACCTCGCCTCGCCGCCGCTCGTGATCGCCTACGCGCTCGCCGGCACGATGGACTTCGACTTCGCCACCCAGCCGCTCGGCGTCGACAAGGACGGCAATGACGTCTATCTCAAGGACATCTGGCCGACCAACGACGAGGTGGCCGCCGTGGTGAACGGCACGGTCAGCCGCGAGATGTTCCTCAAGGACTACGCCTCCGTGTTCGACGGTGACCGCCGCTGGAAGGGCCTCGATGTGCCCGAAGGCGAGCTGTTCCAATGGGACCCGAAGTCCACCTATGTGCGCAAGCAGACCTTCTTCGACGGCATGAAGGCCGTGCCGGACCCGGTCGAGGACATCCACGGTGCCCGCGTGCTCGCACTGCTCGGCGACTCCGTGACCACCGACCACATCTCCCCGGCCGGTGCGTTCAAGGCGTCCAGCCCTGCCGGCAAGTATCTCACCGACCGCGGCGTCGAACCGAAGAACTTCAACTCCTACGGTTCCCGTCGAGGCAACCACGAGGTGATGGTGCGCGGCACGTTCGGCAACATCCGTCTGCGCAATCAGCTGCTCGCCTCTGTGGGCGAGGAGGTCACCCCGGGCGGTTTCACCTACGACTTCACGACCGGCAAGCCGTCCACCATCTTCGATGCGTCGCTGAACTACAAGGCTCAAGGCACGCCGCTTGTGGTGTTGGCCGGTAAGGAATACGGCACCGGCTCCTCGCGCGACTGGGCCGCCAAGGGCACGTTGATGCTCGGCGTCAAAGCCGTGATCACCGAGAGCTTCGAACGCATTCACCGCTCCAACCTCATCGGCATGGGCGTGCTGCCCCTGCAGTTCCCTGAAGGCGAATCCTACAAGTCGCTGGGGCTTGATGGCACCGAGACCTACGACATCGATGGGGTGGAGAAGCTCAACTCCGGCACGACGCCGAAGACCGTGCACGTCACTGCCACGCATACGGATGGCTCCACGACCGAATTCGACGCGGTCGTGCGCATCGACACCCCCGGCGAGGCTGATTACTACCGCAATGGCGGCATCCTCCAGTACGTGCTGCGCAACCTCATGAAGTAATGCAACAGAAGTAATGCAACAGGACGGTCGGGGACATGCCTCCGACCGTCCTGCGTTCATGCGGTGAGAGACATCTGACATGTGTGTCGGGCGTGCTCAGCGTGGGGGTACTCGGCGGCGCGTCACCGGTCGATGCCGGCTCCAGTGGAGTATAAGGATCATTGGATCTGCTGACGGCATTGCCTCCAGATGTCACTGATCTTCTGACCGTTGGATGTACGTTTCCATACTTCAAGCCCGCCGCTGCGACGGCCTCCCGCAGCGGCACGGGCGGCCGCGGTGGGCGTCGGGTATTCCGAGCCGTCATCCAAGCGGAACCGTCCGTTCTCCGTCACCGTGGCATACCAGCGTTCGCCCTTGCGCGGCCGCTCCCAGACCAGCCGTTCGCCGGGCACCAACAGTCCGGCCTGAATCACCTGACGGATGGTCACACGTTTCGAGCTGCGTGCTGCGTGCGCCGTCGGCGACTGCGCGAGCTGATCGATGCCTTGCATGGTGAGATCGTTGTTGTTGCGGTCGTACCGGATGCTCCAATACTCCATGATCAGGCGTACCGTCTCCGTCTGCCGTTTTCCAAGCAGCGAGGGCGTGCAGTCGTTGTAATCCTTCAGCTCATTGGTCAAAGGAAAACGTCGTGAATCCGAGCGCAGGAGCATGCGGTCACGGCGTGCGGCGAACTCGCTGAACTTGTCCAGCTGTTCTTCGGTGCCTTGGACCAGTGCCAGATTGCCCAGTCGATACAGCCAATGGTCATGCTGTTCGGGTGACCAGTCACTGAACGATTTCGAATGTTCGATGTTCACCGGCATGATGGGCAGTGCGCTGCATTTGCGCGGCCTATCAAGGTGGGATTGCGCTTTCTGCTCATTGGCGCGGATGAGCAGCAGGCGAACCAACGCATTGTCTGATTGCAGTTCCCCTTGCAGGCGCACCACGGCGTTCTCCTGGTCGTTGTCGCGGACTTTCAGACCGTTGCACCGTTCGACCGGATATCCTTTGTCGAGATCGCGGATGGTGGCGTTCGCATATCCGCGTCTGTCTGTGACGTCGGTCCGGATCAGCGTACGGATTCCGGTCACGCGTTCAAGAGCCGACAGGATCTCCGAAAGACGGCGTTCGTCGTGGGGTTCCAATGCGGCGAGCGACGTCGATGTCTTGACGTTTCGCGAGCCACGCTGCGCGAACGGCGGGCAATCGGGATTGCCCAGCTGACGATACGAGTTGACCAGCGCCCACATGGCTACGGGCTTCCACTCATGGTTGCGGTAGTCGTTCAGCCCTTCGAGGCGATACCGGATTTCGTTGGGCAGTATCGTCTCGTTGGGTTTGGAGATGATGCGCCACGCCATCGCATACGGGGCGAGCACGGTGTTGATGAACGAGGCCACCGTGCCGTTGTCGATATGGGGCTTGAGCACATTGTCGAGGAAATCCTCGATGAGTCTGCCGGTATTCGGCTGATGGGCGAGGATGAGATACAGGTAGGAAAAGAACTCGTCGCTCTCATGCGGGTCGTCGCTGATCGGGTCGATGATGTCGTCCCAGCGTTCGGTATAGGCGTCAAGCTCCGCGTCGCTGAGCCCGGATGTGGCTCGTGCCTTGAAGACGTCGGACGGCGTGAGCGGCAATCCCCGCATGTTCATCACGTCGAAGATGCGATGGGCGCCATCAAGATTGTCGGTCGTGACGATGACCAGGGTGACCTGATTGACGAGGTATTGGGCGAACTGCTGCCGTGCGGACATGCCCCACGTGGATATCTCGTCGTACACATTCCGGATGTTCGTCACCATATTGCGTTGCGCGGCGGTGGCCAGATCGTCGTTGTCCATGTCGAACACGGATTCGAGGTTGTCCTCCTGCACATGTTCCCGGAAGAATGACGCGTCGCGTTCGCGCAATGTGAGTCGTGGTTCGCTGATGATGCCGCGCAGCTTGTCGCCGGGTTCCACCAGCAGCGCGTCGAGCTGGTGCATCAGGTCGGCGTCCTGCTCCAGATCGCGCAGCACGGCGATGATGATGGATAGGGATACCAGCCGCTGCTGCCCGTCGATGACATCATAGCGGTTGTCACTGTGGCGGACCAGGATCAACGAGCCGAGGAAATACGGGGTCTGCGGCGTTTTCGAGGCGTCATGCAGATCACTGACCAGTTGGAGAATGTTCTCGGACTTCCAGATATACGCCCGCTGGAAGGAGGGCACCGTGAAACGGAAATCCGGTGTGAACACCTTTCCCAGTGGCAGTTCCCGTGCGTTGATGGCCATATGATCCCCCTGTCCGCCCCTTCGCCGTCGATTGCCGGAGCCGCTTACATGCATGTGCCGATGGATACCGCACCCGCAGTCCGCATGCGATCGGTTCCGCAGTTCAGCTTACCAGCGCAAGACGGCAAACGCAGGGGCGGTATCCGCGCGTATGCAGGCGCTGCGGTTTGTGTTGTGGAGCGCTTCGTGGCGCGTGCGGTCCCGCAGCGTCAGTCGTGCTCGGGAACCGCGCCCTCATAGAGATAGAAGGACATGTCGCCATGATGGTATCGGGATGCGTCCAGATCGATGGATGCGATCCGCTCGAGCCCATGATGGGCGTAGAAGCCCACATTGCAGGAGGTGTCCGTGAACAGGAAGTACTTCGTCATGCCGCTCCTGCGGAAATCGTCGAGCATCCTGAGGAACATGCGCTTGCCCAAGCCGTGCCCTCGGGCTTCGGGCGAGAGCGCGAAGAGCACCACTTCGGCGGCATAGTCATGGCCGGACCGCGAAGCCCGACTGCGCAGCATCCGATCCAAGGCAAGAACGCCCACTATTTCATGGGCTGCACGCAGACCTTCACGGGAGCGCATGAGTCCGCCCAGAAGACGGAGATACCTGCGGGCATGCGCATTGCACCGGTTCCGGGTCTCACGCGAGTCGATGCGGCCCAGAATCAGCGCGACCGGTTTGCCATCCACCACTGCGACATAGGCGTTGGTGGTTCGGGCCAGACAGTTCTCCCAGTCGGCCTCGGCCGCGAGCATGCCGATGCGCTCGCTGAAGTCGGCATACCAAGTTCGTCGCACCAGATCGATCAGTGCGGGGTGGTCGTCTCGCTGCAAAGGGCGAATCGTTGCGGTCTCATACTCAATTTCCTGCATGTGTTTCATTATGCCTTATGCCAAGGGGCATGTCGTGGGTCGAATTGTGTGTTGTTTTTTGTTGGCGTGTTGGTTGTGCAGGTGTCTGTCGGTCGGCTTTGGGGGTGTCTTCGGCGCGTGGTGCGCCGTTGATGTCGCGGTGGATGTTCTGCATTTGGACTTCGATGTTCTGGAGTGATCTGGCGCAGTCGAGGAGGGTCTGGGAGTGTTCGG
>NZ_RQSP01000036.1 GCF_009078285.1 Bifidobacterium jacchi
CGTCAGCCTGGTTCAATCCATTGGAATTCCGCCATTTTGCGCTTATGGCCCATGACGACGGAATGCCACGGTCTGTCACGCGACGCGATTTTCGGCGATTTTGACGTCGCGTGACAAGTGTCTTGTTCGAGCGGATAGTTGACGCATGTCCTGGGGCATGGTTGACGCCCCCATCAAACGTAATCCCATCAATGAGGCGAAACACGGAACAAAAACCAGGCCACATCTCAGGCGCGCCAGTATGCCGCAAGTCCACTGGTTGCCAATTGGCAACCAACATGCCAGTGCAATGAACGCATGCCACTGCGCATGCGGCACCAGGGGAAGGCAGTGAAGTCGGCCGTGGAAGGGACGGGAGTGGAACCCATCAACGCTTTATACGCTTGTATGCTTTATAAGACGGACCGCCAGCTCCCTGTGACCGCTGTATGCAGTCGTCACAGGGAGCTTTAGCAGTCCAGCTGTCACAGTCC
This sequence comes from Bifidobacterium jacchi, assembly GCF_009078285.1. Lineage (GTDB taxonomy): Bacteria > Actinomycetota > Actinomycetes > Actinomycetales > Bifidobacteriaceae > Bifidobacterium > Bifidobacterium jacchi. The sequence continues at coordinate 474 of NZ_RQSP01000036.1, forward strand.
GGGAATCAGCCCGCCTGGAGGATCGAGCGTCACGTAGCCCTCATCAAGGTCGATGTCGGGCACGATCTGATCGACGAACGGCACCAGCGCCGTTGATTCGGTCACTTCACCGGTTTCGGGGTCGTGAACCGGATTCGCAAGACGCACTTTCAGCAGCGACTGGAAGCCGTCAAGCACATCGACGATTCGCCCCACCACCTGACCGGTCGGCAGACCGAGGCCGTTGCCTTTGGCAAGGCGTACCTCAAGTCCGACCAGATCCTTGGGATACCAAGCATCCTCGTCGAGCATGTCCTGCGGATCATCCGCTTCGCCGTATAGGTCGATGCCGGCGATCGCCTCGGAGGCGTTGCGATCGTCCACACCCTCGAATTTGACGATCCATCGGCCGTTGTGGGTGCGCGAACGTTCCACGGTGTATTCGACGTCGCCGTCGGCGGTGCACAGCGCGGAACCGGGAGCGAACCGATAGTCCGGCTCGTCCGTGAAGGCGAAGACGTTGACATCGCCCTTGAGACCTTGTGCGCGTCCGATACGACAGACCCTCAGCAACTCGCGCTGCTGAGGGTCCTCGTCATGGTGTTGATGCTCCATGCTGTGGCTCACCTGCGCACGTCCATGATATCGACGCGCACCTTGTGATCGGACAAGGCCTGAATCACGGTACGAATCGCATTCGCGGTCCGCCCGTTGCGTCCGATGACACGGCCGATGTCCTCCGGATTCACGCGCACGCGAAGCAGTTCGCCGCGCGGATTCTCATGGGACTTGACCGAAACGTCATCGGGAAAGTCGACGATGTTCTTGATGAGGTGTTCCACAGCCTGTGCGAGCATGATCACTCAGCCTGCGCTTCCTCAGCCGGGGCCTCCTCAGCGGCGGCTTCAGCGTTCGCCTCAGCCTCGGCCTTGGCCTTGGCGTCCGCCTCGGACTTCGCGGCCTTGAGCTTCTGGGCCTGGGCCTCGACGGCCTCGACGCGAGCGGCGGCATCCGGGCCGGCTTCGGCGGTCTTCAGGGTGCCTTCGGCACCGTCGAGACCCTTGAACTTCTGCCAGTCGCCGGTGATCTTGAGCAGGTTGAGCACCTGCTCGGTCGGCTGAGCGCCGACGCCGAGCCAGTACTGAGCGCGCTCGGAATTGATCTGGATGGTCGAAGGCTGGGTGTTCGGGTTGTACGTACCGATCTCCTCGATGGCGCGGCCGTCACGCTTGGTGCGTGCGTCCATGATCACCACGCGGTAGTACGCGTAGAACTTCTTACCCATGCGCTTCAGACGAATCTTGGTTGCCAAGATGGCTCTCCTTATATATGTAAGGTGTGGTTTCGGTTTGCATTGTGGGGCGCAGCTCGCCGAGCCCACGTGTTCCTCACAAGGCCCGGGAGTAGAGGGCACCGAGTCTTGCGAATAACCGTGCCATTATAACGCCTTCCCCGGATGCGCGACACGCCGCGGCACGCATCCGTACTGGCGCGCATCCGTACTGCCGCGCAGACGCACAGTCGCAGACCCATACTGCCCCATACTGTCTCACACTGCCTCGCAGATTTCGAGATGCGTATCCGCCATGGAAAGGTTGCGATCACCTTGCGTTTGCCTGACGCTTCTACGCTCGGCAATGGCAGTCCATGAGTAGGAGGAGGAATCATGACTGAACCCAACGCCGTCGACGTGAGGAAAGGGAACGTCGGCGATGATATGACAATGGCGGCCGGTGCGATGCCGCCGACGGAACGCAAATCCAACGATCGCAAATCCAACGATCGCAAATCCAGGGAACGCAGATCGTGGTCGATGTGGCGTCGTTTCGCCGCTGCGGCCGTGGCCTTCGCCACCACCGCTGCTCTCGCGACCGGTCCGTCGGCTGCATTCGCCGACGACCGTACGCCCGTCCCGCCCGAGTTGCAGGACGGACTGAACGCTCTTGAAGTCAAGCCGAGCAGCGCGGATGCCGCAGCCAAGGCGTCGCGCTCGGGCAGCGATGCAGCCGCATCCGCCGCGCAACCGTATTCCGCGACCCGTTCCGCAGCCAAAGCCGTCGATGGCATGGTCCTCGACCAGAACGGTGCCGCCATCGTCAACAATCTGAAGATCACCGATATCGCTCCCGGACTGCGCCACTACGAATTCGAGCGCATCAACGCCGATGGCCGCCAGCCGATCAACATCCTCAAGGCGACCATCGGCAAGGACACGGTCTCGATGAAGTACCTCAAGCCGCAGACCGTCAGCGGTCCTGGCGCGACCGTCACTGACATGACCGATTCCGCAGGTGCCGTCGGCGGTGTCAACCTTGACCACTTCGACATCAACAACAGTGGTGCGTCGGGCGGCTGGGGCGTTAGCGGCGGTCAGCTCGTCAAGTCCGGCGACCCCGGCAACGATCTGGCGATCGCTCAGGGCACGGATGGGCTTGCCCGACTCGTCACCATGACGCTCAAGGGCTCGGCCAAGGTCAATGACGGCGATTCGATCACGATCAACCGCCTGAACGTCGCCGTTGCGAATGACGGTGACGTGGTGCTGTTCAATGCGCAGTGGGGCGCCTACAATCGCGGCCGTTTCCTTAATGGTCGCAAGGGCATCGAGGTCACCGTCGGCAAGAACGGTGCCGTAACGGCCGTCGGTGAGCCGACCGAAGGCCAGCTTGCCGAAGGCGTGCAGACGCTGGATGCGCTCGCCGACTCCGATGCGGGCCGTGCGCTCGGCAAGGTCAAGGTCGGTGACAAGATCGCCATCTCCTACGATTTCGACCGCTCGATGGGTGATCTCACCGAGGCTGGCGGCGTGTGGCAGAGCCTGCTGAGCAAGGGTCAGGCGGTCGCCTTCGACCCGAACGATGCGTTTGCCACCGGCCGCAACCCGCGTACGATGCTCGGCGTGAGCAAGGACGGCAAGACCGTGTTCTACGTGGTCGCCGACGGCCGTGCCAGCAATGCGCTGGGCATGAACTTCAGCGAGGAGATCGATCTGATGCGCGATCTTGGCGCGTGGGACGCCGTGAACGTCGATGGCGGCGGCTCCTCGCAGATGAACGTGCGCGAGCCCGGCGACGAGAAATCGAGCGTGCAGAACCAGCCTTCGGATGGTCATGAGCGTCTTGACGGCGACGGCATCGGATTCGTGCTCTCCAAGGCGAGCTCCGGCAAGGCCAATGGCATCGCGGTCGCGGCCGCATCCTCAGATGCGAAGGCGCTGCGCGTGTTCCCCGGTCTGCATCGAACACTGATCGCCAAGCCTTTCGATGAGGCGCGCAACGCGGTCAAGACCGATGTCGCCTGGGCCGCCGGCGCGCCCAGCGGTGCCGACGCGGCTGCGGGCAACGCGGCTGCGGGCAAGGTGAGCGTCAAGGCTGATTCCGCGAATGCGAACACCGCAGAAGTCAAGGGCGAGAAGACCGGAACCGCGGCAGTTTCCGCATCCGCCTCCGCCGGAGCCGCGACAGGCACCGCGAACGTCGAGGTCCTTGGCGAACTGAGCCGCATCACCGCATCCGACAGCGCGCTGTCGCTCATCGCGCGTGACCAGTCGGCCACGCTTACGTTGATCGGCCACGATGCGAACGGCTTCGCGGCGCCGATCGAGGCGCGGGACGTCAAGATCGAAGGCAACAAGGACGATCTGATCCGCATCGAAAAGCCGGTTGACGGCTCGCTCAAGCTTGTGGCCGTCGGCGACAGCGGTAGCGAGACGCTTACCTTCTCCGTCAACGGTCACAAGGTGCAGGTTGCCGTCACCGTCGGCTTGGTGGATAAGCCGATCGTGACCATCGGCGACGTGTTCGAGCGTGACAATTGGCATGTCAGCGGTTCACGCTACAAGAGCGCGACGCTCGAAAAGGCCATCGGTCGCGACGGCAAGACCGAAACCGGCGAAAAGCTGACCTACGACTTCTCCGGCGTGACCGCCACGCGCACCGCCAACACCTGGCCGAAGGGCGAGGGCAAGGGGTATCCGATCCCCGGCCAGCCCAAAACCATCAAGGTGTGGGCGAAGGGCAGCGTCTTGGCCGGGAACAACCCGCAGACCTACATTGCCTTCAGTGACGCCGAAGGCAAAATGAAGTACATCTATGGTGATCGCCTGAGCAACGATTGGGCGCAGCTGACCTATCAGATTCCCGAAGGCACGGCCTATCCGATCAAGCTTGAAGGCCTGTCGATCTGGGAGACCGGCGAGAACCAGCCGGTTGGCGAGGCATGGTTTGACGATCCGACCGCGCAGATCGCTCCCGATGTCGAACTGCCTGCTCGTCAGCTTGTTGAGGATCATGTGGTGGTTCGTGAGTCGGGTGTGACGGATGGGAAGCCGCAGCGTATTGCGATTCTGTCGGATGCGCAGTTTGTGGCGCGTGAGCCGGATAGCGTGCAGGCGAATGGTGCTCGTGCCGCGCTCAGGGAGATCGTGGCCGCGAAGCCGGATGCCCTGTTCATTGTGGGTGATCTGGTGGATGAGGCGTCCGAGGCGGATTTCCAGCTTGCGAAGCGGATTCTTGACGAGGGGTTGAAGGACGCGGGTTTCCCGTGGTATTACGTGCCGGGCAATCATGAGGTGATGGGCGCGTCGATCGACAACTTCAGGAACGCGGCGCTTGGCGGGTTCAAGGGCGCGACGAGCGGACACGTCGATATCGGCGGCACGCGGTTCATTGCGTTGAACACGGCCGACGGGTCGCTGTCGAGTGATTTCGCCCAGGTCAGGATGCTGCGTGACCAGTTGGATGACGCCGAGTCGAACAAGGCGATCAGCGGCGTGGTGATCGTGCAGCACATGCCGATCGATGATCAGAACGTGCCGCAGAACTCGCAGCTGGGCAATCGTCTGGATGCCGAGATGGAGCGCGAGTGGATCTCGGATTTCCGCGCCCGGTCGGGCAAGTCGGTCGCGATGATCAACGGGCATGTGGGTGACTTCTACGCGAAGCGTGACGACGGCGTGTCGTATCTGGTGAACGGCAATTCGGGCAAGACGCCGACCGATGCGCCGCAGGGTGCGTTCGTGGGCTGGTCGATGGTGGGCATCGATCCGTCGAAGGGCGGTTGGAGGGCGGCCGGCAAGAGTCTTGCCGACGGCAATCCGGACTGGTTTGTGGCGGAGACGAGGGTGCGTGCGGCCTCGGTGTCGCTGTCGCCGGTCAATGGCGGTGAGAAGCTCGAGCCCGGGCGGAGTGTGGCGATCCGGGGGACGGTCCGGCAGTATGCGGATGCGAAGCCGATCGATATCGCGTGGCCGATGAGCGTGGCGTGGTCGGGTTCCGCGAACCTGCATGTGGGCGGTGTGAAGGATGCGCCGGCGTCGGCTGCGGCCGTGCTGGATCCGACGACGGGCGTGCTGACCGCGCTGCATGGCGGCAGGGTGCGCGTGACCGCCCGGATCGGCGGGGTCGAGTCGAGCGTGGACGTGACGATCGGCAACGCGCGTTTCGCTGCGGCCAAGCCGAGGGTCGGCGGCGAGGCGAGGGTCGGCTTGCGGCTTACCGGGTCGCTTGGCGACTGGGCGAGGAACGCTGATGTGGCGTGGCAGTGGCTGCGTGACGGACGGGTGATCGCGGGTGCGACCGGTGCCGTGTACACGCCGGTCGCCGCGGATGAGGGGCACAGGCTGGCTGCGCGCGCGACGGTGAGCCGGGAGGGCTATGACACGGCGACGGTCGAGTCCGATCCGACCGCGACGGTCGTCGCCGCGACCCAGCCTGGCAACCCGGGGCGGCCTGGCGGCAACCCGGGCGAGTCCGGGCAGCCGGGCGGCAAGCCGGGCGAGCCCGGTGATCAGCCGGGCCAGCAGACCACGCCGGACGGTGGTCAGCACGGTGGTCAGCAGACGGTTGGCAAGAGGCCGAACAAGGGCCAGTCGCAGGACCGGCTCGGTGCCACCGGCTCCGACACCGCTCCCGTGGCGCTGGTTGCGGCGGTCCTGCTCGCCATGGGCGTTGCGGCCGGCCGACGCGCCACTCGCGCCTCCCGGTCCGACCGCCATCAGCGGTAATACGACCGTCAGCGGTGGACCTGACCTCCATTGCATGAATCCCCATGATGCAGGGTTCCTCGCATGATGTAGGCAAATACGCATGATGTAGGGAACGCCTCATCGCGCTGGTTGGCAAAATGGCGGAATTCCGCCGTTCTGCCAACCTTGGCGTTTGGCGTATCCCTACATCATGGGAGATTCCCTACACGGTGGGCGCTTCCCTGCGTGGTGGGGGCTTTGTCGCTATATGCGCAGCGTTGCGATGAGTGCCAAGTGGTCGGAATCGTTGATGACGACTGATGTTGTACGCGCTGCAACGGGTTGTGTCTGTGTTGCGGGATCGGTTTCGGCTGGTGCCGCAGAATGTGGTGCCTCCGGTCGTGGTGCTTCCGGACCTAGCGCTTCCGATCGTGATGTTGTTGACTGCGATGTTTGCGGTTGCGATACCGTTGCATGCCGAGTCACTCTCGGTGCTGAAGTCGTCGGCGCGGCGATCATCACATGGTCGAGTTCGAGGCGCGGCCAAGGCAGCCAGCGAGCGAATGTGTTGGTGTGCCCGTGCGCCAACTGGAGTGTCGTGTCCTGGAATCCTTCACGCAGCAGTTCGCGCCAGCTCGGATGGTCGATGGTCGCGTTGAGATCGCCCATCGCAATGATCGAGCCGTATCGCGCGTAGTCGTTTCGTGACATGGCGATCAGTCCGCCGAGTCCGCGTATGCCCGCCGACCATTCACGGCAGCCTCGCATTGGGGATTTCGTATGCACCGACGCGAACGTCAGGCGCATGGTGCGCATACCGGCGGTATCGCCGCCACCGGCTGCACTGCGTGCAATGATGGTAGCGTCGCTTCCTGTGGTGGTGCTGGCGGTATCGCCCCGGCTGCCGTCCGCCGACCGTTGCATGAACAGGCGATCTGTGATTTCCAGTGTTATCGCTGGTACGTCGGCGGCTGGTATGTCGATGATGCTGTGGGTGCTTGCGACCGGTCTGATTGCCGACCATATACCGTTGAATCCGCCGTTGTCGGTGCGTTCATGCGATTCGCCGAGCTGACGGTAGGGCAGGAGCTGCTGCAATCCCGCCTGTTCCAGCCGTTTGACCAGATCGTCGGTCATCTCCTGCAAGGCGAGTACATCGACGTGATGGTCGCGTACCTTGGCGACGATGTCGCTGGCATCCGCACGGCCATACCGGCAATTGAGCGTCATCGTCGTCACCGTTGCACTGGCGGACTTGACCGGCGGGATCGCGGTGGAGGAACCGTCATGCTTTTGCAGGGGGTGCAGCCAATAGCGCAGATGACGCAGTCGCGCGGCGAGCAGGAGTGCCAATGCCACTGCCAGCGCCGGCCAATTGCGCATAACGGCGGCAAGGATTGCCAGTGCCGCTGCCGGCACCCACATCAACGGGATCAGCGCGATCATATATGGCAGCGGCATATGAGCGTCCGCGCCGGCGGGCAATGATCCGAGCGCAATCCACAGTGCCAGAATGACCAGGCAGGTCCATATCAGCCAGCTCAATGTACACCTCCATACGCACAATACGCGTAATACGCGTAATACGCGCATTCAGACATATGCGCAGTCTAGCGTATGACACGCATGACGATGCTCGGTGAGCTGATTCGCCAAACCGACCGGTTGATGCGGACCTGTGCGGGCTGGGTGTGACGCTTGAAGCTGAAGTCAGTCAACAGCAGTCTGAACAAGGAATGCCGCGTCTTGTGCGCTCTTGAGCGCATTGCGGCGCGGCATTCTGTAGTATTCATCCAAAGCAGCGGCTCAGGTGAGCCATTGCTCAGCCGAGCAGACCGGACAGCCCCTGACCGAAGTTGGGCGGAAGCTGGCCGCCGTTCGCGTCCAGCACGTCCTGCAGGCCGGCCGGAAGCGCGGGATTCTGCGGCTTCTTGGCGAATGCCGATCCACCCGTGGTTCCCGACGACTTGCCGGACAGTCGATCGCGCAATGCCTTCTCCTCGGCCTCGCGCTTCATCGGGTTGCCGGAACGGCTTGCCTTCTTGCCTTTCTTGGCCTTCTTGGCGTTCTTCTTGCTGGCCCCCGGGCCGCCGAAGCCGGGAATGCCGCCGCCCATGCCGCCGCGGTTCGACATGCGGCGCATCATCTTCGCGGCCTGCTCGAACCGCTGCAGCAGCGCGTTGACCGCCGAGACCGTATTGCCAGAGCCGTATGCGATGCGAGCGCGGCGCGAACCGTCGATGATCTTCGGATTGCGTCGTTCGGCCGGAGTCATCGAGCGGATGATCGCCTCGGTGCGGTCGATCTCATGCTCGTCGAACTGCTCCAGCTCCTTGCGATGCTGGGCCATGCCGGGGATCATGCCGAGCAGCGACTTCATGGAGCCGAGCTTGCGCACCTGCTGAAGCTGATCGAGGAAGTCGTCGAGACCGAACTCTCCCTCGGCCATCTTCGCGGCCGCCTTGCGCGCCTCCTCCTCGTCGAACTGCTTTTGCGCCTGTTCAATGAGGGTGAGGATGTCGCCCATGTCGAGGATGCGCGACGCCATGCGATCCGGATGGAAGACCTCGAAGTCCTTCAGGCCCTCGCCGGTGGATGCGAACAGGATCGGCTTGCCGGTGACGGATGCCACAGACAGTGCGGCACCGCCTCGTGCGTCGCCGTCGAGTTTGGAGAGCACTACGCCGGTGAAATCCACGCCCTCGTCGAACGCCTTGGCGGTCTTGACCGCATCCTGACCGATCATCGCGTCGATGACGAACAGGATCTCGTTGGGGTGCACGGCATCGCGAATGTCGCGCGCCTGCTTCATCAGAGCCTCGTCAACGCCCAAACGGCCTGCGGTATCGATGATGACCGTGTCATAGAGCTTCTGGCGAGCGAAGTCGATCGAATCGCGAGCCACCTTCACCGGGTTGCCGGTCGTCAGACCGGGCGCGGATACCGCGTCTCCGCCATCGGACTGCACGCCCTTCTCGGGGGCATACACCGGCACACCGGCGCGCTCGCCGACCACCTGCAGCTGCGTCACGGCGTTCGGACGCTGAAGATCGGCCGCCACCAGCAGCGGAGTGTGCCCCGAATCCTTGAGCCAGTAGCCGAGCTTGCCTGCGAGCGTGGTCTTGCCGGCGCCCTGCAGACCGGCGAGCATGATGATCGTCGGCGGATTCTTGGCGAAGTTGAGCGGACGGTCGACGCCTTGGCCGAGAACCGCTGTCAACTCCTCGTTGACGATCTTGACCACCTGCTGCGCGGGGTTGAGTGCCTTGGATACCTCGGCGCCCAGAGCGCGCTCGCGCACGCGGCCGGTGAAGGAACGCACCACTTCCAGCGCCACATCGGCGTCGAGCAGTGCGCGGCGGATCTCGCGGATGGTGCCGTCGATGTCCGCCTCGGAAAGCTTGCCCTTGCTCTTGAGATGCTTGAACGCATTCGAGAGTCGGTCCGTCAAAGAACTAAATGCTGCCATAATGCGAACCAGTCTATCCATGGGGGGTGAAAACCGAGCGTTGCGAACCGTCAGCCATGGGCTGATCGCAGACCGGTCACGGGTCGGTCATAGATCAACCATAGGTCGGTCATGGGTTGGCCATTGGTCAGTATTACGTCGGTCATATGAACGCGATGCAGCTCGCTACCGCAATGCTGTCTCCTTCCACGGGTCGATGAGCGTGACACCGGTATGCTCGAAGTCCCTGACGTTGCGGGTGGCCAGCATGACTCCGCGTGATCGGGCGATTGCGGCGATCATCGCATCCTGCACGCTGATCGGTCGGTCGATCGTCTCTCGGTGCGCTCGAATCTGCGCATAGTCCAATGCCGAGGTGCCGTCGAACGTAAGGATGCGATCCATGAACGGCATGAGCGCATAGTCCACGGTCTTCGCCAGTTGACTTCGGCGGCGACCCCTCGGCATGCGGCATATGCCGTCGAACAGCTCGGCCGTGGTGATGGAGGTCGTGGTCAGCTCCTCGATGTTGACATGCCGCATCCAGGCGATGACATTGGGGTTTGGCCGTGGCCGCAGCGTTTCGCTGATCACGTTGGTGTCCATGATGATCACGATCCGGCCTCGTCTCGCTCATGTTCGTCCTGATCACGCTCATTGCGACCATCGTCGAAACCGACCTGCGGTCGTTCTTCGGCATGATTGCGGCCCTCATCGGGCAGTTCGTCTGCGTCGAATCCCGCGATTCCCTCGTGCGCCATGAAGTCCCGAAGGCGGTCGTAGAAATTGGACTGTTCCATCTCGTGCCGAACGATTCGCCCCGCGACGAAATCCTCGATGAGCGATCTCGCCTCGGCCTCCGTCGAACGATTGTTGGCCTTGGCCGATGCCTTGAAAGCCTCCAGAGTCGCGTCCTCCAGTTTGCGGATGGTGAGTGTTGCCATGGGGTGCCTCCTTCTAGTTTGTAGTCGCTTAATACTCGCTATGCGATCGCTATGCGCGATCGCGATATGCAGTCACAATATGCTGTCAAAATGCCATCAAATCTGTAATCAAAATGCTAGCAAAGTGCCCTGACTGCGACATGCCGGACGACGCGCCGCATTGGCGTCTCGCGGTATTGGGCACAATCGCGCGACATGCACAATCGGCGTTTCAGCTCAGGACGGAACTCCGATTCGGGGGGTGCCGGTACACTAAGGGGGCAAACTATTCCGCAGATTTTCTCAGATGCCTATGCTGTATTGAAATTTCTTCGGACACCACCTATACGCAGACTGCCGTGCGCCCCGTGAGCCACCGGGCCAACGCAGACATGCCGTGCAATATGGAAGGCCCACACATGCCCAATAACAAAACCATAGAACGAAAGGCCCTGCTTGTCGGGACCATCGTCAACGTCGTTCAGGTCGCGGCCGGCATGGCCGTGTTCTTCATGACCGGACTCAAGGCGCTGTTCCTTGATTTCTCATTCACCACGATCTCGGTGCTGTCAGGCATCGTCGCCGTGTATCTCTCCTCGCGCACTGTGCGCACCACCGACCGATTCCCGAACGGACTGTTCGCGCTTGAGCCGATCTATGCGATCTGCAAGGCGATGTTCACGCTCTCGCTGCTGCTGTTCTCGCTGATCGACGTGTCTCAGGTCGCCTACGACTATTTCGTGCTGGGGCAGGGGCAGAAGATCGAGACCGGCCCGGTGGTGATCTACGAGATCGCCATGGTGCTCATCTGCCTCGGACTATTCCTGTACTATCGCCGCGAGAACCGTCGCATACGCAATTCCAGCGTCATGCTGGACGCCGAGTGCAAAAGCACGCTGGTCGATGGCGCGATGTCGTTCGGCATCGGCGTCGTCGCCGTGATTCTGCTGTTTCTGCCGGACGGCGGCGCGCTTGGATTCCTGCACTACACCGGCGATTTCTTCATCACCGTCGCACTGGTGCTGTTCACGATCAAGGAGCCCTTCAGTGTGCTCAAGGAGGCGTTCGTGGAATTGGTCGGCGGCGTGCATGACGACGACGAGACCAACGCCTTCGTGGAGGGCGCGGCACAGCGTCATCTGCCAAGCAACACCGAATACGAGCAGACGCTGATCTTCAAGACCGGCATGAACTACACGGTCGACGTGTATCTTGCGGGTACGGGGGAGACCATCGACGTGGAAAATCTCGTCGAATGCAAGCGTTCGCTGGAAAGCGAGCTGAAGAAACGCCTGCACATCGTGGATGTCGATTTCGTATTCGACTGAGCGTGCCTGCAATTGAGGCTTGGCCGGCTGGCGTTGTCTGACATCAGCTTTTGCCTGATATCAGACAACGCCAGCCAATGACGCGTCAGCCTGATCGAGTCTGATCGAGTCTGATCGGCTACTTGAGGCTCCAGGTGGACCCCTGCGGGCCGTCCTCGATCATGATGCCAGCGGCATTGAGCGCATCGCGAATCGTATCCGCCTTCGCGAAATCGCGCTCCTTGCGAGCCTGCGCGCGTGCGGCCAGCTGCTCGGCCACCAGCGCGTCGAGCACCTCATGCTCGCGCGACTCGCCGCCGTCCTCGCCGGCTTCCGCAGCGCCGCCGCCAACCCACGGCTCGGCGAGCGGGTCCAGACCCAGCGTGTCGAGCATGGCTCGCACCGACACCAGCACGGCGCGCACCTCGTCGCGCGCGACCTGAGAATCCGCGCGGTCGGCAAGCTCGCTGAGCAGCGTGTTGCCGGAGCGAATCGCCGTGAAGATCGCCGCAGTCGCGCCTGAAACATTGAAATCATCGTTCATGGCGGCGGTGAAATCAGCCGGCAGCGCGTCCGCGCCCATCGATTCGATCTCGCCGCGATCGGGCTGCCCGCCCAGCGCGACGCCGGCGCGTTCGATGAAGTTCGCCACGCGATCATAGGCGGCCTGCGCCTCGACCAGCGCCTGATCCGACCATTCCAGCATCGAGCGGTACTGCACCGAACCGAGCGCGTAGCGCACCACCCATGCCGAATGCGCGGCCAGCACCGAGGGCACGGACAGACCGGTGCCCAGCGACTTCGACATCTTCTCGCCCTTCGTCGTCACCCATGCCGAATGCATCCAATGCGCCGCCGAATCGTAGCCGGCCGCCCGAGTCTGCGCCATTTCGTTCTCGTGGTGCGGGAACCGCAGATCGAGGCCGCCGCCGTGGATGTCGAACATGCCGTCCAGATAGCGGTGGCTCATCGCCGAGCATTCGATATGCCAGCCGGGGCGCCCCACGCCGAACGGCGTCGCCCAGCGCGCGTCGAGCGGATCGGTGCTCTTCGGCGCCTTCCACAACGCGAAATCACGCGGATCACGCTTGTCGGGCGACATGTCGGCCGGATCGACCGGATTGTATTTGTCGCCGCCCGCCGCATCGACGCTCGGTCCCATGCGATCCGCAACCGCGGCAGCCTCGTCGGGTTCTGCGGCAGGCGTGCCGTCGGCGCTCTGCTTCTGATGCGTCAACTCGCCATAGTGCGGCCAGCTGGCCACGTCGAAATACACGTTGCCGGTGGGGTTGCCGTGCTCGTCGCGCACCACGTAGCCGTGACCGTTGGCGATGATGCGCCGGATCAGATCGATCATGTCGATCATGTGACCGGTTGCGCGCGGTTCGTAGGTGGGCGGCAGCACGCCGAGCGTGTCGTACGCCTGCGTGAACTCGCGCTCGTAATGGTAGGCGCGCGCCCACCAGCGCTGCCCGGCCGCGGCGGCCTTGTCGAGAATCTTGTCGTCGATGTCGGTCACATTGCGCACGAACGTGACGTCATATCCCAGACGCAGCAGCCAGCGGCGCACCACGTCGAACGCGACCGCCGCGCGGATGTGGCCGATGTGCGGCGATGACTGCACGGTGGCGCCGCACACGTAGATGCCGACCTTGCCGGGCTTGATCGGCGTGAAATGCGCGACCGCATGCGTGGCGGTGTCGTACACGCGAAGGCCGTCCGCCGCCTTGGCGACGGTGGCCGCGGTACCGGATACGCTGCCAGACGTGCCGGCGCCAGACGTGCCGGCGCCAGACGTTTGGGAAACATTGGAATGAAGCGATTCGCGAGGCTGTGTCATAGTTCGAGGGTATTCATGTTCGCCGACAATGCGCGCTCGTCGGCGCATCGGCACGTATGCTCGCTCAGGGCTTAGTCTGCACCAGCCGATTGCAACGCGGGAATGCAAGCGGAATACAAGCGGGAATGTAAAGAAACGGTGTCGGTTCGTTACGTAGGTGATGTAACAATAGGGGGTATGACGCAATCGCAGGTGCTAATCGTGCAGCATGTTCCGTGGGAGAAGCCCGGACGCATTCTCGACGGTCTTGACGATCTCGGTGTCGCTTCGACGGTGGTGAACATCGCCAAGTCCAAGAAGCCGGATCTGCCGGATTTCGACCAGATGGCCGGTCTGGTCGTCATGGGCGGGCCGATGGGCGCGCTCGACTACGACCGCTATCCGGGGCTCAAGGCCGAGGCGAAACTGGTCCGTGCCGCCATCAGCGTCGGCAAGCCAGTGCTTGGCGTATGCCTCGGACATCAGATCATCGCCACGGCGTTGGGGGCGAAACTCGCCAAGGGCGAGCGGCCGGAGATCGGATTCGCCCCGATCAAGCGCGTGGACAAGCACGGGTTCTTCTCGATGTGGGACAAGCAGATCGACGTGCTGCACTGGCACAACGACGTCGTGGGACTGCCGGCCGGCGCGCAGCTGCTGGCGCGTTCCGAGCACACCAAGGTGCAGGCGTTCCGCGTCGGTTCCGCGCTTGGTCTTCAGTTCCATTTGGAGGTCACGCCCACGCTGTTGGAGGAGTGGCTCGACGAGCCGTCGATGGTCAAGGATCTCAAGGCGGCCGGCGGCTCCAAGGCTCAGCTGCGCGAGGCGTTCGCCGCGTGCAATCCGCAGATTCAGCCGCTGGCCGATCAGGTGTTCTCCGGTTTCGCCGCCCGATGCAACGCCTACGCGCAGACGCTGGGTGCCGCGTCGGCGCAGCCCGCGGTGTAGGCACCCGCTGAGTGCACCGTTGGTCGCCCGCTGGGTAAGCATGCCGCTAAGTTAGTGAATCATGCCGACTTACGATATTGGATTGGAACACGTTTCGCTCGCCTTCGCCACCAAAACCATCTTCACCGATGTGACGCAGGGTGTGTTCGAGGGCGATCGCATCGGCATCGTCGGCCGCAACGGCGACGGCAAATCAACGCTGCTGCATCTCTTCCGCGGCACGCAGGAGCCGGATTCCGGCCGCGTGACGAAGCGCGGCGGGCTGACGTTCGGCATGCTTGATCAGCGCGATCCGCTTGATGACGCCGCCACGATCCGCGAGGCGGCGCTGGAGGGGCGCGCCGACTACGAGTGGGCGGCCGACACGCGCTCCCGCGAGATCGTCGAAGCGCTGCTCGGCGGCATGGATCTCAATGCGAAGGTCGGCTCCCTGTCGGGTGGTCAGCGCCGTCGCGCCGATCTTGCACGTCTGCTGCTGCACGATTGGGATATTCTCGCGCTTGACGAGCCGACGAACCATCTGGACGTGGTCACCATCCACTGGCTGGCGGAGCATCTGAAGAACCGCTGGTCGCGCGGGCAGGGCGCGCTGCTGCTCGTCACGCATGACCGCTGGTTCCTCGACGAGGTCTGCGAATCCATGTGGGAGGTGCACGACGGCGTGATCGAGCCGTTCGAGGGCGGCTACTCCGCCTATATGCTTCAGCGCGTGGAACGTGACCGTCAGGCCGACGTGCGCGAGACGAAGCGGCGCAATCTGGCCCGCAAGGAGCTCGCGTGGCTGTCGCGCGGGGCGCGGGCGCGGTCGACCAAGCAGAAGTTCCATGTCAAGGCGGCGCGCGAGCTGATCGCCGATGTGCCGCCGGTGCGCAATTCCATCGAGCTCAGGCAGATGGCGACGTCGCGGCTCGGCAAGCAGGTCGTTGATCTGATCGATGTGACGCAGATCTTCGAGAAGCGGCGGGGCGATGCCGCAGACGTTGCTGATATTGCTGATATTGCTGATATTGCTGATATTGCCGATATTGCCGATGATGCTGCAATCGACGATGCGAATGCTGCGGCTGCCGCGAATGCGCCGTCGAACGTGGACGTGGTCAGGCCGATGTACGCCGAGCCGCAGGTGCACGGCTCGCTTGAGGTTGCCGTGACCGACATGGATGATCCGCGTCTGGTGGACGCCGGCGTTCCCGAGGCGGTTGCGGCCGCTGCGGCTGCCGCGCGCGCCGAGGCGGCGATGTCGGATGATGAGCGCGAGACCCGACGCCGCAACAAGGGCGGCGAGACGATCGGCGGCGGCATCGATGATGCGGCGCAGGCCACGTCGGCGGCGCGGCGAGTCGTCGTTTCCGGACGCGAGATTCTCGATGATGTGACCTGGCTGATCGGTCCCGGCGACCGATTCGGCATCGTCGGAGCGAACGGCGCCGGCAAATCGACGCTGCTCAAACTGATCGACGGCACGCTGACACCGACCGCCGGTCGTGTGAACATCGGCAAGACCGTGAAGTTCGCGGTGCTGTCGCAGCGGCTCGACGAGTTGGAGAAGCTCGGCAACTACAAGATCAAAGAGGTGCTGAGCCGCTACAAGCCGAGCTACATCGTCGATGGCAAGGAGGTCACGCCCGGTCAGCTGATGGAGCGACTCGGCTTCGAGTCCGCCCAGCTGATGACGCCGATCCGCGATCTGTCCGGCGGTCAGAAGCGCCGCATGCAGCTGCTGCTGATTCTGCTGGACGAGCCGAACGTGCTGATCATGGATGAGCCCGGCAATGATCTCGACACCGATATGCTCGCCGTCATGGAGGATTTGCTCGACACCTGGCCCGGCACGCTGATCGTCGTTTCGCACGATCGCTATTTGTTGGAGCGCGTCACCGATCAGCAGTTCGCGCTGATCGGCGGGAAGATTCGTCATCTGCCCGGCGGCGTGCAGGACTATCTCGACATGGTCGAGGATCTCAGGAACGGCAAGCCGCTGCCCGTCGACGAACCGGCCTATGGCAGGAAGAAGGGCGGTCGTGGCGGTGCGACGCAGGAATTCGGCGCGTTCGGTGCTGCCGGTGCGGCCGGTGCTACCGCCGGCAATGGGTCTGACGGCGGAGCGGACGGGTCTGGTGCGTTGGCAACGTCTGCGTCGGCATCGTCGGCGAACGGGGACGACGGCGAATCCAAGCTCACTGGCAAGGCGTTCCACGATGCGTCGAAGCGCGTCGCCGCGATCGAGCGCAAACTGGCGAAATTCGAGGAGCAGCAGGCTGATCTTGAGGAGCAGATGGCAGCGCACGACCCGAGCGACTACGAGGGCTTGAACGCGCTGAACGCACAGCTCAAGGCGGTGACCGACGAATCCGACGCGCTGACCGCCGAGTGGATGGAGCTCTCCGAGCAGCTTGGCCGATAGCCGCAGTGCCGCGCGCCCGTGCGCAGGTCCCCGCCACAGCGCGCCTGCGCGCCGCACCCGACTGCGTGACGAAGCTGGCAGGGGGCGAAATCCTCATTATTGAGGAGGCTTCTCCCGTTTGCGTGGAGATGGGACACTGATTGCAGGCCGAGCACAGTAGTGCAATGCCCAGTAGCGCAATGCCCAGTAGCGCAAGTTATTCTCGCAGAAAACCCTGATTTCGAGAAAAGCTTGCGCTGAGAGCCGTGTTTGCGCAAGAGAATCTCGAATTCAAGGTAAATCCCGAGAAAACCTTGCGCTGATTGCTCTGTTAGCGCAAGTTATTCTCGAGCTTGGGGTTCTTCCCGAGATTATCTTGCGCTGCGGGGACTGCGCTGCGGGGACTGGCACGCGGCGCGTTTTTGTGGTGATTTTGTCGTCGTGTGGCAATCCATGTGACAATCTGCGACGATAATCCGCGCGTGGCGTACCGTCCATGTGGCGCGATAAAGAAGAGTTCATGACGCAAGACACCAAGACGAATGACAATCACAAGCACGCGCATCGTGCCGATTCCACGCCCGTTGCAGATGCATCGAGTGCGACCGTAGCCACCGCTACCGTATTCACCGCGGACGCCGCCAGCACCATTGCCGCGCCCGTAGCCGCCGCGAACGCCGTAGCCACTGCAGATGCAACCACGCAGACCACCCCCACCCACGCCACGCCGGTCACGCGCGTATCGACCGCGCAGGCCAATGAAGAACCCGCGCAGGCGCTGCTCAAGGCGCTCGGCACCACGCTGGAGCCGCAGCTGCTCGTGCAGGCGCTCACCCATCGCTCGTTCTCGCATGAGCATCCGGGTGCGCCGAACTACGAACGGCTGGAGTTCCTTGGCGACGCGGTGCTGGAGCTCGTCGCCACCGAGACGCTGTTCGCCGCGCACCCCGACATGAGCGAAGGCCAGCTCGCCAAGATGCGCGCGAAGGCGGTCAGCGAGGAGTCGCTGAGCGCGATCGCCCGCGAGAAGCTGCACGTCAGTCCGTACATTCTGCTTGGCAAGGGCGAAATGGAGCAGCATGGCAATGAGAAAAGCTCGATTCTGTGCGACATCGTCGAATCGTTGATCGGCGCCACGTTCATCTCGCATGGCATCGACGAGGCGCGTCGCGTGGTGCATCATCTGGTTGACGATACGCTTGCCGAGGTGGCGACCGAGGGACCTGCGCTTGATTGGAAGACCTCGCTGGAGGTCAAGGCGCATCAGCATGGCATGGGCGATCCGCGATATCGCATGGCGATCTCCGGTCCTGAATACGCGCAGATCTTCACCGCCGAGGCGCTGATCGGCGACGATGACAAGGTATACGGCACCGGTACGGGCACCAGCAAACGCAAGGCGCAGCTCGCCGCCGCCGAACAGGCGTGGCGCGCGCTCGGCGACTGATCGCTGCGGCTGAGTACGGCGGCTGATCGCTGCGGCTGAGTACGGCGGCTGATCGCTGCGGCTGGCTGCTGCTGAGTGCGGTATCTGGCTGCGTCTGGCTGCGTCTGATTGCAGCGACGAGTGCCGCGACTGATCACCTCGTCCACCCCCGCGCACCTGCAAACATGCCATAGCTACAATATGGGCACTCCCGGCGCATTTCATAGCCAGCCATTACTATGGTCCATCATGGCGATGGGTGGCCGGCGCCAGACGCCACGAGTATCCGCGAAGGCCACCCGCGCGGCCGACTATCGCGCAATCGACAATCGGGTGGAGCGGGCACGCACCAGTGCGGCGCCGTCCGGTCGGCCAGACACATGCGTTGACGAGAGATAATCGAGCATCGGTGCCCAACCATCGATGCTCGGTAAGTGATGAGTGATGGAGTTGAAAGGGATCATGGTGACACCAACGCCTCTTCAGGCATTCAGCGGCGTGCCGAAGGCATCCGCAGGCAACGACAGGCAGACCGTCGTCGACGGCGAGAAGATGACCGGCGCCCAGGCGCTGGTCCGGGCGCTGGAGGATCTGGGCGTCCAGGACGTGTTCGGTCTGCCCGGCGGCGCGATTCTGCCGGTGTACCACGCGATCAACGAGCACACGAAGTTCCGCTTCACGCTGGTGCGCCACGAGCAGGCGGCGGGCCACGCGGCCGAGGGCTATGCGGTGGCGACCGGCCGCGTGGGCGTGTGCATCGTCACGTCCGGCCCGGGTGCGACGAACATGATCACGCCGATCGCCGACGCGAACATGGATTCCGTGCCGCTGGTGGTCATCACCGGCCAGGTCGGCGTCAACGCGATCGGCACCGACGCCTTCCAGGAGGCGGACATCGTCGGCGCGACCTACCCGGTCGTCAAGCATTCGTATCTGGTCACCAGCGCGCAGGACATTCCGCGCGTGCTCGCCGAGGCGCACTACATCGCCCGTTCCGGCCGCCCCGGCCCGGTGGTCGTCGATCTGACGAAGACCGCGCAGGTCGGCGAAATGTACTATTCGTGGCCGCAGCGCATGATTCTGCCCGGCTACAATCCGGTCACCAAGGCGCATGGCCGCGTGCTCGCCGACGCCGCGCGCCTGTTCGCGCAGTCGTACCGCCCGCTGCTGTACGTGGGCGGCGGCGCGGCCCGCTCGAACGCCTCCAAGGAGGTGGCTCAGCTGGCCGAGATCACCGGCGCGCCGATCGTGACCACGCTGCCGGCGCGCGGCATCGTGCCGGATTCCGATCCGAGGAATCTCGGCATGCTGGGCATGCACGGCACCATCGCCGCGACCGCCGCCGCGCAGCGCTGCGATCTGCTCGTGGCGATCGGCGCGCGGTTCGATGATCGCGTGACCGGCAAGCTGGACGCGTTCGCGCCCGGCGCCCGCGTCATTCATATTGACATCGATCCTGCGGAGATCGGCAAGAACCGTGCGCCCGATGTGCCGATCGTCGGCGATGTGGCGACGGTGCTCAATGATCTGATTCCCGAGATCAAGCGGTCGCAGGCGATCGGCGGCCGGCCGAATCTCAAACCGTGGTGGGATTCGCTCAACGCGCTGCGCGAACGCTATTCGATCAGCTACGACGAGCCGGAGGACCAGCCGACCGACGGCACGCTGCAGCCGCAGTGGGTGGTCGAGCAGCTGTCCGCGAAGGCCGACCCGGCGACGATCTGGGTGTCCGGTGTGGGCCAGCATCAGATGTGGGCCGCGCAGCTCGTCGATTTCGAGAAGCCGCATTCGTGGATCTCCTCGGGGGGCCTCGGCACGATGGGATTCGGTCTGCCGGCGGCGATCGGCGCGTCGGTCGGCTCGGCGCGCGATTTCGGCGGCAAGAAGCCGGTGTGGCTGATCGACGGCGACGGTTCGTTCCAGATGACCAGCGAGGAGCTGGCGACCGCGTTCCTCGACCACACGCCCGTCAAGATCGCGATTCTCAACAATTCGGTGTATGGCATGGTTCGCCAGTGGCAGACGCTGTTCTTCGACCATCATTATTCGCAGACGAATCTGCTGGACGGCGAGGCGCACAGTGAGGCCGAGGAGGGCACGCCGGAGTTCTTCGACGTGCCGGATTTCGTCAAGCTCGCCGAAGCCTATGGCTGCGTGGGTCTGCGCGCGTTCACCAAGGAGGAGGCGCTGGCTGCGATCGACAAGGCGAACGCGATCAACGACCGGCCGGTGCTCATCGATTTCCGCGTGTGGAAGGACGCGATGGTGTGGCCGATGGTCGCGGCGGGCGCGTCGAACGATGCGGTCACGTATCGCCCGGGCACGCAGCCGCTGCTGCATCACGCCGACGAGGCCGGCAATGCAGGTGCTGGCAGCGCAGGTGCCGGCAGCGCAGGTGCCGGCAGCGCCGCTGCGGCCGCGTCCCCCGCGGACGGCGCCGGGTTCTGACCGGTTCGACTCGTTCGACTCGCATGAGTCGCATGAGTCGCAGAGTTTTCAGACAGGGCTTGAGTTAAGGAGATTGTGCAATGGCTAATTATCCAGCATCGCAGCCGGGTTCCGCACGGCACACGTTGTCGGTGCTCGTCGAGAACCGGCCGGGCGTGCTCGCCCGCGTGGCGGGTCTGTTCGCTCGGCGCGCGTTCAACATCAATTCGCTGTCGGTATCGCCCACCGAGCGGCCGGACATTTCGCGCATCACGGTGACCGCCGACGTGGAGTCGGTGCCGTTGGAGCAGATCATCAAGCAGCTCAACAAGCTGCTGCATGTGCTCAAGATCGTCGATCTTGACTCCACGACCACCGTCGAGCGCGAACTGGTGCTCATCAAGGTGGCGGCCAACGAGTCGAACCGTTCCGATGTGCTTGAGATCGTGCGTCTGTTCCGTGTGCGTGTGGTCGACGTGAACCCCGAGTCGCTGACCATCGAGGCGACGGGCGCGGAGGGCAAGATCGACGCGCTGTTGGGTCTGCTTGAGCATTACGGCGTGATCGAACTGGTGCGTTCCGGCGCGGTCGCGGTCACGCGCGGGCCGCGTGCGCTGGCTGAGAAGGTGGTCGGTTCTGCGATTACCGGGCGCTGACACGGTTCTGCTTGGCGGTGCCGGCTGATGCCGGTGTCTGATATGGTACGGCCGTCGGCCTGCTGCTGATCATGGGTGATCGGCGCAGGTCGGCGGCCGTTTTCTGTTGTGAGGGTGCGTTGTGAGGGTGCGTTGTGAGGGTGCGTTGGGGTGTGTTGTGGGGCGGGG
>NZ_RQSP01000037.1:0-13398 GCF_009078285.1 Bifidobacterium jacchi
GCCAATCCAGCCAACCCCGTCACCCCAGCCGCCCCCGCCATCGCCAACGTGACCGCCACCGGCGCGTCAGCGGACGGCCACGCGGCGGCGCTGGCGGTGGACGGCGACCGATCCACCTACTGGCAGTCCCCCGGCGACTCGTCGATGAGCGACTACCGCCGCTTCCTCGACTTCGACCTGCACGGCACCTGGAACGTGTCGCAGATCGACATCGCCAACGTGGCCGGCTCTGCCTACCACTACGAGGTGTATCTGTCCGCCGACGGCGCCGACTACAGCAAGGTCGCCTACAAGAACGACGACAGGAAGGCCGGCGAAACCGCCGACGCGCACGCGATCGACGCGACGCGCGCCTCCTACGCCCGCATCGCGGTCGGCTACAATTCCGCCGCACAGCAGGTCAACCTCGCCGAAGTCACCTTCCACGGCACCAAGATCTCCGACGACCAGCCCAAGCCCGGCAGGATCGCCGTCACCGACTTCGCGTCCAGCTCGTGGGGCAAGGAATACGAGCGCGTCGCAACCGACGCCGACTACGCCAGGCAGAAGACCATCACCGAAACGCGCAATCTCGTCAAGCGCGTGATCGGCGAGCAGTGGGTCGACCGGTTCGACTTCGTGCTGCGCGGCAAGGCGGACGGCAAGAGCGTCTTCACCATCGAGGACGCCGGCGCGGGCCGCATCCGCATCAGCGGCGACAACGGCGTTTCGCTCGCGTCCGGACTCAACTACTATCTGCGTCACTGGTGCAAGGTGGACTACAATCCGCTGTTCGGCTCGCAGCTGAACATGCCGAAGACGCTGCCCGCGGTCGGCAAAACCGTGCTCAAATACACGAACTACGAGTACCGCTACGCGCTCAACTTCTGCACGTTCTCGTACACGATGGCGTTCTGGAAGTGGGACGACTACGAGCGGTTCCTCGACTGGGCTGCGATGAACGGCGTCAATCTGATGCTCGACATCGTCGGCCAGGAGGAGGTGCTGCGCGAGACGCTCACCCAGTACGGCTACACCGACGACGAGGTGCGCGAATACCTGTCCGGTCCCGCCTACTACGCATGGTTCTACATGCAGAACCTGTATTCGGTCGGCGGCCCGCTGCCGGCGAAGTGGTTCGAGCAGCGCGTCGAACTGGGTCGTCGCATCCACGATCGCATGCAGGCGTTCGGCATCACGCCGGTCATCCAGGGATTCGGCGGCCAGGTGCCGACCGACTTCCAGACCAAGAATCCCAAGTCGGTGGCCGCATCGTCGGGCACATGGTCCGGATTCGACCGCCCGTACATGATCAAGACGTATCTGACGGCAGCCGACAAGGCCGCCGGCAAGGAGGACTACTTCGCCAAGGTGGGCGACTCGTTCTACGCGGCGCAGAAGCGCGTGTTCGGCGACGTGTCGCACTACTATGCGGTCGACCCGTTCCATGAGGGCGGCACCGTGCCGGAGGGATTCAACATCGTCGACATCTACCGCACCGTCCAGCAGCGCATGCTCGACAACGACAAGGACGCCGTGTGGGTGATGCAGCAGTGGCAGTGGGGCATCGACGAGAACAAGCTGTCGGGCCTCGCGAACAAGAATCAGGCGCTCGTGCTCGACCTGCAGTCCGATCTGCGCTCGCAGGCGTCCCCGATGGAGAATCAGGGCGTGCCGTGGGTGTGGAACATGCTGCACAACTTCGGCGGGCGCATGGGCATGGACGGCGTGCCCGAGGTGATTTCGCAGGACATCACCAAGGCGTACGAATCCAGCAGCTACATGCGCGGCATCGGCATCACGCCTGAGGCGATCGACAATTCGCCGATCGTCTACGAACTGCTGTTCGACATGACCTGGGAGCAGGATCCGATCGACTGGCGCGCATGGACGCGCGACTACGCCGAGCGTCGCTACGGCGGCACCGACAAGACGATCGAGCAGGCGTGGCAGATTCTGCTCGACACCGCCTACAAGCACAAGGACGGCGAATACTATCAGGGCGCAAGCGAGTCGATCATCAACGCGCGGCCGTCGGACGGCCGGATCGGATCGGCCTCGACCTGGGGCCACAGCGACATCGACTATGACAAAGCCGAGTTCGAGAAGGCGGCGGCGCTGTTCGCCAAGGCGTACGACACGTACAAGGACTCCCCCGGATTCCGCTACGACTACGTGGACGTGATGCGTCAGGTGCTCGCCAACTCGTTCCAGGAGGTGCAGCCGCTCGCCGGTCAGGCGTATCGTTCCGGCGACGCGGCCACGTTCAAGACGCTGTCCAAACGCATGCTCGACATCATCACCACGCAGGAGAAGCTGCTCGCCTCCGACGAGCACTTCCTGCTGGGCACATGGATCGAGAGCGCGCGCACGATGCTTGACGGCGAGGACGATTGGACCGCCGACCTGTTCGAGCTCAACGCCCGCTCGCTCGTCACCACATGGGGATTGGCGAAGAACGGCTCGCTGATCGACTATTCGAACCGCCAGTGGGCGGGGCTGACCGGCGGCTACTATCAGCCGCGTTGGGCAACGTGGGCGGCCAATCGCATCAACAAGCTCGACAACGGCACCGATTTCACTGATCCCGACTGGTTCGCGTACGGCTGGCAGTGGGCGAACCGCAAGAGCGACGAGACCGGCGACGGATACGCGGTCAAGGCGAGCGACACCGATCTCAAGAAGCTGGGCGAGACGATCGTGACCGATTACACGGTCGCCGAATCGACTGCGGCGGGCGGCGAAAGCGAGCAGCGCACGAATCTGGCGCTCGGCCGCGATGTGATCGACGCGACCGGCGGCGACGGTTCCGGCGGCAGCGGCGACGGCGGAGCTTCGCTGCCCGGCGCGAAGCTGCCGAATATGACCGACGGCGACACCGCGACCGGATGGACCGAAACCGGCAGAACCGACGCGACGCTTGAGATCGACCTCGGCGGCGACTATGCGATCTCCGGCGCGGGCATCACATTGCAGCAGATCGCGGCGGACTTCCCGCTGCGCTATGAGATCGAGGTGTGGAACGGCTCCGCATGGGTCGAGGTCGGACGCAGCACCGCCGACAAGGTCAGCTCCAAGAACGAGATCGACTGCGATGTGACCGGTTCGAAGGTGCGGTTCAAGCTGCATTCGACCGATGGCAAGGCGCTGGTCGGCATCTACGAGCTTGCCGTGTGGGGCGCCGCTCCGCCGCAGGTCGAGTACACGAATCTCGCGCTGGGTGCCGCGGCGAGCGCCAAGACCACGGAGCCGAGCCGCTCGGTGACGTACGGCATCGACGGCGACGAGTCGACGCTGTGGGTCGGCAACGGTTCCGATCCGAACTGGTATCGCGTGGATCTGGGCTCCGGCGCGGCTGCCGACGCTGCTGCCGACGCTGCCGGGGCCGACGCTGCCGCCGCCGACGCGACCGCCGCCGGCGCGCAGCGCGTGGACAAGGTGCGACTCGTCTTCGAGCAGGCCGGCCGCCTCTTCCAGTTCAAAGTGGTTGCCGGGCTCAAGGACGGCACCGAAAAGACGCTGATCGATCAGACCGGCAATCAAAGCGGGCTGGATCGCGTCTACGAGGCGACGCTGGGCGCCGAAGTCACGTACGTGACCGTCGAGTTCACCGGATCGGTCGGCGGCACCGCATGGCCGGCGATCGCCGAACTGGAGCTGCTGCAGGAGACCTCCGACGCGCTGCAAGGCACCAACATCGCCTCGGCGGCGACCATCACGTCGTCGCCCACCAAGGATGCGCCCGAAGACAAGTCGGCGCTCGTCGACGGCACCGCCAACGCGTGGGTGTCGCGCGACGGCGCGAAGCCGGCGTGGTTCCAGCTGGACTACGACAAGGCGCGCAACGTCGATTCCATCCGACTGCGCTTCGAGGAGGGTCAGCCTGACCGCAGCATGCAGTTCACGCTGACCGTCACCGACGCCGACGGCACCGCGCACAAGGTGTACGAGCGTACGGCGGCCGACCTGACCAAGCCGCAGGGCATCACGCTTGACATTCCGGTCGGACTGGAGGTCAAGACGATCCGCATGGACATCACCGACGCGCGCATCCCGTCGTACGGCGGCGACGCGTGGCCGCTGGTGCGCGAGATCGAAGTGTATGCGACGCCGCAGAACGTGGCGCGCGGCGCGAAGGTGACGGCGGGTGCCGACGCCTCCGTTGCGGCGGGCGACCTCGCCAAGCTGGTCGATGGGGACCGCGCATCCTCCGCAACGCTTGCCGACGCTGCAAGCCGCACGGTCACGCTGTCGCTCGACAAGCCGGCCGACGTGAACACGCTCGGCGTGCTGGCGACTGCGGCCGCCGACGCGAAGGCGCTGCGGTTCAAGGCGGAATATCGGGTGGTTCCCGCTGATTCCGACGCTGATTCTGCCGGTTCCGGTTCCGCCGACACCGGTTCCGCCGACACCGGTTCCGCCGAGAGCGACAAGTGGACCACGCTGGCCGACTACAGCGGCAATACGCAGCTTCGCCCCGAAATCATCGCACGACTCGCCAAGCCGGCGTACACCGACAAGGTGCGCTTCACGTTCCTCGGCGACGATGCGGTGACGATCAACGAACTGTATCTGTACCGCGCCGAGGTCGGCACCACGCTGGAAAGCCGCATCACGGCCGTGCAGCAGGCTCTTGACGCGCTGACGTTCGGCGATCATGCGGGCGAATACCGTACATCCGCCAAGACGAAGCTTGTCGGCGTGCTCGATCAGGCGCGCACTGCACTCAGCGCCGGCGTCACCTCGCGCGAGGTCGCGCAGTGGCTCGATACGATCGACGCGGCCGTCAGCGAATTCCATCGCACCGGCTATGTGAGCGTCGATCGCGGCACGCTCAACGTGTCGCTGGATCAGGCCGCAGCTATGATCACCTCGCTCAACGATCAGCAGCTGGGCGACATCGCCGACGCGCTGTCCACCGCGCGCGACTCGGCGAAGAGCGTCGCTGTTCGATACAAGGCGACGCAGGCCGAGATCGACGCGGCCGACAAGGCGCTGACGGATGCGATCGACGCCGCAACCGCCGGTCTGACCGCCGAGCAGCGGTATCAGACCGTGCTGGCGGCGGCGACCGCGCTGCACGACGGCACCACGGCAGGCGAATTCGCAGGGCAGCATCCGGAGAGCGCGCTGGATACGCTGGCCGCCGCGATTGCCGCCGCCCGCGACGCGCGCAAGGCGGCAGGCGGCAATGCAGCGAAGATCGATGCAGCCAGCGACGCACTGAATGCGGCGATCGAGGCGTTCAAGAATGATGTCATCATCATCGATGATGCCGCGCTGCGTTCGGCGATCGACCGCGCCGCCGCGTTCAGCGAATCCGCCTACGATGCTGGCGCATGGAAGGCGATGACCGACGCGCTGACGTCGGCGCGCGCCGCAGCCGACAAGGTCGATGCCAAGCAGATCAGCCAGACGAGCGTTAATGCGGCGGCGGATGATCTGAACAAGGCGATCGATGCGCTGGGCGAGGCCGGCAACCGCTTGGACCGCACGGCGTTGGCGGATGCGATCGGCACGGCGCAGCAGCTCAAGGAGGGCGACTACACCGCCGAATCGTGGAAGCCGTTCGCGAAGGCGCTCGACGCGGCGATCGCGGCTCGCGACAAGGTCTCGACCACGCAGAAGGCGCTGAACGCGGCGGCCGCGGATCTCGTCAAGGCGCGCGAGGGGCTGAAGCGCAAGGGTTCGGAGTCGGTTGATCCGGATAAGCCCAGCGAGGATAAGCCCACCGCCGCCGAGCGGGATGCGTTGCGCAAGGCGATCCTCGACGCGCAGTCGCTCAACAAGGCCGACTACACCGAGACAACGTGGAAGCCGTTCCATGAGGCACTGGTCAAGGCCATCGCCACGCTGGATGATGCCGACGCCACCCGCGCGCAGACCACTGAGGCCACCAGGGCGCTGAACGAGGCGCGCGAAGGGCTGAAGAAGGCTTCTGACGACGGCGGCAACTCCGGTAACGGAGGCAACGGCGGGAACTCCGGCAACGGTTCCAACGGCGGGAACTCCGGCGGCAACAATGGAGGTAACGGCGGAAACTCCGGCAACGGCGGCAACGGTAATAACGGCGGGAACAATACCGGTAACGGCAACAATGGAGGCAACGGCAGCGGCAACAACTCCGGAAACGGCAATCAGAACGGAGCCAACGGAGGAGACTCCGACAACGACGCCAACGGCAACAACGGTAGTGGCAGCGGCGATGGCAACGTCAACGACGGCACCAACGGCAAGAAGCCGTCGCAGCTGTCGTCCACCGGCGCTTCGGCATCGCTGATCGCGCTGGCAGCCGCACTGCTGACAGCCGCCGGATGCTCGGCGATCGCCGTGCGTCGCAACCGCAACCGCAATCGTCACTGACCCAACCGTCACTGGCACAACCGTCACTGGCGCAACCGTCACTGGCACAACCTGCGGCGCGCCGTAACCACCGCGCGCCGCAGGTTCGGTCACAGGGAGCGCCCCGCACCCTGTGACCACCTCACAAAAACGTTGAAATTCCAACGTTTGTAACACCCGATCACACGGCGTATCCCGCTCCTCGTGACCGAGTCCGCGACTGGCGCGCCGGCTCCGAACATATCAATGACGACCACTGGCACATTGGTTGCCAATTGGCAACCAATCGTCACGGCGAGAATACCGCAATTCCGCCAATCTCGCTCGCGCAGGTGGTTGCCAATCGGCAACCAACCCGACATTGCACAGTCACCAGCACTCCGCCAGTCACCAGCACTCCACCAACCGCCAGCACGCCGCCGGTTGCCAATCGGCAACCAATGCGTCATTGCAGAATTACCAGCACTCCGTCAGCCGCCGGCACACCGCCAACACCTCGCTGGTTGCCAATTGGCAACCAATGCGCCAACAGCGACACTGTATCAACAGCAAGACCAGATTCCGGCAAACAACGAAAAAGGGTCCAGACACAATGCCTGAACCCTGGTTTGCGGATAGGGCGAGATTCGAACTCGCGGTGGGTTGCCCCACAACGGTTTTCAAGACCGTCTCCTTAGACCGCTCGGACACCTATCCTTGCGCGCACACGAATGCGC
This sequence comes from Bifidobacterium jacchi, assembly GCF_009078285.1. Classification (GTDB taxonomy): domain Bacteria; phylum Actinomycetota; class Actinomycetes; order Actinomycetales; family Bifidobacteriaceae; genus Bifidobacterium; species Bifidobacterium jacchi. The sequence continues at coordinate 7,038 of NZ_RQSP01000037.1, forward strand.
ACAAGTTTCAATTATACATTCGGGGTGGTCATCGCACAGCGGCACCACTCGCGACGCCGCGCGCGGTGCCGCGCGTAGCGTCGCGAGTGGCGTCGCGCGCGTCACGACACACAGCAGGCGTGGCCGGAGGTCAGGCTTCCCACTTGGTCGGCTCGATCACCTCGCGGCCGCCCATATACGGACGCATGGCCTTCGGGATCTCGATCGAACCATCCTTCTGCTGGTGGTTCTCCAGAATAGCGACGAGCCAGCGGGTGGTGGCCAGCGTGCCGTTGAGCGTGGAGACCGCACGCGTCGAGCCGTCCTCGGTACGCTCGCGAATGTTGAGGCGACGCGCCTGATACTCGGTGCAGTTCGACGTGGAGGTCAGCTCGCGATAGCGGCCCTGCGTCGGAATCCACGCCTCGGTGTCGAACTTGCGCGCGGCGGAGGAGCCCAGATCGCCAGCGGCGGTGTCGATCACGCGATACGGCACCTCGACCTTGGCCAGCATCTCCTCCTCCATGCTCAGCAGGTGCTGATGCTCGGCGTAGGAGTCCTCCTGCTTGGTGTAGACGAACATCTCCACCTTGTCGAACTGGTGCACGCGGATGATGCCGGACGTATCCTTGCCAGCAGCACCGGCCTCACGGCGATAGCACGACGACCAGCCGCAGTAGCGCAGCGGGCCAGCGGACAGATCGAGAATCTCGTTCTCGTGCATGCCGGCGAGCGCCACTTCGGACGTGCCGACAAGGTACTGGTCATCAGGCTCACGCAGACGGTAGATCTCGTCGGCGTGCGAGTTGAGGAAGCCGGTGCCGGCCATGACCTCGGGGCGCACCAGCGTCGGAGTGATGGCGAGGATGAATCCATGCTTCTCGGCCTGATCGACTGCCATGGTGAGCATGGCGATCTGCATGCGGGCGACCGCGCCGCGCAGGAAGTAGAAGCGCGAGCCGCCGACCTTGACGCCGCGGCGCATGTCGATGCCGGCCACGCCGGTGCCGAGCGTCAGGTGATCCTTCGGCTCAAAGCCCTCAGCGGCGAAATCACGAATCTGGCCGACCTTCTTGACGACCACGTAGTCGTCTTCGCCACCCTCCGGAGCCTCCGGTTCGACCACGTTCGACAGCTTCCACATGGCGGTGGTGTATTCCTCGGCCGCCGCATCGGCGGTGGCCTTGTATTCGGCGACCTTGGCGGCGAGCTCCTTGGTCTGGGCGATCAGCGCGGCCTTTTCATTGGCCGGCGCGGCGGCGACCTTCTTGCCGATCTCCTTCTGCTGGGAGCGCGCCTCCTCGAATTCCTTGAGCGCGGTGCGGCGGGTTTCATCGGACTTGAGCACTTCGTCGACGAGTTCAACGGATTCGCCGCGCTTGCGCTGCGACTCCTTGACAATGTCGGCATGTTCGCGAATGAATTGAATATCAAGCATAGGCCCCAGCCTACAGCCGTAAGCCGACACGCGGCGGCGCCCCGCCACACGCGCAATCCGCTATGCCGCGCGTCTTGCCACCGGTATCGCGGACCGCCGCACCCGGTCAAGGATGTCGCAGATGTCATCGACGTCGCGTTCACTGCCGAACAGTTCCTCCGGGCCGCCACCCGACACATCGGAGAACGGCGGTTCGTAGAGTCTGGCCGCGCTCATGACGCCGTTGGCGGTGAGTTCATGGACGATGAGGTTCACGAACTCGATCTGCCTCGCGTTGTATCGGGAACCGTCAAGGAACGTCGAGAACGCCGCCTGCACGGCCGCCGGCTCCAATCCGACCAGTGATCGGATGAACAGGCCGAATCCGCCGCTCTGCTCGCCCGCCTCGCCAAGCGTCTCCTCATCGCCCACGCCGTTGTCGATGAGCATGCGCTCCAGTTCGGCAAGATCCTGTTCGGTGAGCTGACGCCCGGTCCGCACGCGGGCGAGCACGATATTGCCTCCCAGCCCACGCAGGAACGCTGTCGCCTTCTCCCGCAGCCGCTGCATATCCACGGCGGCCACATCACCGCCGGATGCCAGCGTTTCGCCTTCGGTCACGGTCAGCTCGTCCTCGAAATCGGTGAACACCGTCTTGCGCACGCCGCCGGTCGCATACCGCATGATGCCGCGCAGCCGTTTGCGCGCGGTTTCGAGCATCGGCACGGTCACGTCATTCCACCAGTCATCGCCAGCCACTGCCTCGATCAGATCGGAGCAGGCCGCAACGTCCGGAATCGCGCGCAACTTCGGTCCGCGCAATGCGTCGACGGCCTCCCGCACGGCATGTTTGATCGCGGGAGGCTGCATGGCCGGTGCAGCGATGCCGTATAGTCCGTACCCTTGGTCCGGGGTGCGCCCGAGGCGATCGGCTTCGGCGCGCAGCACGGCGAGTTCATACGAATAGATCATGAGATCAAATCGTTTGGCGGCGTTGTCGTTGGCAGCCACGTTGCCGCCGGGAGCCGCACTGCCACTGGGAGCCGCGTCGCCACTGGGAGCCGCGTCGTCGCCGGCGTGGGAGCCACCGGCCACGTCATCCTCTCCTCCGGCGCGAAACGCGGACGGCAGCCCGGCCAGTTCGGATGCCTGCATAGCCTTGTCCCGCGTCACGTGCCGCCACCATTCGGCTTGCGACGCGGCTTCGATGCTGCGCCGATGCGGCCGGACGATCACGTTGCCATCCGGGTCCATGCCGTTGGTCAGCGCGCACAGCGTACGCGCCAATGCGGCGCGGTAGCCGGCGCGGTCGTCAGGCGAGCCGCCGAACGCCAACAGCCCATCCGCATCGTCTGCATTGCCGGAGGCACCGGTCGCCGCGTCCAGCGTCTCCAGCAATGCCAGGCGCATGCGGAAAATCCGGTCGCTCAGCGGCACGCCCACGTATCCGTCCGATTCGGGCAGATTCTGATTGAAATACGCCACGTTGTCGCAGCAGTCGATCACCAGGAAGTCGGTTTTGTCGCGTCCCGGACCGTACAGGTCGGGGCGCAGCCGGGTGCCGCGGCCGATCATCTGCCAGTATTTGGTGCGGCTCATCACCGGTTTGAAGAACACGAGATTCACCACGTCGGGCACGTCGATGCCGGTGTCGAGCATGTCCACGCTGATCGCGATGCGCGGGTCCTTCGCAGGTTCCGAGAAATCGTCGATGATCTGCTGCGCGTTGCGCGTGGCGTGGGTGACGATCTGCGCGTATGTGCCGTGATATTCGGGCCAGTTGATGTCGAACCTCGCTTTGATCGCCTCGGCGTGCCTCTGGTTGCGCGCGAAGATGATGGTTTTGCCGAGTTCGTCGCCGTCGCCGACGCGCAGGCCGCGTTGCATGAGCACGCCGAGCACCTTGTCGATGGTGTCGGCGTTGAACAGCACGCGGTTGACGTCGCCGGCGCTTACCGAATCGGGAACGTCGCCGTCCTCATCCCAGTCGCGCGAATCCCACTGCTCCTGCTCCTCCGGGCTGAGTTCGTCGTAGGAGATGCCGCGATCCATGAATTTCGTGTTGACCGACAGCGAGCGCGGCGGCACGAGATAGCCGTCACGCACCGCCTGATCGAGATCGTAGGCGAATGTCGGCACGCCGCCGGTGCGTTCGTCGTATTCGAGATGGAACAGACGGTAGGTGTTGCGGTCGATTTCGTTGCGCGGCGTGGCGGTGAGGCCGACGAGCAGCGAATCGAAATAGTCGAACAGGAATCCGTATTTGGCGTACACCGACCGGTGCGCTTCGTCGATGATGACCAGGTCGAAGAAACCGGGGCCGAATTTGAGCGTCGGCTTGAGCGTCGGCGCGGCGGCACCGGAGGACGCGGCGGATGCCGAATCGGCGGATAAGGAAGCGTCGCCGTCCGCCGCCGCGGCATCGTCGTCCCGATCCCGCGCATTGATCAGATTCATCATGGTCGGGTAGGTGCTCAGGTAGATGCGTCCGCCGGCATTGCGGTCGGCGTCGTTGAGCAGGTTGACGACCGGCACGCTGTCGCCGAGCCCGGTGTCCGGATTCTTGAACGCATTGGCGGCTTGCCTGACGAGCGCGGTGCGGTCGGCGAGGAACAGCACGTTCTTGACCCAGCCGGCTTCCATGAGCTGATGGACGAGCGAGATCACGACGCGCGTTTTGCCGGTGCCGGTGGCCATGACGAGCAGGGCGTCGCGCTGGCTGGCGTCGAACGCCTCGTCCACGGCGCGAATAGCGGCTTTCTGATAGGCGCGTCCGGCGATGTGGTCCATTTTCTCGTCAAACGGCAGACTTGACAGCACACTGCGTGACGACCGGCGTTCGATCAGCCGCTGCAGTTCGGCCTTTTTGTAGAATCCCTGCACGTCGCGCGGCGGATAGCCGCCCGCATCATCCCAGATCTGCGTTTCGTAGCCGTTGGTGGTGAAGATCACCGGACGCTGCCCGAACTTGCGTTCCAGACAGTCGGCGTATTGCCTGGCCTGCTGCTGGCCGACGAGAGGACTGACCGACGTGCGCTTCGCCTCGACGACGGCGAGCGGCTTGCCGTCGTCACCCCACAGCACGTAGTCGGCGTAGCCGATGCCGCTGGGATTGTCGGCGGTCGGCGGCATGCCTTCGACTCGGTATTCGCGGTCGTGAGGATCGTCGAGCGCCCATCCCTGTTCCTTGAGCATCATGTCGATGAGCAGAGCGCGGGTGTCCGCCTCGTCGGCATGGTAGTCGTGCGTGTCGGGAACGGTGTTGGCCTGCTGCGCCGCCTTGATTTGCGCGCGCAACGCTTCGAGTTCTGCCTGTAGTTTCAGCGCCGCCGCGTCTTTGCTGGCGATGAGCGCGTCGCGTTCGGCGATGGCTTTGGCGTGGGCGTTGCGCTCCTGCTTGGTGCGCAGCAATAGCGTTTTGAACTGCGCCGGGTTGAGCGCCATCGACTGTTTGGCGAGCGCGGGGTCGAACTGCGCGGAGATGGGAACGTTGTCGCAGGCGGCGGTCAGATGGTAGCCGGCCCAGATGACGATATGGAAGAGTTCGCGCACGGTGGCGAGCGCCGCCTGTTCGCTGATGTTCGGATGGTCGTCGTGCGCGGCTTTGTTGCCGATTTTGCGGACGACGTTGAGTTTGGCGATGATGCCGGGGCTGACCTGCTGCATGAAACCGGGATTGTGGATGCGCCCGGACAGGTCGTCGTGATACGGCTTTTCGAGACCAAGCACGTCGTAATAGAGGTATTCCACAAGGTTGTCGATCGCGCGGCGTGCGTACACGCATGCGGCCAGCGGGTCGGAGGAGATGTACGACTCCGCTCTCGCACAATCGTCCGCGATGAACGGAAATACATCCTTGACGAAATCGAAGTTGCCCATGCTTGGCCTCCCCTCACGCCGACGCGGTCATTGCGTCATTACCGTTCAGTGTACGTTCCATACAAGAGAAATCCGGCCGTCGGTGGCGATCACCACGCGGCGATCGGGAAGCGGCGATCAGCACATCGCGATTGACCGGAACGAGACACGAGAATATACTATCTACTATCTATATGTAGATAGCAGATATTGTAGATGGCAGACAATGCAGTTAGCAGGCAGGAGGGCGCAATGGCAACCGCAACCGTTTCCGCAAGCGTCGACGCCAAGGTCAAGGCCGTAGCCAACGACTACATCAGGAAGGCCGGTCTCACCCCCAACGAGCTGATCCGCGACCTGTGGGAGAGCATCGCCAACACAGGGGTCGTCCCCGAGTTCGACGATTCAGGCGACCAGCGCAGACAGGCGCGACTGGCCGCCTTCAAAGACGCCCAGAGCATCATCGTGAATCTTCCGCGCGGCACCAAGCTAGACACCATGACCTATGACGACATGCGCAGGGAGTTCGAGAACCGTGACATCTAGGCTCCTGTTCGACACGAACATTCTTGTGGACTACGCGGTCACGAACCGGCCGGAGCATCTCCCCGCCACCATCCTCATGGAACGGGTGGCGAAGTCCGAGGCCGCCGGATACGTGACCTCCGGCTCCTTGAAGGATTTCTACTACCTGTGCCGAAAGCCGCTGGGTGAGCCTGCATGCAGACAGCTCATCCGCCATTTTCTGGTGCTGCTGGACGTTCTTCCCGTCGGCCAGCGGGAGTGTGACGATTCCGCATACTCCGACGAGCCCGATTTCGAGGACGGTCTGATTCGCGCCGTTGCCGAACGCAACGACCTCGATTTCATCATCACCCGCGACTCGGGGGCGTTCGCCCATTCATCGGTAAAGAGCATGACCGCACGCCAATACCTCGCGCTGTTCCCCCGGTGAGTTCCAAGTATTCGGGCCGGCGCTGGGAACGTAGGTACTCTCGCAGGAACGGAATGGCGAAATCGACGAAGCCTCGCGCCGGAGATGTGATGATGTGGTCTTCGATCAGACGCTGACGGTAGATGTTGACATCATCCATGCTTTCGGCCCCG
>NZ_RQSP01000037.1:13520-13867 GCF_009078285.1 Bifidobacterium jacchi
CATCTGCCTATAGAACAAATAGAACAAGAAGCAACACCATGATTGAACAATTCCACCGACTGTACGGCCTACGGACGGTAATCGAGGTACTGCAACCGGCCCAGAGACATGGCACGTTCGCATTGGCATGAGCGACGATTGCGTCCGTCACAGCGACCGCAGGTACTCCCCCAGATGCGGCACGGCGAACACGGCGAGGCGAGCAGGCTCATTTCAGTTCAACAGCCTATTCTCGGGCATATCTTGCAGTTGTGTGTACCGCCAGGCGCGCACACATCGGCACGGCTGATGGGCAGGAACTCCACGATCGTTGCAATTCCGCCATTATGCAACACCGCCGACACGAC
>NZ_RQSP01000037.1:13966-18718 GCF_009078285.1 Bifidobacterium jacchi
CAGGAGCCACCCGTTTTCACCCGATCTCCAGCCGCCGGTACACACAACTGCAAGATATGGTGCAAAACAGCCCACTTTTCGCCCCACACCCCAGCCGCACCGCCCAGCCAGACCAGTCGAACTACACAAAAACACAAATCAAGACCGTCAGTGAGCGTCAGCGAGCGGGTAAGAGACGCCAAGGGGGTATGTGATTACAGTTCGCCGCGGAAGGCGCGGGATTGGAGGGAGGCGAACAGCTCGTCATCCAAGGCGAGCGCCCGCTCGACCTTCGCCCGCGCCGCCGCAATCGCCTCCACCCGCCACGTAAACTCCCGCTGCAACGCAAGCGAATACCAAACTTAATGCAACACTGTTGTCGATTCGGCATGCGCATTGGTCCCACGATGCACATTGCCATTCTCCACATGTAAACACTTTCCCGCTTTATTTATATCGGTCCGTTTCCGCGACATGAAGACTTTCTCCAATCAGTCACCAGTTCGTTTGTATTTGCCATTCAATTCCCATGTGAATATACGGTTACAGTTGGAATGCAAACCGACAGCGAGCACCCCATCAATGATGCCACACCAACGCGAATCAAATATCTACACAATACATTCACATTAACCCAACGCCCTCACGCCGCACCACGGAATTACAGCCACGAGCGACTGAAACAACGCTGATTCCCCTCAGTTAGTCACCAAATAAGCCATTCTCAGTGAAGGATTTCACCCACACGACACCACGTTGTCCCCCAAAACAATACCGACAGAACCATCAGAAGCCCCCAAAACATCAATCCAGACCAATAGTCAAACACAAGCCAATGCAAAGTGATATAGAATTGTCGGCAGAACAGGTACGAAGCCTAAGGAGCGCAAATGGGATTGCTTGATTCATTCGAGGTGATGCCCTATGTGACCGGAGTGCCAAGCATGTCCATCACCAAGGACGGCATCAACTTCAACAAGACTGTGGTCGAAAAACTGGACTCCCCCGCATACGTCCAAGTGCTTGTAGACAAAACAGGCCTCAAAATAGCCGTCATCCCATGCAACAAAGACGCACAGGACGCACGTCCGTTCCTGCGAGACGGACGATCAGCTCGCGCCGGAGTCCGCTGGAACAACACTGACCTGAAAGACACTCTTCAGACACTAGGAAACTGGAATCTGGAAGAGAAAGGATGCAAGGTCGCCGGACGATTCTACCCGGACGACCATGCCATGATCTTCGACCTCAACGATTGGACTCCCATAGAAAGGAGAAGCACTACTGCGGACTAGTCCACCGCACAACCAAGCGCCAAAGGAAAGCGCGGCAGACTACGCCAATAGTCTACCGCGCTGGAAGATGACGAAGATAATGTCACCTGCATTTCACATTATCTCACGCCATCTTCCTTCCTGAAGCGGATTGTTTACATTTGTTACCTTTCTCTTCACAAGGAGGAGCATTATGATGACGTCCGAACGTAACGTTTTCACTCTTTTTGCATGGCTCTGCGCAGAGCTGCTGGCCACCGGCATCACGTTCACCAAGGACGGCTATCCCATATTCCCCGAATCGATCATGTTCAACTGCAACCCGAACGACATCAAGGACATGATCGACTGGAGGAACCGGAACAAGACCAAGAACCCGGGGAACACCGTTGTCGCCATGTATATGGACGATAAGTTCCTGTACCAGCGTCTGTTCCACCTCGAACAGGACCTGCCGGAATACAAGCGCTTTCTCGCGGTCGCCGGATTCGACCTGAGCCCGCGCATCGGCATGGACCCCGATCTCCAACGGTTCAACATCACACTCAGCATGATGGCCACCATCTGGCTCGGGCTACACGGCGTGCGCGTCATCCCGAACTGGCGCATCGGCGACCGGTCCACAGTCCCCGCGCTACAGGCATATCCGCGGAACTCCATGTTCGCAGTCGGCACACTCGGATGCTCGCACGGCAATCATAAGGACAAGGACTACGGCGAGTTCACACTGCGCACGAAACTGCTCATCACCAATCCGAAGCACCTGCTCGTCTACGGACCAATGCTGAAGCGTTACGCAACGGTTCTCAACGAGTTCGAAGTCACCTACACCCAATATCAGGAGTACCGCAGGCGATCATATGATGCCGCCCTCATCAGAAAGGCTGCATGACATGGATGTGAAAGCGAACTACTCCTCCACCGTCCAACATCAGAAGGCGGAAGCAGACCGACAACGCGAACGAGGCGACGACCGACTGTACATCTCAATTCTACGAGGCAAAGCCCGCAATCTGATGTACCGACAGAACTGGCAAGAGGTTTCCCTCCCCGAAATCGTCGAACGTTTCGCTCCAAGAGCTTCACCGATCGTTAAGGGCAACAAGATCCATTACCGAAGCCTCGACGGCGCAATCGATGTACTTGTTGATATCGGTGGAGGATATCTTCGTATTCAAGACCTCAAACATTCGACGCGAAAGCGGCCGGAATATTTGGACTTATCCGGTCACAATCCACGGTACGTCATCGTCAGTGGAAAGAAGGTAAGGGTCCTGCCGCCCGAACAGTACAACCCAATAACCCATTTCCGAATCAAACACATGCTGCAAATCGAATCCCCTAAGCATAAATCCTAAGAAAGGAATTCTCATGTGCGAACAGGCATACACGCTTCTGGTTCCCTTGAATAAGGAGGGAGAGAACGAACTGCTGGGAACTGGCGGCGACGCCGATCTCCCCAATTGCCAAGAATTTGATCTGACCGAGAAGGAAAGCTGGCTGCTCGACCCACTATTCGATAGCTACAACGCCATGTTCGGCATCATCATTGATTATTATGAAGAGGAATTCATCCTTGCAAAGGATATTCCTCAAGCACTGACGATGGCGAAAACAACCTTGAAGCGTTCCACGGATGAGACCGAACAGCGGGGTCTGAACACTCTGATCTCTGCATTACAGATGGCTGAGAATCACGACACCTGCATGGAGATCGTAGGCTGATGAGTCCGACGGAGAGGAACGATTCGAAGGAATGCTGGTATCAGCATCTGACGGATGTTGTTGCAGCGGAACCAAGCAGTCGCTCACAGTCGGTTGATTCCGCCGCATCTGATCCCTCCACCGACGACATTCCGCTCGGAGAACCATACAATCTATGGGATGCCGAGCGGGGTGTCGTCGTGCGTCGCGTCAATGCAAGCTGGCTTGACGCCCACGCGCAAACCAAAGACAACATGGACGCTTTCCTGGAGCGGATGAAATACCAGCATGTCGAGGAGCTCGTCATCCATAATGATCGCCCGAAGTGCGGCAATCCACATTATCGAAGGTTTTCCAGCCGGAGCATCGAAGCATTCCGCATCGCAGTAACGACGAAGGGCATTACCTGCCACATTGACTAGTGGAAGGGAGCCATAAGAATCCGCCGGAAATCATTCAGGCCGATGCAGGGAGCGTAGGTACTCGCGCAGGAACGGAATGGCGAAATCGACGAAGCCTCGCGCCGGAGACGTGATGATATGGTCTTCGATCAGACGCTGACGGTAGATATTGGCATAATCCATGCTTTCTCCCATACGCGCAGCGACTTCCGCAGTCGATGATGGCCCGTCATCCTGCGCCATGGCCGTTACATAGTCAACCGCCCGATCGGAAAGCTGCTTAATCACAGGCGCGCACACGCCCTCCCCCAGTTTCGCCCGCGCCTGTTCCGCGCCAACGCTCACGTCGTCCAATGAGATGGATAGTCCTAATCCGTTAGCACGACGCCGCGCCATGCGCCACATGTTGTATCCGACGAGTTGAATCATGTACGGATAACCACCCGTGCTTTGCGCCGCAAGATCCAGAGCCTCATCAGTGATCGACAGGCCAGCGTTACGAATCGTGGACGCGAACGCGTCCCGCACTTCGTCCAGTGGCACGTCACCGAGCTCCTTGATCGAAGCGCGGCGCAGGAACGTCAGCACCTTGGTGTTCAGCAAATCGGAGACGAGCGACGGCAAACCCGCAAAAACGAACGCGACTTCCGCGTTGTCGCGTAGCATGTGCTGAGCAGCGGTCGCGATGGCGGTCATATCCTCCATGCTCGCATCCTGGGTCTCGTCGATGGTAATCAGTAGGCCTTTGCCTTTGCCCAGCGCACGAAGCCGCGCGGACATGGCGTCGCGCAGCGTGGAGGGACGCAATGCCGGCGCGATGTTCACCTCGCCCAAGCTGGCACCCATCAACGACGGTTTGATGCTCACTCCGGCGATGCGACTCGATTCCGGGGCGATACGCGCGATGAGGCGTTCCGCCAAGCCTTCGGACGCGGTTTCATCGATCACCGTCCAATGTCTGCGCACGGCGATCAGTCCCAGTTCCGTAAGCATCACGGTCTTCCCGCTGCCTCGCGGACCGGTGATCAGCATCAGGCGATCAGGCGCACCGGGACCATCATCCAACCCTTCAGAGAAATCCAATCCTATGGATTCGCGGCCAATGAGTACCGGAGGCATCACGCCTGCCGTTGGTTTGAACGGATTCGCAGGAAACGCCATGACAATCCTCCTTCGCAACGCCGGTTGTCCTATGCATACGTATCCTCAATATACCCGCATATAGAACAAATAGAAAATCTCTAGAACAAGCCCGACCCACGAATCATAAGGGCTTACTATCGTTGCAATTCCAACGATAGTAAGCCCTATATAGGATACGAAATAGAACAAATAGAACAAATAGAACAAGAAGCAACACCATGATTGAACAATTCCACCGACTGCACGGCCCA